>NZ_VPFF01000001.1:6130000-6800706 GCF_008017515.1 Nonomuraea sp. C10
TTCACCTCGGTGTCACCGTGACGACACGGGTACGTACCGTGCGTGAACCAGCAGTCCGCGCCGAGGGCGCTCATCATCCTGGTGGGGATCGCCGGGGCGCTGATCGTGCTGTTCGGCCTGCGGGAGGTGTCGTCCGTCGTCGGGCCGCTCGTGCTGGCGCTGGTGCTGGTGATCGCCGTGGCGCCGGTGCGCTCGTGGCTGGCCCGGCGCGGCGCGTCCGTGTGGCTGCAGGTCGCGGTGCCGTTCCTGATCATGCTGCTCGTCCTGCTGGGCATGGCCGGGGTGCTGACGATGGCTGCGGTGCAGCTCGGCGAGCTGGCGCCCGCGTACACCAGGCGGTTCGAGGAGCTCCTCACCGACGCGCGGGCCTTCGCCATCGCCAGGGGCATCAGCGGCGAGCAGCTCGACCGGGCGATCGACAGCTTCGACCCGGCGCGGGTGATCGGCATCGCGCAGAGTCTCCTCGGCGGGGTGATCGGTGTCTTCTCCGCCCTGTTCCTCATCGTCGTCCTGATGCTGGCGATGTGCCTGGACGCGCCCATCACGGCCAGGGTGCTCGACTCCGGGGAGGGCAGGAAGGTCGCGCTGGTGGAGGCGCTGGGCCGGTTCGCCCGCAAGACCAGGCGCTACCTGATCGTCTCGACCGTGTTCGGGCTGATCAACGCCATCCTGGACGTGATCGCGCTCTATCTCATCGGGGTGCCGCTTCCGCTCCTGTGGGGGGTGCTCGCGCTGATCGCGAACTACATCCCCAACATCGGTTTCGTCATCGCGCTGGTCCCGCCGGCCACGCTGGCCCTGCTCGACGCCGGGGTGCGTGAGATGTTGCTGGTCGTCGCGGCGTACGTGGTCTTCAACGTGGTGACGCAGTCGCTCCTCCTGCCGAAGTTTCTCGGCGACGCGGTGGGGCTGTCGACGACGATGACGTTTCTCTCGCTCATCATCTGGGCGTTCGTGCTCGGGCCGCTGGGCGCGATCCTCGCCATCCCGCTGAGCCTGCTGGCCAAGGCGCTGCTCATCGACAGCGATCCGGCCGCGGCGTGGGCGGGGGCGCTCATCTCCAACAGGCCGCCGGCGGTCACGCGGCCAACCGGCTCAAAGTCACGCCGCTCAGGCGCCTGACGTCGCGGGACAGGTGGGCCTGGTCGGCGTAGCCGGCGACCGCGGCCACCTCGGCGAGCGGGACACCGGACCTGGCCAGACGCAGGGCGTGCTGGAAGCGGACGATGCGCTGCAGGGTCTTGGGCGCGTACCCGAAGCTGGCGACGCTTCTGCGGTGGAGCTGGCGCTCACTCAGCCCCAGCTCCCACGCGACCTCGCGGACGCTGCCGCCCCGGCGGAGGGCGGCCGCGGCGGCGGGGGCGGCCGGATCGGGGGGCGGGGTGCGGCGCAGGCGGTCGGCGATCGCGGCGCGCAGGACGGGCATGGGGTCGGGGGCGTCGTCCAGGGGCGGGAGGGCGCCGAGCGCGTCGAGCGGCACGCGCTGGTCGCGCAGCTCGGACAGCGGGACGCCGAACACCTCTCCCGTCGCGCCGGGCTTGAAGCGGATGCCGGTGAAGATGTCGCCCACACGCATCGACGTGGGCACGGGGCCCGTGTCGGGGCCTGCCACGAACGGGCCGGAAGGGCCCCAGATGAGGTCGACGCAGGCGTCGGGCACGACGAGCTGGGTGCGGTCGTCCTCGCTCACCTGCCGCCACAGGCAGGCGATCCGCCCGGCGAGCGCGGGCTCCGGCGGCCACTCGGCGTACATGCCTCCACGCTACGCCCGCTCACCGACATTCCCGCGTGGGCGGGGTTGTCCCTACGTGGGGAGGCGGTCGTAGGCATGGAGAGTCCTGAGGCGTCCCATGGTGAGGTAGCCGCCCCACTCGTGCTCCACCACGGGGGTCCACATGGGCCAGTTGCCGTTCCAGCCGCCTTCCTCCGACTGGGCCGCCAGCAGGGCGTCCAGGTGGCGGGCCAGCACGTCCTCCGTGAACAGGGGGAACCGCAGAGGGCTGGGGGCGAAGTCGAGGGGGAAGTGGGCGTCGCCGGGAGCTTCGGGGTCGAAGGTGACCGTGGCCAGGATGGCGTCCTTGAGCCGCTGGAACTCCGACCGTGCCCGCTCCTCGTCGTCCACCAGGTCGAGGAAGGTGACGATGGCGCGGGCCTCGTACGGGGTGGTCTTGTCGACGGCGGAGATGCTCCTCCAGCAGAAGTCGGTGGCCGGTCCGCGCCACGGGTGGTCGATGCCGTGCTTGTGCAGGAGGCCGGCGATCGAGGCGGTGGGGATCAGGTTGCCGGGCGGGTCGTCGGGGGTCTCCCACCAGGGCGCGCGCGGCGCCTCGCGGACGGTCGGGAGGCAGAAGGGCACGCCGCCGTCGGGGGTGGTGACGGTCACCAGGTAGTCGCAGGCGGAGCGGACCATCGGGTCGGCGAAGGCGTCCAGCTCGTCGAGGATCCAGAACGCGACCTCGACCGGCTCCGGCTGGCTGGCGGCGCCGCGCAGGTCGGGTTCGAGCGCGTGGCCGAAGCCGCCGTCGGGGTTCTGGTAGCAGCGCAGGGTGTCGAGGACGCGATCCTTTGGGCCGCCCGCGAACAGGGCCTCGAAGCGGAGCCGGTCCAGGAGCCTGGCATGGGTCAGCAGGTAGCCGTGTGCACGGTGGAGAACGTCCATGCGGTTCACGCTAGTCGCCCCGTTCCGCCTGACGCTTGTACGAATCGGACGCGGCGCGCGGGCTTATTCGGTTGCCGTCGGCGAGCGCTCCTGCGTACGGTCGGCCGCATGTGTTGCTTCTACGCAGGTTGCTTCTACGCGGTTCGCATTCGCCGCAGCCGGCCTCTGGCCCGCTAGCGGACGCGACCGGTCGAGCGCGTTCCGCGGCGCGCCCGGGGCCCTTCGAGCCATTCATCGACTCGAGGACCCGGAAGGGCAGCTGTGGCGCAGGATTACGCGCACGGAAATCATTCACACACGCAGAAGAAGGCCAGGAGCTCGGGCGGCCGCACGCCCAGAGACAGGGCGAGACGCGTGCTCTCCCAGAACTTCCTGGCCGACAGGCATGCCCTGGAGCTGGTGGTCAAGGCCGCCGCTCCCGAGGGGCTGGTGCTGGAGCCGGGGGCGGGCGAAGGCGCGCTGACCCTGGCACTGGCCGCGGCGGGGGCGCGGGTGGTCGCCTACGAGATCGACCCGCGGCTGGCGGGCCGGCTCAGGTCGCGCACCCGCGACGATCCGCGCGTCGAGGTGGTGCGCGGCGACTTCACCGCGGCCCGCCCGCCGGGCGAGCCGTTCGCGGTGGTGGGCAACATCCCGTACTCGGCCACGTCGCGGATCGTCGGCTGGTGCCTGCGGGCCCGGTCGCTGACCTCGGCGACGATGGTCACCCAGCTGGAGTACGCCCGCAAGCGGGCGGGCGGCTACGGCCGGTGGAGCCTGGTCACGGTGGAGTCGTGGCCGTGGTTCTCCTGGCGGATGGGCGACCGGATCGGCCGGGAGAGCTTCCGGCCGATCCCTTCGGTCGACTCGGCGATCCTGCGGATCGAGCGCAGGCCGGCGCCGCTGGTCGGCTCGGGGCGGGACTGGCAGCGGCTGGTGGAGCTGGGGTTCAGCGGGGTGGGCGGTTCGTTGCGCGCCTCGCTCAGGACCCGCTACGACGGGGTGGACGCCGCCCTCGCCGCCGCCGGGGTGGCCCGCGACGCCGTCGTCGGCCACGTGCACCCGGACCAGTGGCTCACGGTGTACGACCGGCTAGACCTGTGAGGTGAGGCGCGCCGGGCCCGTCGGAGCGGCGGGCCCGGCCGTCTCGTGCTCGGGCGGGTTGCGCCGGCCCCACGGCATCGCGGCCAGCAGGACCGGCAGCAGCACGATCGACGCCCGCGACCAGTCCTGGTGCAGGAGCCACCAGGCGGTGTCCTCGTACTGGGTCATGTAGAGGTAGCCGTAGCCCGCCCAGAGCGACACCCCGATGATCGCCGGCCAGGCGAACCGGGTGGGCCGGGCGACCAGGAACGGCATGAACCAGAGCAGGTACTGCGCGCCCAGCCTGGGCGTGACCACCATGAAGATCAGCAGGATGGCCAGCGTCATGTCGATCGGGTCGGCCCGCCACCAGATGATGATCGCGGCCACGACGCACGCGTAGATCAGGTAGGTGCCGAAGGTCGCCAGGTCCGCGCGCAACGCCCAGTCGCCGCCGGTGAAGTGGGGGGTCCAGCCCCACTCGCCGACGATCGGGCGGATGGCCCGGATGGTGTCGATGACCTGGGGGATCTGGCTGATCGAGGTGCCGGCGAAGACGGGCAGCGTCACCAGGAAGAAGAGCGGCACCGCCCCCGTGCAGAACAGCGCCACGATCCGGGACCGGAGCTGCGGCAGCAACAGCACCATGCCGGGGACCAGCCAGATCGGCCAGCTCTTGGCGCACAGCGCCAGGCCCATGAGCAGACCGGCGTAGGCGCCCCGTTTGAGGCCCGCCCGGTCGCCGGGGCCCGGCCTCAGCGCCTGCCCGAGCGTGCGCAGCGCCCATCCGGGGAGACCGGACCAGCCGTGGTCGGCCAGCGCCCGCCTGGTCACGGCGATGGCGTCCATCCGGGGGGTGGGGGCGCCGGGGCCGCGGGCGACCACGAACGCGGCCACCCCGAACACCAGCGCCACCGGCTCTACCTGGCCATGGAGGCAGGCGACCATCAGCGCGAGCGGGTTGAGCGCGTACTGGAAGGCGCGCAGCGAGGCCTTCGGCCCGCCGGCGAGCTTGGCCACCAGCGGGATGAGCACGATGTCGGCCACCACGGTGACGATCCGGCCGGACCACTCCCACGGGATGCCGAGCCACAGCAGGATGCCGTACACGTACGGGATCGTCGGCAGGAAGTGCCAGCCGCCCTTGCTGGCCAGGACCGGGTCCTGGCCGTTGAGCACGGCCTCGCCCGCCGGTTTGAAGCTGTTGACGAAGTCGACCGGCTGGTGGGCGTCGCCCGCCGCGAAGAACATCAGCACGACGCGGACCACCACACCGACGGCCAGGGCGGCCCAGAGCGGCGGTCGCCAGTCGCGCCACTGGGCGACGAGGGCGAGCGCGAGGCCGGTGACGAGGATGATCGCGATAGGGAGTGCAGTTTCCATGGCGGGACCTAGACTGCCCTACGCCCCTCCGCGCTGCCACACGGCTTTGTTTCCGGATCTCCGACATGCGGGGTCGTAACGCGTCAGAACATGACCGTCTGTGCTGAACTTTTCGCATGGGGGGATCCGAAGTCAACCAGACACTGGTCAGGCTCTATTTCGAGGTGCGCGAAGGGCTGCATGACCCGGTCGCCGCCTGGGCGAAACTCACAGCGAACTCTGAGGTTTACCGGCAGGCGCGGGGTGGCCGCCGGGTCCCCCTGGACGACGCGACGGCCGCCGAGCTGGCCGCGGCGGCCATCGTGCACACCGCGTCCGAGCACGGCGCCGACCAGGTGGCGGCGCTGGCGACCTCGCCGCTGGCCGGGCTCGTACGCGGGATGGGCGGCGCGGTGCTCACCGAGCAGTCGAGCGCGCCCGAGCAGCTGCTCGGCCCGCGTTTCGAAGGGCCGCGGGCGGAGGACTGGGCGAATGCCGCGTACGTACTGCTCTGGGGTGAGAACAACAGGAACGTGCGCGCGCCCGGGTCGCCGTGGGTGATCGCCGGCCGGTACAAGGGGCAGAAGGTGGTGGCCATCGGCCCGCACCCGACGCGGCTGTCGGACGAGACGCTCGTGGTGCGGCCCGGCACGGACGGGGCGCTGGCCATGGCGGTCGGGCACGTGCTGCTCAAGGAGTTCTTCCTGGACCGGCCGGCGTTCGCCGCGCACGCGATGGCGCGCACCGACCTGCCGGCCCTGGTGCGGCTGCGCGAGCTGGAGGACGGGCTGGTGCCCGGCGGGCTGCTCGGCCGCGACGCCGGGCGGCTCAGCCTGTACGGGGGCGACGGGGCGGCGGCGACGGAGGTGCTGCTGCCGCGGTTCGACGTGGGGCCGGGCGTGCTGCGCCGCGGGGTGCCGGCGGTGCGCGACGGCGAGGGTCTGGTGACGACCGTGTTCGACCTGCTGCTGGCGGTGTACGGGCTGGCCCGGCCGGGTCTGCCGGGCAGCTGGCCGGACGGCTACGACGACAAGACCTCTCCGTACACGCCCGGCTGGCAGGAGGCGCACACCGGGGTGGCGGCCTCGCGGGCGCTGAAGCTGGCCAGGGAGCTGGGCGTCACGGCCGAGAAGACGGGCGGGCGGTGCATCGTGGTGCCCGGCTGGCTCGACACGCCGCACGCGGACACCGCCTACCGGGCGATGCTGGCGCTGCTCGT
The DNA here is from genome assembly GCF_008017515.1 of Nonomuraea sp. C10. Classification (NCBI taxonomy): domain Bacteria; kingdom Bacillati; phylum Actinomycetota; class Actinomycetes; order Streptosporangiales; family Streptosporangiaceae; genus Nonomuraea; species Nonomuraea sp. C10. The sequence continues at coordinate 6,136,303 of NZ_VPFF01000001.1, forward strand.
GCTCACCGGCTGCCGCCGGGGGTGGGCGCAGGCGTCGGGCGGGGCGGGCGTGCCGCTCGTGCCGTACCTGGTGCTGCACGCGTGCGGCGAGGACCGGGCGGACCTGGGGGCGTTGAGCTGGGCGCTGGCCGACGGGATGTTCGACCGGCGGACGTCGCGGACGGTGCTGCTGGACGCGGTGCGCGGCGGGCTGCCGATGGCGCCGCCGCCGCGGGTGCTGGCGCTGCCGCGGTGGATCTACCCGCTGCCGCCGCAGGTGGACCTGCTGATCGGGCCGGACGAACGGTGCGATCTGGCCACTCCGGACTCCAGACTGGTCGCCGACATGGTGGCGAAGCTGTCGGACGGGCAGGTGGAGCCGGCCCGGGAGGAGCCGGAGCCGGGTGAGCCCGGGATGCGGACGGTGGTGGACCACGCCTGGATGTACGAGTACGGGGAGGCGCTGCCGGTCTACCGTCCGCCGGGGGCGGGGGTGCCGCTCAAGCCCACCCAGCTCGTGCGCTTGCCGTGAGCCCGGGGCGGGGGCGCCGCCTCGGGCTCGGGTCTTGTCAGAAGCCCGCGGTGATGCGGGTGAACTCCCACTCGGCCTGGGAGATGCCGCTGCAGTTGGAGACGACGCCGCCGCCGGGGCAGGGGCGGTCACGGTTGACGCCCCAGTACGCGAGCCGGTTCAGGCCCTTGGACCTGGCCCAGTCGCGGATCTGCGTCCACGTCTGCGGGGTGGTCAGCTCCTGCTGGTCGGACAGGCCGTTCATGCCGGAGATGCCCATGCGGGCGTACGCCTGCGCGTCGGTGTAGCCGTAGGCGTTCTTGAGCGCGTTCTTCAGGCCCTCCGAGGCGTTGACGGTGTCCTGGTAGATGTTGGAGCTGCCGAAGTCGAACGGCATGATCGTGAAGTTGTCGATCGGCACGTTCAGCGCTCTGGCCTGGTTGATCAGGCGGACGCCGTGGGCGTTCGGGCCGGTCCTGCTGGTGCCGAAGGTGACGACGACCTTGACGTTCGGGTTGTTCTGCTTGACGATCTTGAGGCCGTTCAGGATGCGGTCCTGCACGGTGTAGTTCTCGAACTCGTCGTAGTTCTCGATGTCGAAGTCGACCACGGCCGGGCCGACCGCGTTGATGACCTGCTGCACGGCGCCGGCGAAGGCCTGCGGGGTGGCGCAGTTCGGGCCGAGCTTGTTGCCCTGCCAGCCGCCGAAGGAGATCTGGACGCTGCCGCCCTTCGACTTGATCGTGTTGATCGCCTGCTGGTCGGCGCCGCCGGTGAGGGGGCGCTGGCCGTCCCAGGCCGGGTTGCAGCCGCCGCTGGACAGGATGAACGCCATGGTGAAGGACTTGACGCCGGTCGCGTCCATGACGGTGCCGGGGTTGGGCGGGTTGCCCCAGCCCATCCAGAGGTAGGGGGCGCCGGGCATCCGGCTCGGGTTCGGTCCGGGGTCGTCGCCGCCCGAGGAGGTGCGTGCGGTGACGGAGTTGCTGTGGCCGGACTGGTTGCCGGCGGCGTCGCGGGCCCTGACGGTGTAGGTGTAGCCGGTGTTGGCCGCGCGGCCGGTGTCGGTGTACGAGGTGCCGCCGACGGTCGTCACCAGGCTGCCGCCCCGGTAGACGTCGTAGCCGGTGACGCCGACGTTGTCGGTGGAGGCGTTCCAGGCGAGCGAGACGCTGCCGGAGGTGACGCCGGTCGAGCGCAGGTTGCCCGGCACGGACGGCGCCTGGGTGTCCCCGCCGCTGCCGCCGCCGACCTGCTTCCACAGGGCGGGCACGACGTTGGGCTCCCAGCCCGGCTGGGAGGTGTGGCTCTGGAGGCACTCGTAGTCGACGCCGTTGTGGGTGACGCGGGTGCCGGCGGTGTAGGGGGTCCAGGCCGTCCAGGCCGCGTAGGCGGCGGTCGTCGCGCCGTACGCGGCGGGGGCGGCGACGGTGGCGAGGCCGGAGAGGGTCATGGCGAGGGAGGCGAGTAACGCAAGGAACATACGTCGAAATTTCATGACATTCCTCGGAGGTGCGGCTTGACGGTCTTCGAGAAGTTCCAGTTGTGGGTGGCGTCCCAGTTGATGGACCAGGTCATCGCGCCCCTGATCCCGGGGTAGGCGCGCGGGGGTACGAACGATCCGCAGCGGGTGCGGGTGGCCAGGCAGTCGAGCGCCTGGTTGACGACGGCGGGCGCGACCACGCCGCCGCCCGCGGCGCCCGGCCCGGCGGGCAGGCCCAGCGCCACCTGGTCGGGGCGCAGCCCGTTCTCCAGCTGGATGCAGGCGAGCGCGGTCAGGAAGTCGACCGAGCCCTGGGAGTACGCCCACGCCTGGTCGCAGCCGAGCATGGAGCCCGAGTTGTAGTACTGCATGTGGACGACCGTGAGGATGTCCTTGATCGACAGGGCGAGCTTGAAGTACTCCATCCCGGTCGACTGCATGTCGATGGTCTGCGGCGCCATCGTGATGATCAGGCCGGAGCCGGCCTTGGCGTGCAGCGCCCGGAGCGCCTGGGCCATGTAGGTGGCGTTGAGCCCGTTCTCCAGGTCGATGTCCACGCCGTCGAACCCGTACGACGTCATGATCCCGTACACGGAGTCGGCGAACCTGGTCGCGGCGGCCGCGCTGGCGACCTGCACCCGCCCGGCCTCGCCGCCGACGGAGAGGATGACCTTCTTGCCGCGCTGCTTGAGCGCCCGGACGTCGGCCCTGAACTGGGCGTCGGTGTAGCCGCCGAGCGCGCTCGCCAGGCCCGGGTCGACGCCGAAGACGACCTCGCCGGGGGTGGCGGTGGCCTCGCCGAACGCGATGGCGATCAGGTCGTACTCGTCGGGCACGGCCGACAGGCGCAGTTCGGTGGCGGGGTTGACGAAGTTGTGCCAGTAGCCGGTGAGGAAGTGCTTGGGCAGCCCCTCCCTCGGCTCGCCGGGGTCGCAGCCGGCGGTGGTGGCGGTGGCGGGGTCGCTGGGCGCCGACTCGCCCGCGCCGTTGTGCGCCCGGACGGTGTAGGTGCGGGTCTCGCAGGCGCCGAGGCCGGTGATGGTCGCGGTGGCCGAGCTGACAGCGGCCTTGACAGCGGAGCCTTCGTAGACGCGGTAGCCGTCGACGGCGCCGCTCGCGGGGGTCCAGGTCAGGGTGATGGCGCCGGCGCCGCCCGTCGCGGTGAGACCGCCGGGCCTGCCGGGGACGCCCGGGACGGTGCCGCCGTCGCAGGACGCGCCGTTGAGCGTGCAGCCGGTGATGCCGGGGAAGTTGCCGGGGCTGCCGGTGAAGCCGAAGCTCGCGCTCGCGCCGGGGGCGAGCGCGGGCGCCCAGGAGGGGTTGGTGAAGGTGTAGTGCTGCCCGTTCCTGGACTGCGTGGCGTCCCAGGCGGACGCGATCGAGAAGCCTGACGGGAGGTCGAACTGGACGTTCCAGCCGTTCATCGGGCTGGAAGTGCCGTTGGTGACGGTGATTTTGCCTTCGAAACCGGTGCCCCAGTCGGACATCTTGGTGAAGGCGGCGGTCGCCGAGGCGGCTTGGGCGGGGGATGCGGTGAGTCCGAGTGCGAGGGTCGCGAGCACGACCAGGATCACGCGTGCTTTCACATTGTCGTCCTTGTCGGTGGCGTACCGCGCGGCTTGCGCCGGGGGGTGAGAGCGCAAGCCGCACGGCACGGCCCGCGGAGGCAGACGCGAGCCGTCAAGAGGTCCGATCTGTTAGGAAAGTTTCCTAAGAGTTGACGTGATCGTAGCCTTGACACCCCGGGCTTACAAGACCCAATGCGTCACCGCCTCCGATGCCCCGCCACGCCGGGTGGCGGGGGCACGGACGGTTCAGTTCTGCCGCGTGATCCGGACGTCGTCGACCGCCGCCTCGACGAGCGAGGCGGTGGACAGGTCGGCGGCGTCGATGAGGATGCGCACCGTCTGCCCGGCGAACGAGCTGATGTCCGCGGTGGCCACGCTCCACGCGGCGTCCCGGTCGGACGCGGCGCCCGCCTGCTGGAAGACGGTCGCCGTGGTGTTGCCCACGACCCTGACCCGGAAGTAGTCGGCGCTGGTCGCGTTCGACCCGTGCGCCAGGTACCAGGACAGCGACAGGCTGGTGGTCCCGCCGGCGGGCAGCGTGATCGGCGGCGACTGGATCGAGGTGACGCCGCCGTCGATGTCGTACGCGCCCGCCGAGCTGCCGGCCAGGCGGCCGGTCACCAGGTCGTTGCTGCCGCTGACCGTGGTGCCGAGCTGCTTGGGGCCCGAGGAGGAGGTGTCGGCGGGGTCACCGCGCTCCCACTGGCCGAGGGTGGCCGTGTCGGTGCCGTTCGGGTTGACCGTCCAGCCGGTGGCGGTCTCGAAGGTGTCCGAGTAGACGGTCGTCGGCGGAGTGCCGGTGCCGCAGTACTGGGACTCCTTGCCGATGATCCGGTAGACGCAGTCGGAGTACTCCAGGAACCGCAGCGTGGCCTCCCTGTTGCGGGTGGTCTGCGGCACGATCTGCTCGTCCGGAGGGTAGAAGCCGGGGTTCGAGCCGGTCGGGTACATCTCGAACGTGTAGCTGAAGATCTTGTAAACGCCCCACAGCCAGTCGTTGATGGTGCCGTCGGTGATGTAGAGGTCGCTGGCCTGCTCGGGGGTGTAGTTGTTCGTCGAGGCCATGCTCTGCCCGAGGGTGGCGTGCGCGTTCCTGTCGTCCAGCGTCAGGCCCGGCGCGGTGTCGTTGAAGGTGTAGCCGTAGGGCCACAGGATCAGCTCGCTGTAGGTGTGCCAGTCGATGTGCGCCTTGATCTGCTGCACACCGCCGACGACGCGGCCGCGTACCCAGTTCGCGACGGCGCGGACCTCGGGCGCCGACTCGGCCGACGGGCCCCGGTAGGTGTCGCTGGACGGCGAGCCGGAGGAGCCGCCGCAGCAGCCCCACTGGTAGCCCCAGTTGCGGTTGAGGTCGGTGCCGACGGCGGAGGTGCCGCTGTTCGGCTGCCTGTTCTTGCGCCAGGACCGGTAGCTGCCCGTGGCGATGTCGTACTCGCCGCCGTCCGGGTTGAGGTCCGGCATGATCCAGATCTCGCGGGAGTTCACCAGGGAGGTGACCCTGGAGTCGCTGCCGTACCCGTCGGTGAGCAGGTCCATGATGTAGAGCGCCATCTCGACGGTGAGGTGCTCGCGGGCGTGCTGGTGGGCGGTGAACAGCACCTCCGTCTCCGCCTCGTCCGTCGCGACGTTGTCGCTGATCTTGACGCCGACGAGCTGCCTGCCTTCGTACGAGGTCCCGTACGAGAACTTGCTCGCGATGCCCGGATGGTCGGCGACCAGGTCGTCGATGTACGCGATCATCTCGGCGTAGTTGTGGTAGGCGGAGTCCGATGGCGGGAAGTCAGCGGTCGCGGCATCGGACGATGATTTTGGGCGCGGGACCTCCGCGACCCGGTAACCGAGGTTCCTGATGGCGGTGACCTCGGCTTCCGTGGCGGTGATGAGGACCGACTCCTTCGTCACCTCGTCGATGGCCGCGCCGGTGGCCGCGACCGCGCTGCGTTCCTGCGCGTTCGACGGGCCCTGGACGCGGTACTGCTTGTTGGGGGGTGGCTCGGCTGATGCCCCCGCCCCGGTCGCGCCGGTCAGGCAGACCAGGGACAGGGCGGCGAGCAGGATGACCAAACGGCGGTGCACCTCGTCCTCCTAGAGCGCGCGGGCTCGGGTGTTGACGCGCGCCTGAACTGAGAGTGAAGAGGCGCCCTGTGCGGGGGAAGGCCCAATCTACGCCTCCCCGGTAGGGGTAATCTGCATTGTCACCCCCGTGTCAGGCCTGGAGCGAGGCAGGATGTTCTTCGGCATCACAGATATCTGGACGTACGTCATCGGCGCTTTTCTGATCATCCTGTTGCCGGGGCCCAACTCGCTGTTCGTGCTCGCCCAGGCCGCGCAGCACGGCGTGCGGCAGGGATACCGGGCGGCGGGCGGGGTGTTCGTCGGCGACACCGTGCTGATGCTGCTGTCCGCCGCGGGCGCCGCCTCGCTGCTGCGCTCCACGCCGTTGGTGTTCACCATCGTGAAGTACGCGGGCGCGGTCTATCTGGCCTGGTTGGGGCTCCAGATGATCCGGGGAGCCTGGCGCGCGTGGCGCAACAAGGACGTCGCCGCGGCCGTGACGAGCGGCCCCGAGCGGGTGTCGCGTGCCCCGCGCCCGTTCGGCAAGGCGCTGGCGATCAGCCTGCTCAACCCCAAGGCGATCCTGTTCTTCGTGTCGTTCTTCGTCCAGTTCGTCGACCCGGGTTACGCCACGCCCGCGCTCTCGTTCCTCATCCTGGGCTCGATCATCCAGGTGTTCAGCGCGCTCTATCTCACAGCGCTGATTTTCTGCGGCTCTTTCCTGGCCGCCCAGTTCCGGTCCCGGCGGCGGCTCAGTGCGGGCCTGACCTCGGGTGTCGGTGCGGTGTTCGTCGCTTTCGGTGCGTCGCTCGCGGCCTCGTCGCTGAGCTGATCGCCGCCGGGCGGCCATTCTCAACGTGTCAAAAGAGGCAGTCGCCCCTTAGGGGGTCGGGTACGGTAAGCCACCGGAAAGCGCCCGGCAACCCCCGGATGCGAAGGTCGGAGTATGCCAGGGTGGCCGCTGGGTGACATCGAGCGGTCCGTCCGGCAAGCCTGCCGGCCCGAAGCCGGGGTAGTCCCAGCCCGTCGGCCCAATCTGCGGAGCAAGCGTTGAACCACCCTCCCGTCACCCTGCCTCGTCTGACCGCCCTGGCCCGTCAGGCCGCCCCGCAGTTGCTGGAAGCTGTGGTCGCTCCCCTGGTGGTGTTCTATGCCGCGATGATGCTGCTCGGCCTCCAGTGGGCGCTCATCCTGACCTGCTCGTGGGTCTACGTGGGCGTGGCATGGCGGCTGATCAGGGGGATCCGGGTGCCGGCCACGATGTATCTGGCCGCCGCGGCGATCACGCTGCGCACGGTGATCGGGCTGTGGACCGGCACGTGGATGTGGTACTTCATCCAGCCCGAGCTCGGCACCATCTGCATCGGCATCGCCTTCCTCGCGTCCGTGCGGCTGAACAGGCCGCTCGTGGAGAAGCTCACCCTCGACTACATCCACCTGCCGAACGCGGTGCTCAAGCACGAGCGGGTCCGCAGGTTCTTCGCCAGGATCACGCTGCTGTGGGCGTTCGTCCTGCTGATGAACTCGGGCCTGAGCATCGCGCTGGCGATCTACGAGTCGCTCTCGGGCTCGCTCAGCGGGTACATCGTGCTGCGCACGTCAGCGGTGGCCGTGATAAGCGGGCTGGCGATCACCGTCTCCGTCTTCGGCTTCAAGCGGCTGCTGCGCCGGCTGCACGTGGCGCACGGCTGACCGTTCGGCCAGCAGGAACGCTCCACACATCCCCATGGCCATCCCGGTCAGCATGCCGAACAGCTCCAGCAGGTCGGTCAGCCCGGTGGCTCCGCCGCTGAGCGGCGCCGCCGTGGCCGTGATGATCATCGCGTAGAGGCCCCAGCCGAACAGCGACCCGGACCCCAGCCAGGCCACGACCAGCGGCTGCCAGAACGGCCGGCGGACGTTCGCCCTGACCAGGGCCACCAGCGCCACGCCCGCCGCCAGGGCCAGCAAACCCTTGATCCCCTGCTGGAGCGCGCCCGCCGAGGTCATCGCCGCGGCGGCCTCCGGCGGCAGCCCCGCGTCGCCGCCGAACGCCCACGAGAAGCGGACACCCCCGATGACGGCCGCCACCAGCAGCGAGCCCCACGCCACCACCCGCTGGAACGGTCTCGTCAGCGACTGGTACGGGGCCTCGGCGGTGGTGGTGAAGACGGCGGGCCAGCGGTCCCGGGCGTAGAGCACGAAAGCGGCCATGAGTCCGACGCCCTGCCCGATGAACCCGCCGTAGACCATGACGTAGACCCAGGGCTCGATCGGGCCGCCGACGTCGAACAGAGCCGCCCCTTCGAGCAGCAGCCCCAGCGGCGTCGTGACCACGATCACGCCGAGCAGGCCGGTGCCGACCCACAGCGGCAGCAGCACCAGCCAGGCGGGCAGCCGCATCCCCCACCGCATGGTGAACCCGAGCGCCAGGACCAGCGCGACGGCGTCCATGCCGAACGTCAGCACGTTCATGCCGTACATCGTCGAGTCGTCCATGAGCGCCGGGTCGGTGACGCCGACCGGGCTGCCCGTCAGCCAGAGGACCTTGAGCGTGAGGTAGGGAAGCATGGCGGCGATGGCCACGATCGCCGCGGTGATCCGGCCCACGCCGGCTCTCGGTGTCTCGTTCATGCCTCCCAGGCTGCTCTTCCGGCCGCTCGCGGGCCTCACGCGGGCAGGGGATCCCCCTCCCCCGTACGGGGGAGAGCAGCTCCGTACGTCTGAGCTTCCGTACGGGGGACTCACGGCAGTTCCGCGGCCAGTTCGTAGCCGCCGTCCGCTGGGCCGGCCCGGAGGGTGCCGCCCGCCAGGCGCACCCGCTCCCTCAGCCCCGGCAGGCCGAAGCCGCCGGTCGCGGTGACCTGGGGGGCGCGGGCGGGCGGGCCGTTGCGGACGGCGACCAGGTGCGGGGTGACCGCGACCTCGATCGCGGCGCCCGGCGCGTGCTTGGCGACGTTCGTCAGCCCTTCCTGCACCACCCGGTGCGCCAAGCCGGGAACCGGTCCCTCCAGCCGGAGCGTGATCGCCATCCCGGAATCACGGGCCCGCTCCACCAGCGCGACCACGTCCTCCCCCGCCCCGGCCATCGGCGGCACCTCGGCCTCACCGTCCGCCGTAGCGAGCGACGCGACCTCCTCCCCACCCTCCGGGACGGGGCTGGCTTCCCGCGCCGCTTCGGTGGGGGGTTCCTCGGGCAGGGGGGCGAGGGGGGCGGCGTCGGTGTCTTCGCGGAGGACGCCGATGATCTGGCGGAGCCGCTCGGTGGCGTCCGCGGCCGCAGCGCGCAGTTCGCTCGCCGCCCTGGCGTGGGCGGGTTCGAGGGTGGGGGACAGTTCGAGGCCGGCGGCGCGTACCGCGATGAGCGCCAGGTCGTGGCCGAGCGAGTCGTGCATGTCGCGGGCGATGCGCGCCCGCTCGCGCAGCCGTGCCTGCGCCTCGGCCGCCTGCCGCGCCTGGTCCCGCTGCTGCAGGAGCCGCCTGCGGAGCAGGCCCAGGAGGTACGGGACCAGGTAGGTGCCGATCAGGCCGGTGACCATGGTGATCCACAGACCGGCCGCGCCGCCACCGGCGACGACGAGGACGACGCCGATCGCGGTGATCAGGACGGCGACCAGCCCGGCGCCCGGTATCCGGATGGACCACGGCAGGGCCCGGGGCAGGCGGCGTCCGGCGAGGTAGGCGTACCAGATGGAGAACGGCGAGACCGGCGCGAACGGGAAGATCTTGACCTGGATGGCGCCGGGGATGAGCCAGGTGATGTCGGAGGTGGCCAGGCTGTCGGCGAAGTCCCACGGCCCGAGCGGCAGCAGCAGCACCACCGCCGCCAGCGGCCACGGCCTGCCGACGAGGACGGCGAGCGCTCCTAGAGCCAGGCGCGGCACCGTGATCGCGCAGAACGCGCCGAGGTCTCTCAGCGGATCGGGCCCCATGGCGCTGATCACGATCGCCAGCAGCACCCACAGGACCACGTCTCTGAGCACCTGGCGACGGTCGTCGCGGCGTAGTCCGTTCACGCCCACGACGGTATCCGCGACCAGGCGGGACCCGCTCCCCCCGAAGGTCTGCGCCGGCCCCTGACGAAAGTCGGGTGGCTCGCGCTCCCCCGCCGGCGGTGGGGCTAGCACCACCATCAACTCGGATGCCCGCACTGATGTGCCGGGTCCGTCCGGCCGCTTTGATCGAAGGGTGTCAACCGGAGGTCGTAGCGCCGCCCCTGACGAAAGTCGGGGGTACCGCGTACCGATCGTCCGATGCGCGGTGGCCTGCGGGATTCCTAGGTTCGGAGCGTACGGGCCCTGACCCCGGTAGGGGAAGAGCCCGCGTTCGTCCCCGGGAGATCCCCGATGTCCGCCGGCACCTCTCGCCGCCAGGGTGAGAGTGCGCGCCAATCGATCGGAGTTCACGCTGATGTCGCACGCCGTCCTGGAGTTCCTCCAGCAGGTGATGTCCTCGCCCTGGCTCTACCTCGCGCTGTTCACGCTCTCCCTGCTCGACGGGTTCTTCCCGATCGTGCCCGCGGAGACCTCCGTGATCACCGCCGGGGTGTTCGCGGCCACGGGCGAGCCGAACCTCGCGCTGGTGATCCTGGTGGCGGCGCTCGGCGCGTTCGCCGGCGACCACATCTCCTACCTGCTCGGTCTCAAGGGCGGGGGACGGCTGCGTAAGCGCAAGGCGATGGTGTGGGCGCGCGACGCCCTCGCCGAGCGCGGCGGCCTGGTGCTGGTCGTGGCCCGTTACATCCCCGGCGGGCGGACCGCGACCACGCTCACCATGGGCGCCGTCCGCTATCCGCTTCGCCTGTTCACGATCTTCGACGCGATCGCGGCGGCTTCGTGGGGCCTGTACTCGGGGCTGATCGGGTTCTTCGGCGGGATGGCGTTCGAGCGCGACCCGATCAAGGGGCTGCTGCTCGGGCTGGGCATCGCCGTGTCCGTCACGGCCGTGGTGGAGACCGTCCGCTGGCTGCGGAAGCGGCGCGCCACCAACGCTTCCCCCGTGCGACTTCCCTCGGACACGTCGGTTTGACCCTGCCGGGTGACCATCCAGCTGAAAGGAGTGGGGCATGACGGTGCCGGCCGCGGTGATCGCCCTGATCGGCTCACTGTTCTTCGCACTCGGAGCGGCTTTGCAGCAGTTCGAGGCGGTGGGCACCGACAAGCCCGGGATGCTGACCCTGCTGCGGCGGCCACGCTGGCTGCTGGGCGGGGCCGCCATCCTGGCCGGCGGCGGGCTGCACATCGTGGCGCTCGGCCTCGGTCCCCTCACCGTGGTCCAGCCGATGGGGGTGGCCAGCCTGTTGTTCGCCTTGCCGATCGCGGCGACCCTGCACGGCCGCAGGCCGTCCACGTCCGAGCTGGGCGCGGCGGCCGTGGTCGCGGCGGGGCTGGTCGGCCTCGTCCTGCTGGTGCCCGAGTCGGACGTGCCGGTGCGGTTGGAGCCGCGGGAGCTGTTCACCCTGCTCGGCGTCTCCGGCGCGGCGGCGGTGCTGCTGTGGGCGGGCGCGCGGGCGGCCGCCCCCGCGTGGCGGGCCGCGCTGCTGGCCACCGCGTCCGGGGTGCTGTACGGCGCCACGGCCACGCTCGTGCGGGTGCTGGTGGACGGCGGCTGGAACTGGGCCTACCTGCTGGCCCTGCCGGTCCCGGCGCTGCTGGCCCTGGTGATGCTGCAGCGCGCCTACTCCGTCGGCCACTTCGGCGTCTCCTTCGCCGCCCTGCAGATCGCCGACCCGCTCACCGCGGTGGCGTTCGGCGCGCTGCTGCTCGGCGAGCCGCTCCCCACCGGCCTCGCGCCCGTGGCGGCCGCGGCGCTGGCCGCCGCCGGAACCGTCGCCCTCGCCCGTACGACCCCGCTGGAAAGCCGGCCTCCCCGGGCCGGAACCCCCACCTAGAAGAAACCCTGAGGAGTCACCCACCATGGCGATGCCCCTGCACCGGACCCACCGGGACGCCGGCCTCTCCCCCGCACCCGAACGCCCCCGGCGGATCATGATCTCGACCGACACGTACCCGCCGGACGTGAACGGCACGGCCTACTTCGCCCACCGGCTGGCCACCGGCCTGGCCGCGCGCGGCAACGAGGTGCACGTGGTGTGCCAGTCGGACCTCGGCCCGGCCGGCGCCGACGTGATCGACGGCGTGATCGTGCACCGGCAGCGCTCGGCGCCGCTGCTCGTCCACCCGACGATGCGGGTCGCGGTCCCCGCGCGGCTGGACCGGCTGATGGCCGCCGTCGACCCCGACGTGCTGCACACCCAGGGCCACTTCGTGGTCGGCAGGGCCGCCCTGGCCGCCGCCCGCCGCCGCGGCGTCCCCGTCGTGGCCACCAACCACTTCATGCCCGACAACCTCTTCCAGTTCGGCCACGTCCCCGCCCGGCTGCGGGCGGGCGCGAGCCGGCTGGCCTGGCGCGACTTCGGCCGGGTGTTCGGCAAGGCCGACCACGTCACCACGCCCACCCCGCTGGCCGCCGCGCTCCTGGCCGAGCAGGGCTTCGACCGCGACGTCGAGGCCGTCTCCTGCGGCATCGACCTGACCCGTTTCCACCCGCACGCCGAGCCGAAGGAGTGGGCGCGCAAGCTGTTCGGCCTGCCGGACCGGCCGACCGTGCTGTTCGTCGGCCGGCTGGACGAGGAGAAGCGGCTCTCCGACCTCATCCGGGCGATGCCGTACGTGCTCAACGAGACCGACGCCCAGCTCGCGCTCGTCGGGAGCGGCAACCAGCGCGAGACGCTGGAGACGCTCGCCGCCCGGATCGGGGTGGCGGAGCGCGTGTCGTTCCTCGGGTTCGTGGCCGACGAGAACATGCCGCAGGCGTACGCGGCCGCCGACGTGTTCGCCATGCCGAGCGTGGCCGAGCTGCAGAGCATCGCCACCCTGGAGGCGATGGCGACCGGCCTGCCCGTGGTGGTCGCCGACGCGATGGCGCTGCCGCACCTGGTGAACGGCGACAACGGCTACCTGTTCCCGCCCGGGGACGTGCTGGCTCTGGCCCGACACCTGACCTCCGTCCTGACCGACGGCGACCTGCGCGACCGGCTGGGCCTGGCCAGCCGCGAGCTCGCGCTCACCCACGACCACCAGACCTCTCTCGCCCGGTTCGAGCAGATCTATGACGAGGTGACGCGATGACCTCACGTGCCGCGACCGCCGCCACCGTCACGGCGGCGCTGGCGTCCGCCGGCGCCCTCGGCTACGCCGAGCTGACGCTGCCCGCCCAGCCGCTGCTCAGCGACTACGCCCTGGTGCCTGGCGGGATGGCGCCGACGTTACTGGGGATGCTCGCGCTGGCGGCGGCGTGCCTGAGCCTGGCGTACGGGCTCGCCACGTCCGACCCTCGCCGCACGGCGGCGACCCGCGTGCTGCTGCTGGCCGCGGCCGCCGGGCTGATGCTCAGCGCGGTCTTCCCGACCGACCCGGGCGAGATCAAGTCTCTGACCGGGGAGATCCACCGGTGGGCGGCGGCCGTGGTCTTCACCACCCTGCCGGTGGCGGGCTGGACGCTCGCGCGCGGGCGGGCACCGGGTGCCCGGTGGAGCGCGGTCCGGGCGCTGGCGGTGACCGCCGGGCTGGTGCTGGCCGTGTACCTGGCGGCGCATCCGGCCTCGTTCACCTCCGGCTGGATCGGCGGTGAGGGCTACTACGGGCTGCTGGAGCGCGCCCTGGTGGTCGCGGACATGGCGCTCCTGGTGGTCATGGCGGCCGCCGGCGCGCGCCCCGCGGCGGTGGCCGTCCCCGCCCGCGAGACCGTCGGGGAACCCCAGCAGCGCCTGGCCGCCTGACGACACTTCGACCCGGGCCGAAACGTTCCCGATCTAGCGTGGACGCATGGTCATCACCCACCGTGCCGAGGCCCTCGCGGTGCTCGCCGACACCCGCTACATCCCGCCTCCCGTCAGGCAGGACGCGCCGGAGGGCACGCTCGCCTGGCTGCGCTCCCACGCCTCCCGGTTCAGCACCGGGGAGGTGCACGCGCGGCGCCGGCGGCTGCTGGAGGAGTCGCTCGACGCCCTCGACCCGGACGCGCTCCGGGACGCCGCCAGGAAGCTGACGCTGGAGCGGGACGGCCGCTGGGAGGGCGTCCCCGTGACAGTGCTCGGCCACGCCCTCGGCGTCCGGGACACCGGCCGGCTGGTGGAAGCCGTGCGCGCCGCCGCCCCCGGCTATCTGTCCGGCGAGGAGACCCCGGAGGCCGACGCGGCCGTCCGCGACCTGCTCACCCTCGCCGCCGACGCCGGCCTCGTCCGATCGTCGGTGGCGCTGATCACGTTGCTGCTGCAGGCGCACGACGCGACCGAAGGGCTGGTACGGAACGCGTTGCGTCAGGCCGGACCCGGTGATGCCGTGGCGCGGCTGCTGGAGCGTACGCTCAGGCTCGACCCGCCGCTCAAGGTGACGCGGCGGATGGACCGGGAGACCGGGGCAGAGGTGCGGATCGATCTGGGCCAGGTCAACCGGGACGCCGGAGCCCACCTCACGTTCGGCGCGGGGGTGCGCCCGTGTCCCGCCCGGCGGCACGCGATGGCGCTGGCCGAAGGAGTCGTGGCGGGGGTGCTGGGACGATGAGCGAGGAGTTCCGGGCGCTGCACCGGCGCGGCGAGCCGCTGCTGCTGCCCAACGCGTGGGACTACGGGTCCGCGGCGCTGCTGGCCCGGGAGGGGTTCGCCGCGATCGGCACCACGAGCCTCGGCGTGTCCGCCGTGCACGGCAGGCCCGACGCCGCCGGGGCAACTAAGGCGGAGACCGTGGCGCTGGCCGGGGCGATCACCGGCCTCGGGGTGATGGTCAGCGTGGACGTGGAAGGCGGGTTCAGCGACGACCCCGCCGAGGTGGCGGAACTGGTCGCCGGGCTCGCCGCGGCCGGGGTCGTGGGGGTCAACCTGGAGGACGGCCGGGCCGACGGCACGCTGCGGCCGGTCCGCCTGCACCAGGAGATCATCGAGGCGGCGAAGGGCCACGGGGTGTTCGTGAACGCCCGCACCGACACGTGCTGGCTCAAGACGGGCGACCCGTCGGAGCGGGTTCGGGCGTACGGACACGCTGACGGGATCTTCGTGCCGGGGCTGAGCGACCTGGGCGATGTCGCCGAGCTGGTGGAGCTGACTCCTCTGCCGGTCAACATCCTGTACCAGCCGGGCGGGCCGGGCCTGGACGAGCTGGCGCGGGCCGGGGTGGCACGGGTCAGCACGGGGTCGCTGCTGTACCGGGCGAGCCTGTGGGGCGCCCTGTCCACGCTCGCCGCCGTGCGTCCGTCAGGTTCGCGGGAGGAGACCGTTATGCCCAGCTATGGGGACATCACCGCCATGCTGCCGGGACCGCGATAATCAGAGGCATGCGCTTCGAGATCCTCGGCCCCACCGAGGTGCTGGGTGACGACGGGACCGGGATCCCGGTCGGCGGTCCCCGGGTGCGTGCGCTGCTCGCACTGCTCGCGCTGGAGCCCGGGCGGGTGGTCGGGGCCGACCAGCTCGTCGACGGGCTGTACGGGGAGGAGCCGCCCGAGGGGGTGGCGAACGCGCTGCAGTCGCAGGTGTCACGGCTGCGCAGGGCGCTGGGGCGGGACCGGGTCGAGTTCCATCCGGCGGGCTACCGGCTGGTGGCCGATCCGATGGACGTGGACGCGAGCCGGTTCGAGTGGCTGGCCGCCGAGGGGCGGCGGGCGCTGGGGTCCGGCGACGCGGGGCGGGCGTCGGCGCTGCTGCGCGAAGGGCTGGAGCTGTGGCGGGGCGCGCCCCTGGCCGACGCGCCGCACGCCGGCGCGTCGGCGGCCCGGCTGTCCGAGCTGCGCCTCACGGCGATCGAGGATCGGGCGCAGGCGGATCTGGAGCTGGGCCGGCATCGCGAGCTGGCCGCCGAGCTGCGCCGGCTCGTCGCCGACCATCCACTCCGCGAGCGGCTGCGCGCCCAGCTCATGCGTGCCCTGTACGGGAGCGGCCGTCAGGCGGAGGCCCTGACCGCGTACGCCGAGGGCCGGCGCATCCTGGACGACCAGCTGGGCATCCAACCGGGGCCCGAGCTCGCGGCGGCCCACCTGGCGGTCCTCCGCGCCGACCCCGCCCTCGGCCTCGCCACCCTCCCCCTACCGCCCCTCACCCCCACAAGTCCGCAGACCATCACCCCCCGTTCACACGACACCCAACCGGACACACGCGAACCCCAGACCGGCGGCGATCACGATACGGCGGACGCGCGGGAACCCCAGCACGCCGCGAGCGGCCCGTGGGAGACCTCCCATACCGACGCCCAGCACGACCGAAGCGGTGGCGCTCACCGCGAGCACCGGCCCGATACGGCGCGTCCCGCAGCCGACCGGGGAGACGACGTCCGCTTCACCCAGTTGGACGGGCGCGGAGCCGGGCGCGGTGAGGGCAGCCCTTGGGAGAGCCTGGAGGGCTCCGATGGTGGCAGCGTCTGGGGCGGTCGAGGTGGTGGGGCCGCTGACGTGAGTGGGGGCGCCTCGCGGGGGGTCTGGTCGGGTGGGGCTGGGGTCAAGGTGGGGGTGCGGGCGCAGCTGAGCAGTTTTGTGGGGAGGGGGGAGGAGCTGCGGCAGGTCAGCAGGGAGCTGGCGGCGTCCAGGTTGGTGACGTTGGTGGGGGCCGGTGGGGCGGGGAAGACGAGGCTGGCGCTGGAGGTGGCGGAGCGGGCCGACGGGGACGTGTGCCTGGTGCAGCTCGCCCCGGTGACCGGGGATGCCGAGGTGGCTCCGGCGGTGCTGGCCGCGCTGGGGATCCGGGACCGGCACGGGCCGGAGCTGCCGGAGCCGGTGGAGCGGCTGGTGACCGCGCTCGCCGGCCGGGAACTGCTGCTCATCCTGGACAACAGCGAGCACGTGGTCGAGGCGGCCGCGAGGCTGGCCGACACGCTGCTCGGGTCCTGCCCG
Organism: Nonomuraea sp. C10; assembly: GCF_008017515.1. NCBI lineage: Bacteria > Bacillati > Actinomycetota > Actinomycetes > Streptosporangiales > Streptosporangiaceae > Nonomuraea > Nonomuraea sp. C10. The sequence goes on from NZ_VPFF01000001.1 coordinate 6,152,756, forward strand.
GGGCTGCGGGTGCTGGCCACGAGCAGGGAGGCGCTGGGCATCACCGGCGAGTCGCTGGTGCCGGTGTCGCCGCTGCGGCTGCCGCCGCCCGACGCGCGGGACCCGCTCGGCTACCCGGCGGTGCGGCTGTTCGCCGATCGGGCGGCGGCGGTGCGGCCCGCGTTCGCGGTCACCCCCGAGAACGTCGAGCAGGTGGTCCGCATCTGCCACGCCCTGGACGGCCTGCCGCTGGCGATCGAGCTGGCGGCGGCCCGGCTGCGCACGCTGTCGGTGGCGGAGGTGGCGGCGCGGCTGGACGACCGGTTCCGGCTGCTGGCGCGCGGCAGCAGGACGGCGCTGCCGCGCCACCAGACGCTGCGCGCGGTGGTGGCGTGGAGCTGGGACCTGCTGGACGGGGACGAGCAGCGGATGGCCAGACGGCTGACGGTGTTCGCGGGCGGCGCGACGGCGGAGGCGGCCGAGCGGGTGTGCGGGCTGCCCGAGGAGGTGCTGTTCTCGCTGGCGGAGAAGTCGCTGGTGGAGGCCGTCGACGGCCGCTACCGGATGCTGGAGACCATCCGCGCGTTCTGCGCCGAGCGGCTGGCGGAGGCGGGCGAGGCCGAGACGATGCGGGAGGCGCACGCCGCCTACTACCTGGATCTCGCGATCACCGCCGACGACCACCTGCGCCGCGCCGAGCAGCTGGAGTGGCTGGCCCGCCTGGACGCGGAGAGCGACGACCTCAACGCCGCCGTGCGCTGGGCGACCGAGTCGGGCCGGCTGGAGACGGCGCTGCGACTGTTGGCCTACTGCGCCTGCTACTGGTGGATGCGCGGCCACCGGACGGTCAGCACGACCCTCGCCGCGGAGCTGCTGGAACGCGTCGGCGACGCCGCGCCGGAGGGCCTGAAGGAGGAGTACGCCATGTGCGTGCTCGTCGCGGCCTGGACCGGCGTGGGCGATGACTGGCTGGCCGAGCGGCTCGAAGGGCTGCGTCCTTCCCTGCCGACGGACTACATGCCGGCGAAGCTGGAGTTCCTGACCTTGCTGCTGGCCATGTTCACCGGCCCGCCGGAAGGGGTGGCCACGCCTTCGCAACTGCGCGCGCTGACCGCGTCGGTGTCGATGTCGCCGTGGTCGACCGCGCTCACCGGGTGCGGGTACGGGTTCATGCTGCAGGAGTCGGGCGAGCCGGAAAGGGCCGGAGCGGAGTTCGAGCGGTCGCTGGCCGCCTTCCGCGCCATGGGTGAGCGCTGGGGCACCATGCTGGCGCTGTCCGGCCTCGCCGACCTGGCCGCCGAGCAGGAGGACCACGTGACCACGCTGGCCAGGGCGAAGGAGGCGATGGAGGTCGCGCGGCAACTGGGCGCGCTGGCCGACGTCGCGGAGAGCCTGTGCCGGTGCGCCGACGCGCTGGCCCGTACCGGCGATCCGGAGCGGGCGCGTACCGACTACGAGAGGGCGGCGGAGCTGTCCCGCCGCGTCGGCTCGACCGACATCCTGGCCAGGGCCCACTGCGGGCTGGGCGAGGTGGCGCTGGCGGTGGGCGACCTGGCCGCCGCCCGCACGTGGCTGGAGCGGGCCCGCGAGGAGTGCCCGGCGGGCTGGTACAGCGTGAACGACCTGAGGGAGCGGATCGCCGCCGCGCTGGCGGCGGTCAGCGGACGGTAGGCACGCGGTCAGCGCCGGGCGCGACCGTGGTCCGCATGACGAAGAAATGGGCCGGACTCGCGATCTGCTGCCTGGCCACCCTCCTCCTGTCCGTGGACCTCACGGTCCTGCACCTCGCCCTGCCACGGCTGGTCGCCGACCTCGGCGCCTCCTCCACGCAGCTGCTGTGGATCGGCGACATCTACGGGTTCGCGCTGGCGGGCCTGCTCATCACGATGGGCAACGTGGGCGACCGGATCGGCCGCAAGCGCCTGCTGCTGATCGGCGCGGTCGCGTTCGCCGCGGCCTCCGCCGTGACCGCGTACGCGCCGAACCCCGAGCTGCTCATCGTGGCGCGGGCGCTGCTGGGCGTGGCGGGCGCGACGATCATGCCGTCCACGCTCTCGATCATCAGGAACGTGTTCACCGACCCGGCCGAGCGCACCACGGCCATCGGCGTCTGGAGCGGGATGAGCGCGGCCGGGTTCGCGCTCGGCCCGGTGATCGGCGGGCTGCTGCTGGACCACTTCTGGTGGGGTTCGGTGTTCCTGATCAACCTGCCGATCATGGCGTTGATCGTCGTCGTCGGCGTACGGGTGCTGCCCGAGTCGCGCAACCCGGAGCCGGGGCGCATCGACCTGATCAGCGTGGCGCTGTCGTTCGCCGGCATCGTGGCCGTCGTCTACGCGGTCAAGGAAGCGGCCGACAAGGGCCTGGCGCACGTGGACGTGCAGGTCACCGGGGTGCTCGGGGTGGCCGGGCTGCTGGTGTTCGTCTGGCGGCAGACGAAGCTGGCCGAGCCGCTGATCGACGTGCGGCTGTTCAGGCGGCGCGCGTTCTCCGCGTCGATCGGCACCAACCTGCTGGCGATCTTCACGATGATGGCCATGTCGCTGTTCTTCGCCTGGTACTTCCAGCTCGTGCTGGGCTGGTCGCCGCTGCAGGCGGGGCTCGCGGGCCTGCCCGGCGGGCTGAGCGGCGCGATCGGCGGCGTGGTGGCCGCCCCGCTGGTGAACCGCATCGGCAGGAACGGGGTGGTGGCGCTCGGCCTGCTGTTGAACGCGGTGGCGTTCTTCTACTACTCCACGATCGGCCTGGAGGTCAGCTACCCGGTCATGGCGTGCGCCATGGTGGTGGGCGGCATGGGCATCGGGCTGGCGTTCACGGTCAACAACGACAACGTGCTGGCCACCGCGCCGAGGGAGCGGGCGGGCGCCGCGGCGGCGGTCTCGGAGACCTCGTTCGAGCTGGGCGGCGCGCTCGGCATCGCGATCCTGGGCACGGTGCTGAACAGCACCTATGCCGGCCGCCTGGAGGTGCCCGCCGGCGTGCCGGGCGAGGCGGCGCGCGAGTCGATCGCCGGGGCGCTGGCCACGGCCGAGTCGCTGCCCGCCGCGCAGGCGGGTCAGCTCGTGCTGGCGGCGCGGGAGGCGTTCGTGCAGGCGGTGAACGTCACCGCGCTCGCCACGTCGGCGATGCTGGTGGTCGTGGCGGCGCTCGCGCTGGTGGGGCTCCGCGGCGTGCCCAAGGTCATCCCGGAGGAGGATCTCGTACGCGCGCACTGAGCCCCTGAGCGCCGGGCTCGGCTACAGATGCTCGTGCAGGAACTCCGCCGTCGCCTCGACGGCCTGCGTCACGTACGGCTCGCGGTCGTACAGGTCGATGTGCTCCCTGGCGTCCAGCCAGACCAGCTTCTTCGGCTCGTCCAGCCGCTTGAACGCCTCCTCGGCGCCTTCGGGCGAGCAGAACCGGTCGGCCACGCCGTGCACGATGAGCGCCGGTTTGGGCGACAGGAAGTCGGCGCCCATCATGTTGTCCATCGTGATCAGCTCGCGCACGCTCGCGCTGGTCACCCGGTTGGCCCAGTGGGCGGAGGCCGAGCGGGCGGTGCCGTAGTAGGCGTACGGCTCCGCGCCGGGCATGGCGGCCTCCCCCTCCTCGGCCACCGTCGGGATGTACGCCACCGGCTCGCCCTGGTCCTGCCGCTCCAGCACGGCGGTGAAGGAGGTCAGGGCCGCCTGGTAGTCCATGCCCGCGCGCATCGTGTACGGGTTGTTGTACGCGCCCGCGATCCCGGCGAACGCCTTCACCCGGGGGTCGAAAGCGGCGAACTTGAGCGCGTAGCCGCCGCCCAGGCAGATGCCGACGGCGCCGATCCGCTCCCCGTCGGCCTCCGGCCGCGAGCGCAGGAACGACACCGCCGCGCGCAGGTCGTGCAGCTTGCCCTGCGGGTCCTCGTGGCAGCGCGGCTCGCCGCCCGACTCGCCCCAGTTGCGATGGTCGAAGGCCAGGGTGACGAACCCTCGGGCGGTCAGCCGCTCCGCGTACAGCCCGGTCACCTGGTCGCGCACGCCGGTGAACGGGCCGGTCAGGACCAGGGCCGGGCACGGCTCCGTACTGTCGGGCACCCGCAGCTCTCCCACCAGCGGCACGCCGTCGGCGGCGAATTCGATTCTCATCTCTCCAGTGTGGCGGGAAAGGCCCGCGGCCGGGCAGGCCGCGGGCCCGTGCCGCTAGGAGTCGAAGCCCAGCCCCATCCGGTCCAGCGTGCGCAGCCACAGGTTGCGCTTGCCCTGGTGCTCGTCGGCCTTGGCGATCGACCAGCGGGTGAACTGGATGACGCCCGAGCGGACCGGCTCGGGCGGGAACGGCATCGGCTTCTCCCGTACCATGCGCAGCTCGGTGCGCTCGGTGCGCTGCCCCGACAGCAGGTCCAGCATGACGTTCGCGCCGAACCGGGTGGCGCCGACGCCCATGCCGGTGTAGCCGACCGCGTAGGCCAGGCGCCCGCCGTGCGCCTGCCCGTAGAACGCGCTGAACCTGCTGCAGGTGTCGATCACGCCGCCCCACCGGTGGGTGAAGCGCACGTCGGACAGCTGCGGGAAGGTGTCGTAGAAGTGGCCTGCCAGCTTGACGAAGGTCTCGTCGCGCTGCTCGTACTCCGGCTTGACCAGGCCGCCGTTGTAGTAGACGGCGTCGTAGCCGCCCCACAGGATGCGGTTGTCGTCGGTGAGCCGGTAGTAGTGGAACTGGTTGGCGCCGTCGCCCACGCCCTGCCGGTTGCGCCACCCGATCTCGCCGAGCTGGGCGTCGCTGAGCGGCTCTGTCATCAGCGCGTAGTCGTACACCGGCACCACGAAGTGCTTGAGCCGGCGCAGCAGCGGCGAGAACACCCCGGTGCCGAGCGCGACCCTGCCGGCGGTGACCGAGCCGTGCGGGGTGCGCAGGGTGATCGAGGCGCCGTCGTCGTCCAGTGAGCGCACCGGGCTGCGTTCGTGCACCCGCACCCCGAGCCGCACGCACGCCTCGCGCAGCCCCCACGCCAGCCGGGCGGGGTCGAGCATGGCGCAGCCGCTGCGGTCCCAGAGCCCGCCCAGGTAGGTGGGCGAGTCGATCTCGGCGCGGATCTGCTCCCGGTCCAGCGGCACGTAGTCCAGCCGGAGCTCCTCGATCAGGTCGAGGTGCTCGTACAGGGCGTCGAGCTGCCACTGCTCGGTGGCGACGTTCAGCTCGCCGGTGCGCTCGAAGGAGCAGTCGATGTCGTGGCGCCGCAGCGTCGCCTCGATCTCGTCGAGGTTCTCCACGCCCATGCGTTCCAGCCGCTCGATCTCGTCCGGCCAGCGCTCCAGCCCGTTGGGCAGTCCGTGCGTGAGGGTCGCCAGGCAGAACCCGCCGTTGCGGCCGGAGGCCGCCCAGCCGATCCTGCGCCCCTCAAGCAGCACCACGTCCAGCGAGGGGTCGCGTTCCTTGGCCATCAGGGCCGTCCACAGGCCCGAGAAACCGCCGCCGACGACGACCAGGTCGGCGGTGGTGTGTCCGGAGAGCCGCGGTCGCGGCTCGGGTCTGGCCGGGCTGTCCAGCCAGTACGGCTTGCGCTCCGCGTCAGCCAGCGCCTTCAGCGGATCCACAAATCCCACTTCCCTACGGTGTATGTCAAAAGTCGAAAATTGCGGGACCAAAACGGTGATCACGCGCGGGTTCCCCCCGCCGGAATCCGATCTCGCCTCCCTGTTCTTTGCCGGCAGCGTCGAAACCCCCCGCGCGGTCCGCGGGGGGCTGAGGTCTTTCAGGTACGGCGCCGGGCCGCGACCGCGTTGACGATCGCGATCAGTACGCCCACGCCGAAGATCAGCGTACCCATGACGTTCACCTGCGGCGGGATGCCCGTCTTCACCGAGGCGATGATCCACAGCGGGAAGGTGAGCTCGGAGCCGTTGACGAAGCTCGTCACCACATAGTCGTCGATGGACAGTGCGAAGGCCAGCATCGCCCCGGCCAGCACGCCGGGCATGATGGACGGCAGCGTGACCTGCCGGAACGTGGCCCACGGCCCCGCCCCGAGGTCCTTGGCCGCCTCTTCGAGCGACGGGTCGAGGCTCACCACCCGGGCCCGCACGGTCACGGTCACGAACGCCAGCGAGAACAGCACGTGCGCGATGGTGATCGTTATCTGGTTCCTCGGCACGTTCGCCGAGACGAACAGCGACAGCAGCGAGGCGCCCATGACCAGCTCGGGCGTGGAGATCGCGGCGAACACCAGGAAGTTCGTCGTGCCCTGGCCGCGGAACCGGTGGCGGCCCAGGGCCAGCCCGAGCATGGTGCCGATGACCACGGTGACGATCGTGCTGGCCACCGCGATGAGCAGCGAGTTGACCAGCGCGTCGCTCAGGTCGGGGATCGCGAAGAGCTCCCCGTACCACTTGAGCGTGAAGCCCTGCCAGGTCGCGTTCGACTTGCTCTGCTTGTCGTTGAAGCCGAACGCGATCATGACGGCGATCGGCGCGACCAGCCACAGGATGATCAGCCAGGTGTAGGCGTGCAGCAGCCGGTCGCCGAACCTCCCGCGCACCCCCCTCATCGGGCCGCCGCCTCTAGGACGTTCTCGGTGCCGAGCACCCTGGCGTACACGAAGATGCCCACGAGCAGCACCGCCATCAGCGTGAACGACAGCGCCGAGGCCGTCGGGTAGTCGTTGTTGACCAGATACTCGGTCTGGATGATGTTGCCGATCATGGTGGTGCCCGTGCCGCCGAGCACCTGGGCGTTGACCGGGTCGGCCGTGGCCGGCACGAACGTCATCAGCACCCCGGCGAACACGCCCGGCAGCGACAGCGGCAGCACCACCTTGCGAAAGGCGGTGCCGCGTGTCGCGTACAGGTCCTGCGCGGCCTCCACCAGGCGCGGGTCCACCCGCTCCAGCGACACGTAGATCGGCAGGATCATGAACGGCAGCCAGTTGTACGTCAGGCCCGCGATCACCGCGAACGAGGTGGCCAGCACGTGGAAGTCGGCGGACAGCACCCCCCAGCTCTTCAGCGTGCCGAGCACGATGCCGTCGTCGGCCAGCAGGAAGCCCCACGAGATCGTCCGCAGCACGAACGACACGAAGAACGGCAGCAGCAGCAGGAACAGGTAGACCGACTTGCGGCTGCCGCCCTTGAAGGCGATCCAGTAGGCGACCGGATAGCCGATCACCAGCATGGCCGCCGTCGCCGTCGCGCCGTAGCCCAGCGAGCGGACCAGCTGGGTGCTGTAGGTGCCGAGGGCGTCGCCGTAGTTGCCGAAGCTGAACGTCATGACGAAGCCGTCGATCACGTTCCCGGTCTGCAGCGACACCGACGCCATCGCCGCCAGCGGCACCACCAGGAAGATCGCCAGCCACATCCAGCTCGGCAGCGCGAGCAGGTAGGGGGTGAGACGCCTCATGGCCTACGCCTGGGTGACGGACTGGAAGATCGGGTTGAACACCTGCTCCTGGGCCGTGGTGAGCGGCGTGTAGCTGTGGAGCTTGGCGTAGTCGGCCTCGGTCGGGAACATCAGCGGGCTCTCGGCCATGTCGAGCAGGGCCTTCTTGTCGTCGCCCGACGCGCTCGCGGCCTTCTCGCGCAGCAGCTCCTGGACGGCCGGCACCGGGGTGACGAACTGGATGAACTCGTCCAGCTCGGCGGCGATCTCCGGCTTGTAGAGGAAGTCCATCAGCATCATGGCGTCGACCGGGTTGGCCGCGCCCTTCGGGATGAGCATGTTGTCGGTCCAGATCGTGCCGCCCTCTTCGGGGATCACGAACTTGACCGGCTCGCCCGCGAGCTGCCGCTGGAAGACGTCGCCGGACCAGGCCATCGACACCCAGATGTCACCGCGTGACAGGGCGTCGATGTAGTCCTGGTTGTAGTACTTGCGCACGATCCCGGCGTCACGCTGCGCCTGGAGCTTCTCCCCGGCCTTCTTCCAGTCGTCCTCGGTCGACTTCTCCGGGTCGACGCCGAGGGCGATCATGCCGAAGTTGGCGATCTCCTGGGCGTCGGCCATCATGCCGACCCGGCCCTCGTACTTGGCGTCGAACATCGCCTGGATGCTCGTGATGTCGTCCTTGACGTACTTGGTGTTGTACGCGATCCCGGTGAACCCGGAGGCGAACGGCATCGTGTACTTGTTGCCCGGGTCGTAGGCGCGGTTCTTGTACGCCTCGGCGGCGTTGGCCTGGAAGTTCGTCATCTTCGACTGGTCCAGCGTGACCGCGTAGCCCAGCTCGAACATGTGCTGGAGCTGGATGCCGTTGGTCATGACGACGATGTCGTAGCCGAGCGGCTGGCCGGCGCGGAGCACGGGGTCGGCCTTGCCGAAGAACTCCGTGTTCTCGTTGATGACCTCCTTGTACTCGTAGGAGATCCCGGTTTCCTGCTGGAACTTCTTCAGCGGGCCGTGGTCCTCGGGCATGTACTCGGGCCAGTTGGCGAAGACGACCTTGCCGTTCTTCTTCTGGCTCGCCCAGTAGTCGGCGACGGCGTCGGCCTTCGGCGGAGCGGCCTTCTGCCCCTGGACGCCACAGGCGGCCAGGGCCAGCCCGGCGGCGGACAGGCCGGCCAGCCGGAAGACGTCACGGCGGGTGCGGGGCTGGGTCATGCCCCGGTACAGGGCGGGGGAATGCAGGCGGTTCATGACGTGCTATCAACTTCCCATCACATATGAGTGCTGCGCCTGCCACGACAGCCAGACGGAGTCGCCCCGCTCCGCCGTGACCGTCGCGTCGTGCGCGTTCTGCTCGAACACCGTGATCTCGTCCCCGTCGGCGATCCGCACGGCGTAGCTGTTGTAGGTCCCGAGGTAGACGACCTCGGAGACGGTTCCGGGCAGGGCGCTCACGTCACCCGAGGGCTCCTGCTTGGCGAGGGTGATCTTCTCGGGCCGTACGGTCACCGACACCTCGCCCTCCTTGCCGGGCACCAGCACCCGGCCCTCGCCGACCTTCAGCACGCCGCCGGTGGCGGTGCCCGTCAGCAGGTTGGAGGTGCCGATGAAGCCGGCCACGAAGGTGGTCGCCGGCCGCTCGTAGATCTCGCGCGGCCCGGCGAGCTGCTCGATTAGCCCGTCCTTCATGACGGCGATCCTGTCGCTCATGGTCAGCGCCTCGTTCTGGTCGTGCGTCACGTACACGAACGTGATGCCGACCTCGCGCTGGATGCGCTTGAGCTCCAGCTGCATGGCCTGCCTGAGCTTGAGGTCGAGCGCGCCGAGCGGCTCGTCGAGCAGGAGCGCGCGCGGCCGGTTGACCAGCGCGCGGGCCAGCGCGACGCGCTGCTGCTGGCCGCCGGACATCTCGCGCGGGCGGCGCTTCTCGCGGCCGGTCAGGTCGACGATCTCCAGCATCTCGCCGACCCGCCGCTTGATCTCCTCGCGCGACGTCTTCTTCTGCTTCAGCCCGAAGGCCACGTTGTCCCACACGCTCATGTGCGGGAACAGGGCATAGGACTGGAAGACCATGTTCACGTCGCGCTTGTTCGGCGGGACGTCGGTGACGTCCCGGCCGTGCAGCCGGATCACGCCCTTCGACGGCTCCTCGAACCCGGCGATCATGCGCATGGTGGTGGTCTTGCCGCAACCGGACGGGCCGAGGAGGGAGAAGAACTCCCCCTCGGCGATGTCCAGCGTCACGCCTTTGACCGCCTGGACGACCTCGCCATGCGAGACGTACTCCTTGAGGACGTCCTCCAGCTCGATCGCACGGTCAGTTGGAGTGTCGATCGGACTCTGATCGGCCATGTCGGGGGGATTCCCTTTGTGCGTGCTTTACCGTGATTTTTCGGGCTATTCGCCGATGAAGTGCATGACGTGCTTGACCCTGGTGTAGTCATGCAGGCCGAACACCGACAGGTCCTTGCCGTACCCGGAGTGCTTGAAGCCGCCGTGCGGCATCTCCGAGACGAACGGGATGTGGGTGTTGACCCAGACCACGCCGAAGTCGAGCTTGTTCGACATCCGCATCGCGCGGCCGTGGTCGGAGGTCCACACGGAGCTGCTGAGGCCGTACCTGACGTCGTTGGCCTTGGCCAGCGCGTCGGCCTCGTCGGTGAACGTCTGGACGGTGATGACCGGGCCGAACACCTCGTTCTGCACCATCTCGTCGTCCTGCTTGAGGCCGTCGACGACGGTGGGGGCGAAGAAGTAGCCCCGGTCGCCGACCCGCTGCCCGCCGGTGAGCACCTTGGCGTGCGCGGGGACGCGGTCGATGAAGCCCTGCACCCGGGCGAGCTGGGTCTCGTTGTTGAGGGGGCCGTACAGCGCGTCCTCGTTGGACAGGTCGCCGGTCACCGTGGCGGCGGCGGCCTCGGCCAGCGCGGCCACGAACTCGTCGTGCACGCTCTCGTGGACGAGCACCCGGCAGGCGGCGGTGCAGTCCTGGCCCGCGTTGTAGAAGCCGGCCACGGCGATGTCCTCGGCCGCCTTGCGCAGGTCCTTCACGTCCTCGAAGATCACGACAGGGGCCTTGCCGCCGAGCTCCAGGTGGACCCGCTTCAGGTCGTCGGCGGCGCTCCTGGCCACCGACATGCCCGCGCCGACCGACCCGGTGATCGCCACCATCGCGGCGGTCGGGTGGCTCACCACGGTGGCGCCGGTCTCGCGGTCGCCGGTGATGACGTTGAAGACGCCGGGCGGGAGCACGCTGCCGACGATCTCGGCGAGCTTGAGCGTGGCGACCGGGGTGGTGTCGGACGGCTTGAGCACCACGGTGTTGCCGGCCGCGAGCGCGGGGGCGATCTTCCACACCGCCATCATCACCGGGTAGTTCCACGGCGTGACCTGGCCGATCACGCCGATCGGCTCGTGCCTGATGACGCTGGTGTGGTCGGCGAGGAACTCCCCGGCCGTCGGACCCTCGAGCGTGCGGGCGGCGCCGGCGAAGAAGCGGAAGTGGTCGGCCGCCACCGGCGTCTCGTCCTCGGCCATGCGGGCGCGCGGCTTGCCGGTGTTGCGGCACTCCGCCTCGTTGATCTCGTCGGCCCGCGCCTCGATGGCGTCGGCGACCTTGAGCAGCAGGTTCGACCGCTCTCCCGGCGTGGTGGCGCCCCACGACTCGAACGCGGCGGCGGCCGCCGCGTAGGCGGCGTCCACGTCCTCGGGGCCGGAGATCGGGGCCTGGAGGTAGGCCTCGCCGGTGCAAGGATCGATGACGTCGGAGAATCGGCCGCTCTTGGCGTCCACGAACTCACCGTTGACGAAGTTCTGGAGACGGACGGTCAAGGGATGACCTCCTGGTGAGATGGCTTACTGATGTCGCAGGTGGGCGAGATGCCGCGACTCTTACAGAGTAACCGCATCTGAACAAGGGATTTCGTGGTGAAGATATCAAATTGCTACGAATTCGCTTGACAGACCGCCGAGAACTGAAAGCATGTCGCACCAGGACGGCAACCCGGCGGGAACGCCCCCGTAACATGCCGGACCGCTTGGAGGATCCCTCGACATGACGACGCCGCCGCGCGTACGCCGCAGCAAGGACGCGGCATCCGGACCGGTCGTGCTGGACGAGCTGTCCAAACAGATCATCGAGCAGCTCCAGTCCGACGGGCGCAAACCGTACGCCGCGATCGGCAAGGCCGTCGGCCTGTCGGAGGCGGCGGTCCGCCAGCGCGTCCAGCGCCTGCAGGACGCGGGCGTCATGCAGATCGTCGCGGTGACCGACCCGCTCACGCTCGGCTTCCCGCGCCAGGCCATGATCGGCGTCACGTGCGAGGGCGACCTGGAGTCCGTGGCCGACGAGCTGGCGGCGATAGAGGAGATCGACTACGTGGTGCTCACCGCCGGCTCCTTCGACGTCATCGTCGAGGTGGTGTGCGAGGGCGACCGTCACCTGCTGGAGATCCTCAGCAAGATCCGTGCCATACCGGCGGTGCGGGCCACGGAGTCGTTCGTCTATCTGAAACTGCGCAAGCAGACCTACTCATGGGGCACCCGATAGCCGGGCCACGGCCCTGACCGGCGCCCCGTCGGCGCCCGCGAGCCGGATCGGCAGCATCGACACCTCGACGGCCCGTCCGGCCGCCTGCGCGTCCAGCAGCCGGGCGAGCCCGGTGAGGTTCTCGGCGATCACCGCGTGCGCCCCGCACAGCACCCGGTGCGCGGGAAAGTCCTCCGCCGGGGTGGGATCGACGCTCAGCGCGTCGATCCCCACGGTCCGCACGCCCCGCTCCACGAGCAGCCGCGCCGCCTCCTCGGTCAGGTGCGGATGGTCGAGGTACGCGGGAGTCCCCCAGTGGGCCGACCACCCGGTGGCGACGAGCACGATCCGGCCCAGCTCCCCCCTGAAGAGGCCGGGCCCGATCGCCGCGCCCGGGGCGAGCCCCCGGGCGTCGACCGTCACGGCGGGCCCCACGAACCTCTCCAGAGGAAGCTCGTCCAGGTCCGGCAGGGTGTCGTCCAGGTGGAACGGCGCGTCCACGTGGGTACCGGACTGCGAGCCCAGGTGCACGGCCAGGACGTTGACCCCGTCGCGGCCTGCGATGAGCGCCGGCTCGATCGTCACCTCGGGGTCGCCCGGGTAGACGGGCATCCCGGTGACGATCGGCACCGACAGGTCGACCAGCTCCATGACGGCCATCCTCACACGCCGGTGAGCCTCTGGGGCTCGGGCGCCGGGGCGGCGATGGGCACGATCGGCGGCACGGGCGTGTCGGCCGCGCGCACCCAGCGCGGGCCGAGCGGACCGTACACCTCGCGCGGCTCGGGGAAGGCCCACAGCAGCGCCAGGTAGAGCACCGCGGCCGTGCCCAGGCCCAGCGGCAGCGACACGTCCACCCCGCCGGCCAGGTCGCCGAGCGGCCCGACGAACTGGCCGGGCAGGTTGACGAAGGCCAGCGCCAGCAGCGCCGAGGCGAGCCAGGCGGTGATGCCGCGCCAGTTCCAGCCGTGGTCGAACCAGTAGCGCCCGCCGCGCTGCCGCCGGGTGAACACCTGCAGCGCCTCGGGGTCGTACCAGCCGCGGCGCGTCACGTACCCGAGCATCATGATCACCATCCACGGCGCCGTGCACGTGATGATCAGCGTGGCGAACGTGGAGATGCTCTGCGTGAGGTTGGCCGCGAAGCGGCCGACGAAGACGAACACGATCGACAGCGAGCCGATGAACAGCGTCGCCCGCACCCGCGAGAAGCGGGCGAACACGCTGGCGAAGTCCAGCCCCGTGCCGTACATCGAGGTGGTGCCGGTGGACATGCCGCCGATCAGCGCGATCAGGCAGACGGGCACGAAGTACCACGTCGGCGCGATGGCCAGCAGGCCGCCGACGTAGTTGGGCGCGGCCGGGTCCATGTACTCGGCGGCCTTGGCGGCGATGATCGACGCGGTGGCCAGGCCGAAGAAGAACGGCAGGATGGTGGACGCCTGCGCCAGGAAGGCGGCCGCCATCACCCGCCGCCGCGGCGTGTCCGCCGGGATGTAGCGCGACCAGTCGCCGAGGAAGGCGCCGAACGAGACCGGGTTCGACAGCACGATCAGCGCCGCGCCGATGAACGACGGCCAGAACAGCGGGTCCCCGGGCGCCAGCATGCCCGCGTACGACGGGTCGAAGTCGCCGGCGAACGCGAACACGCCGAGCACGAACAGCGCCGACGCCGCCACGACCGCGATCTTGTTGACGAACAGCATGAACCGGAACCCGTACACGCACACCACGAGCACCAGGCCCGCGAAGATCGCGTACGCGATCCCGTACATGAAGTCGTTCTGCGGCAGGCCGACGAGCCGGTGCGCGCCGCCCACGAGCGCGTCGCCCGAGGACCACACGGAGATCGAGAAGAACGCGATCGCCGTCAGCAGTGACAGGAACGAGCCGACGATCCGGCCGTGCACGCCCAGATGGGCGGAGGAGGAGACGGCGTTGTTGGTGCCGTTGAGCGGCCCGAACAGCGACAGCGGCGCCAGGATGAACGCGCCGACGAGCAGGCCGAGCACGGTCGCGGCGAACCCCTGCCAGAACGACAGGCCGAACAGGATGGGGAAGGCGCCGAGCACGCAGGTGGCGAACGTGTTCGCGCCGCCGAAGGAGACCCTGAACAGGTCCAGCGGGCGGGCGGTGCGTTCGGCGTCGGGGATGCGGTCGACACCGCGGGTCTCGATCTCGGTGATGGGGGTGCTCACTTGTACTCCTGGAGGGCCAGCAGGCTGACGAGGTCGTAGGCGACGTGGGAGGCGGCCACCGAGGTGATCTCGGCGTGGTCGTAGGCGGGCGCCACCTCGACCACGTCGGCGCCGATGAGGTTCCCTCCGGCCAGGCCGCGCAGGATCTCCAGCAGTTCGCGGCTGGTGAGCCCGCCCGCCTCCGGGGTGCCGGTGCCGGGGGCGTGTGCCGGGTCGAGCACGTCGATGTCGACCGACACGTACAGGGGGCGGTCGCCGATGCGCTGGCGCAGCGCGTCGACCACCTCGTCGACGCCGCGCCGCAGCACGTCGGCCGCGGTGACGATGCCGAAGCCGAGGCGCCGGTCCTCGTCGAGGTCCTTCTTGCCGTACAGGGGGCCGCGGATGCCGACGTGGCTGAGCGCCTCGGTGTCGAGCAGCCCCTCCTCGACGGCCCGCCGGAACGGGGTGCCGTGCGTGTACTCGGCGCCGAAGTAGGTGTCCCAGGTGTCCAGGTGGGCGTCGAAGTGCAGCAGAGCGACCGGCCCGTGGCGCCGGGCGGCGTCGCGGAGCAGCGGCAGCGCGATCGTGTGGTCGCCGCCGATCGTCACCAGCCGGGCGTCCAGCGCGGCGGCCCCCGCCTCGACGCTCTCGATCGCCTCCTCGATGTGGTACGGGTTGGCGACGATGTCTCCCGCGTCCACCACCTGGACGCGTTCGAACGGGGAGACGTCCAGCGCGGGGTGGTAGGGCCGCAGCAGCCGCGACGCCTCGCGGACCGCGGCGGGGCCGAACCTCGCTCCAGGCCGGTACGAGACGCCGCTGTCGAACGGCACGCCCACGACCGCCACGTCCGCGCGTCCGACCTCGTCGAGGCGAGGCAGCCGGGCGAAGGTGGCGGGCCCGGCGAAACGCGGGACCCTGGCTGAGTCGACGGGGCCTTTATTCATGGGCACAGTCAATGTCACGCTTCTGACCTGCGGCAATTGGCCGCGTCACGAAGTCCTACAGTGGGTGTTGTGGCGGACCACAAGGTGACGGTGCTCGACCTGTTGCGCTCCCCCGCCCTGCAGCTGCGGCTGCTCGCGGGCGAGGCGGGGCTCGGCCGGTCGGTGTCGTGGGCGCACGTGAGCGAGCTGGCCGACCCGACGCCGTGGCTGCTCGGCGCCGAGGTGATCATGACGACCGGCATCGGCGTGCCCCGTTCCGCCGCCGATCAGCGGGCATACCTGGAGCGGCTGGACGACGCGGGCGTGTCGGCGCTGGCCCTGTCGGCGCAGCTGCACGTGCCGCCGCTGCACCGGGCGTTCTTCGAGGCGGCGGAGCGGCGCGGCATGCCGGTGCTGGAGGTGCCGCTGGCGGTGCCGTTCATCGCCGTCGCCCAGGAGGTGGCCGCGGCGGTGCAGGAGGACGCCCGCCACCGGCTGGGCGCGCAGCTCCAGGTGTTCGGGGCGCTGCGCTGGCTGGCGTCCGAGGATCTCGACACGGCGACGCTGTTCAAGCGGCTGGAGCGGCTCTCCGGCTACCAGGTGTTCCTGTGCACGCCGCAGGGGCGCCCGCTGCTGCCCGGCGTGCCGGTGCCGCCGTCGCTGGACGTGCTGCCGTCGGAGCCGGAGGCGCCGCCGACCGTCCCCGGCGGTTTCGTGCTGCCGGTGCCGGCGCCCGGCGGGCCCGCGGGGTTCCTGGTGGCGTTCGAGCGCGAGGGCGCCCGGCCGGCCGGGCTGGCCGTGGTCCAGCACATCGCCACCGTGGCCGCGCTCCAGGTGGCCATGGCCAGGCACGAGCGGGAGACGCTGCGCCGCGAGGGCGCCGAGACGCTGTCGGAGCTGCTGCAGGACCTGCTCGACCCGGCCACCGCGCGCCGCCGCCTGGCCCGGCTGGGGCTGCCCACCGACACCGACGCGGTGCTCGTCGTGGTGCGCGGCGCCGATGACGTCGGCCTGCGGCGGGCGCTGGCCGACCACCCGCACCTCATGCTGCGGCGGGGCGACGACCTGTACGTGCTCGGCCCGCCCGCACTGGCCGGGCCGGTCACCGGCCTGCCGGCCGTCCGGGCGGGCATGAGCCGGCCGTTCCCGCCCGGCGCGTCCACCAGGGTGGCTCGGCGCGAGGCCGAGTGGGCGGCCACCCGGGCGGCCGAGTCCGGGCAGCCGCTGGTCGTCTACGGCAGGGACCCGACCGGGCGCTGGCTGCCGGACGACGCCGCCACCCTGGCCGCCCTGGTGGACCACGTCCTGGGCGAGGTGATCGCGTACGACGCCGCGCACGGCTCGCAGCTCCTGGCCACGGTCCGCACCTGGATGGAGCACGACCGCCGGGCCGAGGACACGGCGGCGCTCCTGCACATCCACCCCAACACGCTGGCGTACCGGCTGCGCCGCTTCGCGTCGCTGACGGGGCGCGACCTCACCTCGACGACCGCCTTCACCGAGGTCTGGCTGGCCCTCCAGGCCGCCGGCCAGCTCGGCCTGACCGACCGGGACGACCGGTCCTAGGACAGTTGCACGGTGGCGATCTCCCAGGCGCCCAGCGGAAGGCGGAGCGTGCCGTCCGTGACCTCGAGCTCGTCACCCGGACGGCCACGCAGGTCGGCACGGCGGGCGCGGGTGAAGTCACCCGTGACCAGAGCCTCCGCGGGGTCGTCCGACAGGGCCACCACGCGGAGCTCCTTCCACTCCTCACGGGCCCGCAGCGAGGTCATGACCACGCCGTCGCCCGTGACCGACAACCCCGCGGCGGGAGCGGGCAGCGGCAGGGACGGGTCGCCCGATCCGGCCACGGTCAGCAGGTCGTGCCTGAACACCTCGGCCGCGCCGGGCACCGCCGACCACGTCCCGCTGTAGGGCATGAGCGCGAGGCTCACCGACCGCAGCCCCCGTGACTGCGCCGCCGGGGTCGGCAGCTGGGGGCCCGCGGGCTCGGGCCGGAGCGCGTGCCGGTTGCGTGACAGGTAGCCGACGGAGCGCAGCAGCGTGAGCGCCAGCTCCCCGCCGTCCTCCACCAGTTCGTACTCGGTGACGTGCTCCAGCAGCGCCGCCACTCCCCCGGCGGCCACCCACGAGGAGGCCGGGTAGGTGGGCAGCGGCTCCTCGCCGCAGCCGGCCTCGGCTCTGAGGCCGCGGGTGACGACCGCGAACTGGCCTTCCGCGTGCGACTCGGCGGCCCGCTCGGGCAGCGGCACGTGCAGCCGCACCCGGTGGTCGGCGCACCGGTTGTCGAAGTCGACGCTGAGCCGGACGAACGGCTCGCCCGCGCGCAGCTCGACGCGGGTGCGGACGGCGATCTCCTCGGTCGCCTCGGTGCGGGACCGTGCGGGGATCTCCGGCGTGCCCTCGATCCCGTCGCCGGCGGCGGGCCACCGGTAGGTGCGCCACACGTCGTACGCGGCCACCAGCGGACCGGCGCACACCATCTCCACGTGCACCGACTCCGGCTCGAAGACGAACCGGTCCTCGGCCGGAGGGGCGTAGTTGTAGCTGTCGCCCACGTCGCCGCCGTCGACGATGCGCCCGGCGCCGCTGAGCGTGACGCCGCCGGCGCCGGTCAGGGTCAGGGTGCCGTCACGGTCCACCTCGACGCGGAGCAGCCCGTTGTCGAGCACCCGCTCGTCGGCCCCGACCGGCAGGGTCGACGCGGGCAGGTCGCTGGCGTGGCCGCCGCCGCGCTCCGGCCGCACGCTCGTGTGGCCCAGGGGCGGCGCCTCGACGAGCGCGGCCACGGTGCGGCGCGGCTCGGCGAGGATGCGTACCCGGGTGATCCCGGCGAGCGCGCCGCGCACCTGGTCGACGTCGAACGGCAGCCGCGACTCGCGGGCGACGGTGAACGTCAGCACGCCGTCCTCGGCGGACCAGCCGGTGATCTGCTGCCCGTACAGCTCGGTGCCGTGCACGAAGGTGAGCGCCGTGACGGGGTCCATCTCCTCGTCGAGCAGCAGCGTCGGCGCGTACTCCAGCGGCTGGATCGGCACCCTGGCGCCGGCCGGGTCGACGACCGGGTCCTCGCCCGCCAGGTCGAGCAGCACCACGCCGCGCCGGGCGGCGGGCGTGGGGTTGACGACGAGCATGCCGCCGGACGGCACGGACGCGGACAGCCGGGCGGTGACCATGTCGCGCACGGCCTGGCCGAGGTGCTCGGCCTCGGCGATGCGGGCGGCCACCTGCTGGGCGGTCTCGTCGACGCCGCAGCCGGTCACCGAGTCGTGGCCGCTGGCGTCGACCAGCCGCCACCAGGCCATGTCGAGGAACCGGCCGGGCCACTCCGCGCCCCAGAGCGCGGCCAGCGGCTCGGCGTACCGTTCGACCATCCGCTCAGCGCGGCCCATGGCCTGCTTCACGTGCGCCCGCACGGAGATGACGCCGGGCAGGATGTTGGCCCGCGCGTGCGAGCGCAGCTCACCCGCCACCCGGGGCAGCCCTTCCACGTCGGCCGGGTGCGCGGTGACGTAGCCGGACAGGGTGTCCATGCGGGCGCCGAGCCCGGCCACCATCTCGGGCAGGCCGCGCACCGGGGCCGAGTGGTCGGTGCCGTACATGGCCAGCAGCGGCCCGTCGGGCCCGTGCCAGCGGCGCATGGTCCCGACGAAGGCGGCGCCGCGCTCGACCAGCCGATCGGGGTCCTCGAACAGGTGGGCGCCGTTGCCGTAGCCGCCCGCGGGCAGGTACTGGGTGCGGATCGCGGTGCCGTCGGGGGCGACCCAGGCGAACGCGTCGGTGGTCACCGACGACGGCACGCCCCGGTACACGCAGGCGTAGGGAAGCCCGGCCCGCCTCAGGATCTGCGGCATCTGCGCGGTGTGGCCGAACATGTCGGGCAGGTAGCCGACCGGCATGGCGCCGCCGAGCTTGTCGGCCCTGGCCATGCCCAGCTCCAGGTTGCGCACGATGTTCTCGCCCGAGCAGAGGAACTCGTCGAGCAGGATCTGCCACGGCCCGACCGCGAGCCGGCCGGACTCGACCAGGGCGGCCACCCGGTCGCGGTTCTCCGGCCGCACCTCCAGGTAGTCGTCCACGCAGGCGAGCTGCCCGTCGAGGGTGAAGTGGTAGCCGGGCTCGCGCTCCATGGTGTCGAGCACCTCGTCCATCAGCGCGACCAGCCGCAGCCGGAAACGCTGGAACGGCTCGTACCACTCCCGGTCCCAGTGGGTGTGCGGGACGACGACGATCTCCCCGGCGAACTCTGCGGTCACGCTGCTTCCCCTCCGATCGGCAGGTCATGCTGTACGGCGTAGCGGGCCGCGATGCGCTGGGCGGTGACGATGTCCTCCAGCGCGCCGGCCCGGTCGGTGAGCGGCGGCGTGCCGTCGGTGACGAAGGCGTGGAAGGCGGCCAGCTGGACCTCGAACGCCTCGGTCACCTCGCGCCACTCGGCGCGGCTCTCGCCGCCGGACACCACGGTGAGAACGGTGGGCGCGTTCATCAGGTAGGGCGACGGGAAGACCAGCTCCAGCGAGCCGGCGTCGTGGTGGATGACCACGGTCTCCCGGTACGCGGGATAGTCCTCCAGGTAGTGCCACCGGATGGAGAACCGCCCGGCGGCCGGGAGCCGCCCGGAGATCTCCACGGATCCGGGCGCGTCCCCCCACGTCTCGACGTGCCCGATCTCCGCGGGCGAGCCGGTGAAGCCGCGCAGCAGCGACAGGTCGTGGCAGACGGAGCCGAGCGCGATCGCGTACAGGTCGCGGACCGGCGCGGGCGCCTCCTCGCCGAGCGCCCGCGACACGAGCGCCTCCTCGCGGGCGCGCAGCGTGGCGAGCAGGTCGGCGGGCACGTCGCGGGCCTGGGTGAGGTTGGCGAAGGCGAGCTGCGACTCCCCGCTGGGGTGCAGCACGGTCACCTCGACGGACCTGATGGCGTCCGGCCCGCCCAGCTCGGCCAGCAGCTTCCCGGCCCGGCGCACGGCCGGGTCGTACTGCTTCATGTAGCCGACCATGAGCCGGCCCTCCGGCAACTCGGCCACCTCGGCGCGGGTCAGCGCCAGCGGCTTCTCGCAGAGCACCGCGTGACCCGCCGCGAGCGCCCGGCGCACGGTGTCGCCGTGGGAGCCGGAGGCGAGCACGAGCACGGCCTCGAAGCCGCCCGCCTCCAGCATCGCGTCCAGGGAGGTGTACCGGCCGGGCGCGCCCAGCCGGTCACCGGCGGCGTCGGCGAGCGTCCGCGACAGGTCGCAGACGGCCGTCACCTCGAACAGGTCGCGACGGCGCGACAGCAGCGGCGCGTACACCGCCTGCGTGACGGCGCCGCACCCGACAAGGGCGATCTTCAAGACTGGATCCTCCAGCGTGACGTCAAAGTCCGAGTTCCCGTAGCTTCTCGCGGTTGGCGGCTTGATCGGTGATGTTCTGGGCAACTGACCGCCTGCCGGGCAGGGTGTCCTGCTCGATGATCACCCAGCCGGTGTAACCGGTCTCCTCCAGCGCCCGCACCACGCCGGGCAGGTCCAGCTCGCCCTCGCCGAGCGGGGCGAAGCCGCCCCGGCCCATCAGCTCGCGCAGGTCCACGCCGTCGTCCAGGGCGCGGGCCAGGATCGCCCGGTCACCGTCCTTGACGTGCACGTGGCCGATCCGGCCCGACCAGTCGCGCAGCGCGGTCACCGGGTCTCCCCCGGCCAGCAGCAGGTGGCCGGTGTCGAGGCAGAGCTGCACGTCGGTCAGCTCCAGCAGCCGCTCCACGTCCTCGGGGGTCTCGACGTACGTGCCGAGGTGGTGGTGGAAGGCGGGCTCGAAGCCGGCGTCGCGGCAGCGCCGGACCGCCTCCTGGACGCGGGAGGCGTATCCGGCCCACTCCCCCGGCTCCAGCCCTGGAGCGTTCCCGCCGGGGCGGGCGAAGCGCGCGGGCGAACCGGAGCAGCCGAGCGTCGGCCGGGGTTTGAGATGGTCCGGGGCGGGCGGGGCTGCGGCGAACACCTCCAGGGTGGCGTCCAGGGCGTCCAGCCCATTGCCGAACTCGCCGGCGTCGCCGTAGCGCAGGTCGGCCCAG
Organism: Nonomuraea sp. C10; assembly: GCF_008017515.1. Lineage (NCBI taxonomy): Bacteria > Bacillati > Actinomycetota > Actinomycetes > Streptosporangiales > Streptosporangiaceae > Nonomuraea > Nonomuraea sp. C10. The sequence goes on from NZ_VPFF01000001.1 coordinate 6,173,752, forward strand.
CCGCCGGCGAGCAGCAGCCCGCCCAGCCGCTCGGCCAGGTCGTCCTTGGTGCCGAGATAGCCGATGGGGCCGAGGTCGATGCCCTCGTAGCCGGCGCCGGCGATGGCCGAGACCATCTCGGCGGAGGTCAGGGGCGGCGGCGCGTCGCTCAGCTCGAACACGCCGAAGCTCACGGGGGCGTTGGCGACACTGATCAGGCGCATAGCGCCATCACCTCGTTCTCGTAGGTTTCCAGGCGGTGCCGTCCTTCCGCGGCGGGCAGCAGCACCCTGTCGCCGCGGATGACCAGGCGCTCGCCGCCGGGGCGTACCAGGATGAGGCCGTCGGCGTCCAGGGCGAGCAGCTCGTCGCCCAGGCGCAGCAGCAGGGGGGCGTCGGGCCCGGCGGATATGGCGGTGCGGCCCTCGGCGACGGCGGCGAACACCGCGCCGGTGTCCTCGGCGAGCACCCAGGTGGTGGGCGAGCCGGGCAGGCCGTCTGCCCCGGGCCGGTGGAAGTCGCTGGCGCCGATCGCCACCAGGTCGGGATGCCAGGCGTCGGCCCAGGCCAGGGGGGCGCCCCAGCGCCGGTCCCACCAGCCGGAGTGCCAGACCTCGGCGATCCTGGGTCGCCGGGTGAGCGGCTGCAGCCAGGCGCAGTCGCCGCCGAGCGGGTGGTTGATGGAGATGAGCCCGCCCGCGCGCTCGGCGTGCGCCACCCAGGAGTCGGCCGGATCGCGGAAGTCGACCCAGCCGACGTCGCCGAACACGTTGGCGTGCCCGCGGTCGGTGGTGACCTCCTGGCCGGGCAGCAGCGCGATGCCCCGGTCGGTCTTGGCCAGCCCGGGGTGGTGGCTGACCGTGTTGTGGTCGGTGACGGCCAGGAAGTCCAGGCCGCGCCCGTGGGCCAGCTCGGCCAGTTCGGCGATGGTGAGCTGGCCGTCGCTGTGGACGGTGTGGGCGTGGAAGTCGCCGGCGAACCAGCGCAGGCCGTCGAGGTCGGGGACGTCGCGCCGCGGCGGCCGCTCGCCGTGCGCGGGCTCGGCCTCCTCCTCGGGCGGCGGGGGCGTGGTCTCGGTACGGATCTCCAGCGTGTAGTCGAGACCCTGCGGCGGGATCCGGTGCAGGCGCAGCCACACCTGCCACTCGCCGGTCTCGGGCTCGCCGGGCAGGTAGCCGGGCGTGGCCCAGCCGGGCGTGATCGTGTACTCGTCGCGGGCCCCGCCGGACCAGCCGCGGAAGCCGCCCGGCCCGGCGCAGCCCAGGTCGAGCACGCCCTGGGAACGGTCGTACGACAGCCGGACGGTGACAGCGGCGGTGCCCGCCGGCACCTCGAACGGCACCTCGCGCAGGATGCGCTCCAGCCGGTCGTCCAGGCTCCAGCGGCCCCTGATGACGGTCATGCGGCCACCAGCTCACCATCGCGGTAGACGAGCGCGCGGTCGCTTCTCGGCACCACGGCGCCCTGCTCGCCCAGCGCGGGCTCCTCACCCTCGGCCACCACGCCCTGCACCGTGACGCCGCCGACGTCCAGGGTCACCAGGTGGGACGCGCCGAGGTTCTCCAGGATGACCACGCTGCCGGTCAGGCCGCCTTCGACGGTTCCGGCCTGGTAGGTCATGTATTCAGGGCGCACGCCGTACACGAGCTTCTCCCCGTCGACCACGAGTCCTTCCGCCGAGGCGGGGACGGGCACCTTGCACCCGGCCACCTCAAGGGTGTCACCCCGGGCGACGGCGTCCAGCAGGTTCATCGGAGTCGAGCCGATGAATCCGGCGACGAAGGTGTTGGCGGGCCGCTGGAACACCTCGGAGGGGGTGCCGATCTGGCGGATGAGCCCCGCCTCCATGATCGCCATCCGGTCGGCCATGGCCAGCGCCTCGGCCTGGTCGTGGGTGACGAACACGGTGGTGACGCCCAGCTCACGCTGGAGCTTCTTGAGGAACGTGCGGGCCTCCAGGCGGAGCCTGGCGTCCAGGTTGGACAGCGGCTCGTCGAACAGGAACGCCTGCGCCTGCGTGGCCATCACCCGCGCCAGCGCGACGCGCTGCTGCTGGCCGCCTGAGAGCTGGCCGGGCCGCCGGTCCATCAGCTTCTCCAGGCCCAGCCGGGCGGCCACCTCCTCCGCCTTGGCCCGGCGCTCGCCCTTGGCGACCTTCTTGATCCGCAGCGGATAGGCGATGTTGTCGGTGACGTCCATGTGCGGGAACAGCGCGTAGTCCTGGAAGACCATGGCGACGTCGCGGCCGCCCGGCTGCACCCTGGTCACGTCGCGGCCGCCGATGACGACCGCGCCGCCGGTCGCGGTCTCCAGACCGGCGATGGTACGCAGCAGCGTCGTCTTCCCGCAGCCCGAGGGGCCGAGCAGGGCGAAGAACTCGCCGTCGGGGATGGTCAGGTCCAGCGAGTCGAGCGCCTTCACTCCACCGGGATAGACCTTGGTCAGGCCCCGAAGTTCGATTGCGGCCATTTCAGCGCTTGATCCCTCCGTGGAAGCGGAAGCCGTACTTCTTGCTGACGAACAGGTACATGAGCACCACGGGGACCGAGTAGAGCAGGCCGAACGTGGACAGCACCTTGAGGTTGGCCTGGCCGCCCTCGGTGTAGAGGGTGTACATGATCACCGCGGCGGGCTGCTTCTCGACGTCGCTGAGCAGCAGGTACGGCATGAGGAAGTTGCCCCACACGTTCGCGATCGTCCACACGGCGATCGTGGCCAGGCCGGGCCGGACGACGGGGACGACCACGTGGCGGACGATCTGCAGCGGCGAGGCGCCGAAGACCCGCGCGGACTCCTCGTACGACTTCGGCGTGGTGTCCATGAAGTCCTTGATCATGAAGATCGCGGCGGGCAGCAGGCCCCCGGTCATGATCAGGATCAGGCCCGTGTGCGAGTCGATCAGGCCGAGCTCGATGGCGAGCTGGAACAGCGGCACCATCGCGGCCGTGCCGGTGATGATCGACGAGAGCAGCAGCAGCGCGTAGAGCAGCGCGTCGCGGCCCGGCAGCCGCACCCGGCTGAGCGCGTAGGCGGCCAGCGCCGACATCACCACCACCAGGACCGCCGTGCCGATGGCCAGGATCAGCGAGTTGACCAGCGAGCCGAGCGCGTACGGGTGATCCAGGATGATCTGGAAGTTCTCCCAGGTGAAGTCCGGCACCCGGACCTCGTACGTGGGGTTCGAGGTGAACGGCGCCGAGGCGAGCCACAGGAGGGGGATCGTGAAGAAGGCCAGCAGTAACGCGACCAGCGTGTAGAAGCCGATCCGGCCGGCGACGAACCGCGTCATCCCTTCCTCCTGAGCAGCCGCAGGTAGAAGATCGCCACGACCAGGTTGATGAGCAGGATGATCGTGGAGATCGCGGCGCCGTAGCCCAGGTCACCGGCCTGGAGCGCGGTCTTGTAGACGTACACGGCCAGGATCTCCGTCTTGTTCTCCGGGCCGCCCGCGGTGAGCAGGAAGGGCCCGAAGTCGTTGAACGTCCACAGGCTGATCAGCAGCAGGTTGGTCAGGATGTGCCCGCGGATGTGCGGGAAGACCACGTCACGCAACTGCTGCCAGCCGGACGCCCCGGCCAGCCTGGCGCTCTCCAGGTGGGAGGGCGGCACGTTCCCGAGCGCGGCGCCGTAGAGCATCATCGAGAACGCGGTGCCGCGCCAGGTGTTGAAGAGGATGATCGACAGCATCGGATAGTCGAGCAGCCAGGCGAAGCCCGGGATGCCGAGCAGCGCGTTGAGCGTGCCGCTGTCGCGGTCGAGCAGCGCCACCCACAGGAACGCCACGACCGCGCTCGGCAGGATCCAGGCCAGGATGACCACGCCCTCGACGACGCTCTTCAGCGTGCCGCGGCGGTTGCGCATCAGCCAGGCGAGGGTGAAGCCGAGCACCACCTGCCCGATGACGGCCGACCCCAGCACGAACTGGAAGGTCAGCACGGTGGAGTTCCAGAACCCCGGGTCCGACAGCGCCTTGAGGTAGTTGTCCAGGCCGACGAACTGCGGCTCGGCCGCGGCGATCCCGGTCAGCCGGTAGTTCATCAGCCCCAGGTAGATGACCCAGAGCGCCGGGAAGACCAGGAAGACCGCGATGAGCGCCAGGGCGGGCGCCACGAAGGCCCCCGCCCGCAGCCTGCCCAGGCCCGCGGCGTCGGAGCTGTAGCCGCGGGCGGGCGACTCGTCGAGGGCCTTCGTGTCAGGAGGCGACGTTTGCTGCGCCACCGACGATTCCTTCGAGCTTCTTCTGGTAGTCGGCGGCCGCCTGGTCGGCGGCCGTGCCGCCGGCGACCGCGGCCGTGGCCTCCTGGAGCGCGACCGACACCTGCGGGTAGACCGCCACCGGAGGCCGGTAGGCCGTCAGCGGGAGCACCTCGTCGGAGATGTAGGTCAGCAGCGGCTCGCCGGCCAGGATCTCCTTGTTGACGTCGGTGCGCGGGGTGATGCGCACGTTGCCGTCCTTGGTCTCCTCCTTCAGCGCGTCCGCCGACAGCGTGAAGGCCAGCAGCTCGAAGGCTTCCTTCGGGTGCTTGCTGTTCGGGTTGAGCGTCCGCAGCGCGCCGCCGGACATGCTCACGAAGTCCTGGCCGCGGATGCCCTTGCCGGGCTCGATCGCCGGGATCTTGGCGTAGCCGACGACCTCCTCGCGGTCGGCCATCGGGGCGACGCCGGTCTTGGGGTTGACCACGCCGCGCCAGAAGTAGTCGCCCTCCAGGAGGATGCCGACCTTGCCCTCGGCGAACTGCTGGAACGACTTGTCGCGGCCCTTGGCCTCCTGCTGGAGCTTCGGGTCACCGAGGCCGCTGCCGCCGTAGACCTTCTGGTAGAGGCCGAGCACGTCCTTCAGCGGCTGCGCCGCGCCGGTCCACTTGCCGTCCACCTGCACCTCACCGCCGGCGCCCGCCAGCAGCGGGAGCACGCCCTGCATCGTGGTGGCCTCGCCCATGGCGGTGCCGGCGTTGATCTGGATCGGCACCGGGACGCCGGACGACTTGAGCTTCTCGCCCGCGTCGAGGACCTCCTGCCAGCTCACCGGCTGCCAGTCGGCGGGCAGCCCGGCCTTCTGGAAGAGCGTCTTGTTGAAGTAGAGCACGCGGCCGTCGGTGCCGACGGGCAGGGCGTACTTCTTGCCGTTGTAGGTGGCCAGGCCCTGGACGGCCTCCGGGATCTGCTGCCAGCCCTCCCAGCTCTCGGCCTCCGGCCCGGCGACCTCCGCCAGCGGCTTGATGTAGCCCGCCTCGGCGAACTCCCCGGCCCAGATGCCGTCGATGTCGATCACGTCGGCGCCCTTGCCTGACTTCAGGTCGAGGGAGAGCTTGGTCTTGTACTGCTCGTCGTCGACGCCGCTGGGAACGAACTTGACCGTGACGTCCTTGCCCTTGGCCTTCTGGGCCTCCTCGAACTTGGGGATCACCCAGTTGGCCATGTGGTCGGCCGCCGCCGCGTTCTTGCCTCCGGCGATGGCGTTCTGGGCGATCGTCAACTCGATGGCGCCGCCTTCGCCGCCATCACCGGACGACTGGCCGCACGCGGCCAGTCCCAGCGCGGACGCGGCGAGCACCGCGACCACACCCATCGACCTGTTCCGCACCATTCTGCAAACCCTCCGACACGTCCATAAGGGAGGAAGTCAGGGCCAATATGTCATGACATGTATATGACGTAAAAGTCCTGGCTGATTCCGGGGAGCGTGCCCACGGGGCCCTTCGGAATACGGCACGGGGCACAGTTGAGAAACATAGCGGACATCCGTATGTCATGACAATATGCCATAGTGTCTGCCGGAAGCTCCAGCTCTGGAGGTGCGTTGTTCGACCTGATCACGATGGGACGCTGCGGCGTCGACATCTATCCGCTGCAGACCGGCGTGAGCTTGGTTCACGTCGAGTCCTTCGGCAAGTTCCTCGGCGGCAGCCCGACGAACGTCGCGGTCGCCGCGGCGCGTCACGGCCTGCGCCCCGCCGTGGTGACCGCCGTGGGCGCCGACCCCTTCGGGGAGTGGGTACGGCAGGCGATCCGCGGATTCGGTGTCGACGACGTCTTCGTGGGGACGGTCGAGGGGCCGCCCACGCCGGTCACGTTCTGCGAGATCTTCCCGCCCGACCACTTCCCGATCTATTTCTACCGGGGCGAGCATCCGCCTGACCTGCGGATCACCCCCGAGTCGCTCGACCTGGACGCGATCCGCCGGACGCCGGTCTTCTGGTTCACCGGGACCGGGCTGAGCCAGGAGCCCAGCCGCTCGGCGCACGCCGCCGCGCTGGCGGCCCGGACGGCGCCGTCCGGATGGACCGTGTTCGACCTGGACTACCGCCCGATGCTGTGGGAGTCGCGCGAGGCGGCCGAGCGCGAATACCGGCGCGCGCTGCCGCACGCGAACGTGGCCGTGGGCAACCTCGACGAGGTCGAGATCGCCGTCGGCACCCGCGACCCGGAGGCGGCGGCGCAGGCGCTGCTCGACGCCGGGATGGAGGTGGCGATCGTGAAGATGGGCCCCGACGGGGTGCTGGCCCGCAGCGGGAAAGAGCACGTGGTGGCCGAGCCGGTCCAGGTCGAGGTGGTCAACGGACTGGGCGCGGGCGACGCCTTCGGCGGCGCGGTCTGCCTCGGGCTGGTGCGCGGCTGGTCGCTGGAGCGTACGGTGCGCTTCGCCAACGCGGCGGGCGCCCACGTGGCGGCGCGGCTGGCCTGCGCGGAGGCCATGCCGACCACCGGCGAGGTGCTGGCCCTGCTGGAGGGCCGGCCCGCGACCACCGCCGGAGAGGCCGCTCCCGGCCCGCGGAGCGAGGTGCGTCCTTGAGCGACGTCACGCTGCCCAGAACGACGCGGTACGAGGAGCTCACCCACATCCGCGCCACCAGGCCCGGGGCGATCGCGCAGGCCGCGGCCCGCCGTCAGCGGCGTGAGCTGCCGGGCGAGGGCGGGCGGCTGCTGATCGTCGCGGCCGACCACCCGGCGCGCGGCGCGCTGGCCGTGCGCGACCGGCCGCTGGCCATGGCCAGCCGGACCGACCTGCTCGACCGGCTGCGGGTGGCGCTGGCCCGGCCCGGCGTCGACGGCATCCTGGCCTCCCCCGACGTGCTGGAGGACCTGCTGCTGCTCGGCGCGCTGGAGGGCAAGCTGGCCTTCGGCTCGATGAACAGGGGCGGCCTGCAGGGCTCGGTGTTCGAGCTGGACGACCGGTTCACCGGCTACGACGCCGCCGCCATCGACGAGATGCGGCTCGACGGCGGCAAGATGCTGTGCCGCATCGACCCGTCCGACCCCGCCAGCGTCACCACCCTGGAGTCGTGCGCCCGCGCCGTCACCGATCTGGCCAGGAGGCGGCTCGTGGCGATGGTGGAGCCGTTCTGGACGACGCGCACCGAGACCGGGGCGGTCCGCAACGACCTGTCCCCCGACGCGGTGATCCGCGCCATCAGCGTGGCCCAGGCGCTCGGCGTCACCTCGGCCTACACCTGGCTGAAGATCCCGGCGGTGGCCGAGATGGAGCGGGTCATGGCCGCCACCACGCTGCCGGCGCTGCTGCTCGGCGGCGACCCGCCGGACGCGGCGGCCGCCTTCGCGGACTGGGGGCGCGCGTTGCGCCTGCCGGGCGTGCGGGGGCTCGTCGTCGGCCGCGCCCTGCTCTACCCTCCGGACGATGACGTCGCCACCGCCGTGGACGGCGCCGCCGCACTGGTTCGAGAGGCTGGATCATGACATTTCTTCCGTACGGCAAGGCCGCGAACGGGCCGTGGGCCGTGGAGATCACGCCGTCGCTGGCCGGTTGGGACTATTCGGGCCTGCGGGTGGTGGACCTGGCCGGGGCTCCCGTGTCGTTCGACACCGGCGAGGAGGAGATGATCGTCCTGCCGCTGTCGGGCTCCTGCACGGTGACGGTCGGGGCGGACGGCTCGCGGGTCTTCGAGCTGGCCGGGCGGCCTTCGGTGTTCGCCGGGCCCTCCGATTTCGCCTATATCCCGATTTCTGAGCATGTGACGCTGACCGGTACGGGCCGGATCGCATTGCCGTCCGCGCGTGCCACCCGCCGCCTGGAGCCGCGCCACGTGCCCGCCTCGGCGGTGCCGGTGGAGCTGCGCGGCGCCGGCCAGGCCAGCCGCCAGGTGAACAACTTCGCCGCGCCCGGCGTCCTCGCCTGCGACAAGCTCGTCGCCGTCGAGGTGCTCACCCCCGGCGGCAACTGGTCGTCCTACCCGCCGCACAAGCACGACACGGCGAACCCCGGCGAGGCCGTCCTGGAGGAGATCTACTACTTCGAGGTGGCCGATCAGGGGCTCGGCTACCAGCGCGTCTACTCCTCCGAGCGGGGTCAGATCGACACCCTGGCCGAGGTGGGCTCCGGCGACGTGGTGCTGGTGCCGTACGGCTACCACGGCCCGTCCATGGCCGCGCCCGGCTACGACCTCTACTACCTGAACGTACTGGCCGGCCCCGCTGGTGAGCGGTCCATGGCGTTCTGCGACGACCCCCGCCACGCCTGGATCCGCGCCACCTGGGACGGCCAGGACATCGACCCCCGGCTGCCCTTCGGGAGGACCTCGTGAAGCTGCCGGTGACATTGACGGTGAGATTGACGGTGGCCCAGGCGGTGGTGCGCTTCCTCGCCGCCCAGCACACCGAGCGCGACGGCGTCGAGCACCGGATGTTCGGCGGCGTCTTCGGCATCTTCGGCCACGGCAACGTGGCCGGCATCGGCCAGGCGCTGGCCACCTCCGGCCCCGGCCTGCCCTACTATCTGAGCCGCAACGAGCAGGCCATGGTGCACACCGCCGCCGCGTACGCGCGGGCCGCCAACCGGCTGTCGACGCTGGCCTGCACCACCTCGATCGGCCCCGGCGCGACCAACATGGTCACCGGCGCGGCCGCCGCGACCATCAACCGGCTGCCCGTGCTGCTGCTGCCCGGCGACATCTTCGCCACCCGGGTGGCGAGCCCGGTGCTGCAGGAGCTGGAGGACCCGCGCTCCTACGACGTCTCCGTCAACGACTGCTTCAAGCCGGTCTCCCGCTTCTGGGACCGGGTCAACCGGCCCGAGCAGCTCCCGGCGGCGCTGCTGGCGGCCATGCGGGTGCTCGCCGACCCGGCCGAGACGGGCGCGGTGACGCTGTCGCTGCCGCAGGACGTGCAGGCCGAGGCCGCCGACTGGCCGGAGGAGCTGTTCGCCCGGCGCGTCTGGCACATCCCCAGGCCGCGCCCCGAACGGTCCGCGCTGGCCAGGGCCGCCGAGCTGGTCAAGGCCGCGTCCCGGCCGCTGATCGTGGCCGGCGGCGGCGTGATCTACAGCGAGGCCACCGGCGAGCTGCGGGCCTTCGCCGAGACGTTCGGCGTCCCGGTCGCCGAGACCCAGGCGGGCAAGGGCGCGCTGCCGCACGGCCACCCGATGGCGATGGGCGCGATCGGCGCGACCGGCACCACGGCCGCCAACGCGCTGGCCCGCGAGGCCGACCTGATCATCGGCGTCGGCACCCGCTACAGCGACTTCACCACGGCCTCCCACTCGCTGTTCGCGCCGGAGGCCCGGTTCGTCAACCTGAACATCACCGGCTTCGACGCCGCCAAGATGTCCGGGCTGCAGCTCGTCGCCGACGCCCGCGAAGGACTCGCGGACCTGGCGGCGGCGTGCTCGGGCTGGGCCACCGGCGAGGACTACCGGTCCCGCGCCGCCGGCCTGTCGCGGGCCTGGGACTCCGCCGTCGACGCGGCGTACGCGCTCGACGGCGACCCGCTGCCGCAGCCCGCCGTCATCGGCGCGGTGAACGCGGCGGCGGGCGACGACGGCGTGGTCATCTGCGCGGCCGGGTCCATGCCCGGCGACCTGCACAAGCTCTGGCGGCCCAGCGGGCCGGGAAGCTACCACGTCGAGTACGGCTACTCGTGCATGGGCTACGAGATCGCCGGCGGGCTCGGGGTCAAGCTGGCCGCCCCGGAGCGCGAGGTCTTCGTCATGGTCGGCGACGGCTCGTACCTGATGATGGCCCAGGAGCTGGTCACGGCCGTCGCGGAGGGCGTCAAGCTGACCGTGGTGCTGGTCGACAACTCCGGCTTCGCCTCCATCGGCCGCCTCTCGGAGAGCGTCGGCGCCGAACGGCTCGGCACCGCGTACCGCTACCGGGGCGAGGGCCGCTACGACGGCGGGCCGCTCCCGGTCGACCTCGCGGCGAACGCGGCCAGCCTGGGCGCGACCGTGCTGCGCCCAAGCTCCCTGGCCGAGCTGCGCAAGGCGCTCGACACGGCCCGCGCGTCCCGCGGCGTGACCGTCGTGTACGTGCGCGCCGACCCGGCGATCGACAGCCCGTCGTCCGAGGCCTGGTGGGACGTCCCGGTCGCGGAGGTCTCCAGCACCGGCACGGGCCGCGAGGCCAGGACCGCGTACGAGACCGCGAAGCGCGACCAGCACCGCCGGCTGACCCCGCCAGCGGGCTGACCAGCAGGGTTGCCGCAGCCGCCCCGAGGGAAGGCCACTGTCCGGGCCTGATCTCGGGGGAGGCGACGATGGACCCTTGGCGCGCACTGGGCTGGGTGGGCATCGCCGCCGTGGTGCTCTACTGCCTGACCCACGTGGGCACGGTGGTCCTGTCGATCATCGTGGGACTGTTCATCGCCGCGCTGCTGGCGCCGCCCGCGCGCTGGCTGATGCGGCGCGGCCTGGGCAGGTCGCTCGCCACCGTGATCACGTTCATGGGCGGCCTGCTGCTGGCCGGAGGGCTGTTCGCGCTGCTGGTGCCGACCACCATCAGCGGCCTGGCCGAGCTGCGCGCCAGCGTGGGCACGGTCCTGGAGCAGTTGCACGCGCTGGCCGCCAACTTCGGCCTGGACTTCGGGGACCTCGTCGCCCAGGGCCGGCAGTGGGTGGAGCAGCGCCAGCAGCAGATCACCACCGGCGCGGTGGCCGGGGTGCGCACCGCTACCGAGATCATCGTGGGGGCCGTGCTGGCGGTCATCCTGGGCATCTACTTCGTGCACGGCGGCGACCGGCTCTTCCACTGGCTGACCGGCCTGTTCCCAGCCGGGGCCAGGCAGCGGCTGCGCGAGGCCGGGCCGGTGGCGTTCGGCGTCATCGGCCGCTACATCCGCGGGGTCGCCATCGTGGGGGCGGTGGACGCGTTCTTCATCGGGGGCGCGCTGTGGATACTCGGGGTGCCGATCGCGGTGCCGCTGGCGGTGCTGACCTGGGTGGGCGCGTTCCTGCCGATCGTCGGCGCGTTCACGGCCGGTCTGCTGGCGGCGGTGGTGGCGTTCGTGGCCAAGGGCTGGCTGATCGCGCTCATCGTGGTCGGAGTCACCGTGCTCGTGCAGCAGATCGAGGGGCACGTGCTGGCGCCCCAGATCTACGGCAAGGCTCTGGACCTGCCGGGGGCGGTGATCCTCATCGCGATCGCGGTCGGCAGCCTGCTCTTCGGCATCGCCGGCGCCTTCCTGGCCTCACCGGTGGCCTCGGTGATCGTGGCCCTCCTGAACCGGGAGGACTTCAGCGAGGGCCGAGCCCGGGTCTGACCGTCCTCAGTCTTCTTGACGGAAGACGACCGCGACGCCCAGCGCGGCGTCGGCGGGCACGAACACCTCCCCAGGCCCGCTCCTGACCACGGGAACGCCGTTGCCACGCAGAAGCCTTTCGGCGGCGTCGAGGTCGCGCACGGACACCGCGTAGGCGACGAACCCGGGCAGCCCGGCCGGCCGCTCACCCGGCAGCAGCCCATCCAGCGCCGACGCCCCCACAACCGTCACACCCGCCCGACGGAACCGCACCACCAGGCCACCCACCGCTCGGCCGAGGTCATCACGCGCCCCACCGAGGTCACCCACCACTGGCCCGAGGTCGCCGCGCGTCCCGCCGTGGGCACCCGCCGTTTGCCTGAAGTCCTCCCAGGGCTGGCCGAAGTAGGTGCTGTAGCGGTGTGTCAGGTCGGGGAGGGCGTGGTCGTCGACGCACAGGACGCATCCGATCAGCCCGGTCGCGCCGTTGGGGTGGGTGGGATGCCGGTCGGGAACGGCGACCGGCGCGTTCTGGGCGAAGCCGATGCGCCCCTCCGGCACGCGGCCCGGCAGGCCGGGGGCGGAGATCTCGACGTAGCGCGCGGGCTCCATCGTGATCCCCGTGGGGGTCTCGACGGGACGCTGGACGGCGTGGACGCCGCCGTGCCCGACTCCGGCGGCGGTCAACCGCGCCGCGAGGCCGTCGATGTCAGAGGTGTCCGCGATCACGATGTGGACGCCCTGGAACCGGTCGAGGAAGGTCACGACGTTAGCGGCGGTGGCGCGGACGGCGGCCGCCAGTCCCGCCAGCTTGTCGTCGGGCACCCGCAGCGGGATCGGCCGGGCCGCTCCCGGCATCCGGCCGGCGTCGACGAGGGCCACGAGCTCGACGAAGTCACCGGGGAAGTACACGTGCGCGTTGGCCACGCCGACCGGCTCGGCCGCACCGCCGGACAGACCCTGGAGGACGGGGTAGGCGGGCGTCCCCACGGCGAAACCGAGCTGCCGGTATCTCTCCGTCGCCTCACCCAGGTCCCGCACGATGTGGCCGACGTGGTGCAGGCCGTTGATGTCATCACCCATGGCGTCTCCCGGACGAATATGAAAGTAATCTCTCAGTTGAGAGTAAACCATCATTTGCACGTACGGTAAGATTTTTCGCATGGCTGACGGCGGGCTGCGCGAGCGCAAGAAGGCGAAGACCCGGGAGGCGATCCTGCGGGAGGCGTTCCGGCTCTTCCGCGAGCGCGGCTACCACGCCACCACCGTCGAGCAGATCGCCGAGGCGGCCGAGATCTCCCCCGCCACCTTCTTCCGCTACTTCCCGTCGAAGGAGGACCTGGTCACGCTCGACCGGTTCCCGCCGCTCGTCGAGGCGCTGGCGGTCCAGCCGCCCGGCCAGCCGGTCCCCGTGCTGCGCGGCGCGTTCCGCGCGGCGTTCGCCGCCCTGTCCGAAGAGGAGATCGCCGCCGGTCACGCCCGGGAGGTGTTCGCGGCCACCGTGCCCGAACTGGTGGTGGCCAACCTGCGCAGGAGCCCGGGGCTGATCCGCGAGGTCTGCGCGGCCGTGGCCGACCGGGCCGGCCGCGCCGCCGACGACCCCGGGGTCCGCAACGCCGTCGGCGCCGTCTTCGGGGTGGTGGCGATGGTGTGGACGCAGTGGGCGCACACCCCCGCCATGGACGGTCCCGCGGAGATCGACAGGGCCCTGGAGCACCTGGAGTCCGGGCTACGCCTGTAAAGGCCGGCGACACTGCACCATCCGCCCGAGCCGGGCGTCCGTGCACGCCGGCGGGTGCGTACCGCCGGGGTCAGGCGCGCTGTTCCAGCACGTCGGCGATGCCCGCCAGGAACGCGTCGACGTCGGCGATCAGGTAGCCGGGCCGCAGCACGACGGTGCCGAACTTCACCTCGCGCACCTCCTTGGCCGTCACCGGATACTGGGTGGTGCCGCGCAGCGTGGCCACGATCCGGTCGAGGAAGGCGTCGACCTCGTCCTCGTGATAGCCGGTGGCCATGCGGGCCGACCGGAACATCACCTTCTCCACGCGGGCCGCCTGGCTCTCGAACCACTCCTCGCGCAGCAGCTCGCCCGTGGGTTCGGCGAGGGCCAGCCGCACCGGCCGCTGGGTCATGGTCTCCAGCGCCACCACGAACGCCTCCAGCGCGAAGTCGACCGCCGTCTCCTGATAGCCGCGGCGCCGGGAGCGGAAGGTGGCCGCGCGGACCTCGTCGGCGGTCACGGGCTCGGCGTCGAGTGAGCCTCTGCCCAGCGTGGCCTCGATCCGCTCGATCAGAGCGTCGACCTCGGCGGGGTCATAGCCTGAACGCATACCCATGACGCGCGGAAAGCGGTTCAAGCCCACTCCTTCTGGGTCCTGACGGGGGGTCGCCCTCTGGGGTCCTTTTATCCCGGCCCTGCGGGCCGGTGTCTATGGTAAAGACCACCATGCGCCTGACCGACGTGTCTTTCCGCTATCGAAGACGTGATCCATCCGTCATCCGTGAGGCCGCCGCCGAGCTGTCCCCCGGCGACGTGGTCGAGCTCACCGGGGCCAACGGCGCGGGCAAGTCCACGCTGCTGCGCCTGCTCGCCGGGCTGCTCAGGCCCACCGGCGGCGCCATCACCGGCCGCCCGGCCGCCGTCGGGCTGGCCCCCGACCGGTTCCCCGGCGAGCAGCCGTTCACCGTGTCCGGCTACCTCGACCACATGGCGCGCGTGTGCGGCGGGCGGTGGCGTCCGTGGGCGGAGCGGCTGAACATGGAGCAGTTGCTGGGCGTGCGGCTGCGCGAGCTGTCCAAGGGCAGCGCGCACAAGGTCGGTCTGGCACAGGCGCTGATGGCGGAGCCGGGGCTGCTGCTCCTCGACGAACCGTTCGCCGGGCTGGACTCCGGCACCCGCGACGAACTCCCGCCCATCGTGGCCGAACTGTCGGCGCGCGGCGCCATCGTCGTGACCGCCGACCACCAGGGCGGCCTGCGCGACCTCCCGTCCCTGCGCCACTGGACGATCACGGACGGACGCCTCGTGGAGACGACCCCGGCACGCACCCCCGTACTCGCGGGAAAGCTCGCCGGAACCACCCCTCAAGGACCCGCTGAAGACGCCGTCGAGGGCATCGCCGGAGAACCCGCGGTCACGCCCGACACGACCGCGACGACTGTCGGTAGTCCCGCCGGTGAGGCCGGCGGAAGGGCCGTAGGAGGTTCTGCTGATGGCGGAGTGGGTGTGGACAGAGGTGGGGTCGCTGTGGAGGTGACCGTGCCGGTCGGGGATCTGGGGGCCTTTCTGGAGCGGATGCGCGGTGAGGGATACCCTGCCCGCCCGGTGAGCGGGGAGGAGTCCCGGTGATCGCTCTGAGCGCGTTCCGGCTGGCCGCCTACGTCCGGTCGCACCGGGTCCATCAGGCGCTGCTGGCGTTGCTGGCCGCGCTGGCCGTCGTCTACGCCACCCGGGCGCCCGCGGGCCACGAGGCGGCCGTCCTGGCGGACTCGGCCGTGCTGATCGTCCCGCTCCTGGCCTGGGCCGCCCGGAGCCTGCTCGACACCGAGCCGGACCGGCAGCGGGAGATGTCCGCGGCCCTGGCGGGCGGCCGCGGCCGGGAGCTGGCGGCCGGGCTGCTGGCCGCGCTGACCGCGTGCGCCGCGTTCGCCGCCCTGGCCCTGTTCTGGGGGGTGCTGCTCGGGATGAGCGCCACGCCCCCGGGGCCGGTGCTGGCCGCCGGGATCGTGCTGCACGCGCTGAGCGCGCTGGCGGGCCTCACGCTCGGGGCGCTCACCAGCCGCGCCCTGCTGCCGTCGCCGGCGTTGTCGATCATGGCGCTGGTGTCCGGGTTCGTCGCGATGCTGCTCATCAGCGCGTCGCCGCTGCACTGGCTCACGGTCCCGCTCACGGTGTGGATGCGCGCCGCGAGCGCCGAACGGCTGGTCGCCCAGCTCCCCGAGCTGGCCGCCATCTCGCTGGTCTGGTGTCTGCTCGGCCTGGCGGCGTACGCGTGGCTCCGCCGTACCAGGCCGTAGATCACTCGGCGGCGGCGAGCTGGCCGCAGGCGCCGTCGATCTCGCGCCCGCGGGTGTCGCGGACCGTCACCGGCACGCCGTGGAGCTCCAGCCGCCTGACGAACGCGCGCTCGTCCTCCGGCCGGGACGCTGTCCACTTCGAGCCGGGGGTCGGGTTGAGCGGGATCAGGTTGACGTGCACGAGTTTGTTCTTGACCAGCTTGCCGAGCAGGTCGGCCCGCCACTCCTGGTCGTTGATGTCCTTGATCAGCGCGTACTCGATGGACACCCGCCGCTTGGTCTTCGCCGCGTACGCCCAGGCGGCGTCGAGCACCTCGGCCACCTTCCACCGGGTGTTGATCGGCACCAGCGTGTCGCGCAGCTCGTCGTCGGGGGCGTGCAGCGACAGCGCGAGCGTGACCGGCAGGCCCTCGTCGGCGAGCTTGCCGATCGCGGGTACCAGCCCGACCGTGGAGACGGTGACGCCGCGGGCGGAGATGCCCAGCCCGTGGGGGGCGGGCTCGACCAGGCGGCGGACCGCCTGGATCACCTGCTTGTAGTTGGCCAGCGGCTCGCCCATGCCCATGAACACCACGTTGTTCACCCGGCCGGGGCCGCCGGGCACCTCGCCCGCCGCGAGGGCGCGGGCGCCCGCGACCACCTGCTCGACGATCTCGGCGGTGGACATGTTGCGGGTCAGCCCGGCCTGGCCGGTGGCGCAGAACGGGCAGTTCATGCCGCAGCCGGCCTGCGACGACACGCACATCGTCACGCGGTCGGGGTAGCGCATCAGCACCGACTCGACCAGCGCGCCGTCGAACAGCCGCCACAGCGTCTTGCGGGTCGTGCCGCGGTCGGTGGTCTGCTCGCGCACCGAGGTGAGCAGCGGCGGCAGCAGCTCCGACAGCTTGTCTCGGGAGGCCGCGGGCAGGTCGGTCATCGCCTGCACGTCGGCGGTCAGCCGCTCGAAGTAGTGGCGGGAGAGCTGGTCGGCGCGGAACGCCTTCTCCCCCAGCTCGGTGACGGCCGCGCGGCGGTCGGCCATGGACAGGTCCGCGAGGTGGCGAGCCGGCTTGGCCCTGCGCGGGGCGACGAAGGTGAGCTGGCCTGGCTGCTGGGACACGATCCTGCCTCTGCTTGTCACGGGGATTGCCGACCAGGGTAGTGAACGCTTGCCCGGCGGGGCGAATTCCATGGCCGTCACCCGGCGCTCCCGATCGGGGTAAGGCTCGCACGAGAGCGACTCGCGGATCTACAGTTTCCCCGTATGGCGATTTTCCGGTCTGCGTCGGGCGAGGGGCACACCGAGGTCGTCCTCACCGCCGGCAACCCGTACGGGAGCCGGACGCTCGTGGTCGAGCGCGACGAGGACGCCTCGGTCGCCTACCTGTGCTCTCCTGACGGCACCGTGCACGGCGCCTGCTGGCTGGCCAACCATCGGGCCGCCCCCGACGTGGTCGACCTGGCGCGGATCAACGCGGGCCTGCCGCCGCTGATGCCGCGGGCCAACACCCTCCACCCCGGGGGGCGCCGGCCGCTGGGCCAGCTCACCCCGCTCTGGTTCGAGGAGGGTGACGGGGTGGCCCTGTACGAGGAGGACGATCTGCTGGCGGTCATCCCGGGCTGGGCCGACATGCATCGGGGCATGCCCGGTTACGCCCGGGACGCGGTGGGCGAGTCGCCGTTCGCGTGGGCGCTGTCGGAGGCGCTCGAAGGGCTGAGCCCGCGCATCGCCAATGCCGGGTCCTACTGGCGCTGGCGTTACTCCGAGGGGTCGTGGCCGTCGTTCCAGCAGTTCGTGATGGGCCATCTGGACCGGGTGCTGGGCCCGTCCGGCCGCTACTGGGACGCCGCCGGTGACCGGTTGCCGACCGTCGGCATCACCGAGCGCCCGGCTCACGGCGACCGGGTGTTCAGCGTGCTGTCGACGGTGGGGATGAGCTGCCAGCGGATGCCGACGGTGGAGCAGTGGATCGACCAGCCCGGCGCGTACGCCAGGATCGAGCTGGCGGTGGCCACCCGCGCGAACCCGCGCGACGCGGCGCTGCTGCTGGTGTGGCTGGCGCAGTATCCGTGGCACTCGGTGACCTGGCTCGGCCACGGCCACACCGCCAAGTGGTATCACGAGCCGGACACGTTCCCGCTGGGGCCGCAGTACTCCGGGGTGCTCATGCAGGCCGACCCCCCTGACATGCCGGATATGTCGGGGTTTGCGTTTGGCGGGGAGGCCGTACGGTGGCTCTGGCTCACCCCGATCACCGCCGAGGCCCTGACCGGCTAGACGAAGAGCGAGAGCAGCAGCCAGACCGGCACCAGCGTGGCCACCAGCGAGTCGAGCCGGTCCATCAGCCCGCCGTGGCCGGGCAGGATCGAGCCCAGGTCCTTGATGCCGAGATCCCGCTTGATCATCGACTCGATCAGGTCGCCCATGGTGGCCAGCGCCGCGGCCAGCGCGCCGAGCAGCGCGCCCTGCCACCACTCGCCGCCGAGCAGCCACGTCACCAGCCACGCGCCCACGACCGTGCAGGCCAGGACCGAACCGGCGAAGCCCTCCCAGGTCTTCTTCGGGCTGATCACCGACATCGGATGCCTGCCGAACAGCACCCCCGCGGCGTAACCGCCGGTGTCGCTGGCCACCGTGACCGCGATGAAGACCACCACCCGGTGGCTGCCGTCGTCAGGCGCCAGGAGCAGCGCCACGAACCCCGCCAGCAACGCCGGGTAGAACAGGATGAACACCGACGCCGTCGCGTCGCGCACGTAGCCGTCGGTGCCGTCGGCGAACATCCGCCACACCAGCAGCACCAGCGCGAACACCACGAACGTGCCGAGCAGCCACACCCCGCCGCCCCAGTAGGCGGCTGCCTGCATCGCGGCCAGCCCGGCCAGGACCGGCGCGGCCGGCACCCGGATGCCGCGGGTGGCGAACGCCCGCACCAGCTCCACCACGCCGACGCCGACCGCCGCGGTGACCACTACCAGGAAGAGCTCTTTGACGGTGTAGAGGGAGATCAGGACCAGGGCGGCGAGTCCGAGGCCGACACCGATCGCGGCGGGGAGATTGCGGCCGGTGCGGCTGCCGCCGCTCGGGCTGGGGCCGGCCGTGCGTTCTTCCAAGACTTCTCCATAGGCCACGGCCCTCGCCGTCAGGCGAGGGCCGTAGATGCGCTACCTGCGGCGGTCCGCTGACCGCGGTCCGCCGGCAGCGGGCCGCTCAGACTTCGAGCAGCTCGGCTTCCTTGTGCTTCAGCAGCTCGTCAACCTTGGCGACGTGCTTCTGGGTGAGGTCGTCGAGCTCCTTCTCGGCCCGCCTGACCTCGTCCTCGCCCGCGTCGCCATCCTTCATCATCTTGTCGAGCGTCTCCTTGGCGGAGCGCCGGATGTTGCGGATGGACACCTTGGCGTGCTCGCCCTTGTTCCTGGCGACCTTGATGTATTCCTTGCGACGCTCCTCCGACAGCTCGGGGAAGGTCACGCGGATCACCTGGCCGTCGTCGGTCGGGTTGACGCCGAGGTCGGAGTCGCGGATGGCCCTCTCGATCGCGGCCATCGAGCTCTTGTCGTACGGCTGGATGAGCACCATGCGAGCCTCGGGCACATGGAACGACGCCAGCTGCTGGATCGGCGTCGGCGTGCCGTAGTACTCGGCGGTGATCTTGTTGAACATCGAGGGGGTGATCCGGCCCGTCCGGATGGTCGCGAAGTCCTCCTTCGCGACCGAGACGGCCTTGTCCATCTTGTCCTCGGCTTCGAGGAGGGTTTCGTCGATCACAGCGGCTCCCTGTCTTCTAGCTGGCGGTGTCGGGCTCACACCTATTTGCCTGCGGGACTCACCAGCGTGCCGATCTTCTCACCGCGGACCGCTCGCAGGATGTTGCCCTCGCCCATCAGGTCGAAGACCACGATCGGCAGGTCGTTGTCCTTGCACAGGCTGATCGCGGTGGCGTCCATGACCGCGAGGTCACGGAGAAGCACCTCTCCGTAGTCCAGTTGGTCGAACCGCACCGCGTCGGGATTCTTCCGCGGATCGGAGTCGTAGATGCCGTCGACCTGGGTGCCCTTGAGCAACGCCTCCGCCCCGATCTCCAGAGCCCGCTGGGAGGCGGCGGTGTCGGTGGAGAAGTAGGGCGAGCCGAGCCCCGCGCCGAAGATGACCACGCGCCCCTTCTCCAGGTGGCGGATGGCGCGGCGCGGCAGGAACGGCTCGGCGACCTGCTGCATGGTGATCGCGGTCTGCACCCGCGTCTCGACACCGCGCCTCTCCAGGAAGTCCTGCAGGGCCAGGCAGTTGATGACGGTGCCCAGCATGCCCATGTAGTCGGCCCTGGCGCGGTCGATGCCGCCCTCGGACAGGGTGGCGCCGCGGAACATGTTGCCCCCGCCGACCACGATCGCCACCTGGACGCCCTCGCGCACCGCCTCGGTGATCGAGTCGGCCAGGTGGTCGACGACCACGGGGTCGATCCCCAGGGGCTCGCCGCCGGCGAACGCCTCACCGGACAGCTTCAGCATCACCCGCTTCCAGCGGAGCTGGCTTCGGGGCGGAGCAGCCGCCGTCGTGGCTGGCTCCTGATTGTCCTGCACGGCGGCGGCCTCCCTCTCTCGGCGGTTCTTCGGACTGGACGACTCGCTCCAGCCTATGCCTGGCCGACCTTGAAGCGGACGAAGGCCTGGACCTGAACGCCGTTCTCCTCGGCGTACTTGCCCACGGACTTCTTGTTGTCCTTGACGAAGGCCTGCTCCAGCAGCGTGAAGTCCTTGTACCAGCCCTTGACGCGACCGTCGACGATCTTGCCGATGGCGGCCTCGGGCTTGCCCTCCTCGCGGGTCATCTCCTCGAAGAGCTTGCGCTCCTTGTCGACGACGTCGGCGGGGACGGAGTCGGGCTTGAGGTACTGCGGGGCCATGGCGGCGGCGTGCTGCGCGATGTCCTTGGCCACCTCGGCGTTCGGCTTGTCGAGCTGGACGAGCACGCCGACGGCCGGCGGCAGCGCCGGGTCGGTCTTGTGCATGTAGGCGCCGACGTAGCCGCCCTCGATCACGGCGAAGCGGCGGACCTCGATCTTCTCGCCGAGCGTGGCGTTGGCGGCGTCGAGGTGCTCCTTGACGGTCTGGCCGTCGAAGGAGGACTCCAGCAGCGACGCCACGTCGGCCGGCCTGGTGGCCAGGACGTGCGCCACCACCTGGGCCGCGAGCTCCTGGAAGCGGTCGCCCTTGGCCACGAAGTCGGTCTCGCAGTTGAGCTCCAGCAGCGCCGCGACGGAGTCGCCGTCCTGCTTGAGCGCGACCAGGCCGTTGGAGGCGGTGCGCGCCTCGCGCTTGCCGACGTCCTTGGCGCCCTTGAGGCGGAGCAGCTCGATGGCGCGGTCGAAGTCGCCCTCGGCCTCCTCCAGAGCCTTCTTGCAGTCCATCATGCCGGCGGCGGTGATCTCGCGAAGCCGCTTGACGTCGGCCATGTTCACGGAAGCCATTGCTTTTCCTTGTGAGATGTCGGTGGATGTCGTCGTGCGTCGAGCGGGCGCCGCCGCTCGGCTGTCGTCACGGCACCGCGTGCCGCGCAGAAGCCGGTACGCGTCCCGTGCCCGTCATTTCGGACCCGGAACGTCCTGCTCGCCTGCCCCCTGACCAGCCCCGGCACCGGTCCGTCCGCGAACCCCCCGGGCCGATCAGCCCGAGAGGGACCGTCCGCCGCTCACCGGCCGTGCCCGGGAAACGGGCACGGCCGGCGGCGGGTGGATCCGGGTGCGGCGCGGGCAGGTCAGGCCTGCTGCTCGCCCTCGGGCTTGGCCTCGGCCTCGACGGCCGGCGCCTCGGCCTCGACGGCCGGAGCCTCCTCAGCGGGAGCGGCCGGAGCGGCCGCCTCGGCGGTCTCCTGCGGCTGGGCCTCGCCCTGCTCGCCACCACCCTGCTCGATGAGCTCGCGCTCCCACTCGGCCAGCGGCTCGGCGGCGGCCGGCTTCTCGTCACCGCGGGAGGCGCCCGAGCGGGCCATGAGCCCGGCGGCCACGCCGTCGGCGACCACGCGGGTCAGCAGGCCGACGGCGCGGATGGCGTCGTCGTTGCCCGGGATCGGGTAGTCGACCTCGTCGGGGTCGCAGTTGGTGTCGAGGATCGCGACCACGGGGATGCCGAGCTTCTTGGCCTCGCTGATCGCGATGTGCTCCTTCTTGGTGTCGACGACCCACACCGCGCTGGGCACGCGGCCCATGTCGCGGATGCCGCCGAGCGTGCGCTCCAGCTTGTCCTTCTCACGCCGGCGCATGAGGAGCTCCTTCTTGGTGAGCCCCGAGGCGGCGACGTTGTCGAAGTCGAGCTCCTCGAGCTCCTTCAGGCGCTGCAGCCTCTTGTGCACGGTGGAGAAGTTGGTGAGCATGCCACCGAGCCAGCGCTGGTTGACATACGGCATGCCGACCCGGGCGGCCTGCTCGGCGATGGCCTCCTGGGCCTGCTTCTTCGTGCCGATGAACAGGATCGTGCCGCCGTGGGCGACGGTCTCCTTGACGAAGTCGAAGGCGCGGTCGATGTAGGACAGCGACTTCTGCAGGTCGATGATGTAGATGCCGTTGCGCTCGGTGAAGATGAAGCGCTTCATCTTCGGGTTCCAGCGGCGGGTCTGGTGTCCGAAGTGAACGCCGCTCTCAAGCAGCTGTCGCATGGTGACGACGGGGGCCATGAGCTGGTCCTCCAGGTTGGGCGCCCTGCCGGGGCCGGGCGCGTTCTCGGTTGTGTCGCGGTGACCGGTCGGCACCGCCCTGATGCCCCGAACCGCTCCAGCCGGGTAGAACCCGGACCGATGGCGCGATCCTTGGCGAGGCATGCGAAGTCGGCCTGGGTCCCAGGCCACCGAAAAGTCTACCTCCCGCGCCGCACCCGCCTGACCGATCAGGTCAACGCGGCCCGTCCGGACCCGGCGCCGCCCTGTCGTGGTCTTCGGTGGGCAGGCCAGGAACCGGCCTGCTGGAGCGTACGAACAGGTTGATCTGGGCCTCGGCGATCCGCGCGCCTTCCGGCGCGTCCTCCTGGCTCCGGATGCTCGCCACGTACGGCTCCAGCAGTTTGCCGATCTCCCCGGCCAGGCGCGCCATCTCCGAGGCGTCGAGCCTGAGCGTCGTCCGGGAGAAGAGGGTGGCGTCGCGCCACTCCTCGGGCTCCTGCTCGACGGCGCTCAGCGCCCGCTCCACCTCGTCGTGGGCGTCGCGGCGGAGCGCGCGGATCAGGACGTTCTTGGCCTCGCGGACGTCCGGCCGGTCTTCGGGCACTACGCCGACCTGCAGGGCCGTGCCGATCGACCGCCACAGGCGCTCCCGGCCGTCGCCGCGCGGCGGCGCGTCCTCGACGAAGCCGTACTTGGCCAGCATCCGCAGGTGGTAGCTGGCGGCGCTGGGCGTGATGCCGGCGCTCTCGGCCACCTCGGTCGCGGTGGCGCTGCCCTCGATGCGGAGCCGGCTCAGGATCGCCAGCCTGGCCGGATGAGCCAGGGCCCGCATCGCCTTCGGGTCGCTGAGCCCTTCCGTGTCCATGCGCCCAAGGTACCGCGATCAGATCTGAAGGATTGCCTTCAGAACTCTGAAGGATTACTTTCATAGTCCTGAAGGGTTTCTTTCGCATCTTGGAGTTCGACGCATGAACCCGTCCGTACCGCTGCGCCGGCAGCGCGACTACCGGCTGCTCTGGTCGGCGCGCACCATCTCGATCACCGGCTCGGAGGTCTCCAAGCTCGCCGTGCCGCTGACCGCGATCACCCTGCTGGCCGCCTCGCCCTTCCAGATGGGCGTGCTGACGGCCGCCGCATCGGTGCCCGCTCTGCTGTTCGGCCTGCACTCGGGCGCGATCGCCGACCGCCTGCGCCGCCACCGGCCGCTGATGATCGGTTGTGAGCTGGTGTCCTGCGCCGCCGCCCTCACCGTGCCGCTGGCGTGGTTCCTCGGGGTGCTCACGATCCCGTGGCTGATCGCCGTCGCCCTCGTGATCGGCACGGCGGCGGTGCTCTTCAGGTCCGCCAACTTCCCGTACGTGGCCGCCCTCGTCCCTCCTGACCAGAGGACCGCCGCGATGGCCGGGTTCAACGCCTCCTACTCGGTGGCGTCCGTGGCCGGGCCCGGACTGGCGGGCGTGCTGGTGCAGGTGCTGACCGCGCCGCTGGCCGTGCTGGTCGAAGGCATCTCCTTCCTGGTGTCGGCGCTGCTCCTGCGGACGATCAGGACGCCCGAGAACCGGCGGCCCGCCCCCTCGCGCGGCCTGTGGCGTGACGTGGTCGCGGGCCTGCGGGTGAGCGTGACCCAGCCCGTGCTCCGCGCCCTGCTGGGGGCCGGGGTGACGATCAACTTCTTCGCGATGGCGTACGTGGCCGTGTCGATGCTCTACATGCTGCACACCCTCGGAATCCCGAAGGGCCTGATCGGCCTGCTCACCGCGCTCGGCGGCGTCGGGGGTCTCCTGGGCGCCTGGGCGGCCACCCGCCTGGCCGAACGGTACGGCGAGAACAAGGTGCTGCTGGGGTCGGTGCTGTTCTTCCCTCTGGAGATCCTGGCCGTCGGCCTGCTGGACGGGCCGCTGTGGTGGAAGGTCACCGTGCTCGCCCTGACCGGGACGGCGACGGGCGGCATCGTGGTGGCGTTCGCCTCGTGCATGAGCGGGATCATCCTGCGCGACACGGCCGAGGAACTGCGCGGCCGGGTCAACGCGACCATGACCTTCGCCGTCCAGGGCGTGATGGCGCTGGGCGGGCTCGCGGGCGGGGCCCTGGCCGAGGTGCTCGGCCTGCGTCCGGTGATCCTGGTGTGCGCGGTCGGGATCGCGACCGCCATCCTCTGGATCTGGGCCTCTCCCCTCCGCTCCCCGTCCTCGCGCCCCCCGTCCGACCGGCAGCCCGACTCCGTGCCGTTGAACTCCTCAACGCACCAGGAACGCCAGGTCACCAAGCGCCAGCCCTTGGTCTAGAGGCCTGCCGCCCGTCCATGAGGTTCGTCAGAGGAGGGGCCGTGCCGGGCGAGACATATCAAGGACGAACCGTCATGAGCGAGAGAGGGGGTCAAGGACGACCGTCCTAGGCGAGACAGGGCGTCAAAGACGACCGTCCTAGGCGAGACAGGACGTTAAAGACGACCGTCCTAGGCGTACAGGAGGTCAAGGAAGGACCGTCTTAGGCGAGAC
The DNA here is from genome assembly GCF_008017515.1 of Nonomuraea sp. C10. Classification (NCBI taxonomy): domain Bacteria; kingdom Bacillati; phylum Actinomycetota; class Actinomycetes; order Streptosporangiales; family Streptosporangiaceae; genus Nonomuraea; species Nonomuraea sp. C10. The sequence continues at coordinate 6,198,352 of NZ_VPFF01000001.1, forward strand.
AGGAGGTTCATCAAGGACGGGCCGTTCTGAGGCAAGACAGTACTCCCCTCCACGTACGGCGCCCCTCCTCGTCCACAGCCCTCCACCGTCCGCCCGCCCTTGTCCACAGAACCGCGTTCGCCCCAGGACCGCCGCCCCGCTGAGCCGCACACTCACGTGCATGCCTCCCCGCATCGCCCTGGCCATCCCCCTCCTGGTTGTCGCCCTTTCCGCCGCCGCACCCCTTGTCTCGGCGAACGCCGACCCACACGTACCCGCCGCAGCGTCCATGCCCCGCGGCGCCCGCCCTCCCCTCCCCGCGCCCATCCGCGCCGGGACCCTCCTCGCACCACCGCCCGCGGCGACCCGTACCGCGCGTCCCCTCACCGAACCATCCGCAACCCACCGCAGCGGGATCCCGTTCCGCACACCATCCGCGGCCCGTGGCACCGGGTCGCTGTTCGCCGCACCTGCTGGCAACGCCTGGCGATGGCCCCTGGACGGCACTCCCGAGATCCTGCGCCGTTTCTCCCCGCCGCCGGCCCGTTGGCTGGCCGGTCACAGAGGCGTCGACCTCGCTGCACCACCTGCCGCCCCGGTCCTCGCCGCGGGTGCAGGCTCGGTCGGCTTCGCGGGCTCAGTGGCGGGCCGAGGCGTCGTCACCGTCAACCACGCGGGCGGCCTGCGCACTACGTACCTCCCGGTGACCCCGGCAGTCCGCCCGGGCGACCCGGTGTCAGCAGGCGATCTCCTGGGCACCCTCGCCCCGGCCCCGCCGCACTGCGCGGAGTCCTGCCTCCACTGGGGGCTCCGCGACGGCCTGACGTACCTCGATCCCCTCCTCCTGCTGACCGGTACCCGCATCCGCCTCCTGCCCTATTGGGAGTCCGAGCCCGCCACCGCGATCCCGGCCCAAATCCCACCACCAGTCACCGCGGCCTCGGCCCAAATGCCGCCACCCGCCACCGCGGCCTCGGCCCGACTGCCACCACCCGCCACCGCGACCTCGGCACAACTCCCGCCACAGGTCACCGCGATCTCAGCCCAGGTGCCGACACCGGCCGCCACCTCGTCAGCTCTGCCCACCGGGTCCCCGAACCGGCTCCCGGCCTTCCTCCCCCGATCCGCCGCCACCCCGCCACCAGGCCCCCTCGCCCTGACGGCCCTCGCCGCCCTCCTCCTGCTCGGCCTCGTCCTCCGCCTGCTCCGTACGAGAGCCCGCAGGCGCCGATCACGGGGGAAGCACGCAGTCCGCCCTCCGGCCACCAGAGGCCAGCACAGAAAAGGGCCGGATCGCCCAGCCCCGGCAGCGAAGGGCGACACCTGAGCGAACAAGCGATGACCATGGCAGCCCTCACCCAACAGCCACCATCACCCGGGACCCACACGTGATCGCAGACAGACAGACCCCACAGGCCACCAACAGGCCCTGGCCATCTTCATCACCGACCGGATGATCGCCGGCGAGAGTCACCCCGAGGCTTTCATGCCCCCGCGGTCAACCTTGTCGAGCTCGCCGAGAGCCCAGACGGCCCAGTCCCGGGAGGCCTCGTACTGGCGCAGGCCATAGCCGGCGGCAAGCCAGCCGAGCTCCAGACGCCCCTCCGGGGAGATCGGCGTCTCGCCGGACACGATCTCCCTGAGCGGGGCGAGCTCCTCCTCACACCGCGCGGCCACCTCATGAAGGATCTTCCGGGCATCGCCGGGATCGAGCGCGGACAGCAGGAAGAGCCTGAGCACCCCCTCGTTGCGCACCGTGCTGCCCTCCCACGGTTGGCGCAGCCACGCACGCAGCTCCTCGAGCCCAGCGGCGGTGAGGGTGTGGACGCGGCGGCCCCGCGCGCCTTCCTCGGCACGCTCGACCAGGCCTTCGTCGACGAGACGGGCCAGCTCTGGATAGATCCGGTTGTGACCGGCCTGCCAGGCGTACCGGCCGAGGTCGCCCTCGAACGCCTTCGCCAGTTCGTACCCGCTCGCCGGCTGCTCCGCCAGCAGGCCGAGCAGTGCGTATCGCAGCGCCATACCGCCGACCTTATCACTCCAATTGGACATGTCAGTATTGACATGTCCAATTGGATATGTGAAGACTGGTCAGCATCGAGAGGAGCCGACATGCCACAGACACCCGCCCACATGACCGGCCACCTGGCCCCGGTCCCCGACGAGATCGACGCCGCCGACCTGCCCGTGACCGGCATGCTGCCGCCCGAGCTCAACGGCCGCTACATCCGCAACGGCCCCAACCCGCTACCGGGGGAGCCGTCCGACCACTGGTTCCTCGGACACGGCATGCTGCACGGCGTACGGCTGCGCGACGGCCGCGCCGAGTGGTACCGCAACCGGTGGGTCCGCACGGCGTATCTCGCCGGCCGGCCGGAGCTCAGGCCGGACGGCACACCCGACCTGTCCATCTCGGCCGCGAACACGCACGTCATCGGCCACGCGGGCCGCATCCTCGCGCTGGAGGAGGGCGGCCTGCCGTACGAGGTCACGCCGGAACTCGACACGGTCGGCGCGCACGACTTCGGAGGGCGGCTCACCACCGCCATGACCGCGCACCCGAAGCAGGACCCAGCGACGGGCGAACTGCACTTCTTCGGGTACGGCATGGTCCCGCCCTACCTGACGTACCATCGGCTCGACGCGTCAGGTGAGCTCGTGCACAGTCGTGAGATCACCGTCCCCGGGGGCACGATGATGCACGACTTCGCCATCACCGAGCACCATGTGGTCTGGCTCGACCTTCCGCTCACCTTCCGGCCGGAACTGGTCGGCAAGACCATGCCCTACCAGTGGGACGACGGATACGGCGCCCGCCTCGGCGTCATGCGCCACGACCGGCCCGACGCCCCGGTGCGCTGGTTCGACGTCGATCCCTGCTACGTCTTCCACGTCGGCGACGCTCACGAGGACGCGTCGGGCCGCATCGCCCTCAACGCCGTCCGCTACGCCCGCGCCGACTTCACCGCCCTGTGGAACACCCCCGACATCACGGACGACCCGGCGGGGCCCGCCGCCGCTGCCGCCGCCTCCTCCGCCTCGGCCCTGCTGCACCGCTGGACGCTCGACCCGGTGACCGGCGTGGCCAAGGAGGAGACGCTCGACGACCGCTCGGTGGAGTTCCCGACACTCGACGACGAACGGGTCGGCCGGGGCGCGCGTTACCTGTACGCCGTCGCCGGCCCCGAGATCGTCAAGTACGACCTGTCGGGCGGCGAGGTCACCGCCCACGCCCTGCCCAAGTGGACGAGCACCGGCGAGGCGGTCTTCGTGCCCGCGACCTCCGGGCCCCGCCGTGAGGACGACGGCTGGCTGATCACCATCACCACCACCCTCGACGGGAGCGCGTCCCGCCTCCTCGTGCTCGACGCCTCCGACGTCGCCGCAGGACCGGTGGCGACCGTCCACCTGCCACGCGGCGTGCCGACGGGCTTCCACGGCACCTGGTTCCCGGACGAGCCGTCCTAGGACCCCACGTCCAAGCCCGCCACGAGGTGTGCGATCGGCCCGAGGCCCTCGGGCCGATCGCAGACATCCTCCCGTCCCGGACGGACCGGGATCCCACGGACGCCCGCGATGGCTCCCCTTTCACAACCGGCCGCCCGTGAAGGTTCCCGCCTCACAACCGGCCGCCCGTGAAGGTTCCCGCCTCACAACCGGCCGCCCGTGAAGGCCCCCCTTCACAACCGGCCGCCCGTGAAGGCTCCCCCTTCACAGCTAGTGCTGTGACCGGAAACGATCACCGAGTTATTGCAGGCATGAGCTCCTTTGCAGAGGCTCGTCCGCGTCTTCGGGGATCGGGTGCTGTCCGTCAACACCAGTGAGGGGAGTAGACGACGATCACGGTGGCGCCGGGGGACGGATTCAGCGGTAGCCGATCAGGCCGTCCGCCAGTTGTTCTTCGTCGCCGTCCCGGTGCGCGGATAGAGCCTGCTGCAGGGCGAAGGTTGTGCGAATGATGGCGATGCGGGTGGCCATCGTGCTGTCCGTCCAGCCGCCCAGCGTCAGTACCCGATTCAAGAAATGCGTGCCGTAGCCGGCCTCAACGGCCGCAAGGTCCTCCGCGGGATCACCGATCGTGACCTCATCCCAATCGATCACCCCGCTGAGCACGGGCAATCCGTCATGGCACTCCCATAGGACGTTCTCGGCACCGAGATCACCGTGGACCACCGCATCGGTGATGTGGGGAAGGCCGTCGAGCGCCGCGAGCTCTCGCTCGGCTCGTCGACGCCCGCCATCGGACATGAGCCCGAACAGTTCGGCGCGGACGTCGGCTGCGAACTGCCGCCATCGATCTTGTGGTGCCGGCAGGGCCGCTCGCACGTTCTCCTCAGTGCCGATCCTGGCCAACTCGGTAAGCAGCGTGACGTACTGCGCCGCCGCGGCCTCGGCCACCGGGGGGTCTTTGAGTGCTTCGACCTCCAGCGGGGCTCCGGGAACGCGGCTGAGGACCAGGAACTGCGGCTGGTCTGTGCCCTGAGTGTTGCTCTCCGGCAGTGGCCGAGGCGTGCGGAAGCCGAGATCGAATCCGGCAAGCAGGCGCAAGACAGCGGCCCTGCGCGGCAGCCGGGTGGCCGCAGCCTCGGTGCGAGGCAGGCACACGACACGGTCCGCGCCGATCACTACCTGGTGGAATTGTCCTTGGCGGACGGTGAGATCCTCCGGTTTCACCGCCGGCAGTAGTCGGCTCAGCAGCGCGTGATTCGTCTGCAGGATCTGCATGAGGTGCGAACGGTCCTTTCCTTCAGCGTGGCGAGAGTACCGGGCGGGTGGTCACGCGGCGGATGCCAGCGTTCGGCCACCCCCGCGGATGCCTTTCTCGCCGCGGATACGGGCGCGTTCGCGTCGTTGCGCGGCCAGCACGTCGGGATGACGAGCGTGAGCGTTGCGCCAGCGCAGGTAGGCGTGCAGTGCGCGGGTCCGCACGGTGTGGTTGGGATGGTCGCAGTTGGCCAGGGTTGGTTCTGAGCGCTGGTTCAGTGTCTTGGTTGTCGCCACCGAACCAGCACACCACCGAACCGTGCGTTGTCGTGCCGCGTTTCAACGGCGGCCCGCTTAGAGGTCCTAACGGAATGAGTCTTGACCGGCTGTACATCCATACTTCGATGCCGATCGAGATGTCTGGAGCCTAGGTTCCGTTCCGAAGCCGTTGCCGGTTTGCGCCGGGTCGGGGTCAGTGAGTGTGTCCCGTCCGGCCGTGAGACGCGTTGAGCTGGAGGCCGTAGATGTCCGATGAGATTCCGACCACTGATGATCGTGAACCGGCGCTGGTCGTGTCGTCGATGATCGACCACGTACTCGACCTGGCAGCGACGTGGACAACGTGGGACGGTCACCCGGTGCGCGCCGGTGATCGGATCTACACCCCGCACAAGGCAATCCGCCGAGTCGCCGATCACCTCATCGATCATCTCGCCGAGGTGGACGCACGGCTGGCTGGCAACCCCACGATTCCTGATCGCTGGCATGCGTCAGCGAGCACAACTCCTGGCGATCTGGCGCCCTTCACTGACCAGGACCTGGACGAGGCCAAGAGCCGGCTCACCCGGCTCAGCCAGATCTGGACCAACCGATTGACCGCGCTCACCCTAGACCAGCTCGACCGATCGCCCGGCGCGGGCTGGACATTCCGACAGATAGCGTTCCACCTGGCAGGCTCGGCGTACTACGCCGACGCCGTGGGGGACCTATCGGCGGTTGGATCCGATCGCTGACTTGTTATCAGTCTGCTCGTGAGCCGTCGCCAGCAGATGATCGCAGCGGCGAGGGTCATGAAGGCTTCGTGGATGTCGTCGCGGATCTCCCAGCGGATGCGCAGGCGGCGGAACCAGTGCAGCAGGGCGATCGTCTGCTCGATTACCCAACGATGTGCACCCAGGCCAGAGCCGTGCCCGGTACCCCGGCGGGCGATGACCGGCTTGACGCCTGTGGCCCACCACATCCGGCGGTACTTGTCATGGTCGTAGCCCCGGTCGGCGTACAACGCCTTCGGGCGTTGACGTGACCGGCCGCGCCGGCCACGTACCGGCGGGATCGACCGGAGCAGCGGCATGACCTGGGTGACGTCGTTGCGGTTGCCGCCGGTCAGGCTGAGGGCGAGCGGGATGCCGTTGCCGTCGGCGATGACGTGGTGCTTGGAGCCCGGCTTGGCACGGTCGACCGGGCTCGGACCCGTTTCGGGCCACCCTTCAGCGCCCGGATGTGGGAGCTGTCGATCACCGCTTTGGACCAGTCCAGCTTGCCCACGGTATGCAGTTCAGCCAGCAGGAGTTCGTGCAGCTTCTGCCACACCCCGGCCTGATGCCAGTACCCGCAGTCTCCGCCAGCAGGTCATCCCCGAACCGAAGCCCAGCTCTTGAGGCAGGAACTCCCAGGGATACCGGTGTAGAGCACGAACAAGCTGCCCGACAGGACCCTCCGGTCATCCAGGCGCTTGCGGCACCTGCCGCGCAGAGGTCCGCTTCCTCCCCCACATGAAGACGGCGTTTTCAAGAGAACTGATGAGATCTCCGGTAGGCGGTCGGTCAAGACGAACCACCCGCCGAGGACTTCCCATCGGCAAACACCAGTACTCAAAACCAGAGCCGACACCCGTGACACAAGCGGCGACGCGAACGCTCGGGGGCAGGAACCAGAGCGGAGACCGCGTGGCAGGGCGGGGCCCGGTAGTCAGGCTCGGGGGTGGGCCTGGTTGTAGGCGCGGCGGAGGCGGTCGATCGAGACATGCGTGTAGACCTGGGTGCTGCTGAGCGAGGCGTGACCGAGGAGCTCCTGGACGCTGCGCAGGTCGGCCCCGCCTTCGAGCAGGTGGGTCGCGGCGCTGTGCCGCAGCCCGTGCGGCCCCATGTCAGGAGCGCCTTCCACCTGCCGCACCCGGGCGTGGACCACCCGCCTGACCGTGCCCGCGTCGATCCGCCCGCCGCGCACCCCCAGGAAAAGCGCCGGACCGCTCCCCTCACGCATCAGCAGGGGCCTGCCGTGCACGCACCACCTGTCCAGCGCCTGCAACGCCGGAGCGCCGAACGGCACCGCCCGCTCCTTGCGCCCCTTACCCAGCACCCGCACGACCCGCCGATCCCGGTCCACGTCGTCGACGTCCAGCCCGCACAGCTCGCTCACCCGGATCCCCGTCGCGTACAGCAACTCCAGCATGGCCTGATCACGCAGATCCTTCGGCTCCCCGGTGGGCGACGTGTCGAGCGCCTGCCGCGCCTGTTCCTGATCGAGTACGGCGGGCAGCGCGCGTGGAGCTTTGGCCGTGCCCAGTAGCAGTCCGGGATCGTCGGGGAGCCACCCGCGCCGATGGCAGAAGGCGGTGAACGTCCGCAGGCACGCCGTCCGCCGGGCGAGCGTGGCGCGGGCCTTGCCCTCGTCATGTTGCGTCGCCAGCCATCCCCGCAGCGCGCTCACGTCCAAGCCGTCGATCGTGCCGCCGAGGTGTTCGAGCAACGAGGTCACGTCACCGGCATAGGCCCGGACCGTATGCGGCGAGAGGTCCCGCTCGAACCGCAGGTACGACTCGAACTCACCGATCACGTCGTTGACGTCCACAGCGCCTCCACCGTCAGCCACCCCTCAATCTTTCCCCATGACGATTACTCCCCTCATTCCGAAGAGAGCGCTTCTCGCTCGATCGCTCCCGTGATGTCGCGAACGCAAACCCTGAGACCTGGTGTTGACCCCTGGCCGACTGGCCCAGCCGGGCTCACCGCCCTGCGCCGTTCAACGACAGTTCGATCCCACGCACCGTCGGCACGCCGCCTGCTCCCGCATTCCAGCGATCTCCCAGTCCTTCTCGATAGGGAAAACCCCAGCGACTGCCTGCTCGGCGACGCAGTAGTCATCGAGTCGCCTCAGGCGGTGCCGTGGCCGTCGCAGGAGGCGACACCGAAGGCGAACATGAGCAGCGATCCTGATCCCCGCGTGACCGCGTGCGCTCATTCGCGAGCCGGTCGTGGTCGCGGGATCAGGGCTCCAGGATCAGCGCACTCCTCCGACGAAGCGGAAGGTCCGGCCAACGCACTCGGACAGGCCAGCGTCTCCGGAACAGCGCCTGCGGTCTCTTCCGGGCATACCGAGGACTCCGACCGCGAACCCCGATCCAGAAGCCCACCCACCCAATCGGAGGATTCCGACGCCCCGCCCACAGCCGCCCCCAGACCAACCGAGGACGCGCACCCCCCGGCCGAGGGCTGTCCCGCCCAGTCCGGCGACGCCGGAGCCTGCACAGGACACTCCCCCACACGGACCGACGCCCCAGCCCCAAACTCCGCCGAACCGACCGGCAATGCCGAAACACGGGAGGGAGCCCTACCCATATGCGCTGACGACGAGGCCCCAGCCGGAAACGCCCCCGAGCTGACCGGCGTCGCGGAGGCATGCACAAGACGCTCCTCCGCACGGACCGATGCCCCAGTTCCAGAGTCGGCCGAGCTGACCGGCGAAGCCGAAGCCCGCACAGGACACTCCCCCGCACGGGCAGACGCCCCAGTCCCAGGCTCCGCCGAGCTGACCGGCGAAGCCGAAGCTCGCACAGGACACTCCCCCGCACGGGCAGACGCCCCAGTCCCAGGCTCCGCCGAGCTGACCGGCGTCGCGGAACCCTGCACAAGAGACTCCTTCGCGTGAACCGATGTCCCAGCCGCAGATTTCCCCGTACTGACGGGTGATCCCGGACCGTGAAAGGAAGGTCCCTCCGTGGGAGCCGATGGAGCCGGAGCGCCTGCCGCGGCCGAGCGGGACGACGGCTCCGATCCCGCCGGTTCCGTCGGCACGCCGCAGGGATCAGGCATGGACGGCACCACCTCCGGGAGCTCATCGGGTACGCCGGAGTTGCTCCCCAAGGACGCTTCCCTGGGCGGATTCGGTACGACGGCGAGGTCGTCGGCGGCGGGCGCCGGGGTGGACCGCGGAAGGGCAGGCTCAGCCTTCGGGTAGATCGGTGAGACCGGGCGGCGGGCGCGCCAGCCGCCGGCGGTGCGTTCGATGTAGCCGGCGGCCGCCAGGGAGCCCAGAGCGCTGAGGGCCGTGTTGAGGTCCACGCCGGCGGTCACGGCGATGGTGGCGGGGCCCGCGCTGATCCTGGCCGGGACCGCGTCCAGGACGCGCTTGGTCTGCTCCGGCAGAGAGTCCCGGGGAAGGGCGGGGGCCCGCAACGCGGGGGCGAGGTCGTCGCCCATGACGCCGACGAGTTCGATCATCTCCTCCGGGGTCGTCACGCAGACGGCCTTGCGTTCGCGCAGGAGACGGTGGCAGCCGTCGGACAGGGCGGAGGTGATGGGGCCGGGGACGGCGCCGAGATGCCGGTCGAGCGTGAGGGCGTGGCCGGCCGTGTTGAGCGCGCCGCTGCGCAGGGCTGCCTCCACGACCAGGGTGCCCCTGGACAGGGCGGCGATCACGCGGTTTCTGATCAGGAAGCGGGACCGGGTCGGCCGGACGCCCGGCGGGCATTCGCTGACCAGCACGCCCCGGTCGCGGGCTCCGGCGAACAGGGAGCGGTGCTCCGCCGGGTAGCAGTAGTCGACGCCGCAGGCCAGGACCACCACTGTGGGGCCTCCGGCGGCCAGCGCTCCCCTGTGGGCGGCGCCGTCGATGCCGAAGGCGCCGCCGGACACCACCGTCCATCCGGCCTCGCTCAGCCCGATGCCGAACTGGGCGGCGACGTGGACGCCGTAGGAGGTGGCGGCTCGCGCGCCGACCAGCGCGACCGATCGCAGGCAGGAGAAGCGCAGGTCGGCCGTGCCGTGGAGCCAGAGGCCGAGCGGGCGGCCGGAGCCGAGCGCGTCCAGTTGGGTGGGCCATTCGGCGTCGCCGGGGATGACGAGCCTGGCGCCCGCCCGCTCGCCCGCCTCCAGGTCGGCCGCGGGGTCGCAGGCCGCCAGGCGGGCGTGCCAGCTCTGGAAGCGGCCGGCCAGCTCTTCGGCGAGGGCGAACCCGGGTGGCGCGGCCCTCTCCCGTACGGCTTGGAGCGCTTGGACGGCGCCCAGGTGGGACACGAGGGCGCCCATGACGGTGTCGCCGGCGTCGGCGGCGCGCATGAGGGCGGCTCTCGCCTCGTGATCGGGGGTGCTCATGGTGATCCTCCGGTGGCGGATGGCTGTCATGGATTGAGGCCGAGCCAGAGGGCCAGCGCGGCCGAGGTCTCGTCCTCGTCGGGGCGGGGCTTGCCCGCCAGGTCAGCGAGCGTCCAGGCGACGCGGACGACACGGTCGAGGCCGCGGGCGCTCAGGGAGCCGGAGTCGAGGCAGCTCGTCATGGGCTTCATGGCGGCGTCTGACGGCCGGAACCTGGAGTGCAGGGCCGCGGAGGGGACCTCGGCGTTGGTCCGCCATGGCGTGCCGGTGAGGCGTTCGGCGGCGCGGGCGCGGGCCGCGAGAACGCGCCCGGCCACGGTCTCGCTGGTCTCGACGAACTGCCGGTCGGCCATCAGCTCGCGTCTGGACGAGCGCGCCACGGTGACCTTCATGTCGACGCGGTCGAGGAGCGGGCCGGAGAGCCTGCTCAGGTAGCGGCGCCGGGTGGTGGGCGAGCACTGGCACTCTCCGCCCTTGTCTTGCGGTTGGGCGCACGGGCAGGGGTTGGCCGCCAGCACGAGGATGAAACGCGCGGGAAAGGTGACGGAGCCGATCGACCTGGACACGGTCACCTGCCCGGACTCCAGCGGCTGCCGCAACGAGTCGAGCACGTGGGAGGGAAACTCGGGCGCCTCGTCCATGAACAGGATGCCCCGGTGCGCCAGGGAGACCGCGCCGGGACGGACGACCGAGCTGCCGCCGCCGACGATCGCCGCCGCCGTGGCGGTGTGGTGCGGGCTGATGTACGGCGGACGGAAGACCATGGGGCTGTTGGGCGGGAGCGCGCCGGCGACGGAGTGGATGGCCGTGACCTCCAGGGCGTGATCGAGCTCCAGGTCGGGAAGCAGTGTGGGCAGGCGCTCGGCCAGGAGGGTCTTGCCGGTGCCGGGCGGGCCGAGCATCCACAGGTTGTGGTTGCCCGCGGCGCAGACCTCCAGGGCGCGCCTGGCCATGGGCTGGCCGACCACGTCGGACAGGTCGACGTGGGGCTGGACGGGCGGGGACGGCCGCGAGTGCCCGGACGCCTCGAAGCGGTCGGGCGTTCCGGCCGGCGTCGGGGGGTGGCCGTGCGCCCCGAAGCGATCGGGCGTCCCGCCCGGCGTCGGAGGGCGGGCGGGCGTCTCGATCGACGACGGGAAGTCGTCCGCGCGGAGCCACTCCACGAGGCGGCGCAGGTCGGGCACCGGGATCACCCGCACGCCCGGGACCAGGGCGGCCTCCGCGGCGTTGGCCGCCGGGACCACGACGGTGATGTCGTCGCCCTCCTTGGCCGCGCTCAGCACGGACGGGAGCACGCCGCGCACCGGGCGCAGGCGTCCGTCGAGGCCGAGCTCGCCGAGGAAGAACGGGCCCGCGATGCGGCTCGCCGGGACCACCCCGGCGGCGCCGAGGATGGCCACCGCTATGGACAAGTCGAACTGACTGCCGCGCTTGGGGACGCTGGCGGGGAACAGGCTGACCGTGATGCGGGCGTCGGGCCACGGGAAATGACTGTTGACCATGGCCGAGCGGACCCGCTCTCTGGCCTCGCTCAGCGCCGCGTCGGGCAGCCCGATGAGGTGGATGCCCGCCAGGCCGTTGCCGACGTCGGCCTCCACCTCCACCGAGCTGCCCGTGACGCCGACCAGGGCGACGCTGCGGGTGCGTGCGACCGCCATCTACGACGCCCCCCGCACGTGGCGCAGGGAGTAGTCGCCCGCGAAGCGGTCCAGGGCGATCACGTCGATCCTGACCGTGGCGTACGTGCGCGACTCCGCGGCCAGCCACTTGGCGGCGAGTGCGCGCAGGCGGGCCAGCTTGGCGGGGCGCACGGACTCCAGCGCCGTGCCGTGCGACATGCTCGATCGGGTCTTGACCTCGACCACCACGAGGGTGGGGCCGTCCTCGGCGATGATGTCGATCTCGCCGTGGCGGCAGCGCCAGTTGCGCTCGATGATGGTCATGCCCTCGGCACGCAGGTAGTCGGCGGCGAGTTGCTCGCCGTGCCTGCCGAGTTCGTTCTTCGCGGCCATGTGTGCCACCTCCGGGCACTGACCTTCGCGCACGGTGGCCGCCGCGTCCGGCCCCGAACGTGGCTCTGGGGACAGCGGGGGCGAGCGCGGGCGCCCTGTGGACAACCAGAAGACCCGTAGATACGACGAAGGGGCGCGAACAACTCGCGCCCCTTCGTCAACCTGTCACGCCGCTAGCCGGAGAAGCCCTCCTTGGGCATCTCCAGGTCGGCCTTGGCCAGCTCTTCGACGTTGACATCCTTGAACGTGACCACACGGACGTTCTTCACGAACCGCGCGGGCCGGTACATGTCCCACACCCACGCGTCCTGCATCTTCACGTCGAAGAACACATCACCGTTCTCCGCCGTGCGTACGTCCAGGTCGACCGAGTTCGTCAGGTAGAACCGCCGCTCCGTTTCCACCACGTAGGTAAACAATCCGACGACATCGCGGTATTCGCGGTAAAGCTGCAGCTCCATCTCGGTCTCGTACTTTTCGAGATCCTCTGCGCTCATCGCGGTCCTCCTGTCGTACCGGTCCCCCGGCGTGCCTGATCAGGCAACCCCGGCCCCCATTTCATTCTCGCCCATCCCCCTAGCCACCGTGACGAAGGAGTAACGGTGGTGCGGGCACGGGCCGTGCGTTTCGAGTGCGAGGCGATGCTGTGGCGTGACGTACCCCTTGTGCTCGGCGAAGCCGTAAAGCGGGAACTCCTCGTCGAGCGCGGCCATCAGCCGGTCCCTCGTCACCTTCGCCACTATCGACGCGGCCGCCACGCAGGCGGCCACCTGGTCCCCCTTCCAGACCGCCAGCGAAGGCGCCGGCAGACCCGGAACCGGGAAGCCATCGGTGAGGATGTATCCCGGATCGCAGGTCAACCGCGCGACCGCCCGCCGCATTCCCGCCACGTTGCACTTGTGGAGCCCCCTGGCGTCGATGACCTCCGGAGGGATGACGACGACGCCGACGTGCGCGGTGGCGAGGATGAGGTCGTGCAGCCGCTCCCGCACGGCGGGTGTGAGCAGCTTGGAGTCGCCCAGCCCCTCGATCGGCTTGCGCAGGATGACGGCGGCGACGACCAGCGGGCCGGCGCACGCGCCACGTCCGGCCTCATCGACTCCGGCGATGGGAGTGAGGCCGCGGCGGGCCAGCGCCCGCTCGTAGGCGTAGAGCCCGGAATCACGCCGGACCACGCTCGGTCGAGGGCGGAACGCTACTGTCATGACACTGGAAGCGTACGCCCCATCCGGCGCAAACCGCGACTACTCGACCCGTGCGAAGCTGTCAGGCTTCGTGAAGATCGTGCCGCGTCCGAGCGGCCAGTAGCGGACGACCGCCGTGCCGATGACGTCGTCGACCGAGATGAAGCCGCCCCCGGGCTCCTCCATGTGGCTGCGCGCGTCGGCGGAGGCGCTGCGGTGGTCGCCCATCAGCCAGAGCTTGCCCTCGGGCACCTTGACGTCGAACTCGTCGCCCGAGGGGTAGTCGTCGGGGTAGAGGTAGGACGACTCGTCGAGCGGCTTGCCGTTGATGGTGATGCGCCGCTTGGAGTCGCAGCACTTGACCTGGTCGCCGCCGACGCCGATCACCCGCTTGATGGTGTCTTCGCCGTTCCAGCCCTTGAACACCACGATGTCGCCGCGCCCGGGCGGCCCGGCGAGCTTGTTGACGAACACCCGGTCGTTGATCTTGAGGGTGTTCTCCATCGACTCCGAGGGGATGTAGAACGATCCGACCACGAAGGCCTGCAGCAACAGGGCGATGCCGATCCCCGTGATCAGCAGGAGGACGGTCTCCCGGAAGCCGCCCTTTTTCTTCTTCTCCAAGGACTCCGCCTTCTCGGTGGCGGCCATCAGCGCTTACTCCGCAGCCAGCGCCTACGGACCAGAACCAGGGGGACGGCCAGCGCGAACCCGGCGACCAGCGGTGTCGCGCCGCTGAGCGCCTGGAGCGCGGGCTGTGCGAACGTATCGGGGATGGGGATCGTGGTGGCCCGGGAGAACGGCCAGACGATGACGAAGGCCCGCCCGATGACCTGGCTCTCGGGGATGGATCCGCCGCCGGGATCGCCGGTGTGGGAGCGCGAGTCCATGGAGACCTGCCGGTGGTCGCCCATCACCCACAGGTGGCCGGGCGGCACGTCGGTCTCGAACTCCTCACGCGAGGGCAGGTTGCCCGGGTAGAGGTATGAGCTCTCGTCGAGCGGCACGCCGTTGACGGTGATGCGCTGCTGCTTGTCGCAGCACTCGATGTGGTCGCCGCCGACGCCGATGACCCGCTTGATGTAGTCCTTCTCACCGGGCACGATGCCGAACGCGGTGCCGACCCACCGGAAGAAGCCCTCGACCGGGTTGCTCGGCTCCTCCATCTGGAACTCGCCGTCCCAGGAGTTGACGCCGGAGAAGACCACGACGTCGCCGCGCTCGATGTCGCGGGTGTGGTAGACGAGCTTGTTGACGAGGACCCGGTCGTTGGTGAGGAGAGTGTTCTCCATCGACTCGGACGGGATGTAGAACGCCTGGATCACGAAGGTCTTGATGATCAGCGCGAGGGCCAGTGCCACGACGACCAGGACGGGGAGCTCCTTCCAGAAGGAGCCCTTCTTTTCCTTCTTCTGGTCTTCGTCGGGCTTCCCACCTTTTGCCGGTTGGTGAGTCTCTTCGGCGACCACGTCCACCTCGTCCTCGACAGGGCGGCGCGACGCGCCGTACTCCTGGCTCTCGCTAGTCATCGGTGATGAGCCTAGATGATGTGTCGGCTCGACAAGCCTCGACCGACGTTACACCGGGCACGAGTCGCTCCACATAAAGGGAAGGCCCCCGCAAAGGCGGAACGGCCCGCCCCACGGGGCGGGCCGTTCGGACGCCGGGCTCACTTGACGGGCGTCTCACGCTTCTCGCGGATGCGGGCCGCCTTGCCGCGCAGGTCGCGCATGTAGTAGAGCTTGGCGCGGCGCACGTCGCCCCGGCTGGCCACGACGATCTTCTCGATCACCGGGCTGTGCACCGGGAAGGTGCGCTCGACGCCGACGCCGTAGCTGACCTTGCGGACGGTGAAGGTCTCGCGGGCGCCGCCGCCCTGACGGCGGAGCACGAACCCCTTGAAGACCTGGACGCGGGAGCGGTTGCCCTCGACGACGCGTACGTGGACCTCGAGCGTGTCACCGGGACGGAAGTCCGGGACGTCGCTGCGCAGGTTGGCCTTCTCAAGCTCCTGGATCTTCGTGTGCATGAGAGATGCTTCCTCAAGTCTCGCGAGCACGCGGAGGTCCACCCGGCCTGGGCTCATGGCGGACGCGCCTGCTGATTCGGTGAACCCGGGAAGCTTCCCGGGCATGCTGACCAACCACATGGCAGTTGGCGACGCTTCAGTTTGCCACATCTTCCGGAGGGACGCGAAACGCCAGCTCGTCGAGGAGCCGCCGGTCGTGCTTGTCGAGCGTCTCGGCGTCGATCTCCGCCAGCAGCTCGGGCCGGGTCGCGACCGTACGGCGGAGCGCCTGGTCACGGCGCCATCTGGCGACCTTGCCGTGATGCCCGGACAGCAGCACCTCCGGCACCTCGTGACCCCGCCAGACGGGCGGCTTGGTGTAGACCGGGCCTTCGAGGAGGTTACGCATGGCCCCGGGCGCGAAGGAGTCGTCGACGGCGGAGCGGACGTTGCCGAGCACGCCGGGCAGCAGCCGGCCGATGGCCTCCACCATCACCAGCACCGCCACCTCGCCGCCCGCCAGCACGTAGTCGCCGATGCTCACCTCGTCGACGCGCAGCCGCGAGCCGTACTCGGCCATCACCCGGGAGTCGATGCCCTCGTAGCGGCCGCACGCGAACAGCAGCCACTCCTCCCCCGCCAGCTCCTGGGCCAGCTCCTGGGTGAAGGGCCGCCCGCTCGGCGTCGGCACGATCATCCGGGGCCCGCCGTCGCCGATGACGTCGTCGATGGCCTCGCCCCACACCTCCGGCTTCATCACCATGCCGGGGCCGCCGCCGTAAGGGGTGTCGTCGACGGTCTTGTGGACGTCGTGCGCCCAGTCGCGGAGCTGGTGGACGCGGACGTCGAGGGTGCCGCGCTCGCGGGCCTTGCCGATCAGCGAGACGCCGAGCGGCGCGAAGTATTCAGGGAAGATCGAGATGATGTCGAGCCTCACAGCAGGCCTTCCGGCGGATCGACGACGAGCTTGCCGCCCTCCAGATCCACGACGGGGACCAGCGCCTTCACGAACGGGACGAGCGCCTCCTCGCGGCCGCCGCCGCGCCGCACCACGAGCAGGTCCTGGCCGTGGTGGAGGACGTCGGCCACCTCGCCGACGGTCTCGCCGCCGGTGGTCTCGACCGTGAGCCCGATGAGCTGGTGGTCGTGGAACTCGTCGGGGTCGTCGGACGGCTCGACGTCCGAGGAGTCGATGACGAGCAGGGTGCCGCGGAGCTCCTCGGCGCTGTCGCGGTCGGTGACGCCGGCGAGCGAAAGCAGCAGCGCGCCCTTGTGCCAGCGGCTGCTCTCGATCACCAGCGGCCCGCGCTCGGGCGGGTCGGTCGTGAGCGCGTTGCCGACGGCGAAGCGCAGCCCCGGATCGTCGGTGCGCACCTCCACGGTGACGTCACCGCGCACTCCATGGGCACGGCTTATCCGGCCGACGACCAGCTGCACGTGAACCTTCCCTCTCCACAACCACGAGCGCCCCCACCGGGCTTACCGATGAGGGCGCGCGAAACCTGACGTCAACGGACCGCTTCGTGCAGGTCGAGCAGGTCGACCCGGACATACTTGCCGTCGGCCAGGGCGTTCACGACCGTGCGCAGAGCCTTGGCGGTGCGCCCGCCGCGGCCGATGACCTTGCCCAGGTCGTCAGGGTGCACTCGGACCTCCAGGACGCGCCCGCTGCGGATGCGGCGTGCGCGGACCCGGACATCGTCGGGATGTTCGACGATGCCCTTCACGAGGTGCTCGAGTGCCTCCTCGAGCACGTCAGCCCTCGCCCTCGGACGGGGTCTCGGCGGGGGCCTCGGCCTCGTCCTTCTTCTTGGACCTCTTCGGCGTCGTGGCGGTGGTGGCGGTCTCGCCACCGGCCAGGGCCTCCTTGGCGGCGGCCTCGTAGACGGCGTGCCTGTCGGGCGCCGGCTCGGCCACCTTGAGAGGCGCCGGGGCGGGCTCGCCCTTGAACTTCTGCCAGTCGCCGGTGAGCTTGAGCAGCTTGAGCACCGGCTCGGTCGGCTGCGCGCCGACACCCAGCCAGTAAGCGGCGCGCTCACCATTGATCTCGATGCGCGAAGGGTGTTCCTTCGGGTGGTACAGACCGATCTCCTCGATCGCACGGCCGTCACGCTTGGTGCGGCTGTCGGCGACGATGATGCGGTACTGAGCGTTGCGGATCATGCCGAGCCGCTTGAGCTTGATCTTGACTGCCACGGGTGTGGTCTCTCCTGCGTTCACAGACACGAGTGAGCGGCTTCTCATCGAGTGGGGCACGATGCGAGCCCGCTCAAGGGACAAACGTGACCTGCGGGAGGTGAGAGGGCACCCGCCTGGTCACGGTGTTCCAACATGTCATTGTGCCAGACGCCGGACACTGCCCGGGACCCACACGCCCGCCGCCACGAAGATTACTTCTGGCCGGGCAGCCGCAGCTTCGACGGGTCGAAGCCGGGGGGCAGCTCGACGCCCGGAGGCAGCTTGCCGCCGAGGTTGCCCAGCGCGCCGCCCTTCTTGGGCGCGGCGGGGGCCTCGTCGGCCGCGGCCGCCTTGCCGAGCGCGGCCTTGCGCGGGTCGCCGCTCACGCGCCGCCCCTTCTTGGCCTTCTTGGAGGACTTGGCCGCCTTGCCCTTGCCGCCCGGCATGCCGGGGATGCCCATGCCGCCGGCCATCCGCTTCATCATCTTCTGGGCCTCGAAGAAGCGGGTGACCAGGTTGTTGACGGCGCTGACCGTGGTGCCGGAGCCGTTCGCGATGCGGGCCCGCCGGGAGCCGTTGATGATCTTCGGGTCCTGCCGCTCGGCCGGGGTCATCGAACGGATGATGGCGGCGATGCGGTCGAGGTCGCGGTCGTCGATCGAGTTGATCTGGTCGCGCATCTGCCCCATGCCGGGCATCATGCCGAGCAGGTTCTTGATGGGGCCCATCTTCTGGACCATCATCATCTGCTCGAGGAAGTCCTCCAGCGTGAAGTTCTCGCCCGAGGTGAGCTTGCCCGCCATCTTGGCGGCCTGCTCCTCGTCGAACGTCTTCTGGGCCTGCTCGATCAGGGTGAGGATGTCACCCATGTCGAGGATCCTGGAGGCCATCCGGTCGGGGTGGAAGGCGTCGAAGTCTTCCAGCTTCTCGCCGGTGGAGGCGAACATGATCGGGCGGCCGGTGATGTGGCGCACCGACAGGGCCGCGCCGCCGCGGGCGTCGCCGTCGAGCTTGGTGAGCACCACGCCGTCGAAGCCGACGCCGTCCATGAACGCCTGGGCCGTGGTGACGGCGTCCTGGCCGATCATGGCGTCGACCACGAACATGATCTCGTCGGGCTGGACCGCGTCGCGGATGTCGGCGGCCTGCCGCATGAGCTCCTGGTCGATGCCGAGGCGGCCGGCGGTGTCGATGATGACGATGTCGTGCTGCTGTCGCCTGGCCTCGTCGATCGAGCGGCGGGCGACGTCGACCGGGTCGCCGACCCCGTTGCCGGGCTCCGGAGCGTAGACCGCGACCTGCGCGCGCTCACCCATCACCTGGAGCTGCTGCACCGCGTTGGGGCGCTGGAGGTCGGCGGCGACCATCAGCGGCACGTGGCCCTGCTCGCGCAGCCACTTGGCGAGCTTGCCCGCCAGCGTGGTCTTGCCGGAGCCCTGGAGACCGGCGAGCATGATCACGGTCGGCGGGGTCTTGGCGTAACGCAGCCTGCGCGTCTCGCCGCCCAGGATCTCGATCAGCTCGTCGTTGACGATCTTGACGACCTGCTGCGCTGGGTTGAGCGCCTGCGAGACCTCCGCACCGCGGGCGCGCTCCTTGACCCGGGCGACGAACGCCTTGACCACCGGGAGCGCGACATCGGCCTCGAGCAGCGCGATGCGGATCTCGCGGGTGGTCGCGTCGATGTCGGCGTCGGACAGCCGACCCTTGGATCGGAGGGAGGAGAAGACCGATGTCAGCCGGTCGGAAAGCGTCTCGAACACGTGGTTGGCCAGTCCTCGAAGCGAATGTGGGTCTGCTCTCAGCCTATCCGCTTCGCTAGCCGTTCCAGCCTGGCACGGCCATCCGGACCGACAACGCGTGCTCCACGAGGTTGATCAGAGCGCCCTTGACCGAGTCCTTCGTACGCGCGTCGAGACGGAGGAGCGGGATGTGCGGCGCGAGCGTGAGCGCCTCACGGACCTCGTTGTCGCCGTGCGGGTACCGTCCGTCCCAGCCGTTGATGCCCACGATGAAGGGCAGCTTGGCCTCTTCGAAGTAGTCGATGGCCGGGAAGCTGTCGGCGAGCCGGCGCGTGTCGACCAGGACGACCGCGCCGATCGCGCCCTTCACCAGGTCGTCCCACATGAACCAGAACCGGTGCTGTCCGGGCGTGCCGAACAGGTAGAGGATCAGGTCGCGGTCCAGGGACACCCGCCCGAAGTCCATGGCCACCGTGGTGGTCGTCTTGAGCGGGGTCATGCCGAGGTCGTCGATCCCCGCCGACGCGTCGGTCATCACGGCCTCGGTCGTCAGCGGCATGATCTCGGACACGGCGCCGACGAACGTCGTCTTGCCCACCCCGAAGCCGCCGGCCACCACGATCTTCGCCGAGGTGAGCCCGGGGCTAGAGCCTGCGAAGTCCACTGAGCACCCTTTCCAGCAGGTTGACATCCGGCCTGCCCTCGTCCAGCTGCGGCTGGTGCACCCGGACCAGGCCCTCAGCGGCCATGTCGGCGATCAGCACCCGCGCCACGCCCAAGGGCATCCGTAACAGCGCCGACACCTCCGCGACCGACCGCACCTGACGGCAGAGATGGCTGATCGCCTGGTATTCGGGAGTGATGTGGGAGAACTCCCGGTGCTCGGCCGTCGCCGACGACACCAGGGCCTCCATCGCGAGCTTGACCCTGGGCGCGGTCCGCCCGCCGGTCACCGCGTAGGGACGGACCGGCGAGGCCGGGTCGTTGCTCGACGGCGGAGGCGGCTGGGGAGTCCAGCCGCCGCTGTTCCATCTGGGGTCCGTCACCTACATCACCTGGTCTGGCTGGCGCGCAGCTCGGCACGCACCGCCGGGGTCAGCACCTTGCCGGCGCGATCCACCATCAACGTCATCTGGTACGCGACCAGCCCCATGTCACAGTCCGGAGCGGCGAGCACTCCCAGACAGGAACCGTCGCTAATGGACATGATCAGCATGAGCCCCCGTTGCATCTCCACGATCGTCTGGTTCACGGCGCCGCCCTCGAACACCCGGGCCGCGCCCTGGGTCAGGCTCACCAGCCCGGAGGCGATCGCCGCCAGCTGGTCGGCCCGGTCCACCGGAAACCCGGCCGACGTGGCCAGGGGCAGTCCGTCGGACGACACCACCACCGCATGCGCGACACCGGGAACACTGTTGACGAAGTCCGTGACCAACCAGTCCACTCCCCGCGCCGCCTGGCTCAGGTCGTTCACGCGCCCTCCTCCCTGTTCTCCCTCGGGTCAGAGACGTTCGCCCTGCCCTCGCTGATGTCGTCGCGTGCCGCACGGAAGCCCTTCTGGAAGCTCGCCAGCCGGCTGCGCACCCGGTCCGGTGAGATCGCGGGCATCGGGGCGACCCCCTTGGGCGCCGCGGCCGTGTCGGCCGAGCCCGGCACCAGGTTCGCCTTCGGCACCCGCTTGGGCAACCCTGAGGCCGTCGCGCCGTCCCGTACGGGTTCGGCCGCCGCCTGCGCGGCGGTCCATCCCGCGTCCGCCGTGGCCGACCCCCACGCGCCGCTGCTGCCACCGCGCTCGAACCAGGCCGACTCCACCGAGGCGAAGATCGGCAGGTAGTCGTCCCCTCCCGAGGAGGCGTTGACCGCGGGCATGGGGCCGGTGGCCCCCGACTCGGCCGTCTCCGGGAAGTCGTACGCCTGCTTGCCGCGGTTGGCCGGGTTCCTGGTCGGCAGCGGGTCGGCGGGGCGCTCGATCGGCGGCGCCTGCTCGTTCGTCCAGCTGCCGGGGACGCGCGAGGGGATCCACACGTCGTCGGTGTCGAACCCGCCGCCGCCGCGCGGATCGGACGGCCACGCGCCCGAGCCGCCGCCGTTGGACGGCCACTGCACGTTGGTGGCGGGCCAGGAGCCGCTGGGTTCCGCGCTCCCCGGGTACGAGGGGTGCGCCGGGCTCATCTGGAAGCCGTTGTCGCCCCACTGGGGCACGGGCGGCGGCGAGGTGAAGGCCTCGGCCCGGGCGCGCTGCATGCCGGCCAGCGCCCCGGCGGCGCCGGCCGCGCCGTCGAAGCCCTGCGTCTGCGCGCCCAGCAGGCTCTCGGGCACCAGCACCATCGCGGTGAGCCCGCCGCCGCTCTGCGTCCTGAGCTGTACGCGGATGCCGTGCCGCTGTGCCAGCCGGGAGACCACGAACAGGCCCATGCGGCGCGAGACCGAGACGTCCACGGCCACGGTCTGGGCGAGCCGCTCGTTGGCCTGGACGAGTTCTTCCTGGGTCATGCCGATACCGGAGTCGCTGATGGACAGCATCACGCCGCCGCCGTCGATCCGGCTGCCGGACACCGTCACCCGGGTCTCGCGCGGGGAGAACGACAGCGCGTTCTCCACCAGCTCGGCGATCAGGTGGATGACGTCGTTGACGGCCTGGCCGGCGACGGAGACGCCGTCGGGGACCTGGAGCACGACCCGCTCGTAGTTCTCGACCTCGGAGAGCGAGGCGCGGGCCACGTCGACCATCTTGACGGGCTGGCTCCAGCGGCGGGGCGGCTCCTGGCCGGCGAGGACCAGCAGGTTCTCGGAGTTGCGGCGCATGCGGGTGGCCAGGTGGTCCAGCTTGAACAGGTTGGCCAGCCGCTGCTCGTCCTGCTCGCCCTGCTCCAGACCGTCGATCAGGGTGATCTGCCGCTCGACCAGCGTCTGGCTGCGTCGCGACAGGTTCACGAACATCGCGTTGACGTTGGCGCGCAGGCGGGACTCCTCGCCCGCCAGCCGCACCGCTTCCCGGTGCACCTCGTCGAACGCCCGCGCGACTTCACCGATCTCGTCCTTGGAGGAGATCTGGATGGGCGGCACGTGCAGCGACTCCGGATCCGCCTCGCCCTCGCGCAGCTGACGCACCAGGCCGGGCAGCGTCTTGCCGGCGACCTTGAGCGCGTCCCCGCGCAGTCGCCTCAGCGGCCGTACGAGCGAGCGCGCCATGACGGCGGTGACCACGAGGACCAGCGCCAGCAGCAGGATGACCAGGCCGATGCTGAAGGCGGCCGCCTGCCGGTCGGCGCCCTGCAGGTCGGCGCTGCGGGTGGCGATCTGCTGCGAGAGGGCCTTCTGCACCTCGTTCTGCTTGTCGACCGTCCGTGTGATGGAGTCGTACCACTTGTCGACGTCCTTGGTGGTCGTGGTGTCCAGGCGCTGCAGCGCCGTCCCCGCGTTGTGCAGGAAGATCGCGCGGTTGGCGTAGAACTCGGCCCGGCCGACCTCGACGCTGGTGACCGTGTTGTCGAAGTGCTGGCGCTGGGCCGGCGTGGCGGCGCTGCGGAAGGTCGCCCGCTCGCTCTCGCGGCGGGCGCGGGCGTCGACGAAGGCGTTGAACTCGGGTCCGGTGAACTCGTTCTTCAGCAGCGCGGCGGACAGCAGCGCGCGCTGCTTGGAGGTCTCCTCCTCGGCCCGGGCCACGGCGCGCATGGCCGTGCTGGTCGAGGTGATCTGCTCGTCGGCCGCCCCCTGGCCGACCTCGTCGAAGAGCTGCAGCAGATCGCTGATGACCTCGCTGTACTTCTCGATGGTCGGCAGCGGCGGGAGCTGGCTTCCCTGGATCGTCTTGCGCATCGTGGGCAGCTGCCCGAGCCGGAAGCGGGTGAGCTCCAGACGCCTCTGGCCCAGATCCGACAGCAGGCCCTGGGCGGAGCCCGAAATCCCGAGTAAGCGCTTGGCGCTGGCGTCGACGATGTCCTGCTGCGTGGTCAGCGGCTGCAGTTCGCCCTGTCTGCGGTTGGAGGCGACGTAGCGGGCGGCCCGGTCGCGCTCGACCGCCAGGTTGTGCGCGAGCTCCCCGACACTGCTCATCAGCGTGTTGACCTCACCGACCTGCGCGTACTGCTGGGCGCTGCCGATGGAGGTGCCGACGCGCAGCGCGCCGAGGAGGACGCCGACGATCGTCGGGATGGCGATGAGGGCGATGAGGCGGGTCCGTACTCGCCAGTTACGCAGAGCGAACGAGCTGCCCGGCTTGGGCAGCGGCCGGTCCGCCGGCGCCAGCGTGGAAACGGGCGGTCCCGGCAGGTCTTGCGCCCTGCTACGACCGGAATCGGTCGCTGGTGTCCTCACTGTGGCAACCTCTCGCCATAGCCTGCTGCTTAGTGGGGATCACGCGCATTTGGCACGCCGACGCGTGATCGCAGGCAAGTTCGGTGCCCAATTTGAGCACAAACCTCATAGTTGAGCCAACGCCTCACGAGTTTTCCATCGTCCAGAGGGCCGCTTTGTTCGGGCCGCTAGCTTCCGTTTACGGAGAGCTACGATCTTCCGATTCGGACATATGACCCGTTAGATGACAGAAAGTAATATATGCGACTATAAAGCGAGAAGTCGTGTTAAGCAGAAAAGTAGGGGATTCGAGACGGATCGGCTTCAGCTCTGATCTCCCCTCCGGTACGCTTCACGCCCGGCGATCGAATGCCGCGCTCCAATAGCTTCCCCCCTGGTAGGAGACCTTCCCCATGACACGCAACCTGCGCTGTCGCGCCATTGCCGTCGGCGCCGCAGTCGCACTCGCCCTTACCGCCTGTGGCAGCGGCGGCGAGTCCCCCGACACGACGGCCAACGCCGACGGTCTGGAAAAGACCACCATCAAGGTGGGGGCCCTCCCCATTCCCGACCCCGTGTCGCTCTATATCGCGAACGCCAAGGGCTACTTCAAGGAGGAGGGCCTCACGGTCGAGCCGGTCATCATTACCGGTGGCGCGGCCGCGATCCCGCAAGTGGAGAACGGCTCACTCGACATCTCCATGACGAACTACGTCTCGACCTTCTCCGCGGTCGAGGCCGGCAAGAAGCTGAAGCTCGTCGCGGACATGTACCAGGCCGCTGAAAACAACTTCAACATCATGGTCCCGAAGGACTCGCCGATTAACGCGGTGGCGGACCTCAAGGGCAAGACCATCCTGGTCAACAACCTGCGCAACGTCGCCACGCTTGCCGTGACGACGCAGCTGAAGGTCGCCGGTCTTACTGAAAACGACGTCAAATTCGCGGAGAAGCCGTTCCCCGAGATGGGCAACGCCATCGCGAGCGGCCAGGCCGACGCCGGCTGGATCACCGAGCCGTTCATCACCGCGACGCAGAGCCAGCTCGGCTTCCGCAAGCTCGCCGACACGATGACCGGTGAGACCGAGAACCTGCCCATCGCCGGCTGGATGGCCACCGAGGAGTGGGCGCAGAAGCACCCGAAGACGCTGGCCGCCTTCCAGCGCGCGATCTCCAAGGCCCAGACCCTCGCCTCCAGCGACCGCAAGGAGATCGAGGCGATGATCCCGACGTACACGAAGATCACGCCGGAGGTCGCGTCGGTGATCACGCTCGGCACCTACCCGAGCGAGCTGAACGCCGACCGGCTGCAGAAGGTCGCCGACCTGATGCTCGAGTACAAGTACCTCGAGAAGCCGATCGACGTGAAGTCGATCATCGTGGCTCCCCCAGCAGCAGGATGAGAAGTGCCCAACTGACCCGCGGCGCCATCGGCGTCGCGGGCTTCCTCATTCTCGGCGAGCTGGTCGTCAGACTCTGGGTGTCCCGGACGTTCGACTTCCCGGCTCCGTCGGTGATCCTGTACGAAGCCGCCCTCCTCCTGGCGGACCCCGAGTTCCTCGAAGGAATGCTGGTCACGATCGGCAACTGGGCACTCGGCCTGCTGGTCGCGATCGGCGTCGGGGTGCCGCTGGGCGTGCTGCTCGGCGCGCTGCCCCGGGCGGAGCAGGCGGTCCGGCCGCTGCTGGAGTTCATGCGGCCGATCCCGTCGGTGGCGATCATCCCGCTGGCGATCCTGCTCATCCCCGAAGACTCGCTGATGAAGGTCTCGGTCATCGTCTACGCGTCGCTGTGGCCGATCCTCATCAACACCCTGTACGGCATGCACGACGTCGACCCGCTGGCCAAGGAGTCGATGCGGACCTTCGGGTTCGGCCCGCTGGCGGTACTGGCCCGGGTCAGCCTGCCCAGCGCCGCGCCCTTCATGGCGACCGGCGTGCGGATCGCCGCCGGGATCGCGCTGGTGCTGGCCGTGAGCGCGGAGCTGCTGGCCGGCGGCGTCAACGGCATCGGCGTGTTCGCGGTCGCGGCCGGCTCGGGCAACCGGATGGACCTGATCATGGCGGCCACGCTGTGGGCCGGGATCTTCGGCGTGGTGGCGAACCTGGCGTTGCAGACGGCCGAGCGGCGCCTGTTCCGCTGGCACTGGCTGCGGACGGGAGGGGCGCGGACGTGAAAGTGCTCAACCGGCTCTGGTTCGTACCCCTGGTGATAGTCGCCTGGGAGCTGGTCACCCGCTTCGTCTACGTGGACGACGACTTCCCGCCTCCCAGCGAGATCGTCGTGCGGATGTACGAGCTGTGGTTCTCGGGGCCGGCCTCCCGGCTGTTCCTCACCGATGACGCGTTCGCCAACATCATGCCCAGTCTCGGCCGCATGTTCGGCGGCTGGGTCCTCGCCTCGCTGATCGGCGTGGTGGTGGGAGTGATCCTGGGGCGCTCGCGCACCATCTCCGGGTACGTGGACGGGCTGATCGAGTTCGGCCGGGCGGTGCCGCCGCCGATGCTGCTGCCGCTGTTCCTCGTGCTGTTCCAGTCGGGCCTGGCGACGCAGCTGGCCACGATCGTGTTCGGCGTCATCTGGCCGGTGCTGCTCAACAGCATCGACGGCGCCCGGTCGGTGGACCGCACCTACACCGAGACCGCCACCGTGTTCGGGCTGTCGAAGGCCCAGCATCTGCGGGTGGTCGTCATCCCCGCGGCGTCACCGAAGATCTTCGCCGGGCTGCGGCTGAGCCTGTCGCTGGCGCTGATCCTCATGGTGCTCTCGGAGATCTTCGGCGGCACCGACGGCATCGGCTACCAGATGCTGCAGGCGCAGCGGAGCTTCGACGCGGCCGGCGTCTGGTCGGCGATCGCGCTGCTCGGCGTGCTCGGCTATCTGGTGAACGCGCTGTTCGTGCTGGCCGAACGGCGGGTCCTGGTCTGGCACCGCCAGGCCACCCGCAGACCATGACGATACGAGATCGAGAAAGGAATCCATGCGTCACTCCGACGACCTCATCTGGGACGCGATGGCGGATCTTTCCCGCTTCGCGGCCCTGCTGACCATGGCCGAGCTGGGCGTGGCCGACGAGCTGGCCCACGGCCCGCTCGAGCCGGCCGAGCTGGCCAGGCGGTGCGAGGCGGATCCGCGCGCGCTCCGCAGGGTGCTGCGCGAGCTGGCGGCCATGGGCCTGGTGCGGCGTGCCGGAGACGACCGTTACGACCTCTCCGAACGGGGCACCGCGCTGCGCTCGGACGTCCCCGGCTCGCTGCGCTCGTCGATCCGGATGCTGGGCGACGAGAGGCTCTGGTATGCGATGGGCAACCTGCCCGCCACCGTCCGCTCGGGATCGTCGGCGCTCACGGCCCGCTACGGCCCTCTCTACGAGAGCCTGGCCACCGACCCCGAGGCGAGCAGGATCTTCGGCGAATACATGTCGACCAGGGCGATCCCGTTCATCGAGGGCCTGGTGAAAGGCTACGACTTCACCGGCGTGCACAGCCTGGTGGACGTGGGCGGCGGGCGTGGACACATCCTGTCGGCGATCCTGCGGGCCAACCCCGAGATGCGCGGAGTGCTGCTCGACCGGGAGCACGTCGTCGAGCAGGCCAGGCAGGCGCTCGCGGACGACGGTCTGGCCGGCCGCTGCGAGCTGGTGCCGGGCGACTTCTTCCGGTCGGTCCCGGAGGGCCGGGACGCCTACCTGCTCGGCAGCGTGCTGCACAACTGGGACGACGAGGACGCGGTGGCGATCCTGCGCACGGTGCGTCAGGCGATGAGCCCGACCGGCCGGGTGCTGATCCTGGAGATCGTGCTGCCCGACGACGACGCTCCCCACCTGGGCAAGGACCTCGACATGCGGATGCTCGCCGTCTTCGACGGCGGCGCCGAGCGCAGCAGGGCGGAGTACGGTGCGCTGCTCGCCCGCGCGGACCTCACCCTGACCAGGGTCGTCGGCCTGGAGGCCGCCGCCAGCGTGATCGAGGCGGTTCCCGCCTAGCCGTTCCAGCCGGGGACGGCGGTGCGCACGGTCAGGGCGTGCTCGACCAGGTGGATGAGCGCGCCCTTCACCGATTCCTTGGAGCGCGCGTCCAGGCGGATGAGCGGAATGTGCGGGACCAGCGAGAGCGCGTCGCGGACCTCGCTGTCGGGGTGCGGATACTGCCCGTCCCAGCCGTTGACGCCCACGATGAAGGGCAGCTGGGCCTCCTCGAAGTAGTCGATCGCCGGGAAGCTGTCGGCCAGCCGCCGCGTGTCGACCAGCACCACGGCCCCGATCGCGCCGCGCACCAGGTCGTCCCACATGAACCAGAACCGGTGCTGACCCGGCGTGCCGAACAGATAGAGGATCAGGTCACGGTCCAGGGAGACCCGCCCGAAGTCCATGGCCACGGTCGTGGTCGACTTCAGCGGCGTCATGCCGAGGTCGTCGATCCCCGCCGACGCGTCGGTCATCACGGCCTCGGTCGTCAACGGCATGATCTCCGACACGGCGCCGACGAACGTCGTCTTGCCCACCCCGAAGCCGCCGGCCACCACTATTTTGGTCGAGGTCAATTCCCCGCTAGAGCCTGCGAAGTCCACTGAGCACCCTTTCCAGCAAGTTGACGTCCGGACGGCCGGCATCCAGCTGCGGCTGGTGCACGCGTACGAGCCCTTCAGCCGCCATGTCGGCGATCAGCACCCGCGCCACCCCCAGGGGGATGTGCAGCAGAGCCGACACCTCGGCGACCGACCGCACCTGACGACACAATCGGGAAATCGCTTGATATTCAGGGGTTATATGGGAGAACTCCCGGTGTTCGGCGGTGGCCGACGACACCAGCGCCTCCATCGCCAGCTTGACCCGCGGCGCCGTCCGCCCGCCGGTCACCGCGTAAGGCCGCACCGGCGACGCCGGGTCGGCCTGCGATCGGGGCGGGAGGCCCTGCTCCCAGCCGCCGCTGTTCCACCGCGAATCCGTCACCCGCATCACCTGGTCTGGGCCGCGCGCAGTTCCGCACGCACCGCGGGCGTGAGCACTTGCCCCGCCCGGTCCACCATCAAGGTCATCTGGTACGCCACCAGGCCCATGTCGCAGTCGGGGGCGGCCAGCACCGCCAGGCAGGAGCCGTCCGAGACCGACATGATGAGCATCAGCCCCCGCTGCATCTCGACGATGGTCTGCGCCACCCCGCCGCCTTCGAACACCCGGGCCGCTCCCGCGGTCAGCGACACCAGGCCGGACGCGATGGCCGCGAGCTGATCAGCCCTGTCCGCGGGGAACCCCGACGAGGCCGCCAGCGGCAGCCCGTCGGAGGAGACCACCACGGCGTGCGCCACGCCCGGCACCGTGCTGACGAAATCGGTGATCAACCAGTCCACGCCACGTGCGGCATGGCTCAGCTCGTTCATAGGTCCTCGCCTGTGTCGTCGTTCCTGCCGTTGATGCCGCCGAAGGTGTTCCCTCCGGACGCGTTCCCGCCGAAGGCCGGGCCGGGCGGGGGCGTGTTCGCCGGTGTCCGGCCGCCGTTGATGTCGTCGCGCGCCGCGCGGAAGCCCTGCTGGAAGCTCGACAGCCGGGAGCGGGTCCGATCCGGCGAGACGGCGGGCACCGGCATGACGCCCTTGGGCGCCGACGCGGTCTCGGCCGAGCCGGGCACCAGGTTCGCCCTGGGCACCCGCTTGGGCAGCCCGGCCGCGGTCGAGCCGTCGCGCACCGGCTCCACGGCCGCCTGCGCCGCCGACCAGCCCTCGTCCGCCTTCGACGAGCTCCAGCTCGAACCGCCGCGCTCGAACCAGGCCGACTCCACCGCGGCGTAGATCGGCAGGTAGTCGTCCCCGCTGCCGGAGGAGCCGGGGCCGACGGCCGGGAGCGGGCCGGTGGACGGCTCGCTGCCGGGGAACTCGTACTTCGGCCGCTCCGGCGGGTCGATGCGCTCGCCGTACGCGTAGCCCATGGGCTGCCGCTGGTCGGGCATGCCACGGCGGGGCATCGGCGGGTTGCCGCCGTTCCATCCGGGGGTGCGCGGGGGCACCCAGTCGTTGGTCTCGTACGACCCGCCGCCGCCCCGGCTGGGCTCCGGCCAGCTTCCGTCCGGCGGCCACGGCGGGGCCGGCCAGACGGAGCCGGCGCCGTCCGCTCCGACGTCGGGGCCTGGGAAGGAGGGGTGTCCGGGGCCCATCGGGAAGACGTTGAGCGGCATCGGCGCGGGCTGGGGCCCGGTGTACGCGTCGCCCTGGCCGCCGGACGCGCCCGCGAGGGCGGCCGACTGGGCGAGCAGCGACTCGGGGATGAGCACCATCGCGGTCAGCCCGCCCGAGGCGTGCGGGCGCAACTGCACCCGGACGCCGTGCCGGTGCGCCAGCCTGGCCACCACGTACAGGCCCATGCGGCGCGAGACCGCGACGTCCATGCCGGGCGTGTCCGTCAGCCGTTCGTTGGCCTGGGCGAGCTCTTCCTGGGTCATGCCGATGCCCGAGTCGGTGATCGACAGCATCACGCCGCCGCCGTCGATCCGGCTGCCCGAGAGCGTCACGCGGGTCTCGCGCGGGGAGAACGACAGCGCGTTCTCCACCAGCTCGGCCAGCAGGTGGATGACGTCGTTGACGGCCTGCCCGGCGATCGACACTCCGTCGGGGACCTGGAGCACCACCCGCTCGTATCCCTCCACCTCCGACAGCGAGGCGCGGGCCACGTCGACCATCTTGACCGGCTGGCTCCACCGGCGTGGCGGGTCCTGACCGGCGAGGACCAGCAGGTTCTCGGAGTTGCGGCGCATGCGGGTGGCCAGATGATCCAGCTTGAACAGGTTGGCCAGCCGCTGCTCGTCCTGCTCGCCCTGCTCCAGGCCGTCGATCAGGGTGATCTGCCGCTCGACCAGCGTCTGACTGCGCCGCGACAGGTTCACGAACATCGCGTTGACGTTGGCGCGCAGCCGCGCCTCCTCCCCCGCCAGCCGCACCGCTTCCCGGTGCACCTCGTCGAACGCCCGCGCCACCTCGCCGATCTCGTCCTCGGTCTTGACCCCGATCGGCGCGACGGGGGCGGGCGTCGCGTCACCGCTGTCGCGCAGCGTGCGCACGGTCTCCGGCAGGCGGTGGTTGGCCACGTCCAGCGCCTCGCGGCGCAGCCTCCGCAGCGGCCTGATCAGGGAGCGGGCGATGAGCGTGATGACGGCGAGCACCACGAGCAGCAGGATCATGATGAGCCCGGCCGAGATCAGCGCCGCCCTGTTGGCGCCGTCCTCCAGCGCGCGGGCGCGCAGGATGAGGGAGGAGGACAGCGAGGTCTCCACCTTCCGCATCGCCTCGATCTTGCCGGAGCTCACGTCGAACCAGGTGGCGACGTCCTTGGCCGGGTCGGTGCCGATGCTCAGCGGCCGGTTCTGCGCCGACTGCGCGATGGCCCGGAGCCGGAACAGGTCGGTCTGGTCGATGTCCTGGCCCACGACCACGTTGCGGAAGAGTTCGAGCTGGTCCTGCGTCGCCAGCGTGGCGAAGAGCGTCTCCTCGCTCTCCTCCCGCGCCTTGGACGTGGTGAGGGAGTCCAGCTCGCCGGCGTCGAAG
The DNA here is from genome assembly GCF_008017515.1 of Nonomuraea sp. C10. Classification (NCBI taxonomy): domain Bacteria; kingdom Bacillati; phylum Actinomycetota; class Actinomycetes; order Streptosporangiales; family Streptosporangiaceae; genus Nonomuraea; species Nonomuraea sp. C10. Next base: position 6,229,360 of record NZ_VPFF01000001.1, read on the forward strand.
CTCTTCTTGTCCAGCGCGCTGGCGAGGATGCCGCGCTGTCTGGACGCCTGCTCCTTGGCCCGCGCGATCGCCGCCATGGCGCCCGCGGTGTGCGCGACCACGTCGTCGACGGCGACCTGGCCGAGCTGGTCGTGGAACTGCAGGATGCCCGCGTTGATCTGGGAGTACTTGACGATCGTCGGCAATGGCTGGATCTTGCCCTCGACGGCGGTGTCGCGCAGCGCCCGGATCTCCTCCAGCCTGCGCAGCACCGGGCGGACGGCGTCGCCGTGGGTGTCGTTCACCGCGGTGGCGCGCTGCCTGACGTCCGCGATGAGGTCGTCGACCTCGTTGTGGATGCCGCGCAGCTGCGGCTCGCGCACGTCGGGCCTGCCCTGGGCGATGTAGAGAGCGGTCTCGTCCCGCTCGGCGGCGAGCGCGTGGGAGACCGCGCCGAGCGACTCGCTCAGCTCGGCGACCTCGCGCAGGGTCTGGTACGTGTTCGCGTCCTGGAGCGAGGTGATCACGTTCAGGCCGCCCAGGGCGACGCCCACGGCCGTGGGCACCGCGATGAGCGCGACCAGGCGCGATCGCACGTGCCAGTTGCCCAGACGGAATCTGCTCGGGAAAGGTCTGGTCCGGTGTCGGTCCTGGTGGCCGTGCGGTTCGCGGTCAACGGAAGCTACAGCACCCTGCTTACTCACTGCCTTCGCAACCTCTCGCCCCGGACGGGGAATCTCGATGACCATTGCGGGTGGGGGCTCATTGACTATCGAGATGAGGGCCATTTCGAGCACGGGGCGCCTAATCGTCCCCGATATCGCGACACGGTCACCAGACCGCCCATCACGTCATGAGAAATGAGGGCAGCCGACTCACAGCTCGTATTGGCCGATCATCGAACGCATCACCAGTATCGGGAACCCACCCATCACCTCCTTCACCGCCCGACCCGAGCCCCTCAACCCCAGTCAAGGCAGGCGAAAGCACGAAGATTGTTAATTGTTCAAGCCAATCACCACGATAGAACGTCAAACCGGCAATGCAACCATAAGTGTTATTTTCGCGATGATGGAGCGCCATCTGGTGCTACCGTCAGTGCTTGTTGCGTGTCCAGGCGCACCTCCCGCGAGAAACAGACCACCCCCCTACCTTCAGGCTCCGTCTAACCGTGCGAAGGGAGTCCCAGACATGAGGCTTGGCCGTCCTAGCAGGGCCGCCGTCATCGGGCTGGTCCTGGCGCTGGGAATCACCGCGTGCAGCGGTGACAGCACCACGACCAGCGCGCCGACCTCAACCGCTGCCGCCAACGGCGGCCTGGAGAAGACCGAGATCAAGGTCGTCGGCCTGCCGGCCATCGACACGGCCGCCCTGTACGTGGCCATCGACCAGAAACTGTTCGAGAAGGAGGGGCTCAAGGTCACGCCGCAGATCGTGCAGTCGTCCCCCGAGGCCATTCCCATGCTCCTGAATGGCGAGATCGACGCCATGTTCGGCAATTACGTATCCATGTTCCAGGCCCACGACCAGGGCGCGCTGAAGCTGCGGATCCTGGCCGAGGGCTCTCGCGCGGCCCCGGATTCCCTGAGTGTGATGGCTTTGCCTGATTCGCCGATCAGGTCGGCCAAGGACCTCGAAGGCAAGACGATCAACGTGAACGTCCTGCACAATTTCCAGGAGCTCGCGCTGACCCAGGTCCTAAAAGCAAATAATGTCGATCCGAAAAAGATCAAATACGTCCAGGTGACGTTCCAGAACATCATGCCGGCCTGGCAGAAGGGCCAGATCGACGCGGCTTACCTGGGTGAGCCCATGGTGACCGCGGCGACCTCCCAGATGGGCGCCCGTAAGATTCTCGACCCGGCGTCCGGCCCGGCCGCCGAGTTCCCCATCTCGGGCTACGTCAGCACCCAGGAATGGTACGAGAAGAACCCGAACACGGCCGCCGCCTTCCAGCGCGCGCTGCACGCCGCGGCCAAGATGATGGAGTCCAACCGCGAGCTCGTCGTCGACGTGCTGCCCAACTTCACCCAGATCGAGAAGGCGACCGCCGCCACCGTCACGTTCCCGTACTTCTCCAGCTCCGACAACCCGGTGCGGCTGCAGCGGGTGGCCGACTGGATGGTCGAGGCCGGATGGCTCGGCAAGGACATCGACGTCGCGTCGCTGATGTCGCCCACCACCTCGGGGTGAACGCCCCCGTACTCACCCGCTCGCCTCTGGCGCGTCCCCGGTCCTCCCGGTGGGCGCGCCGCGTGACGGGAGCGCTCGCGTTCGCCGCGCTGGTGGAGATCGCGGGGCGGGCCGGCCTGGCCGAGTTCCTGCCGCCCGCCTCGGAGATCCTCCAGCGCGCCGGAGCCCTGCTGTTCGACGAGGGCTTCCGCGCGCACGCGGGCACGAGCATGCTCGCGTGGGCGATCGGGCTGGCCGTGGCGGCGCTGGTCGCGGTGCCGCTCGGCGTGCTGTTCGGCAGCGTCCCGGTGATCGACGCGGCGACGCGGGCGATCGTGGAGTTCCTGCGGCCCATCCCGTCCGTGGCGCTCATCCCGCTGGTGGCGCTGCTCATCGGGACCGGCCTGCAACTGCGCGTCACCCTGGTGATCTACGCCGCCGTCTGGCCCATCCTCTACAACACGATGTACGGGTTGCGCGGCGTGGACCCGGTGGCCAGGGAGTCGCTGCGCTCCTACGGCTTCGGCCGCCTCTCGGTGCTGTGGTGGGTGTCGCTGCCCTCGGCGGCGCCGTTCATCATGACCGGCTTCCGGCTGGCCACCGGGGTGGCGCTCATCCTGACCGTCAGCACCGAGATCGTGGCCGGGCGGGGCGAGGGCATCGGCGTGTTCATCTACTTCGCCGGCATCGCGGTGCCGGCCCGGATGGACGACATCCTCGCCGGGGTCGTCTGGGTGGGGCTGTTCGGCGTGGTGGTCAACGCCCTGCTGGTGGCGGCCGAGCGGCGGCTGTTCCGGTGGCATCACACACGCGTGGGAGGCGGCTCATGACCAGGCTGGGCGGGGCGCTGCTCCGGTGGCCGCTGCTGATCGTGCTCGTGATCCTCTGGGAGGTCGCGACCAGGGCCGCGGGCAGCGCGTTCTTCCCGCCGCCGTCCACGATCGTGACCCGGATGCACGCCATGTGGTTCTCCGGGCCGCCCGGCAGGCTGTTCCTGACCGACCAGGCCGTGGCCGACATCCTGCCGAGCCTGGGCAGGATGGCGGGCGGGCTGGCCGGCGGCGCCACCGCCGGGATCCTGCTCGGGCTGGCGCTCGGGCTGTCCTCCAGGGCCTACGACTACCTCGACGGCGTGCTGCAGTTCCTGCGGGCGATCCCGCCGCCGGCGCTGGTGACGGTGTTCCTCGTGGTGTTCGGCTTCGGGATGCGGATGCAGCTCGCCTTCATCATGTTCAGCATCATCTGGCCGGTGCTGCTCAACACCGCCGACGGCGCCCGCGCGGTGGAGCCGCTCTACCTGGAGACCGGGCGGGCCTTCCGGCTGTCGCGCCGGGAACGGGTGCTGCGGATCGTGCTGCCCGCCGCGCTGCCGAAGGTGTTCGCCGGGCTGCGGCTGGCCCTGTCGCTGTCACTGATCGTCACCGTCTTCGCCGAGCTGCTGCCCGGCACCACGAACGGCATCGGCTTCCAGCTGACGGTCGCGTACTCGATGTTCAACCTGCCGGCGATGTGGGCCGGGATCGTGCTCCTGGGCGTCCTGGGCTATCTGCTGAACGAGGTGTTCCTGGTCGTCGAGCGCCGCGTGCTCGGCTGGCATCACGCCCGCGAGACGGCGGGCACTTGACATGAACCGGCCGGTACGGCGTAACCATGTGCAACCAATGTGGCCTTCGGTAGAGTCGCCGTGTTATCTCTGGATTCGCCCCCTTTTAGGACAATCGCCTTGCTTGAGATAGAGAACCTCACCCACATCTACGGCGGCGGCGGGCCCAGCGCGCACCACGCCATCGACCAGCTCAACCTGAGCGTGGCCGAGGGCGAGTTACTGTGCATCGTGGGCCCCTCCGGCTGCGGCAAGTCCACCCTCCTGCGGTCCATCGCCGGCTTGATCACCCCGACCGGCGGCCGCATCAAGGTCGACGGAGAGCTGGTCAGGCAGACCCCCGACAACCTCGCCGTGGTGTTCCAGGACTACAGCCGGTCCCTGTTCCCCTGGATGTCGGTGGCCGACAACGTGGCGCTGCCGCTGCGCCGCAAGAACATGGACAAGAAGCGCCGCCGCGAGGCCGCGGCCGAGGCGCTGGAGTCGGTGGGACTCTCCGGCGCGGGCCGCAAGTACCCGTTCCAGCTCTCCGGCGGCATGCAGCAGCGGGTGGCGATCGCCCGCGCGCTGGCCTACCGGCCCACGCTGATGCTCATGGACGAGCCGTTCGGCTCGGTCGACGCGCAGACCCGCGAGGACCTCGAGGACCTCGTGCTCAAGGTGCGCGGGCATCACAAGATGACGATCGTGCTGATCACCCACGACATCGACGAGAGCGTGTACGTGGGCGACCGCGTGGTGGTGCTCTCCAAGGCGCCCGCGCACGTCGTCGCCGACCTCCAGGTGGACCTGCCGTCGCCGCGCGACCAGATCAACACCCGCGAGCACCCCGACTTCGTCCACCTGCGCGCCGAGGTGGGCCGCCTGGTCCGCGGCCAGCCGGTGGCCCACTGACCTCCCGGGGGCGCGCCGGAGACACACGGCGGCCGCCGCCGGAACGCGGCGGCGGCCGTTCTCCCGCCCGGATCAGGCGGGCGCGTGCATGTGGCGGGACAGCGCGTGCTCGACCAGCGCGATCAAGGTGGCCTTGACCGAGTCCCTGACGCGGGCGTCCAGCCGCACGATCGGGGTCTGCGGGCCGATCGACAGCGCCTCGCGCACCTCGTCCTCCGAGTGGGCGAACTGCCCGTCCCAGCCGTTGATGCCGATGACGAACGGCAGCTTGGCCTCTTCGAAGTAGTCGATCGCGGGGAAGCTGTCCGCCAGCCGGCGGGTGTCGAGCAGCACGACCGCGCCGATGGCGCCGCGTACGAGGTCGTCCCACATGAACCAGAACCGGTGCTGACCGGGCGTGCCGAACAGGTAGAGGATCAGCTCCCGGTCCAGCGACACGCGGCCGAAGTCCATGGCCACCGTGGTGGTCGTCTTGTTGGGGGTGAGCGAGACGTCGTCCACACCGGCCGACGCGTCCGTCATCACCGCCTCCGTGGTGAGCGGCAGGATTTCGGACACCGCTTTCACGAACGTCGTCTTGCCCACGCCGAACCCGCCCGCCACGACGATCTTCGTCGAGGTGAGCCCGGCGCTAGAGCCTGCGAAGTCCACTGAGCACCCTTTCCAGCAGGTTGAGGTCCGGCTTGCCCGCGTCCAGGGCAGGCTGGTGCACGCGGATCAGGCCTTCTGACGCCATGTCGGCGATCAGCACCCGGACCACCCCCAGAGGTTGCTTTAAGAGGGCGGAGATCTCGGCAACTGACCGGACGTTCCGAGTCAGCTGAATGATCGCCTGATATTCCGGACTCAGCATTGAAATGTCTTGGTATTCGGACGTCACGGAGGACACCAGCGCCTCCATGGCGAACTTCATCCGCGGGGCGGTTCGCCCCCCGGTCACGGCGTACGGCCGGACCAGGGAGCTGGACTTCGGCGGACGGGGAGCCGACGGATGCGGCGGAGTATTGCTATCACCAGCCCAACCCTGACCTGACACCATGATCTCCTGTCACCGCCCGGCTAGCGGGGGCGGGCCGCCTGCAGTTCAGCGCGTACGGCAGGCGTCAGCACCTGCCCCGCACGCTCGACCAACAGCGTCATCTGATAGGCCACCAGGCCCATGTCACAGTCGGGTGCGGCCAGAACCGCCAAACAGGAGCCGTCGCTGATCGACATGATCATCAACAGTCCGCGTTGCATCTCGATGACGGTCTGGGTCACCATCCCGCCCTCGAAAACCCGGGCGGCGCCCTGGGTCAGGCTGATCACGCCCGAGGCCACCGCGGCGAGCTGGTCGGCCCGGTCCTTGGGAAAGCCCTCGGAGTAGGCCAACGGCAGGCCGTCGGCCGACACCACGACGGTGTGCGCGACGCCGGGCACGTTGTTGACGAAATCAGTGATCAGCCAGTTGATGCCACGCGCTCCCTGGCTCAACTCTCTCATTGCTCCTCCTCATTCACATCTCCGCGGGTGAACGCGCGGCCTTGCCGTACACCTTGCTGGAAACTCGACAGCCGGCTCCGCAGCCGCTCGGGCGAGATCTGCGGAGCGGGCGAGGTGACCGCAGGTTCGGCGAGGCTCGCCGTACCGGGGACCAGGTTGGCCTTGGGCACGCGGCGCGGCAGGCCGGACGACGTGGTGCCGCCCTGCGCGGGCTGGGCGGCGGCCTGCGCGGCCTGCCAGCCGCTGTCGGCGGGAGAGGACCACGACGCGCCCGCGCCCGACTGACCCGGAGTGCGCTGCGGCAGCACCGGACGGTCGGTCACCGCCGCGTGCTGGGCGGTCTCCGCCTCCTCCACCGGAGCGGCGGCCCGGAGCTCAGGCTCCGCGCTCTGCTCGGACTCGGGCCGGCGGAACCAGTCGGAGCCGACGGAGGAGAAGATCGGCAGGAACTCCTCGCCCTGCTCCTCCATCGGCGAGTTGCGCACCGCGGGAAGCGGGCCGGTCAGGTCCTGAGAGGAGTACTCGCCGGGCCCGAACGGGTCGGCGCTGCCGTTCGACGGGTAGGACTGGGCGGCCTTGACCGTCTCCGCGAAGGAGGGCCAGCGCTGGTCGCCGAACGAGCTCGGCTCCGCGCCGAAGGGCTGGCTCGGCTCCGCCCCGAAGGGCGCCTGCGGGGCCGGGTCGCCGAAGGATCCCCAGCGCGGCTCCTCCCGCTGCGGCGGCGGCTCCGTGGCGAAGGACGGCCACTGGGCCTCGTCGCGCCGCGCCGCGGGGTCCTCGGCGAACGAGGGCCAGCGCGGCTGGTCCTGCTGCGCGGGCGGCTCCTCGGCGAAGGACGGCCAGCGCGGCTCCTCGGCCTTGGCCGGCGGCGGCTGGTCGGCGAACGACGGCCAGCGGGAGTCGTCGGCGTTGACCGGCGGCTGCTCGGCGAAGGACGGCCAGCGGGGCTCGCCCTGCTGGCCGGCGGCGGGCTGCTCGGTGAACGGCGGCCAGTCCTGCTTGCCGGGCTCGGGGTAGGACGGCCAGCCCTCGCCACCGGGCGCCGGGATCGTGCCCGGCCACTGGGTGTCGAGCGGCGCGCTGTCGCTGCCCCGGACGTCCTTCGTCTCCATGGACAGGGACGACGGGGCGGGGAAGACCGAGCCGTTGGCCGCCGCCGCGGCGGAGTCGAACTGGGACGGGTCGAAGCTGGTGAACGCGTCGTACTGGGAGCGCTGGTGCGGCACCGAGCCCTGCCCGCCGATGAGCAGCGTCGCGGGCAGCAGCACCATCGCGCTCAGGCCGCCGCGCTCGCGCTGCTTGAGCTGGACGCGGATGCCGTGACGCAGAGCCAGGCGGCCGACCACGAACAGGCCCATGCGCCGGGAGACGGCGACGTCCACGACCGGCGGGTTGGCCAGCCGCCAGTTGGCCTCGCCCAGCTCCTCGGGGCTCATGCCGATGCCCTGGTCGTTGATGGTCACCAGCACGCCGCCCTCGGCGGTCTGGCTGCTGACCTGCACCTTGCTCTCGCGCGGGGAGAACGAGATGGCGTTCTCGATCAGCTCTGCCAGCAGGTGGACGGTGTCGGTGACCGCCGGGCCGGCGACCTGGATGCCGGACGGGATCTGGATCTGGACGCGCTCGTAGTTCTCGACCTCGGACAGCGAGGCGCGGGCCACGTCGACCAGCGGCACCGGCTCGCTCCACTTGCGCGCGGCCTCCTGGCCGGCGAGGACCAGGAGGTTCTCGCTGTTGCGGCGCATGCGGGTGGCGAGGTGGTCCAGGCGGAACAGGTTGGCGAGCCGCTGCTCGTCCTCCTCGCCCTGCTCCAGGCCCTCGATGAGCTGCAGCTGCCGTTCGACCAGAGTCTGGCTGCGGCGGGAGAGGTTGACGAACATCGCGTTGACGTTGGCACGCAGCTTGGCCTCGTCGCCGGCCAGCCGGATCGCCTCGCGGTGGACCTCGTCGAAGGCCCGGGCCACTTCCCCGATCTCGTCGCGGGTGTTGACGCCGATCGACGGGACCTCGGGGATCTGGGCGCCCTCGCCGCCCTCGCGGAGGATGCGGACCGTCTCCGGCAGCCGGGTGGTGGCCACCTGGAGAGCCTCGGCGCGCAGCCGGCGCAGCGGGCGGACCAGCGAACCGGCCACCCGGCTGGTGATCACCAGGACGAGGAGCAGCAGGATCAGGATGGTCGCGCCGGAGATGATCGCGTTGCGCTGCTCGGCGTCGCTCAGCTCCCTGGTCTGGGTCACGACCCTGGTGGCCAGGCTGTCCTCGACCTTGCGCATGGCGTTGCCCGCCAGCGTCGTGCTCTCGTACCAGAGGCTGAGGTCACGCCGGGTGGTGACGTCGAGGTCCCTGATGGTGGAGTACTCGCGCAGCTGGGCCAGCGCCCGCTGGCGCATCGCGTCGGCGCGGTCGATCTCCGGGCCGCGCATGGCCTGCCGGTAGGCGGCCTGGTCGGCGGTGCGCGCCTCCTGCGTGAAGCTGTCGAGCTCCGACTGCTGCCGGTTCCAGGAGCCCAGGAAGTCGGACAGGTCGTCGTAGTCCAGCTTCCGCTCGACCAGGGCGACGACCAGGATGCCCTGCTGGCGGGAGACCTCTTCCTTGGCCCGCTGCAGCGCCGTCAGCGCTGCCGCGTCACCCTGGAGCCCGTCGTCGGCGATGCCCTCACCGAGGTCGTTCTGCAGGTTGGCGAGCACCCCGATCATGTCGGTGAAGGTGCTGATGGACGCGCGGGGCGGGACGTTCTGGGCGGTCATCGAGTCACGCAGGCCGTCGAGGCCGTTCAGCCAGCGCAGGATGCCGTCGACGTCGGCGCGCACGCGGGCGGCGTGGCTGTCGTCGATCGCACCTGCCGCCTCAATTACCCGCTTTTTGGCGTTATCGACCGTTCCACGCTGGGTACGCAACTGGGCGAGACGCCCCGCACGACGGCGGTCGGCGATGTACCAGGCAGTGAGCGTGCGCTCCTTGCCCAGCTCGTGGGCGAGCGCTCCGACGCGCTGCGCCAGCTCGGCCACCTCGGTGAGGCGCCGATACTCGGTGCTCGTGTTGATCGCGCTCGCGAGCTGCAAACCGGCGAGCAGCACACCCACGACCGTGGGGATGAGGATCAGTGCTACCAGCCTCGAGCGCACGCGCCAGTTCGCCAGCCGGAAACGTCCGCCTGTGTTGTCCCCCGGCCTCGTGTGCTTGGGGTTTTCCGTCCTCACTGACTCTCGCTACCTCTCGCCTTACGTGCTCGAAGAAATCAGACACGCGTGTGGCGCATGGGAATCTGCCGGGCTGGGTAATTGGAACACACTCCGTACCAGATCGGCCAACCGAACATATCCCATCAAATGCGCCCAAGTAGGCATTTTGGGCGACATTCCGCCGCACACGCTTTCAGGCTGGCCTGAAGGAGTCCCGCTCAGCGGGCGCCGCGTGTTTGATCATGAGATGCCGCGTCACCGCGTACTCCAGGACCGCCTCCTGGCTCATGTCCTTGCCGGACCCGCTGCCCTTGACCCCGCCGTGCGGAGCCTCGCTGGCGATCGGGAGATGGTCGTTGACCCAGGTCACACCCACGTCCAGCCGGTGTGAGACGCGCATGGCGCGGGCCACGTCACGCGACCAGATCGACGAGGCCAGACCGTAACGGGTGTCGTTGGCCAGCCGCACCGCCTCGTCCTCGCCGTCGAAGGGCAGGACCACGAGCACCGGCCCGAACAGCTCGCCCTGGACGATCTCGCTGTCCTGTGCGACATCCGTCACAAGCGTGGGCGGGTAGTAGAAGCCCGGCCCGGCGACCGGCGCGCCGCCGTGCGCGATCCGGCCGCCGGAACGTGCCACGAAGCCGTGCACGCGCTCCCGGTGCGTCTCGGAGATCAGCGGGCCGATGTCGGTCTCCGGGTCCCAGGGGTCGCCGGCCCGGATTTCGGCAAGAGTTGCCCGCAGCGCCTCCACGACCTCGTCGTAGACCTGCCGGGCCACGTACACGCGGGTGGCGGCGGTGCAGTCCTGGCCGGTGTTGTACGTGGCGCCCATGGCCACGCCGCGGGCCATCTCGGCCAGGTCGGCGTCCTCGAAGACCAGCGCCGGAGCCTTGCCGCCGAGCTCCAGGTGGACCCGCTTGAGCGTGGCGGCGGCGCCGGTCATGACGGCCCGGCCGGTCTCGGTGGAGCCTGTCACGCTCACCATGTCGACCCCCGGGTCGGTGACCAGGGCCTGGCCGACCTCGGCGCCGCCGGTGACCGCCTGCACGAGCCCGGCGGGCGCGCCCGCCTTGGCGAACAGCTCGGCCAGCCGCAGCGTCGTGCGCGGCGTCTGGGGAGCCGGCTTGATCACCACGGCGTTGCCGGCGGCGACCGCCGGGCCGACCTTCCAGACGGCCATGACCAGCGGGAAGTTCCACGGCGCGATCGACCCGACCACCCCGACGGGGCGGCGCAGCAGCACCGAGGTGTAGCCGGAGCTGAAGACCCCGGCGCCGGTGCCGTCGAGCGAGCGGGCGGCCCCGGCGAAGAACCGCAGGTTGTCGGCGAGGAAGGGCAGCTCGCCGTCCCTGAAGACGGCCGCGGGCTTGCCGGTCTCCTCGACCTCCAGCCTGGTCAGCTCCTCGGCCTCGGCCTCCACCAGGTCCGCCACCCGGAGCAGCAGCTTGGCCCGCTCGGCCGGCGTGGCCTCGCCCCACTCCGCGGAGGCCGTGCGGGCCCGCCGCACGGCGGCCTCGACGGCCTCCACGGGAGTGTCGGGCACCTCGGCGCAGGCGGTGCCGGTGGCTGGGTTGATCAACGTACGCATGAACTTACTTTCCTCGCTGGCCCCGGCCGCCTAGCTGCGGCCGAGCTCCTCGATCAGGTCGGCGGCCTTGCGCAGGCCGTCGCGGCGGCGGATCTCCTCGCCGGCGGCGGCCAGCTTGGCGCGCATCTCTTCGTCGCCGAGGAGGCGGTCGAGCGCCCCCGTCAGCTCCTCGTCGGTGAAGGTGTAGGTGGAAAGCCTGACACCATAGCCGAGTTCGTGCACCCGCTGGGCGTTGTCGTACTGGTCCCAGAAGAGCGGCAGCAGGATCATCGGCTTGCCGAAGTGGAGCGCCTCGGTGGTGGTGTTGTTGCCGCCGTGCGTGATGACCAGGTCACACTGCGGGATGATCTTCGTCTGGGGCAGGAACTCGGCGCCCCACATGTTGCCGGCGAGCTTGATCTCCTCGTGCAGCGGGCCCATGGAGACGACGTACTGGTGCGGCGTGGTCCCCAGCACGTCGATCACCCGCTGCATGAGACCCACGTCGGCCGAGCCGAGCGAGCCGAGCGAGAAGTAGACCAGCGAGGCGCCCTCGTTGCGCTCGAAGGGCAGCTCGAAGTCCTCGTCGGTCTCGCGCACCGAGGAGTCGAGCCGGTGCCAGTTGGCGCCCAGCGGGCGGGCGTCGACGTAGTCGAGCAGCTCCGGGTACACGTAGAGGTTCAGGTCGCCCTCGTGGATGAAGTCGAGCTCGGGCAGCGGCTCGGTGCCCTGCTCGACGCACCACTCGTTCCAGGCGGTCCACATCTCGCGGTGGGTGCGGTCGTACTCGGCACGGAAGGCGTCCCACTCGGCGCGGTCGGCGGCGGGCAGGCCGGAGAAGACCGGCGGGATGCCCTCGCCGCGGACCTCCAGCGGGTTGCAGGAGACGATGCGGACGAACTTCTTGCCGGCGGTCAGCAGCGCCGGGAAGGTGAGCACGTTGTCCTCGACGATGACGTCCGGCTGGACCCGCTCGATGATCTCCTTGAGCTGCGGCTCGCAGTACTTGGCGCCGTCGATCAGCTCCTTCCAGATCGGAGCGGTGACGGTCTCCAGCTGCTCGCGGGTGCTCTTGCGGTATTCGGGCGCGGTGTCGCGGATGAAGTCCTTCCAGAACTGGCCCGCGTCCTGCTCCTCCTCGGCCGGAGGCGCGAGGTCGACCAGGTCCTCCTCGAACCCGAGCGCCTCGAGCTTGCCCTTCCACGACGCCTCGGCGGCGAAGACGACGCGGTGGCCGCGGCGGCGGAGGATGTCGCCGATGCCGGCGCTGTTGTTGGTCGGGCCGTAGGCGCTTTCCGGCATGAACAGGATGGTGAGAGACATGTGCGCTCCGGGGGAGATCTAGCCTTTTGAAGGGGAATTCAATTACGCATCTGGCGCGAAGGTCAACTTCAGGGCACTATGGTCAACGGATTCCTGAATGTAAAGCGAACTCTGGGAAGCGAAGGCGAAGATGGCCCAGCGCAAGAGCCGCAGTGACCGGCGCATCGACCTGATCGAGGCGGCGCGGCGGGCCATCATCCGGCATGGCATCGACCGGGTGCAGCTGTCGCACGTGGCCGAGGAGGCCGGGCTGACCTCCGGCGCGGTGCTCTACCACTACCCCGACCTGAGCGAGCTGCTGGTCGAGGCGCAGCACGCGGGCATGGAGCGCTTCTACGAGCAGCGGCTGCGGCAGCTCGCCGCGCACACCGACCCGGTCGCCAAGCTGGTGCTGACGATCCGGTCGGGGCTGCCCACCGGATCGCTCGACCCGGACGTGCGGCTGCTCAACGAGATGGGCGGCGCGGCCGGCCGCAACCGCGTCTACGGGGTGCTGCTCACCTCGCTCTACGACCGGCAGGTGTCGATGTACCAGTCGATCCTGGACACCGGGGCGGCGCTGGGCGTCTTCAGGCTCACCACCGACACGCTGACGATCTCGCGCAACCTGGTCGCGCTGGAGGACGCGTACGGCTACCGCATCACCGCTCGTCACCCGCTCATCGGCCCCGACGAGGCCGCGGAGCTGATCCTCTCGTACGCCCGCACGGTCACGGGCAACGATCTGCTTCATTGATCCACCGGGATGATGACCGCCTCATCGGCCTGCCAGTCGAGCCGGACCTCGGCGCCCGGCCGCACGTCGCTCGCGCCCTGGACGGCCGCCAGCACGGGCTTGCCCCGGCCGGGAACCCCGACCGAGACGTGGGAGACGCCTCCGTAGAAGCTTACGTCCACCACGGTGCCCTTCAGGCCGCGTGACTCGGTGGCCCCGATCAGCCTCACCCGCTCCGGCCGGACGGCCAGCAGCGCCTTGGCGCCCTGCTCCAGGCCCTCCGCCGGGGAGCCGGGCAGCACCCCGAAGTCCTCGGTCTCCAGCTCGTCCTTGGCGCCGGCCGTACCCTCGAAGAGGTTGTTGGCGCCGACGAAGTCGGCGACGAAGGGGGTGCGGGGCCGCTCGTAGAGCGCGACCGGCTCGTCCACCTGGCGCACCGCGCCGCTGTCGAAGACCGCGATGCGGTCGGCGAGCGACATGGCCTCCTCCTGGTCGTGGGTGACGACCACGAACGTGATGCCGACCTCGTTCTGCAGCCGCTTGAGCTCCAGCTGCATGTCGGCGCGGACCTTCTTGTCGAGCGCCGACAGCGGCTCGTCCAGCAGGAGCAGGCGCGGGCGCTTGACGATGGATCGTGCCAGCGCGACGCGCTGCCGCTGGCCGCCGGAGAGCTGGCTCGGCTTGCGGCCGGCCAGCTCCGACAGGCCCACCGTCTCCAGCACCTCGCCGACGCGCTTCTTGATCTCGGCGCGCGGCAGCTTCTCGCGCTCAAGCCCGTACGCGACGTTCTTCCGCACGGTCATGTGCGGGAACAGCGCGTACGACTGGAACATCAGGCTGATGGGGCGCCGGTTCGGCTGCTTGTCCAGCAGGTCCTCGCCGTCGAGCGTGACCGTGCCGGCGTCGGGCGTCTCGAACCCGGCGATGATGCGCAGCAGCGTCGTCTTGCCGCAGCCCGACGGGCCGAGCAGGGCGAAGAACTCGCCCTGGCCGATCTCCAGCGAGACGCCGTCGAGCGCGGTGACGTCGCCGAACCTGCGGGTGATCCCGTCAATCTTGAGCACGCGGCATCCTTTCCCCGATCTTGGTCATGCGCTGTCCGGCGATCACCGCCGTGAAGCTCACCAGGAGCAGGATCGCGGCCAGCGCGTTGATCTTCGGGGTGACCCCGAAACGGATCATCGAGTAGATGACGATCGGCAGCGTCTGCTCGTGGTTGCCGATCGTGAAGTAGGCGATCACGAACTCGTCCAGCGACAGCGTGAACGCGAGCAGCGCGCCCGCGACGATGCCGGGGGCCAGCTGCGGCAGCGTGATCTTCATGAACGTGGTGAACGGGCCGGCGCCGAGGTCGCGCGAGGCCTCCTCCAGGGAGGTGTCCGCGCCGGTGAGCCGGGTGCGCACCACCGCCGCCACGAACGCCATCGAGAACAGCGCGTGCGCCAGCACCGCCGAGTAGAGCCCGAGCGTGAGCTGGATCAGGCCGTAGAAGAGCAGCAGCCCGATCGCGAGCACCAGGTCCGGCAGCACGGCCGGCATCAGCGCCAGCGCGTCCAGCGTCTTGGATCTGGAGTGTCTGGCCAGGCCGACGGCCAGCATCGTGCCGAGCACGGTGGCGATCACGGTCGAGCCGGTGGCCACGATGAGCGTGTTGACCACGCCGCTCATGATCCGCTCGTCGCCGGCCAGCTCGCCGTACCACTCGAGGCTGAACCCCTCGTAGGTGTACGCCGAGTCGCCGGAGTTGAACGACATCACGACCAGGACCAGGATCGGCGCGTACAGGAACACGTACGTCGCCCAGAACGGGACGTGCAGCCACCTTGATCTACGCACGGCGCGTCACCCACGCCTGCACGACCAGGAGCACGAGCAGCACCGCGATGAGCGCCAGCGCCAGGGCGGAGCCGAACGGCCAGTCGCGCGCCGACAGGAACTCGGTGCGGATCAGGTTGCCCACCATGGCCGACTTGCCGCCGCCGAGCATCTCGGGGATGACGAAGTTGCCGAAGCTCGGCACGAACACGAACAGGCAGCCGGTGAACACGCCCGGCACCGTCAGCGGCAGCGTGACCTTGCGGAAGGTGGTGAACGCCGAGGCGCCCAGGTTGGCCGACGCCTCCCGCAGCTGCGGGTCGAGCTTCTCGATGGAGGCGTAGAGCGGCAGCACCATCAGCGGCAGGTACGAGTAGAGCAGGCCGAGCACGACCGCGCCCCGGTTGTAGAGCAGCTCGTACGGGCCCAGCCCGAACGCCTGCAGCCAGCCGTTGATCAGCCCTTCCGGGCTCAGCAGGATGATCCAGGCGTAGACCCGGATGATGAAGTTCGTCCAGAACGGCAGCACGATCGCGACCAGCGCGATCGTCTTCCACTTACGCGGCAGGCGCGCGATCATGTAGGCCGTCGGGTATCCGAGCAGCAGCGCGATCAGCGTCGCCAGCCCGGCCATCTCCAGCGAGTCGACGAGCACCCGCAGATAGAGCGAGTCGAACAGGCGCTCGAAGTTCTCCCAGGTGAACTCGTAGATGACGCCGCCGAAGCGGCCGCGCTGGAAGACCGTGTAGCTGAGCACCAGCGCCAGCGGCACCAGGAGCAGCACGACCAGGTAGGCCAGCCCCGGCGCCAGGAACACGAACGCGCCCAGCCGGCGCCCTCTGGAGAGGGACACCGGCCGGGCTTCTGGCTTGTCCTTCACACCTACTCGGCCTTGATCTCGGACGCCAGGCGGGTGTACTTGGTGCTGGCCTGGCCGATGTCGATGATCGACTCACCGTTGAGCAGCTCGGCCGGCTTGGTGCCGAGCAGCGAGCCGGGGACGATCTTCACCTTGTCCATGGCGGCCTTGTTCGGCACCATGTAGTTGATGTTCTCGGCCGCCCAGCGGTGCACGTCGGGGCTGAGGATGTAGTTGATGAAGGCGTGCGCGGCCTCCTTGTTCTTGGAGGTCTTCATGATCACCATGGTGTCCACCCAGAGGTCGCTGCCCTCCTTCGGAACCACGAACTTGATGTTCTGCTTCTCGTCCGTGGTCGGGCACCAGCCGTCCCACGCCTCGGCCATGACGGCCTCGCCCTTGATCAGCCGGTCGCCGAAGGTGAGGTCGTCGTAGGCCAGCAGGTGCGGCTTGGCCTCCAGGAGCAGCTCCTTGACCTTGGCGATCTCGTCGTCCTTGTCGGTGTTGACCGAGTAGCCGAGGGCCTTGATCGCGGGCAGGGCCAGCCAGCGCTCGGTGGTCATCATGGTGACCTTCTTCTCGGCCCAGGCCGGGGGCTTGAGGATGTCGTTCCAGCTCGTCGGCTCCTGCTTCACCAGGTCGCTGCGGTAGCAGATGCCGGTCGTGCCCCAGGTGTAGGGGACCGAGAACTTGTTGCCCTTGTCGTAGGAGAGCTGGGTGGCCTCGGGGTAGAGGTTGGCCAGGTTGGGGATGAGCTCGGCGTGGATCGGCTCCAGCAGGCCCTGCTCGTTGAGCGCCTGGGCGTACTGTCCCGAGACGAAGGCCACGTCGATGCCGCTGTCGCCCCCGGCGGTCAGCTTCGTCATCGCGACTTCGTTGGTGTCGTGGAGGGTGACGTTGAGCTCGGAGATCTTCAGATCCCGCTTGACCATGTCCTGCAGCTCTTTGGGGGTGTAACCGTCCCACACGGTCACCGCGAGCGACTGCTTGGTCAGGTCCGCGTTGGGGTTCAGGGCGGCTGCCGTCTGCGTCGCCGTCTCTGCGCTGTCAGTCGATCCACCGCCGCACGCCGCGACGGCGAGCGCGAGGCCGGCGGCCACGGCGGCAGCCGGAAGACGACGGGTGAACCGGGTTCGGAACACGGCCGCTACTCCTTATGAGATGTGCATGTACGGGGGGTCGCGCGACCAACCGGGCACGGCAGACCAGACCAGGAGTGTTGCAGCAGAAATCAACATGAGCAAGACTTTGGTAGACATTGCTACCTGGAAGTTTGATCTAAGTGTTGAATTCGGATTCAATTTGGGAACGGCTGCTGTCTCTGGGTGAGAAGCCGCTCACCGACCGAGAGCGCGGTCTCACAGCCGCGGTGCTGCGGCTGTTGGATGGCGAGGTGCCGCCGCCCTTCGAGGTCCGGCGCTTCCTTCCGTTGCCAAGCCTCTCGTACGACACGCCCGGATGTCACATCGGGGTGCCCGCCGAGCGGGACTTCGGCGCCCATGTCGATCAGACGAACTACTCGGTAGTGGTGGACGAGCGCGTCGTCGTGAAATGGCTCACACCGCCGGTCCCGCTCCCCCATCCGGCGCTCGACGTACTCCCCCATCTGGCCCGCACCGGTTTCCCGCACACCGCGCCGCCCTACGCCGCGCTGCTCGCCGGCTCCCGTCTCCTGGCACTCGTCACCGGCTACCTCCCGGACGCGACGGACGGCTGGACCTGGTGCGTGGACGACGCCGAGACCGGCGACACCGCCTTCGCCCCGGTCCTGGGCGCCCTGGCGGCCGACCTCCACCTCACGCTCGCCACCCTCCCCGGCGACGGCGGGACCGCGGCCCCGCGCGACCACCGCCCGCGCGCCGAGGACGCCCTCGGCGAGGCCCTGGCGCTGACCGGCGGCCCCGACGGCGCCTGGCTGGAGACCGTCGCCGGCCGCCTGCGCGCGGAGCTGGCGCCGCTGGCCTCCACCGGCCCTGCCCCGCTGATCCGGATCCACGGCGACCTGCACGTCGGCCAGATCCTGCGGTGGCGCGACGGGTACGCGGTCATCGACTTCGACGGCAACCCGACCGTCTCCGAGGCCGACCCGTGCCAGCCCGCCGCGCGGGACGTCGCCCAGCTGACCACCAGCATCGAGCACGTCGCCCAGGTCGCGGTCAAGCGCCGCGACCTGCCCGCCGGGCGGGCGGCGCGCTGGGCCGCCGAGGCCCGTGCCCTGATGCTCGCCGCCTACGAGGGCCGCCTGGCCGCGGGCGGCCGACCTGACCTGCTGGACGAATCCCTGATCCGGCCCTTCGAGGTGGAGCAGGAGTGCCGCGAGCTCATCTACGCGGCACGCCACCTGCCCCGCTGGAGGTACGCCCCCATGGGCGTGCTGCGCAACTGGATGGAGAACCTGTGAACCCCGACCTCTTCCTGGCCGACCTGGAGGCCAAGCCCGCCGCGCTCACCGAACTGGCCGGGGCGCTCGACGCCGCGGACCCGTTCGCGGGGCTGCCCGAGGGCATCGGGAGGGTGCTGTTCCTGGGCATGGGCAGCTCGCGGTACGCCGCCGGGGTCGCCGCGCTGCGCCTGCGCGCCGCCGGGGTGGACGCCTGGGCCGAGTACGCCTCGGCCGCCGCGACGTTCCCGCCCGGCCCCCGTACGCTGGTCGTCCCGATCTCGGCGACCGGCGGGAGCCGGGAGACGCTGGACGCGGTCGAACGGTACGCGGGCGGCGCGTCGTTCCTGATGGCGCTCACCAACGCGCCCGGCTCCGCGCTGGCGCAGGCCGCCGGTCTGGTGGTGCCGATGCACGCGGGCGAGGAGCGCGGCGGGGTGGCGTGCCGGACGTTCCAGCACACGCTCGCCCTGCTGCTGGCCCTGGAGTCCCGCCTCACCGGCGCGGGCCGCGACGTGGCGGGGCTGGTGCGGCGGGCCGCCGAGGCCACGGCCGACCTGCTGGAGCGGCGCGACGCCTGGCTGCCGATGGTGCTGGAGCTGCTGAACGGGCCGAACGGCGTCTACGCGATCGCCCCGGCCGAGCGGCTCTCGTCCGCGGAGCAGTCGGCGCTCATGGTGCGCGAGGGGCCCCGCAGGCCGGCCGACGCCTGCGAGACGGGCGACTGGGCGCACGTGGACGTCTACCTGACGAAGACGCTGTCCTACCGGGCGCTGCTGTTCCCCGGCTCCCGCTACGACGAGCAGGCCATGGACTGGGTACGCGAGCGCGGCTCCACGGTCGTCGCGGTCGGCGGCGAGGTGAAGGACGCGGCGGCCGTCGTGCGGTACGCGCACGACGACGACCCGGACGTCCGCCTGCTGACGGAGACCCTGGTGGCGGAGCTCGTGGCGGCGTACTGGTGGTCGGGCCGGCCTCAGTAGGAGCGGACGGTCAGCGCGTGCTCGACCAGGGTGATGAGGGTCGACTTGACCGCCTCGCGGCTGCGGGCGTCCGTGCGGACGATCGGGATGTGCGCGGCGAGGGTGAGCGCGTCCCTGACCTCGTTCTCCACGTGCGGGAACTGCCCGTCCCAGCCGTTGAGCGCGATCACGAACGGCAGCTTGGCCTCTTCGAAGTAGTCGATGGCCGGGAAGCTGTCGGCCAGCCGGCGCGTGTCGACCAGCACGACCGCGCCGATCGCGCCCTTCACCAGGTCGTCCCACATGAACCAGAACCGGTGCTGGCCCGGCGTGCCGAACAGGTAGAGGATCAGGTCGCGGTCCAGGGACACGCGGCCGAAGTCCATGGCCACCGTGGTGGTCGTCTTGGTCGGGGTGAGCGAGAGGTCGTCCACCGCGGCCGAGGCGTCCGTCATCACCGCCTCCGTGGTGAGCGGCATGATCTCGGACACCGCCCCCACGAACGTCGTCTTGCCCACCCCGAACCCGCCGGCCACCACGATCTTCGTCGAGGTGAGCCCGGCGTTAGAGCCTGCGAAGTCCACTGAGCACCCTTTCGAGCAGGCCCCTGTCCGGCTTGCCTGCGTCCAACTGCGGCTGGTACACCCTGACCAGCCCTTCCGCCTCCATGTCGGCGATCAGCACCCGTGCCACGCCGAGCGGCATGGCCAGCAGCGCGGAGATCTCCGCGACCGACCTCACCTGCCGGCACAGCTCGCTGATCTGCCGGTACTCACGCGTGTAGGTATGGCCGAGCTGGATGGACGTCGCCGACGAGACGAGCGCCTCCATCGCGAGCGTGCTGCGTGTACGGCCGCCCGTGACGGCGTACATCCTGACCAGTGAGCTGCGCTCTGGCTCCGGCTCCCCGCCATGCCACGATGCCAACGTCCTACTCCCATCACCACGGTCGCACGGCCGACAGTTCCGCGCGCACGTCAGGCGTCAGCACCTGCCCCGCACGCTCCACCAGGACCGTCATCTGGTAGGCCACCAGGCCCATGTCGCAATCGGGTGCGGCCAGCACCGCCAGGCAGGATCCGTCGCTGATCGACATCACCAGGAGCAGGCCGCGTTCCATCTCCACCAGGGTCTGCACGACGTTGCCGCCCTCGAAGACCCTGGCCGAGCCCTGGGTCAGGCTGACCAGGCCTGCCGCGATGGCCGACAGCTGGTCTGCCCGGTCCTTCGGGAAGCCGCGGGAGAAGGCCATCGGCAGCCCGTCGGCCGAGACCACCACGGCGTGCGCGGCGCCGGGCACCTCCTCCACGAAGTTGGACACCAGCCAGTTGACGTCTCTTGCCGCCTGGCTCAAATCCTTCATCAGTCCTCCTCTAGCTCGGCGCGTCCCTTGCGGACGCCCTGCTGGTAGCTGGAGAGCCTGCTGCGGAGTCGGTCGGGGGACACCGGGGGCGCGGGCGCCGGCGGCGGGGCCGGCGCCGCGGTACCCGGCACCAGGTTCGCCCTGGGCGTCCGTTTGGGCAGCCCGGAGCTGGTCGTGCCGCCGAGCGCCGGTTCGCGGACCGCGCCGGCGGCCTGCCAGCCGTTGTCGGCGGGCGAGGACCAGCTGCCGCTGTGGGACGGCTCGGGCGGCGGCGCGGAGATGTCGATCTTGGGGATGGCGGCGGTGTCGCCCTGCGCGGACCACGAGTCGCCCGACGACCAGGCCGGATCGGGACCGGGGCCGGGCTGGTCCCGCTCGTCGGTGAAGGCGGGCTTGGTGAACCAGCTCGACACCTCGGGGCTCGGCTCCATCGAGGCGTGGACGGGCAGGTAGTCGCCCTGCTGCGGGAAGGCCGGCTGCTCCGGCGGCAGGCGGCGCGGCAGGCCCCCGGAGGCCCCGTTGTCGGCGGCGAGGCGGCGCGGCAGTTCTCCGCCCGTGCCGTTGTCCGGCGGCAGGCGACGCGGCAGGTCCCCGCCGAACGCGCCGTCCTGCTGGAAGTCACGCGGGCCGTCGCCGGAGGCGCCGTCCCCGGCGAAGCCGCGCGGCGGGTCGGCGAACGCGCCGTCCGAGGGAAAACCCCGCGGCGCGTCGGCGCCGAAGACGCTGTCGCGTGAGACGTCACCGGACTGCGTGTGCGTCGAGTTGAACCACGACGACGGCTCGGGGAGCGAGTCCATCGACGGATGCGCCGTGCCCGGCATGGACGGGTGGCCGATGCCCGGGTGCGCGGTGCTGGCCTGCATCGGCACGTGCGCGAACGACGGCGGGTCCTGGGACGCGGCGGCCTGCGGGAACGGCGGCGCGGTGGCCGAGGCGCCGGGGACGGGGGTGAGCAGCGCCTCCGGGAGCAGGACCATGGCGGTGAGCCCGCCCACGTCCTGGCGGCGCAGCTGGACCTTGATGTTGTGCCGCAGCGCCAGCCGGCCGACCACGAACAGGCCCATCCGGCGCGACACCGACACGTCCACGACCGGCGGGTGGGCCAGCCGCCAGTTGGACTCGGAGAGCTCCTCCGGGCTCATGCCGATGCCCTGGTCGGTGACGGCGACCATGAGCCCGCCGCCGTCGATGCGGCTGCTGGAGATGATGACTTTGGTGTCGCGCGAGGAGAACGACACGGCGTTCTCGATCAGCTCGGCCAGCAGGTGCACGACGTCGTTGACGGCCTGGCCGGCGATGGCCGCGTCCGACTGGACCTGGATGCTGACGCGGTCGTAGCTCTCGACCTCGCCCAGCGCGGCGCGGACCACGTCCATGAGCTCGACCGGCTGGCTCCACTTGCGCGCGGCCTCCTGGCCGGCGAGGACCAGCAGGTTCTCGGAGTTGCGGCGCATGCGGGTGGCCAGGTGGTCGAGCTTGAACAGGTCGGCCAGCCGGTCGTCGTCGCGCTCGCCGCGCTCCAGGCGCTCGATGAGGGTGAGCTGCCGCTCGACCAGCGTCTGGCTGCGCCGCGACAGGTTGACGAACATCGCGTTGACGTTGGCGCGCAGCCGGGCCTCGTCGCCGGCCAGCCGCACGGCCTCCCGGTGGACCTCGTCGAAGGCCCTGGCCACCTCGCCGACCTCGTCGCGGGAGAAGACGCCGATGGGCGGCACCTCCGCGTCGACCGCGCCGTCACGGGACTCCCGCAGGTGCTGGACGAAGTCGGGCAGCCGCCTTCCGGCGATCTCCAGGGCCTCGGCGCGCAGCCGGCGCAGCGGGCGGACAAGGGAGCGCGCCACCCCGGTGGTGATCGCCAGGACGGCGATGAGCAGGGCGATGACCGCGCCCGCGATCAGGTACGCGCTCTGCTGCTCGCCGGAGCTGAGCGACTCGCTGCGGCTGAGGATGCCGGCGGCCTGGCGCTGCTCGACCGTGCGCAGGGAGTCGATGACGACGGTGGACGCCTCGAACCACTGCCCGGCGTCGTCGCGCTTGGCCAGGTCGAGGCCGCGCAGCGTCTGCCCCGCGGTGGCCCGGATGAGCACCAGCTCGCGCAGGAACAGCATGTCGTCGGCGGAGCGGCCGTTGACGGTCTCGTCGAAGAAGCGCCGTTCCCCTGCCGTGGCCTCCTCGGAGAAGGCCTCGCGCTGGTTCTCCTCGCGGGACAGCTCGCCGAGGAAGGTCTTGAGCTGCTCCTGGCCGAAGGAACCTTCCACCAGCGCGGTGGTGAGCAGGGCCTGCTGGAGGGAGACGCTCTCCTTGACGCGGGCCAGCGCGTCGAGCATGCGGGTCTGCCGGAACAGCTCGTCGTCCTGGCTGCCGCTGACCAGCTCGTCGTGGATGGAGAGCAGGTCGTTGATCACGGTGGTGTAGAGCTCGACGGCCGGGGCGGGGAGCAGGTCGGCCTCGATGGCCTGGTCGCGCAGCCCGTCCAGGTCGTCGAACCGGTTGAGCATGTTCTCGATCTGGTCGGCGGTACGGCCGCTGACCCCGCCGAGCAGCTGGCCGGCGGTGTCTCTCACCTCGCGGATGGCGGCGTCGGTCCTGCCGATCTGGGCGCGTACGTCGGGAAGCTGAGCCTGGGGGCGGTTCCGGGCGATGTGCCAGGAGACTCTGGCGCGTTCCCCGGACATCTCGTGGATGAGACCGCCGACCTGCTCGCTCAGCCGGGCGAGCTGGTTGATGCGGGCGTAGTCGGCGGCCGCGCCCGTCGAGGCGAAGACCTGGATCCCGCCCAGGAGCACGGCGGCAGCCGTCGGCACCAGGATCAGGGCGACCAGCCTGGCGCGGACCCGCCAATTACGCAGCCGCCACCTGCCTTCCTCCGGCGGCCGCTCTGCTAACTCTGTACTCACCGAACGCAACCTCTCGCCCAGTATCGGCGTATATGCAAGGCCTCGTGACCTGTGGGGAAATCCATGCAAGCTCGGGTAATTGGAACACACCCGCGCCAGGCCAGCCAAGCGACCATAACGCGACATAAGTCAAGCAGTGTGACGCATGAGCATAGAACCTGGAGCTCCACTTATGAAGACCATATGGCGAGAAATATTGCATTACGCCCGCCTATGTCCAGAGATGGGTGTTTGGAACGATCCAACGACGTAACACCGCAGATGCACAGAGGTCTCCTAACGGTCACAACGTTGAGATTTGCTTTCTTAACCCCATATGTTGAGCCCCCTGGGCGAGAAGGCGAGGAGTACGGGGTGTCCCCTGACAACGCGGCCATCGCGGTCGAAGGGCTCTGGAAGATTTTCGGGCCCAAGTCCGAGAGAGTGCTGGCGAGCGAGGACAAACACCTGGATCCCGCCGCGCTTCGAGAGAAGACCGGCTGCACCGCCGCCGTCAGGGACGTCGGATTCGAGGTCCGCCCCGGCGAGGTCTTCGTCGTCATGGGCCTGTCCGGCAGCGGCAAGTCCACCCTCGTACGGTGCCTCACCCGCCTCATCGAGCCCACGGCCGGCCGCGTGACGATCGGCGGCGAGGACGTGATCGGCGCCTCCCCGGCCAAGCTCCGCGACCTGCGCCGGCACCACGTCAGCATGGTCTTCCAGCACTTCGGCCTGCTGCCGCACCGCAGGGTGATCGACAACGTGGCGTACGGGCTGGAGGTCCAGGGCGCCGCCAAGGCCGCCAGGCACGAGCGGGCCAGGGAGATCCTGTCACTGGTGGGCCTCGACGGCCACGCCGACTCCTACCCCGACCAGCTCTCCGGCGGCATGCAGCAGCGCGTCGGCCTGGCCCGCGCGCTCGCCGTGGACCCGCAGGTGATGCTGTTCGACGAGCCGTTCAGCGCGCTGGACCCGCTGATCCGCCGCGACATGCAGGCCGAGGTCGTCCGCCTGCACCGCGAGGTCGGCAAGACGATGGTGTTCATCACCCACGACCTGTCCGAGGCGCTCAAGCTCGGCGAGCGCATCGCGATCATGCGGGACGGCCGGATCGTCCAGCTCGGCACCCCCGAGGAGCTGGTGGGCGCGCCGGCCGACGACTACGTGGCGGACTTCGTACGGGACGTGCCCAGAAGCCACGTGCTGACGCTGCGCTGGATCGCCCGGCCGCCGGAGGAGCGCGAGAACCTGGACGGGCCGGAGCTCCCCGCCAACACCCTGATCAAGGACGCCATCGGCGCCGTCTCCACCTCCTCCAGGCCGATCCGGGTGATGGACGGCGAGGAACTGGCCGGGGTGTTCGACCGGGTGGACATGCTCGCCTTCCTCTCCGGTCAGGAGACGCCCGCGGCCGCACAGGTCGGCGCATGAGCAGCACCGCGGTCACGCCTGCCTCCAGGCTGCGCGTGCCGAGGTGGGTGGTCCCGGCGGGGGTCGCGGCCCTGTTCGCGCTCGCGTACCTGGCCTTCCGCGGCACCGGCACGCTGCCGCACAACAGCGAGGCGGCGCCGTTCACCGCGGTCACCGAGCTGCGCGAGTGGATCGACGACCACCGCAACGACAATCCGCTCTTCCTGTACTTCCTCAACTACATCCGCCTGTTCGTGGACGCCCTCTACACCTCCTTCCACGCGGTGCTGGTGGCGATGGGCTGGCCGGGGCTGATCGGGGTCATGGGCGGGCTCGCCTGGCTGGCGGGCGGCTGGCGCGTCGCGCTGATGGCGGTGGCCGGGTTCTGCTCGTTCGGCGTGTTCGGGCTGTGGGAGTCGAGCGTCGAGACGCTCGCGCTGGTCTCGGCGGCGGTGCTGCTGTCGCTGGCGATCGGCGTGCCGCTGGGCATCTGGGCGGGCATGTCGGCGCGGGTGCGCAAGGCCGTCACGCCGGTGCTGGACGTCATGCAGATCATGCCGACGTTCGCCTACCTGGCGCCGCTCGCGCTGTTCTTCCACATCGGCGCGCCGGCCGGCGTGATCGCGACGATGATCTACTCGATCCCGCCCGCGATCCGCATCACGGCGCTGGCCATCGAGCAGGTCTCCCCCACCGCGGTCGAGGCGTCCGCCTCGCTGGGCGCCACCCGGGCGCAGACGCTGTTCAAGGTGTATCTGCCGTTGGCGCGCTCCACCATGGCGCTGGCGGTGAACCAGACCATCATGATGGCGCTGTCCATGGTGGTCATCGCGAACCTGATCTCCGCGCCCGGCCTCGGTTCCGACATCATCCGCGGCCTGTCCAGGGCCCAGGTCGGCATCATGCTGCCGGCGGGCATCGCGATCGTGATCATGGCCGTGATCCTGGACCGGATGATGGTCTCGGTGGCCAGGCGCGACCCGCACAGCCGGATCGGCCGCGGCAACGTGGCCGCCGCCGGGGTGCTGGCGGTCGCCGGGCTGGTGGCCGCGGCGTTCGTGCCCCGGCAGTGGCCGGAGGACCTGACGGTCAGCGTCACCCGCCCGATCAACGAGGCCGTGCTCTGGGCCGAGACGAGCTGGTACGGCGTCACCACGTTCGTCAAGGACACCGTCACGATCTACCTGCTCAACCCGCTGGAGACGGTGTTCACCACCGCGCCGTGGTGGCTGGTCGCCGCCGCGGTGCTGCTGGTCGCCTGGCGGGTCAGCGGGGTACGGCCCGCGCTGACGGCGCTGGTCTGCCTGCTCGGGATCGCCCTGCTCGGCACGTGGGAGCACTCGATGCGGACGCTGACCACGGTCGCCGTCGCGGTCGTCGCGACCCTGGCGATCGGCGTGCTGCTGGGCGTCGCCGCCGCGCGCTCGGACCGGTTCTCCGCCGTGCAGCGCCCGCTGCTGGACGCCGCGCAGACCATGCCCGCGTTCGTCTACCTGCTTCCGGCGCTGGCCCTGTTCGGGACCACCCGGTTCACCGCGATCTTCGCCTCGATCATCTACGCCGTGCCGCCCGTGGTGCGCCTGGTCGAGGACGGCATCAGGCACGTGCCCACCTCCGTGATCGAGGCCGCCGCCTCCACCGGCTCCACCTCCGCCCAGATCCTGTGGAAGGTGCAGCTGCCGATGGCCCGCCGGGCCATCCTGCTCGCCGCCAACCAGGGGATCGTGCTGACGCTCGCCATGGTGGTCGTCGGCGGGCTGGTCGGCGCCGGCGCCCTCGGTTACGACGTCGTGCTCGGGTTCTCCCAGCGCCCCGACTTCGGCATGGGCTTCGTCGCAGGTGTCGCGACCGTCCTGCTCGGAGTCATGCTGGACCGCATCACGCAGGGCGCCGACAGGCGTTCTCTGCCCCACAAAAGGAAATTCACATGAAAATTCGCCTGTTCGCAGGCCTCTTAGCGCTGGGCCTGGCCGCCGGTTGCGGCGGGGCCACCGTCGACGGCGGGGCGACCACCGCCGCCTCCCCCGAGGGCTCGGCCGACGCCGCCACCCCGGCCGGCACGGTGAAGATCGCGATCAACCCGTGGGTCGGCTACGAGGCGAGCGCCAACGTGGTGGCGTACCTGCTGAAGAACGAGCTCGGCTACACCGTGGAACTGCCGGAGATCAAGGAGCAGCTCGCCTGGGAGGGCTTCGAGACCGGCGACGTCGACGTCATCATCGAGAACTGGGGCCACCCGGACCTCAAGAAGCAGTACATCGAGGAGAAGAAGGTCGCCGTCGAGGCGGGCTCGACCGGCAACAAGGGCGTCATCGGCTGGTACATCCCCAAGTGGATGGCCGACGAGAACCCCGACATCACCGACTGGAAGAACCTCAACAAGTACGCCGACCTGTTCAAGACCTCCGAGTCGGGCGGCAAGGGCCAGCTGCTGTTCGGCGACCCGTCGTACGTCAGCAACGAGGCCGCGCTCATCAAGAACCTCAAGCTGGACTTCAAGATCGTCACCGGTGGCAGCGAAGCCGCGCTGATCAAGAGCGCCCAGCAGGCGCAGGCGCAGAAGAAGCCGCTGCTGTTCTACTTCTGGGACCCGCACTGGCTGTTCAGCCAGACCGAGCTGGTCCGCGTGAACTTGCCGGAGTACACCGAGGGCTGCGACGCCGACCCGAAGAAGGTCGCCTGCGACTACCCGGAGATGGACCTCGACAAGATCGTCAGCAAGAAGTTCGCCGACACCGGCGGCAAGGCGTACGAGCTGGTCAAGAACTTCCAGTGGACCAACGAGGACCAGAACAAGGTGTCCGACGACATGACCAACGGCGGCATGTCCGGTGAGGAGGCCGCCAAGGCGTGGATCGAGGCCAACCCGGACAAGTGGCAGGCCTGGATCCCCAAGTAACCCCCTCCGATCCCTCAAGACCCGTGACCCCGCCCCGGCGGGGTCACGGTCGCCGGAGACTCTCATGCGAACCAAGATTCTCGCCGGCCCGCTCGCGCTGGCCCTGCTCCTGACCGCCTGTACGGGCGAGGAGCCCAGCACGCAGGCCGACGCCAACCAGACGGTCAAGATCGACATCCACGGCTGGGTCGGGTACGAGGCCCAGGCCGCCGTGCTGTCCCACCTGCTCAAAACTCAGCTCGGCTACAAGGTGGAAACGCGCGAAATGGCCGAAGCCGACTCCTGGAAGGGCTTCGAGACCGGTGAGGTCGACGTCATCGTCGAGAACTGGGGTCACAACGACCTCAAGGAGGAGTACATCGAGAAGAAGAAGGTCGCCCTTTCCGCAGGTCTCACCGGCAACAAGGGGGTGATCGGGTGGTACGTCCCCGAGTGGATGGCCAAGGAACACCCGAACATCACCGACTGGAGAAACCTCAACGACTACGCGCACCTCTTCAAGACTCCGAAATCCGGCGAACTCGGCCAGGTGCTCGACGGTGACCCGTCGTTCGTCACCAATGACGAGGCACTGGTCAAGAATCTCCGGCTGAATTACAAGGTCGTCTACTCGGGCAGCGAGGACGCATTGATCAAGGCCGCCCAGTCGGCGACCAAGAACAAGACGCCGCTGCTGCTCTACTTCTATGAGCCGCAATGGCTTTTCACCAAGGTCAAGCTGGTGAAGATCAATCTTCCCGCGCACGCCATCGGCTGTGACGCCCGCCCGGCCAGGGTCGCGTGCGACTATCCGCCGTACCTGCTCGACAAGATCGTCAGCAAGCGGTTCGCCGAGAACGGCGGCAGGGCGTACGAGCTGGTCCGCAATTTCCAGTGGACCAACGACGACCAGAACAAGGTCGCCAGCGACATGATCAACGAGGACCTGTCGGCCGCCGAGGCCGCGAAGCGCTGGGTCGAGGAGAACGAGATCGTGTGGAAGGACTGGATCCCCCGGTGAGCTACGACTATGTCATCGTGGGCGGCGGCTCGGCCGGCTGCGCCCTGGCCAACCGGCTGAGCGCCGATCCGTCCGTGTCGGTGCTGGTGCTGGAGGCGGGCCGCGCCGACTGGCGGTGGGACGTGTTCATCCACATGCCCGCCGCGCTGATGTTCCCCATCGGCAGCAGGTTCTACGACTGGAAGTACGAGTCGGAGCCCGAGCCGCACATGAACGGCCGGCGCGTCTACCACGCGCGCGGCAAGGTCCTGGGCGGCTCCAGCAGCATCAACGGCATGATCTTCCAGCGCGGCAACCCGCTCGACTACGAGCGCTGGGCGTCCGACCCCGGCATGGAGAGCTGGGACTACGCGCACTGCCTGCCGTACTTCAAGAAGATGGAGAGCTGCCTGGCCGACCCGGGCACCGACTTCCGCGGCGGCGAGGGCCCGCTCAAGCTGGAGCGCGGCCCCGCCGACGGGCCCCTGTTCCGGGCCTTCTTCGAGGCCGTCCAGCAGGCCGGGCACCCGCTCACCGACGACGTGAACGGCTACCGGCAGGAGGGCTTCGCCGCCTTCGACCGCAACCTGCACCGGGGCCGCCGGCTCAGCGCGGCCCGCGCCTACCTGCACCCGGTGCGCGGCCGCCGCAACCTGACCGTCAGGACCAGGGCCTTCGTGGAGCGGATCGTCTTCGAGGGCGACCGCGCGGTGGGGGTCATCTGCGACGGCGAGCGCATCACCGCGGGCGAGGTCATCGTCTGCGGCGGCGCCGTCAACTCGCCGCAGCTGCTGCAGCTGTCCGGCGTCGGCCCCGCCCCGCTGCTGGAGCCGCTGGGCGTCGAGATGGTGCACGACCTGCCGGGCGTGGGCGAGAACCTGCAGGACCACCTGGAGGTGTACGTCCAGCACGCGTGCAGGCAGCCGGTGTCGCAGCAGCCGTCGCTGGCCAAGTGGCGCAGGCCGGTCATCGGCGCCCAGTGGCTGTTCCTGCGCGGCGGGCCGGGGGCCACCAACCACTTCGAGGCGGGCGGCTTCATCCGCTCCAACGACGAGGTCGCGTACCCGAACCTGATGTTCCACTTCCTGCCGATCGCGGTGCGCTACGACGGCTCCGCGCCGGCCGGCGGCCACGGCTACCAGGTGCACATCGGCCCGATGTACTCCGACGCCCGCGGCTCGGTCCGCATCACCTCCGCCGACCCGCGCGTCAAGCCGGCCCTGCGCTTCAACTACCTGTCGACGGAGCAGGACCGCCGCGAGTGGGTGGAGGCGATCAGGCACGCCAGGGACATCCTGTCCCAGCCGGCCTGGGCGGACCTGGACGGCGGCGAGCTCTCCCCCGGCCCGTCCGTGGAGACCGACGAGCAGATCCTGGAGTGGGTGGCCCGCGACGCCGAGACGGCGCTGCACCCGTCGTGCACCTGCAAGATGGGCGTGGACGAGATGGCGGTCGTGGACCCCGCGACGCTGCGCGTGCACGGCCTGCGAGGGCTGCGCGTGGTCGACGCCTCGGTCATGCCGTATGTGACGAACGGCAACATCTACGCCCCGGTGATGATGCTCGCGGAGAAGGCCGCCGACCTCATCCTGGGCAACACCCCGCTGCCGCCGGAACCGGTCGAGTTCTACCGCCACCAGGTCAGCGGCCCAGCCGCTGGCACGTCCTGAGGACGGCCGTCTAGCGCCCGGTTCAGGAGGTGCAACCGTACGGTGTACCGTACGTAGGGTGACAGTGGAGTACAGCGGCAAGGGAGACCCGGCGCGCAGCCTCGCGCTGCTCTGGCGCACCAGCGAGCGCGTCAGCCGGAAGGGCAAGCCCGACCTGAGCGTCGACCGGATCGTGCGCGCCGCCATCGAGGTGGCCGACGCCGACGGGCTCCAGGGCTTGTCCATGCGCCGGGTCGCGGAGAAGCTGGGCGTGGGCACGATGTCGCTCTACACGTACGTGCCGGGCAAGCCGGAGCTGCTCGACGTCATGCTCGACACCGTCTACGGCGAGACGGCCAGGCCGGAGGAGGCGCCCGGCGGCTGGCGGGCCCGGCTGGAGCTGATCGCCCGCGAGAACTGGGCGCTCTACCTGCGCCATCCCTGGCTGCTGCAGGTGGCCGCGAGCCGCCCGGTGCTCGGCCCCAACGTGACCGCCAAGTACGACTACGAGCTGCGCGCGGTCGACGGCATCGGGCTGACCGACGTGGAGATGGACTCGGTGATCACGCTGATCACCGGCTTCGTGCACGGCACGGCCCGGGGCGCGGTGGAGGCCGCCCAGGCGGAGAGCCAGACCGGCATGTCCGACGAGCAGTGGTGGGCCGCGCACGCGCCGTTCTTCAGCCGCATCGCCGACCCGTCACGCTTCCCCACCGCCGCACGGGTCGGCCAGGCCGCCGGCGAGACCCTCGGCGCCGCCTACAGCGCCGACCACGCCTTCGAGTTCGGCCTCCAGCGCGTCCTCGACGGCATCCAAGCCCTCATCGACAACCGCACCCCCCAGCCGACCGAGGACCACTCCTGACCTGCAGACCCACCCACGTCCGCCAAGCCTTCGGCGCGCCCGGCTCACTGGCGGCATCCCCGAGACCGGCAGCTCCACCGAAGTCGGGGCGCTCAGCGTCCGCCTTGCCTGCGGTATCCGCCGCGGTGGTGGCGCGCGTCTGTGTGACTCAGCTTGCCGGGCGTCGTTCCGTGGGTGGTTGCCCGGCGGCGAGCAGGGCTGCGCGGTGGCGCTCGGCCGGTGGTTCGGTCCAGGTCAGGCCTGGGCCGTCCTCGGCCAGCAGGCGGAACAGCACGTCACGCAGCAGCGCGCGGGCGGGCATGCCGGGACGCTCGGCGCGGAGCTTCTCGTAGCGGTCGAGGACACGGGCCAGGTCGAGCAGCAGCGTGTTGCCCGCGTCGCCGCCCTCGGCCGCGAGGGTGACCACCAGGCTGCCCGCGCTCTCGTCAGCGAACCGACCGGCGACGCCCTCGGCGACGCCCGGGCAGACGATCTCCCGTACGGCCTCGACGAAGGCGCGCCGGTCCATGCCGTCGACCTCGCCGCGGCCCAGCCAGCCGGGGCGCAGGTGCAGGACGCCCGGCTGCTCGGTGGTCACGCACGCGGTCACCAGCGCGCGCACCGTCTCCTCGGGGTCGTGCAACCCCTCCGGGCCGCACGCGGCGAACCGGTCCGCGAGCAGGTGCAGGGAGACGAGCCTCGGCGGGTCGTGGACGGCCAGCAGGCCGTGATCCTCGCGGAGGTGAAGCGGCCCCACCTTGTCCTGGTACGCCCGGAGCCCTTCCAAGAAGGCCACCCGGGCGTCCTCGCCGAGCCCGTCCGCCCAGCCTCGCGGGGGCCGCTCGGGAGGCGCCCCCTCAGCGCGGGAGGCGTCGCGTCCGAAGGACCAGACGATCACACCGATGACGGCCAGGCCGCCCGCCAAGGCGATCCACACCATGCACGCCCTCACCATCAATTCCGGAGATATGCAGCGTAGTGTGGGCAAGCCTCATATTTCCGGTAATTCGCGTGACCTAAACCGGCGCCGCCCGGAGCCGGACCACGTGCTCCACCAGCGAGATCAGCGTCGACTTGACCGACTCGCGGTTGCGCGCGTCCGTACGGACGATGGGCACGTGCGGGGAGAGGGCCAGCGCCTCGCGCACCTCGGTGTCGGTGTGCGGGAACTGCCCGTCCCAGCCGTTGATGCCCACGATGAACGGCAGCTGGGCCTCTTCGAAGTAGTCGATGGCCGGGAAGCTGTCGGCCAGCCGCCGCGTGTCGAGCAGCACCACGGCCCCGATCGCGCCGCGCACCAGGTCGTCCCACATGAACCAGAACCGGTGCTGTCCGGGCGTGCCGAACAGGTAGAGGATGAGGTCCCGGTCCAGGGACACCCGGCCGAAGTCCATGGCCACGGTCGTGGTCTGCTTGTTCGGCGTCATGGCGAGGTCGTCGATCCCGGCGGAGGCGTCGGTCATCACCGCCTCGGTGGTCAGCGGGAGGATCTCGGACACCGCCCCCACGAACGTCGTCTTGCCGACGCCGAACCCGCCCGCGACCACGATCTTCGTCGAGGTGAGGCCGGGGCTAGAGCCTGCGAAGTCCACTGAGCACCCTTTCGAGCATGTTGAGGTCTGGCTGTCCCTGTTCGAGGCGTGGCGCGTGGAGGCGGACGAGCCCTTCATCGGACATGTCCGCCACCAGCACGCGGGCCACGCCCAGCGGGACCCGGAGCAGGGCCGAGATCTCGGCGACCGACCGGAACGAGCGACAGAGTTGCATGATCGCATCCTGCTCAGGAGTGAGCATGGCCATCTCGTCGTCCGGTATGGACATCGACGAGATCAACGTCTCCATCGCCAGGTGGTAGCGCGGCTCTGAACGGCCACCGGTCACCGCGTAAGGACGGAACAGGGGCTCTTCGTCCCCGTGCCCGTCACTCCCGTACACGGCCCTGTCCCTCCATGTCCATTCACATCACCGCGTCCTAGCCGCTTGCAGCTCGGCGCGGAGCGCCGGCGTGAGCGCCTGGCCCGCGCGGTCGACGAGCAGCGTCATCTGGTACGCCACCAGCCCCATGTCGCAGTCCGGCCCGGCCAGCACGGTCAGGACCGAGCCGTCGCTGATGGCCATGACGATGAGCAGCCCGCGCTGCATCTCCACCACGGTCTGCGTGACGGCCCCGCCTTCGAACACCCGCGAGGCTCCCACGGTGAGGCTCAGCAGTCCGGCCGACACCGCGGCGAGCTGGTCGGCCCGGTCCGGCGGGAAGCCTTCGGAGGCGGCCAGGCACAGCCCGTCAGCGGATACGACGACCGCGTGCGCGACCCCTGGCGTGTTCCGCACGAAGTCGGTGATCAGCCAGTCGAACCGGTGCGCCTCGTGACTGAGGGTCGTCACTCGCCCTCCTCAGGACGCTCGCTCACTCTTGCTCCTCCTGTTCGCGTACTTCCGCACGACCCCGCCGCACTCCCTGCTGGAAGCCGGCCATCCTGTTGCGCATCCGCTCGGCCGACAGGGGCGGCCTGGGCGGCTGAGCCTCCTGCTGAGGCGCCGGGCGACCGGCCGATCCCGGCACGAGGTTCGCCTTCGGCTTGCGCTTGGGTAGCCCCGCGGAGGTGACGCCGCCCAGGCTCGGGTCGCTCGCGGCGGCCGCCGCCTGCCAACCGGCGTCGGCGGCGTTCCGCCACGCTTCCTCCCCAGAGGGTACGGGCTGTGCGGAACTGTCCTCACTCCCGCCTGCCTCCTGCGCCTGCTCCTCCGGCGGCCGGCGGAACCAGGCCGACTCCACCGCGGCGAAGATCGGCAGGTACTCCTCC
The DNA here is from genome assembly GCF_008017515.1 of Nonomuraea sp. C10. Taxonomy (NCBI): domain Bacteria; kingdom Bacillati; phylum Actinomycetota; class Actinomycetes; order Streptosporangiales; family Streptosporangiaceae; genus Nonomuraea; species Nonomuraea sp. C10. The sequence goes on from NZ_VPFF01000001.1 coordinate 6,263,120, forward strand.
CGCTCGGCCTCGATCGGCGAGACGTCCGTCGAGGGCGGCGGCTCGGGCCTGCGCACGTCGTTCGCGGCGTGGCGGGCCGTCGGCGGCGGACCCTCCGGACTCGGGACGTCCGGGTTCGGGAAGTCGGAGCGTCCGGGCTGCCTGCGCGGCAGCTCCTGGCTCGGGAACGAGGGGAAGGATCCGGGCCGCTCCTGGGCGGGCGGCTGGACGGGCGGGTACGAGCCGGGCGCGAACCCCTGCTGGCCGGGGGGCGCGCTCGGGTACGACGGGAACGTCCCCGAGTCGTAGGAGTGACGCGGCGCGTCGGTGTCGGCGCCGAACGGCCCCAGCGCGGGCCGGCCCGCTCCGGAGTCGTAGGAGTCGAGGCTCCCGTGCGAGCGGTAGCCGTTCTGCGCGGGCACCTGCGGCCGGTGCGGCACGGACGTGCTGCCCCCGCCGAACGCGGGGCGCTGCGGCAGCGGCTGCCTGGTGGCGTCCTGGATGAGCGCCGGCGGGATGAGCACCATGGCGATCAGCCCGATGCCCTCGCCCCTGCGCAGCTGCACCCGGATGCCGTGGCGCAGCGCCAGGCGGCCGACCACGAACAGGCCCATGCGCCGGGACACCGACACGTCCACCACTGGGGGCTCGGCCAGGCGGCGGTTGGCCTCGGCCAGCTCCTCCTCGGTCATGCTGATACCGCTGTCGGTGACCGACAGCAGGGCCCCGCCGCCCTCGATGAGGCTGCTGGAGACGGTGACCTGCGAGTTGCTGGGCGAGAACTGCAGCGCGTTCTCCACCAGCTCGGCCACCAGGTGGACTAGGTCGTTGGCGACGCTGCCGAGCACCGAGGTGGCGCGGTGCACCTTGACCTGCACGCGCTCGTACCCCTCGACCTCCGACAGCGCGGCGCGCACCACGTCGACCAGCTTGGCCGGCTGGCTGCGCCGGCGGGTGGGCTCGTGGCCGGCGAGGACCAGCAGGTTCTCGGAGTTGCGGCGCATGCGGGTGGCCAGGTGGTCGAGCTTGAACAGGTCGGCCAGCCGGCCGCCGTCCTGCTCGCCCTTCTCCAGGCCGTCGATCAGCGAGATCTGCCGTTCGACCAGCGTCTGGGTGCGGCGCGAGAGGTTGACGAACATCGCGCTGATGTTGCCGCGCAGCTCGGCCTCCTCGCCCGCCAGCCGCACCGCCTGGCGGTGCACCTGGTCGAAGGCGCGGGCCACCTCGCCGATCTCGTCGTTGCCCGCGACGTCGATCGGGCGTACCTCGGGGGCGGTGGTCTCGCCGGAGACCCGCAGCTGGCGGACCACGTCCGGCAGGCGGAACCCGGCGATCTCCAGCGCCTCGGTGCGCAGGCGGCGCAGCGGCGTGACCATCGAGCGGGCGATGGCGACGGTGAGCAGCAGCACGATCAGCAGCAGCCCGACGATCAGCGTGCCGACGATGATCGCGTTGCGGACCTCGGAGTCGCGCAGCTCCTGCGACCGCAGCGCCACCTGCTCGCCCAGCGAGCTCTCGACCGAGACGAGCGCGGATATGACCTTGGCGTTGTCCTCGAACCACTGGTCCGGCGGCGCCGTGTCGGGGTTCGTCGAGGCGAGCAGGTTGTCCCTGATCCGGACGCCGGGCGCGCGGCCGCTGGCCAGCGTGACGGCCCGGGACTTGGTCAGCTCGCTGTTGTAGTACTCGGGGATGGTCAGCGCGCGCTGCAGCTCCATGCCGGTCACGGCGCCGGCCTCCTGCGTCACGACCTGGATCTGGTTGCGCTGGGCGGCGTTCGCCGCGATGAACCGCTCGACTTCCTTGGCGTCCACGCTCTCGGCGTTGTAGTAGCCGCGCAGGAGCTGGACGCGCTGGCGGGAGACCTGTTCCTTGGCCCTGGTCAGGGCGCTCAGGGCGCGGAACCGGCCGACGATCTCGGGGTCCTCGCTGAGCAGGCTCAGCTCGTCGTGCAGGCGGAGCAGGGTGTCGAGCACCGTGTCGTACCGGGTGGTGTCACGCTGGCCCTCGGCCCTGGTCCTGGGCAGGTTGTCCAGGTCGATGTGGGCGCGGGCGACGACGTCGGTGACGCGGTCGCCGTAGGACTCGTCCATCGCGCCGAGGTCCGCCTTCACGGCCCTGACGAGCCGGTCGACCTCCGCCTTGCGCTCCTCGTACGGCTTCTCCAGCCGCTTGCGCTGGGTCCGGGCGGCGTTGTGCCAGCCGCCGGTGTCACGCTCCAGCCCGAGGGCCTGCACCAGATCGCGGATCCGCCCGGCCTGCTCGGCCGCGACGGCCGTGCGGTCGAAGGCGGCGACGCTCTGGACGGACTCCACCACGCGCGCTCCCCCGAGCACGACGCCGGCGATGGTGGGAACCAGGACGAGTGCGGTCAACCGCCATCTCACTCGCCAGTTGCGCAGCGCGAGCCGAGGCAGTGCCCGCTTGGCGCGTTCACGCCTGGCGGCGAAGCCGCCGTCGGAGTTCCCCGTAGTCACTGCTCCCGCTACCCCTCAATCATCCCGATCCCATGCGGTCATCAGGCCGTCCACAAGGTATCCGCAGCATCTGACGTAACGCACAAACCGGACACAATCGTTACAAATGTGACCGCGTGTCGTGTGCTGTCGGTTATCGCAGTGCGGCAAGCACGGCGTCGCGGACCTGGTTGCGTTGAGTGCTGTCGCTGAGGGGGCGTCCAGCACGGTCGACCACGTAGAACACGTCCACCGCCTCCGCGCCGAGAGTCTCTACGCGAGCGGCTCTCACGTCAAGACCGCAGTCGCCGAAGGCGCGCCCGATACGCCACAGAAGTCCGGGCTTGTCATGTGCCCTGACCTCGACCACGGTGGCGGTGGCGGAAGCGTCGTCCACCAGCGTCACCTTGGGCGGCGCGACCGGCACCCGGGCCGGCCGCATCGACCGCGTACGGCGGGCCAGTCTTTGCTCGATGTCAAGACGCCCGGCAAGCACCAGGCGGAGATCGGCTTCCAGGGTCGCAGGATCCGGCGGCGAGCCGTACTCGGGGATGACGGAGAACTCGATCACGGCGGTGGCGCCGGCGGAGGCGGCCGAGGCGGAGCGCACCACGAGCCGGTGCGCGGCCAGCACCCCGGCGGCGCTCCACAGCAGGCCGGCCCGGTCGGGCGCGACCACCGTCACCGCGCCGCCGTTGACCCGCACCGCGCCGCCGCCGTGGCGGGCCAGCGCGGCCTGCTCGGGCGAGAGCGAGGGCGCCTTGGGCGGCGGCGAGCCGGACAGCACCGAGCGCACCCTGCGTACGAGGTCGGCGACGAGGCCGGCCTTCCAGGCGTTCCACGCGGCCGGGCCGGTGGCGTTGCCGTCGGCGACGGCCAGCGCCGCCAGCAGTTCCAGCACCTCGCGGGAGCCCACGGTGGCGGCGACCTTCTCGATCGTGACCGGATCGTCCAGGTCGCGCCGGGTGGCGGTCTCGGGCAGCAGCAGATGGTGGCGGACCACCGTGGCCAGGACGTCGACGTCCCGGGGCGGCAGGCCGATGCGGACGCCGATGTCGCGCACCACGACCTCGCCGGTCGAGGAGTGGTCGCCGGGCCAGCCCTTGCCGATGTCGTGCAGCAGCGCCGAGATCAGCAGCAGGTCGGGGCGCGAGACCTCGCGGGTGTGACCGGCGGCGTTCGCGGCCGCCTCGATCAGGTGGCGGTCGACGGTGAAGCGGTGGATCGGGTTGCGCTGCGGACGGTGCCGCACCCGTTCCCAGTCAGGAAGGAGTCTGACAATGATCCCCGCCTGGTCCAGCTCCTCCCACACGGGCACGGCCGCGCGCCCCGCGCCGAGGATCGACACCAGCGCGTCCCGCGCCTCCTCCGGCCACGGCACGGGCATCGGCGCCGACTGAGCTGCGAGAACGGACACGGACGCGGGAGCCAGCGGCAGGCCGGACTCGGCCGCCGCGGCGGCGGCGCGCAGCACCAGCACCGGGTCCTTGCGGGGCGAGACGCCCCTGGCGAGCACCACCTCGCCGCCGTGCTCGACCACCCCGTCGGCGAGCGGGCGGCGGCCACGGGGCGCCGGCCCTGACAGCAGCCTGTCAACCGTGCGCCAGGTCGCGTCGAACGCGTGGGAGATCGTCCGGCCCGCCTCGGCGAGCCTGCGCATGACAGCCTCGGCGTCGAGCAGGCCGAGGAGTCCGGCGACCGCGTCCTGCTCCTGCAGCACGAGCCTGTCGGTGCCGCGCGCGGTGACGACGTGGAGGGCGTGCCTGACGTCGAGGACGAACTCGTGGGCCTCACGCGCCCGGGGTCCGGGCGCGGAGGCCACCCATGCCGCTGCCACGGCCTGCATCGCCTGGACGTCGCGGAGCCCGCCGCGGCCGTCCTTGAGGTCCGGTTCGAGGAGGAAGGCCAGCTCGCCGCTGGTCTGGGCCCGCTGGTCGGCCGCGTCGCGCAGCTCGCCCAGCCTGCGCCGGGAGTCGGCCCGCCACTCGGCGAGCACCGCCTCCCTGGCCCTCCTCGTCAGGTCCGGGTCACCCGCCACGTGCCGGGCCTGGATGAGGCCCAGCACGGCCTTGAGATCTTCGCGGGCCACCGCCACGGCCTCGTCCACGGTCCGGACGGAGTGGTCGAGGCCGATGGCGGAGTCCCAGACGGGATACCAGATGCGGTCGGCTATCCGGCCGACGTCCGATCGGCCGTTGTGGAGCAGGACGAGGTCCAGGTCGCTGCCCGGGGCGAGTTCGCCCCGCCCGAGGCTGCCGACCGCGACCAGGGAGACGTGCTCTCCGTCGCTCGCCGTGCGGAAGAGATCCTTGAGCCAGCGATCGGTGTCGGCGGTCCGCTCCTTGCGGGCCGCGGCGTACGAGCGCGCCTCATCCCTCACTGTTCCCCCTGCTCCACCCAGGCGCCGTCGTCAGAGGGCCTCCGGCCCGCGCTCGCCCGTCCGCACCCGGATCACGGTGTCGACGGGGACCGACCACACCTTGCCGTCGCCGATCTTGCCGGTCTGCGCCGCCTTGACGATGACGTCGATGACGTCCTCGGCGTCGTCCTCCTCGGTCAGGACCTCCACGCGGACCTTCGGCACCAGGTCCACCTGGTACTCGGCGCCGCGGTAGACCTCGGTGTGGCCGCGCTGGCGGCCGTAGCCGCTCGCCTCGCTGACGGTCATGCCCTTGATGCCGAACTGCTCCAGGGCGGCCTTCACGTCATCGAGCTTGAACGGCTTGATGACGGCTGTGATGAGCCTCATGCTTCCACCTTCTTGGGAGCCGGGGTGACGGGGCCGTTGGGGGAGGTCACGCCCGAGGCGTGCACGGTGCCGAGGTCGTAACCGGTCTCGGCGTGGGTGGTGACGTCGATGCCGGTGACCTCGTCCTCGACCGGGATCCGGAAGCCCATCGTCTTGTGGATGACCGTGCCGATGACCCAGGTGACCACGAACGAGTAGAGACCGACCGCGACCGGGCCGAGCACCTGCAGGCCCAGCTGGCCGAGCCCGCCGCCGTAGAACAGGCCCAGGCCCTGCGCGTCGGTGGCCGGGTAGGCGGCCACGAAGCCCAGCGCGACCGCGCCGATCACGCCGCCGACCAGGTGCACGCCGACCACGTCGAGCGAGTCGTCGTAGTTGAGCTTGTACTTCAGGCCGACCGCGAAGGCACAGACGGCGCCGGCGACGAGGCCGATGAGCGCGGCAGCCCAGGGGTCGACGAATCCACAGGCCGGGGTGATGGCGACCAGGCCGCTGACCGCGCCGGAGGCGACGCCGAGGCTGGTCGCGTGGCCGTCGCGGAGCTTCTCCACCACGATCCAGGCGCCGGCCGCGATGGCGGTGGCGAGCTGGGTGTTCATGAAGGCCAGACCGGCGATGCCGTCCACGATGAGCTCGGAGCCGGCGTTGAAGCCGAACCAGCCGAACCACAGCATGGCCGCGCCGAGCAGCACGAGCGTGAGGTTGTGCGGCCGCATCGGCTCCTTGCGCCAGCCCTGCCGCTTGCCGATGACCAGCGCCAGGGCGAGGGCCGCGGCGCCGGCGTTGATGTGCACGACGGTGCCGCCGGCGAAGTCCTCGATGCCCATCGAGTTGAGCCAGCCGCCGCCCCAGACCCAGTGGGCGACCGGGAAGTAGACGATCGTCGCCCAGACCGCCGCGAACAGCACCCAGGCGCCGAACTTCGCCCGGTCCGCGATCGCGCCGCTGATCAGCGCGACGGTGATGATGGCGAACGTCAGCTGGAAGGCCGAGAAGACGAGGCTCGGCATGCCGGAGCCGTCGTCAGCCGTGGCCGTGTCGACGAGGCTCTGCAGACCGAGCGCGTCGAACCCGCCGACGAAGTTGTTGATCGCCGAGACGGGGTTCTCGGTGAAGGCGAGAGAGTGACCGTAGAACAGCCAGAGTACGGTGACGACGATGATCGCGGCGAACGACATCATCATCATGTTCAGGACGCTCTTGGCCCTGGTCATCCCGCCGTAGAACAGCGCGAGACCGGGGGTCATCAAGAGCACGAGCGCGGTGGCGGTGAGCATCCAGGCCGTGGTGCCGGTATCGATCTGCACGACGCGACCCTCCTTTGGTGTGACGTGATCGCCCCAGCGTGTTCGGCCCCCGTTTCGGGGCTCGACCTGGTGTGTTTCACGTTCGTGAATCTCGCCACACGGGTGTTTCGGGAGAGTTTCGGTCACCTCACGACCGGTATTCGGGAACTTTCCGGTCGCTTCCCGGCGTGTCGCGCTCAGTCCGCCGGGCGCAGCCGCACCGGGTCGCCGGTCACGATGGCGCCGGGGCGCAGCACCCGCGCGTACACGCCCGCGCACGGCTCGGATCCCAGGCCGGGGATGTCGACGCGGTTGTGCCGGGCCACCGTGCGCAGCGCGTCGGGATCGCGCGGCGACTCGCCGTGCGCCAGCGTCGGCACCGCGCAGCGCGGGGTGGGGATGACGATCTGGAGGACCAGCTCGTCGCCGATCTCCAGCTCGCGGCCCACCCAGCCGTTCTCCACGAACCCGGGCTCGTCCGTCCCGATCACCAGGTTGGGCCGGTAGCGCACGGCCTCCACCGTCCCGCGCGGGCTGAGCTCGCCGATCGCGGCCAGCGTCGACGTGGTCATCAGGTGTACGGGCGCGAAGTCGAAGAACGTGCCCGGCGGGGCGATCCCGCCCACCTGGCTGACCGTGAACGCCACGTCGGCCTCGACGCCCTTGCCCAGCACCTCCTCCGGCACCGACCGTTCCAGCTCCGCGCCGTCCGGCGGCACGTCCACCACCCGGACCTCGCGGCCCAGCAGCTCCGACAGCTCCTCGTCCCCGGGGACCGCGCTGCCGTGCAGGGCCAGCAGGCCGCGCCAGAGCCGCGGGTTCTTGGCGCTGGCGATCTTTCCCGTCGCGACGTCGAGCACGGCCCTGACCCGGTCGCCGTCCAGCCCTCGCTCGGTCACCCGTACGCCGGAAACGTCCTCACCCAGCAGCGACTTCACCGGATAACGGCGGATTGTCTTCACGATCATGACCCCGAGCCTACGGTCCTCCTGCGGCCGGACAAGCGGCGAGGCCGGCCCCGTCGGGGAACCGGCCTCGTGGAAGCCTTGTCAGGCGGCGGCGTCGGCCATGCGGCGCAGCCGCGCCAGCGCGTCGCGCTCGATCCGTCGGGCGCGGTCACGCCCGATGCCGTAACGCTCGCCCACCTCGGTGAGCGTGTGCTCGCGCCCGTCGACCAGCCCGTAACGCCAGCGCAACATGTCGCGCGTGTCGCCCTCCAGCCCGGTCAGCCACTCGTCGAGCCGCTCACGCTCCAGGATGTCGATCGCCTGCTGCTCGGGGTCGGCCCAGGTCTCATCGGCGATCATGTCGCCCAGCTCGGTCTCGTCCTCGTCGCCCACGCCCAGCTGCAGCGACACCGGGTCGGACGCCCAGCGGCGCAGCTCCCGTACGCGCTCGACGGGCAGCTCCAGAATCTGCGCGAGGTCCTCGTCGGTCGGCTCGGCGTCGAACTCCGCCAGCATGTCGCGGCGCACCCGCATCAGCCGGGTCATCTGCTCCCCGGCGTGCGTGGGCAGCCGCACGGGCCTGGCCTGTTCGTGGATGGCCCGCCCCACCGACTGCCTGATCCACCACGTGGCGTAGGTGGAGAACTTGTATCCACGCTTGTAGTCGAACTTCTCGACCGCCCGCACCAGCCCGAGGTTGCCCTCCTGGACCAGGTCGATGAGGGGCATCCCGCGCCCCGAGTACTTGCGGGCCACGGCCACCACCAGGCGCAGGTTGGCCTGGATGAACTCGTCCTTCGCCCGCTGGCCCGAGACCGCCAGGCGCTCCAGCTCCTCGTCCGCCGTGTCACCGATCCGCGGCTCCGACCCCCCACTGTCGAGCAGCTGTTCGGCGAAAAGACCCGCCTCGATCCGTTTGGCGAGCTCCACCTCTTCCTCCGCGGTGAGCAGCGGGACCCTGCCGATCTCAGCCAGGTAGGTCCCCAGTAGATCCCGGTCCGCGACGTGCTGCTCCTGCGCGCGACTCCCCGTAGGCCTTGCCATCCCCAGGCACCTCGTTCCGCAGCTGCGTTCTATACCCGGCCAACGTCCGAAAGGAAGCAAAGATTCCCAAAAGAACTACGACCACGGGAGGGTTCTGGATGTCCTACTCAAGAAGGAGACCGCCGCGGAACACCTGGTGAACGAGGGGAACGCCGGGCCGGTAGGCGAGGTGGACGTAGGAGGGAGCGTCGAGGACGACGAGGTCGGCGCGGCTGCCCGGCCGCAGCAAGCCTACGTCCGTCCTGGCGAGTGCGCGCGCCCCGCCCGCGGTGGCCGCCCTGATCGCCTCCAGCGGCGTCATCCGCATCTCCCGCACGGCGAGCGCCACACAGAACGGCATCGACGAGGTGTACGAGGAGCCCGGGTTGCAGTCGGTGGCCAGCGCGACGCTCACCCCCGCGTCGATCAGCCTCCTGGCGTCGGGGTACGGGGAGCGGGTGGAGAACTCGGCCCCGGGCAGCAGCGTCGCGACCGTGCCCGACGAGGCGAGCGCGTCCACGTCGACGCTGGTCAGGTGGGTGCAGTGGTCGGCCGACGCGGCGCCCAGCTCGCACGCGATCCGCACCCCCGGGCCCTCGCCGAGCTGGCCGGCGTGCACCCTGGCGCGCAGCCCCGCCTTGATGCCGGCGGTGAGGATCTCCCTGGTCTGGTCTCCGTCGAACGCGCCGCGCTCGCAGAACACGTCCACCCATCTCGCGTACGGCGCGCACGCCCGGAGCATGTCGCCGGTGACGAGCCGCACGTACGCGTCGGGATCGGCGCCGGCGGGCACCACGTGCGCGCCGAGGAACGTGGTCTCGTCGGTCAGCGTCGTGGCAATCTCCAGCGAGCGGCGCTCGTCCTCGACGGTCAGCCCGTAGCCGCTCTTGATCTCCACGGTGGTGGTGCCCTGCGCGTTCATCTCGGCCACCAGCGCGGCGGCGCGGACGGCCAGCTCGGCGTCGCTCGCGGCGCGGGTGGCGGCGACCGTGGTGCGGATGCCGCCGCCGGTGTACCTCTCGCCGGACATCCGGGCCTGGAACTCGGCCGTCCGGTCGCCCGCGAACACCAGGTGCGCGTGGCTGTCGACGAACCCGGGCACGACGCCCCGCCCCGCGACGTCCACCCGCGCATCGGCGTCAGGGGCCTGCCCGGCCTCCCCCGTCCAGGCGACCAGGCCGTCCTCGATCACCAGGGCGGCGCCCTCGATCTCCTCACGCTCCGGGTCGCCCGTGTAGAGCAGCCCGATCCCGTCGATCAGCGTCGTGGTCACCGCAACTCCTCCATCGCCTCGGCCAGCAGCGCGCCCACGTCGCCGAGCACGTGCCTGCCCTCGTCCACGATCCGGCGGCCGCCCGAGATCACCGTGCGCACGTCGGCCGCCGTCGCCGCGAACGCCACCGCCTCCAGCCCGGACGCGCCCGCCGTCCGTACCGTGTCCATCCGTACCGTCACCAGGTCGGCCCAGGCGCCCGGCACCAGCAGCCCCGCGTCCGGGAAGCCGAGCGAGGTGTGGCCCGCGGCGGTGGCGGCGCCCAGCAGCTCGGCGGCGGACCAGTGGCCGCGCCGCTCGGTGGCGAGCCGCGCGTTCAGCTCGACGGCGCGCGCCTCCTCGAACAGGTCGATCACCGCGTGGCTGTCGGAGCCGAGCGTCATCGGCGACCCGCGGTCGAACACCTCGCGCGCCGGCCCGATCCCGTCGGCCAGCTCCCGCTCGGTCGTCGGGCACATGCACATATGGGTGCGCGAGCTGCCGAGCAGCTCGATGTCCGCCTCCGACAGATGGGTGGCGTGCACGGCCGTCGAGCGCGGGCCCAGCGCCCCGTGCTCGTGCAGCACCCGCACGGGCGAGGCAGCGTACGCCGCCTCGCACGCGGCGTTCTCGGCCCGCTGCTCGGAGACGTGCGCGTGCAGCGGCGCGGCGTGCCGGTGGGAGAACTCCACCACCACCGGCATCTGCTCGGGCGGCACGGCGCGCACCGAGTGGATCGCCGCGCCGATCCGCACGCCCGGCGTTCCCCCGTACGCGGCGGCCAGCTCCTCCGCCCGCGCCGCCCACCCGCCGGCGTCGCCGTCGCCGAACCGCAGCTGCGTGCCCGCCAGCGCGACGCCGGGACCGCCGGACACGTAGCAGGCGTCGATCAGCGCGATGCGCAGCCCCGCCTCGCGGGCCGCCGTGATCAGCGCGTGCCCCATCGCGTTGCGGTCCTCGTACGGGGTTCCGCCGGGGCCATGGTGCAGGTAGTGGAACTCGCCCACGCAGGTGACCCCGGCCAGCGCCATCTCGGCGTACACCGCCCGCGCCAGCCTCAGGTAGGCGTCGGGATCGAGCCGGTCGGCGACCTCGTACATACGGTCACGCCAGGTCCAGAAGTCGCCCCGGCCCTTCTGCGTGGCGGCGCGCAACGCCCGGTGGAAGGCGTGGGAGTGCGCGTTGGCCAGCCCCGGAATCGTCAGCCCCGCCAGGCGCCGCGCCCCGCCGGGCTCGCCCCTGGTGACACCGGCGATCCTCGCCCTCTCGACCTCCACCAGCACGCCGTCGGCCACGCCTTCGGGCAGCCACGCCTGCTCACACCAGTAGATCAGCGACACAGCTCCTCCGCCACGTCATCAGCCGGACCATCCGGGAACCACCGGTGATTCAGCGGCACAACTCCTCCAGCACGTCGGCGAGCGCGATCACACCCGCCCGGCAGTCTGCCTCCTCGGCATGCTCTTCCGGCGAGTGGGACACGCCGGTGGGGTTCCGTACGAACAGCATCGCCGCCGGCACCCCCGCGGCGGCGAGGATCCCGGCATCATGCCCGGCCCCGGTCGCCAGCACCGGCACCTCCCCCGCCGCCCTCGCGACCCGCTCCCGCAACCCCCGCTCGAACTCCACAAGCGGCGTCCACGACTCCTCCCGTACCTCCACCACACGCCCACCGGAAGAACTCCCACCCCGCCCGGGAGACCCCTCACCCCCTCCAGAGGGGTTCGCGCCCCCTCCGGCAGAGACTTCGCCCGCTCCAGAGAGGTTCGCACCCTCTCCGGTAGAGACTTCGCCCCCTCCAGGGAAACTCGCGCTCGCGCGAGGACTCGCGCTCCCCCCGCGAAAACCCCCGTTTCCTGAGGGGTCGGCACCTCCCGAAAGGCCCCCTCCCCCTTCGGGGAAAGTCATGTTCGCGCGAGAACTCGCGCTCCCCTCGGAAAAACCCCCGCTTCCTGAGGGGTTCAAGCCCCGTCCGGGACGGATCTCTCCCTCTCCGGCAATCTCTCCCCAGGGACCCTCGATTCTTCCCCCGGAGTTGGTGCCGGTTGGGGTGTCGTCGGTGAGCTGGTCGTACAGGTCTCGGACGAGGGCGCGGACGCTTGCCTCGGTGGGCCCGCGGGCGTCGAGCCAGGCGGCGACGTGGCCCGGGATGGCGTTGGCGTTGTTGGGGGTGACCAGGACCTTGCCGACGGTGGCCAGCGCCTCGTGACGGGCGGCGGCCGAGCGGGCGGACAGCACCAGGCGGGCCAGCAGGAGCATCGGGTCGTCGCGGTCCGTCAGCCGGGTGGTGCCCGCGTGGTCGGCCCGCCCGCGGAGGTCGAACCGCCACCGCCCGTGCGGCCAGATCGAGAGCCCCGCCCCGACGGGCCGGTCCAGCGCCGCCAGCGCCCTGCCCTGCTCGACGTGGAGCTCGACGAACGCCCCCACGGTGGCCAGCGTCTCCGGGTCGGGCCCGAGCCCGCGCGGGTCGCGTCCCGCCCTGATGAGCACGTCGGCCAGGGTGTCGCCGCGGTCGTCGGTCAGCCCGAGCGCACGCTCCGGCGCCAGCACCCCGGTGAGCAGCCGCGACCCCACGCACGGCACACCGAACCTGGCGCCCTCCTCGTCGGTGAAACAGGCGACCCCGACCGGCCTCCCCGGCCGGAACCCCCGTTCGCGCAACAGGTCGAGCGCGGCGAAGGCGGACACCACACCCAGCGGCCCGTCGTACGCCCCGCCCTGGCGGACGGAGTCGAGGTGGCTCCCGGCGACCACGCCCGGCTCCCCGGACGGGTCGCCCCACCAGGCCCACAGGTTGCCGTTGCGGTCCTCGTTCAGATCCAGCCCCCTGCGCGCCGACTCGCCGGCGAACCAGCCGCGCAGTTCGAGATCCGCGTCGGACCAGGCGTCCCGGACATAGCCGCCGGTGGCGGGGTCGCGCCCCACGTGCGCGAGTGCGTCGAGCATGAACACACTCTAGTGAATGGATCCATTCAGCTTCGCCATCGCGGGCCGTTCGTCCAGCCGGATCAGACGAATCAGAACGGCGAAGCCGTCGTCGGCTCCCGGCCAGCGGCGACGAACCACGGCAAGCCGACCACGATCCGTCATCCTCGCTCGCCTACGGCGCGTTTCCTCGGCGATCGCGCTGAACGGGCGGACCGCCGCACTTGAACCTTCTCCGGACGCAGCGCAGCAGTGATGACAGTATGTGGCCATGCACCCACCCAGAGCGAAAACGTTCAACACCGCAGGTCCGTGTGACCCCCAGCTCCACTACATGGTGCCGCCGACTCCGCGGCTCCCCCAGGCGCGGGCGCTGATCGACATGGACCGGTACTTCGTGGTCCACGCGCCTCGGCAGACCGGCAAGACGACGGGTCTGCGCACCCTGGCGTCCGAGTTGACGGCCGAAGGCGACATCGCGGCCCTGGCGTTCTCCTGCGAGCGCGCCAAGGTGGCCGGTGACGACGTCGGCTGGGGAGAGTCGATCCTGCTGCAATCCATCCGTGAGGCCGCCGAGCGGTCGGGCTGGCCGAAGAAACTGCTCCCGCCGGACCCTTGGCCGGAGGCCACGCCGGGCACCCGATTCGGTACGGGCCTGAGCGAGTGGTGCCGCCGCAGTCCGCGCCGGGTGGTGCTGTTCTTCGACGAGATCGACGCACTGCAGGGCAGCAGCCTGGTCAGCTTCCTCTGCCAGCTCAGGGACGGTCACAACGCCCGCCCGGACGGGCACCCGTTCCCCTCTTCTGTGATCCTGTGCGGGCTGCGCGACGTGCGTGACTACAAGACCGCCGTGGGTGCCGACCCGGGCCGGTGCAATCCCACCAGCCCGTTCAACATCGTCACCAAGTCGCTGCGCCTGGGCGACTTCACCGCCGGCCAGATCGGTGAGCTGTACGGCCAGCACACCGAGGCGACCGGTCAGGAGTTCACCAAGGACGCGGTGGACCGGGTGTTCGAGCTGACGCAGGGTCAGCCGTGGCTGGTGAATGCCGTGGCCCACGAGATCATCTTCGAGATGGGGCTGACCGGCGCCGTCACCGCCGGGCAGGTGGACGAGGCCAAGGAACGGTTGATCCGGGCACGCGCCGTCCACCTGGACTCCCTGGCCGCGCGGTTGCACGAGCCTCGGGTCATGCGGGTGATCGAGCCGATCGTGGCCGGCACGATGCCGAGTATGGACGACAGCATCGACGACGATGTCTCCTACGTCCACGACCTGGGCCTCATCCGCGGGACCATGGATCTGGAGATCGCCAACCCCATCTATCGCGAGGTCCTGCTCCGGGTGCTGGGCAACCGCACGGCACGGCTGGTCAGGGCCGATCCGCGTAGCTTCGTGCTGCCGGACGGCCGATTCGACCTGGAGCGGCTGCTGCGGGAGTTCGTCGTGTTCTGGCGCGAGCACGGCGAGGTGCTCATCCAGCAGGAGGGCTACCACGAGGCCGCCTGCCAGATCATTCTCATGGCCTTCCTCCACCGGCTCGTGAACGGCGGCGGCTATCTCGACCGGGAGTACGCCGCGGGCATCAAACGCCTGGACGTGCTGGTCCGCTGGCCCTACACCGGGCCTGACGGGGAGCGGCTGGTGCAGCGCGAGGCCATGGAGCTGAAGGTCTGGCGGGCCGGCAAGGACGACCCGCTGCCCGACGGTCTCGTACAGCTCGACGCGTATCTCGACCGGCTCAGCCTCACCACCGGCGTGCTCGTGATCTTCGACAGGCGCCCGGAAGCCCCGGCGTGGAAGGAGCGGGGGAGTTTCACGCAGGCGACCACGCCGTCCGGTCGCCAGGTCACCGTTCTCCGTGGATAGCGCGGGAAGGGCCTGGAGAGGGTTCAGGTGACCGGGCCCGCGCTCGGCCGGATGGTCAGCTCGGTGAGGTGCGCGTCCGGCCCGGCGGTGACCGCCGCCAGCACCGCACGGGCCACGGTGTCCGCGGCGAGGTAACGGTCGGGCTGGTAGTCGCCGCCCTCCTGCTCGCGCACGCTCCGCTGCATGTCGGTGTCGATCCGGCCCGGGTAGACCGTGGTCACCCGCAGCTCCGGCTCCTCCTGCCGGAGCGCGTCGGCGAACGCCCGCAGCGCGAACTTGCTGGCCGCGTACGCCCCCCAGCCCGGGTTGGCCCGCTGGCCGGCCCCGGAGTTGACGCACACCACGTGGCCACCGGCCCGTCGCAGCGCGGGCAGCAGCAGCCGGGTCAGCTCGGCCACCGCGAACAGGTTGAGCTCCATGGTGTCGCGCCACACCGAGGCGGGCAGCTCGCCGATCCGGCCCAGCCGGGTGACTCCCGCGCTGTGCACGAGCACGTCGAGCCGGTCGACGTCCGCCACGTCGGCCTCGGTGACCTGGGTCAGCTCCACCGGCCACGCCCGTGCGCCGGGCAGCCCGGCCGCGACCTCGTCCAGCGCCTCGGTGTCGCGCCCGCCGAGCAGGACGTCGTGGGTCGGGGCGAGAGCGCGCGCGACGGCCGCGCCCACGCCGCGGGAGGCGCCCGTGATCAGGGCCCTGGGTCGTTCACTCATGGACAGCAGCTTTTCACGGTTGACAGTCATTCAAATTTGAGTACAAACTTGAGCCGTGTCCACAACTCGCATTCTGATCCTCGGCACCCTCCTAGACGGCCCGCGCAACGGCTACCAGGTCCGCCGCCACTTGGAGACCTGGGGCGCCGACAGCTGGGCCAGCGTGAAGTTCGGCTCCATCTACCACGGGCTCGGCAAGATGGCCGACGAAGGGCTGCTGGAGGTCGTCGAGTCCGGCAAGGGTGGCGCCACCGTCTACGCCATGACCGACGACGGCCGGTTCGAGTTCCACCGCCTGCTCCTGACGGTCTGGCACGAGCTGATGCCGATCGTCGACCCGTTCCAGGTGGCGCTCACGTTCATGAACCATCTCGACAAGGAGACCCTGATGAGCGCGCTCCGCAGCCGGAGCGAGCTCCTGGAGCTGACGATCGCCGGCGCCGACCGGTCGTACGGCACCAAACAGCGCTTCGGCGCCCCCCGCCACATCGACGAGACGCTCAGGCTCAACACGGCCATGCTGCGGGCGCAGCTCGACTGGTGCCGGCAGGCGCTGGACAAGGTCGAGAGCGACGAGCTTCCTTAGGAGAAGCATGATCATTGACGCGAAAGGGTTGAAGAAGACCTTCACCTCGCGCGGCCGCAAGGGCGCGCGGACCGTCGAGGCCGTGCGCGGCGTCGACCTGGAGGTCGAGACCGGCCAGATCTACGGCGTGCTCGGCCCCAACGGCGCGGGCAAGACGACCACGATCCGGATGCTCGCCACCCTCATCAGGCCCGACGCGGGCACCGCCGCGATCGCCGGCCACGACCTGCTGAAGGAGCCCGCCGCGATCCGCCGCGCCCTCGGCTACGTCAGCCAGACCGGCGGGGTCGAGGAGCAGAACTCGCCGCGCAGGCAGGTGATGTTCGCGGCCAGGCTGTACGGGGTCGCGGACGCCGCGGCGGCGACCGACCGGGTGCTGAAGAGGTTCGACCTGGCCGACATCGCCGACCGGCCGGGCCGCACCCTGTCCGGCGGGCAGAAGCGCCGGGTGTCCATCGCGCTCGGGCTGGTCCACACGCCCCCGCTGCTGTTCCTCGACGAGCCGACCACCGGCCTCGACCCGCAGAACCGCGCCAACCTGTGGGACCGCATCAGGGAGCTGCGCGAGCAGGGCACCACCGTCCTGCTCAGCACCCACTACCTGGAGGAGGCCGACGCGCTCTGCGACCGCCTGGCGATCGTCGACCACGGCGTGGTCGTCGCCGAGGGCACCCCCGCCGAGCTCAAGCGCAAGGTCTCCGGCGACGTGGTGACGCTCCGCCTCGACGAGCCGGAGCGGGCCGCCGCCGTGCTCGGCCCGCTCGCCAGGGAGGCCAGGGTGGACGACCAGGTGCTGCGCGTCTACGTCGACGACGGCGAGCACACGCTGCCCAAGCTGCTGAGCGAGCTGCAGGAGCAGCGGCTCGCCCTCACGTCCATCTCGCTCGACAGGGCCACGCTCGACG
This sequence comes from Nonomuraea sp. C10, assembly GCF_008017515.1. NCBI lineage: Bacteria > Bacillati > Actinomycetota > Actinomycetes > Streptosporangiales > Streptosporangiaceae > Nonomuraea > Nonomuraea sp. C10. Next base: position 6,279,808 of record NZ_VPFF01000001.1, read on the forward strand.
ACGTCTTCCTGGCCAAGACGGGCCGATCCCTTCGTGACACGGGAGCCGAAGCATGATCAGGGACACCGGCCTCTTCCTGGGCCACGAGCTGCGCAACACCTTCCGCAACCCGATCTGGCCGCTGTTCGGCATCATGCAGCCGGTCATGTACCTGCTGCTGTTCGCGCCGCTCTTCGCCGGCATGGCGTACGGCGGCGACCTCGGTCAGGCGCTGACCATGTTCGCGCCCGGCATGCTCGTCATCACCGCCCTGTTCGGCACCATGGGCGTCGCGTACGGGACCATCTACGAGATGCGCAGCGGCGTGCTGGAACGCATCGCGGTCACCCCGACCTGGCGGCCCTCGATCGTGCTCGGCCGCATGCTGCGGGACGTGGCCGTGCTGGTGGTGCAGTCGTTCATGGTCATCCTCATCGCGCTGCTCATGGGTCTGCGGATCGGCCCGGCGGGGCTGGTGCTCACGCTGCTCCTGCTGGCCGTCACGGGGCTGTTCTCCTCGGGCGTGGCGTACGGGCTGGCGCTCAGCCTGGGCGACGAGAACGCGATGGGGCAGATCATGCAGTTCTTCGCGCTGCCGCTGATGCTGCTGTCGGGTGCGCTGCTGCCGATGGCGCTCGGGCCCGACTGGCTGGAGCGGGTCGCCTGGTTCACGCCCTTCTACCACCCGGTCGAGGCCGGGCGGGCGCTGTTCGCGGGCAACCTGACCGACGTGTCGATCCCGCTCGCGTTCGCCATCATGCTGGGCCTGGCGGCGCTGACCGTGACCTGGTCCGTGCGGTCCCTAAGGAAGATCACCGGTTAGGAACGTGCCGGTCTCGTCCGTCATCCGCTCGTACTCCTCCAGCCGCGCCTGGGTGCGCAGCGGCGCCGCGTCGGCCATGGCCTCCACCAGGGCCATGGCCAGGGCCAGCGGCGCCGCGTGGGAGTCGAACACCAGCCGGTCGCCCACCGGCGCGTCGAGCACCACCTCGGCGGGGAAGCCGGGACGGTCGCAGATCGCGGCCACCCTGTAGCCGAGCTTGCCCGCGTACTCCAGCGCGTTCATCACCTCGACCGGATAGCGCGGGAGCACCACGGCGACCAGCCACTCCGCGCCGGCACGGCGGGCGGAGTGCAGGCCGTCGATGAGCTCCGACCCGCCGTGCGTGAGCAGCCGCACGTCGGGGTGGATGCGGCGGGTGTAGTACGCGAACGTGGTCGCGAGCCCGGCCGACACCCGCAGCCCCAGCACGGGGAGCGGCTCGGCGGCGGCCAGGAACGCGCCCAGCTCCTTCAGCGGCAGCGACGGCAGCCGGTCGCGGACCGCGGTCAGGTTCCTGATCTCGCGGTCGATGGCTCCTTTGATCAGGCTCTCCTGCTCGCCCTCCGGCGGCCCGCCCAGCACCAGGGGACGCAGCGCCTGCCGCAGCTCCGGGTATCCGGCGAAGCCGAGCACCATGGCGAACCTGGTCACGGACGGCTGGCTCACCCCCGCCCGCTCGGCCAGTTCCACGCTCGACAGGAAGATGGCCTCCTCCAGGTGCTCCGACAGGTAGTGAGCGATCCTCCTCTGCACCGGCGAGAGCCTGTGGCCGTCGAGAAGCCGGTCCAGCCCGCTGTGATATGCGCCAGTCACTCCTGCTCCAACACCGTGCGCACGGCATTCTCATCCCACATGGATCACTCAGGACTCACGCATCGGGACGCGGACCCCGCGCGCGGCCGCCACCGCGGCCGCCTCCTCGTAGCCCGCGTCGACGTGGCGCATGACGCCGGTGCCCGGGTCGTTGGTGAGCACCCGGTCGAGCTTCTCCCCGGCCAGCGCGGTGCCGTCGGCGACCGTCACCTGGCCGGCGTGGATGGAGCGGCCGATGCCGACGCCGCCGCCGTGGTGGATGGACACCCAGGCCGCCCCAGAGGCCGTGTTGAGCATGGCGTTGAGCAGCGGCCAGTCGGCGATCGCGTCGGAGCCGTCGGCCATCGCCTCGGTCTCGCGGTAGGGGGAGGCGACGGAGCCGCTGTCGAGGTGGTCGCGGCCGATCACGACGGGCGCCCGCAGCTCTCCGGAGGCGACCATGTCGTTGAACCGCTCCCCCGCCACGTTGCGCTCGCCGTAGCCCAGCCAGCAGATCCGCGCGGGCAGGCCCTGGAAGTGGACCTTCTCGCCGGCCTGGCGGATCCAGCGGGCGAGCGGCTCGTTGTCGGGGAACAGCTCCAGGATCGCCTGGTCGGTGGCGGCGATGTCGGCGGGGTCGCCGCTGAGCGCCGCCCACCTGAACGGCCCCTTGCCCTCGCAGAACAACGGCCTGATGTACGCGGGCACGAACCCGGGGAAGTCGAAGGCCCGCGCGTATCCGGCCAGCTGCGCCTCGCCCCTGATGGAGTTGCCGTAGTCGAACACCTCGGCCCCCGCGTCCTGGAAGCCGACCATGGCCTCGACGTGCGCGGCCATGGACTGGCGGGCGCGCTCGGTGAAGCCCGCCGGGTCCTTGTCGCGTTCGGCGGCCATGTCGTCGAAGGCGACGCCGAGCGGCAGGTACATGAGCGGGTCGTGGGCGGAGGTCTGGTCGGTGACGATGTCGATCTCGGCGCCGCGGGCGAGCAGCGCGGGCACGGCCTCGGCGGCGTTGGCCACCACGCCGATCGACAGCGGCCGCCGCGCGTCGCGCGCCTCGTACGCCAGCCGCAGCGCCTCGTCCAGCGACTCCGCCCGCACGTCGAGGTAGCGGTGCTCGATGCGGCGGGTGACGGAGCGGGGGTCGCAGTCGAGGCAGATGGCCACGCCGCCGTTCATGGTGACGGCGAGCGGCTGCGCGCCGCCCATGCCGCCGAGCCCGGCGGTGAGCGTGACGGTGCCGGCCAGCGAACCGCCGAACCGCTTGGCCGCCACCGCCGCGAACGTCTCGTACGTGCCCTGCAGGATGCCCTGGGTGCCGATGTAGATCCAGGAACCCGCGGTCATCTGCCCGTACATGGTGAGCCCGGCGGCTTCGAGCCGCCGGAACTCCTCCCAGGTGGCCCAGCCGGGCACCAGGTTGGAGTTCGCGATCAGCACCCTGGGCGCCCACTCGTGGGTGCGGAAGACGCCGACGGGCCGCCCCGACTGCACCAGCAGCGTCTCGTCGCCCTCCAGCGTGGTGAGCGTCCTGACCAGCGCGTCGTAGGAGGCCCAGTCACGGGCCGCGCGGCCCGAGCCGCCGTAGACGACGAGCTGCTCGGGATGCTCGGCCACCTCCGGGTCCAGGTTGTTGCGGAGCATGCGGAGCGCGGCCTCCTGCGGCCACCCCTTGGCGGTGAGCGTGGTGCCTCGTGGCGCGCGCACGGTGCGGCTCATGGCGACCTCCTGAATGAACACATTCATCAACGTCACCCGAAGAGTACAACGCGCTAGCTCACGAGGAACTGGGTGGCCGCCAGCTCGCGGTAGAGCTCGTCGGCCCCCACCAGCTCGTCATGGGTGCCGATGGCCCGCACGCCGCCGCTCTCCATGAGGACGATCCGGTCGGCGTTGGTCACCGTCGACAGCCGGTGGGCGATGACCAGCACGGTCGTCTCGGCGGCAACCTCGGCGATGACCTCGCGCAGCCGCAGCTCGTTGACCGCGTCGAGCTGCGAGGTGGCCTCGTCGAGCAGCAGCAGCCTGGGCTTGCGCAGCAGCGCCCTGGCGATGGCGACGCGTTGCCGCTCGCCGCCCGACAGCAGCACGCCCCGGTGCCCGACCGCGGTGTCGAGGCCGTCGGGCAGCCTGGCCACCAGGTCGTCCAGGCGGGTGCGGACGATCGCGCGGCGCAGCTCGTCCTCGGTGGCGTCAGGGGCGGCGAACAGCAGGTTCTCCTTGAGCGTGCCGGCCAGCACGGGCGCGTCCTGCTCGACATAGCCGAGCGCGGCCCGCAGCTCGCCGAGCGACCAGTCGCGGATGTCCCTGCCGTCCAGCGAGATGACCCCGCCCTGGTGCTCGTAGAAGCGTTCGAGCAGGGCGAAGACGGTGGACTTGCCCGCGCCCGACGGGCCGACGAGCGCGGTGAGGCCGCCGGGCGGCACCTCGAAGCTGACCCCGTCGTGCACGATCGGCCGGTCGTCGCCGTACCGGAAGACCACGCCGTCGAAGCGCACGCCGAGCGGGCGGTCGCCGGTGCCGGCCGGCACGCCGACGGGCTCGCCGGGCAGGTCCTCGACCTCCTTGATGCGCTTCATCGCGGCCAGGCCCTGCTGGAGCTGGACCGCGCCCTCGACGAGCTGGCCGATCGGCGCCACCAGGTAGAACAGGTAGAGCAGGAAGGCGATCAGCGAGGAGACCTCCAGCGCGCCGGAGGCGACCCTGGCCCCGCCGACGCCGAGCACGCCGAGGAAGGCGATCTGCACGGCCATCCAGGTCGACACCCCGGCCAGCGAGGTCCACCCGGCCACCTGGAGGCCCCGGTCGCGGGCCCGCTCCGCGGCGCCGCCCACGACGGCGATCTCGCGTTCCTCGGCGCCGCTGGCCTTGACCGTGCGATAGGCCTGCAGCGCCCGGTCGAGCACCGCGCCCATCTCGCCCACGGCCTCCTGGGCGTCCTTCTGCGCCCGCATGATGCGCGGCATCACCAGGCCGGTCAGCCCGCCGATCACGACCACCACGAGCAGCGTGACCAGCAGCAGCGTGCCGTCCATGGCGGCCATCAGGACGATGGCGCCGACCAGCATGAACACGGCGCTGACGGAGTCGACGACGCCGTTGGTGAGCACAGCGCGCAGCAGCGTCGTGTCGCCGGTGACGCGGGAGAGCAGGTCGCCGGGCTTGAGCCGGTCGACGTCGGCCACCCGCAGCCGCAGGATGCGGTCGGCCAGGCGGCGGCGGGCGCCCAGCACGACGCTCTCACCGGTGCGCTCCATCAGGTAGGAGCCGGCGGCCGACACCACGGCGCCGACCAGGACGGCGACGGTGAGGCCGATGAGCGGCCCGGCCATCGACCCGTTCTCGCCGAACGCGTCCACCACGTACTTGGCGAGCAGCGGCATGGCGAGGCCCGCCGCCGAGCCGATCAGGCCCAGCACCCCGCCCGCCACCAGGATCCACCGGTGCGGGCGCAAGTAGGCCAGTAAGTCCTTGATCACCGAATCTCCTTCCAGGGGCCGTTCAACCTCTCAACGAACGGGCGCGCGCGTTCCGCACCCGTCAACCTAAATTGACTCCTTTGGTATGTCAACTTCGGTTGACGACTCCTCCTTGAGGATGAGAGCGACATCCGCCCGCCCCCGTCACGCGAATAGGGCGCGAGGAACCCGGCCGGAACCTCGTCATCGATCAGCACCTTTCCGAAAGGACCGACCATGGAGCACCGGATCGACCGGCGCGCCCTCATCGGACTCGGCGTCGCGGTGGCCCTGACGGCCTCCTCGCTCGCGATGTTCCGTACGGACTCCGGCACGGCCTCCTCGCACCGCGAGGCGCCCGCCGTCATCGGCGACCCGCTCAACGACAACACCGACGTGTACGCGTTCGTCAGCCCGGACAAGCCCGGCACCGTGACCCTGCTGTCGAACTGGATCCCGTTCCAGGAGCCGCAGGGCGGGCCGAACTTCTACCCGTTCGACACCAGGTCGCGCTACAACATCAAGATCGACAACGACGGCGACGCCAAGCCCGACATCACCTACCAGTGGACCTTCCGCAACGAGGACCGGCGCGGCAACGCCACCTTCCTCTACAACAACGGACCGGTCACCTCGCTCGACGACCAGAACCTGCTCTTCCGCCAGCGCTACACGCTCAGGCGCATCACCGAGAACGGCAGCAGCACGCTCGTCTCCAACGGCATCGTCGCGCCGAGCAACGTCGGCCCCGCGTCCATGCCGAACTACGGCACCCTGCGCTCCCAGGCGATCACCAGCCTGAAGGGCGGCGGCAAGACCCTCGCGGGCCAGTCGGACGAGGCGTTCTTCCTCGACCTGCGCGTCTTCGACCTGCTGTACGGGGGCGACCTGTCCGAGGTGGGCCGGGACACGCTCAAGGGCTACAACGTCAACACGCTCGGCCTGCAGGTGCCGAAGGAGGACCTCGCGCTCAAGGGCGACCCCAAGCGCAACCCGGTCGTCGGCGTCTGGTCCACCACCGACAAGCACAACGGCGGCAAGTTCGTCCAGGTCTCCCGCCTGGGCAACCCGCTGGTCAACGAGGTGGTGTCCCCCGCCGGGCTGAAGGACGCCTTCAACGCGCTGCCGCCCGCCAAGGACGCCGACGTGGCCGCCCTGGTCAAGCGGGTCACCGACCCCGAGGTGGCCAGGCTGCTCGCGTCCATCTACGGCATCAAGGCGCCCGCCACTCCGCGCAAGGATCTCGTCCAGATCTTCCTGACCGGGATCGCCAAGGGCAACGGGCCGATCGCGGCCGACCTGAACGCGCAGTCGCTGAACAAGGACGCGGGCAAGCTCCGCCCGGCCGAGATGCTCAGGCTCAACATGTCGATCCCGCCCAGCAAGGACCCGAACAGGCTGGGCGTGCTCGGCGGTGACCTGCAGGGCTTCCCCAACGGCCGCCGGCTCGCCGACGACGTGGTGGACATCGAACTGCAGGCCGTCGCGGGCGCCGCGCAGTCCGGCAAGCTCATCCCCGCCCTGACCGACAAGGTGGACATGAACGACAAGCCGTTCGGCGGCACGTTCCCGTACATCCCGCTCCCCAGCACCGCCTCGGTCAACCAGCGCTGACCCCCGCCCGGCCGACCTTCTCCCGGTGGCGGGCCCTCTCCCGCCCCGCCGCCCCAGGACCGGTCGGCCGCTCCGGCGGCCGGCCGGTTGTTTCCCACGACTCCGGAGCCCTTCGATGCGTTCACTACTCCTGCTGGCAGGTCTCGTCCTGACCGGCGCGCTGCTGTTCACCGTCTTCGGCGTCGCCGCCGCACCGGCCGGCGCGCCGGCGCCCGCGGCCGGGCGGGAAACCCTGCAGGACCGGCTCAAGCGGCTGCCGGACGACCACCGAGGCTGGGCCCAGCTCGGCGTCCAGTACGTCGACCAGGCCAGGATCAGCGGCGACCCGTCGTACTACACCAAGGCGGAAGGCGCGCTCGACACCGCCGCCCGGCTCAGCCCGCGCGACGACGCCGTCCTGACCGGCCAGGCCACGCTCGCCGCCGGTCGCCACGAGTTCGCCGAGGCCGAGCGGCTGGCCGAGCGGGCGCTCGACGCCAACGCCTACAGCGCGGCCGCGTACGGGGTGCTCGCCGACGCCCGCGTCCAGCTCGGCGACCTGCGCGGCGCGCGGGAGGCGGTCGAGCGGATGCTGGGCCTGCGGCCCGGCGTCGCGTCCTTCGCGCGCGCCTCGTACGCGGCCGAGCTGCGCGGAGACCTCGACGGCGCGCGCCGCTACCTCCAGTACGCCCACGAGGACGCGCGCGTCCCCGCCGATCTCGCCTACGCCCGCCACCAGCTCGGCGAGCTGGCCCTGCACGCCCACGACTTCGAGACGGCCGACCGGTGGTACGCCAGGGCGCTGGAGGCCGACCCCGGCCACACGCCCGCCCTCGCCGGCCGGGCCAGGGCCGCCGCGCTCGGCGGCCGGCTGGACGAGGCGCTCACCCGGTACGAGGGCGTGGTCCGGCGGCTGCCGCTGCCCCAGTATCTGATCGAGCAGGGCGAGGTGCGGCTCAAGGCGGGCCTGCCCGCCGACTGGACGCTGCTGGACGCCCAGCGCGACCTGCTCGCCAGGACGGGCGTCCGCGACGACCTGACGTGGGCCGAGTTCGAGGCCGACCACGGCGACCCCGACGAGGCGGTGCGGCACGCCCGTGCCGAGTACGCCCGCAACCCCGGCCTGATCGCCGCCGACGCGCTCGGCTGGGCGCTGTTCAAGGCCGACCGGCCGCGCGAGGCTCTGCGGTACGCGAAACAGGCCACCTCGACCGGCTGGCGGCATCCCGTCCTCCGCTACCACCGCGCCGAGATCGAACGATCCCTCGGCCGCGACGTCCCCCTCGACCCCCGCTTCGACCCGGAGCTGGCCACCCTGGCGAGGTTCTCATGACCGACCCCGAGCTCACCCCCCTCACCGAAGCCCCCTCCCACCCCAGGAAATCGGCCGCCACTCCCGACCAGGTCCGTAACACCGCCCGCACACCGAACCGGACCCACCCCACAGAACGGGCCGACCTCCCGGAAGACGCCCGTCACGCCGCCTCGCGCAGGATCTGGTGGCGGTTGGGGGTCTTGCTGCTCGGGCTGGTGCCGGTGTTCCTGAGCGTGCCGGCGCGGGCCGCCGCCGCGCATCCGCTGGGGAACTTCACGGTCAACCACTACAACGGGCTGACCGTCTCCGGCGGGCAGGTGGAGAACCTGGCCGTGGTGGACCTGGCGGAGCTGCCCACGCTGCAGGCCAGGACGGAGGTGGACGCCACCTACGCCTCCCGCCGCTGCGCCGCGCTCGCCGCCGCCCAGCGGCTGACGGTGGGCGGCGCGGCCGTCCCTTGGCGGGTGGTACGGGCCGGGCACGCGTACACGCCGGGCCAGGGCGGGCTCAGGACCAGCCGCCTGACCTGCGACCTGGTGGCGGAGACCGCCGTGTCCGGGGCGGTGACGTTCACCGACGGCTTCGAGCAGGACCGGATCGGCTGGCGTGAGATCACCGCGACCGGCGCAGGGGTCCGGCTCGCCGACGCCACCGTGCCCCAGTCCAGCGTGAGCGGAGAACTGCGCAGGTACCCGGACGACCTGCTGACGTCACCGCTGGACCAGCGGACGGCCTCGTTCACCGTCTCACGGCTCGGCGCCGGGACCGGGACCCCCACGTCCGGGACCCCCGGCCTCTCCGTCGGCGGACCCGTCGGTGAGGCGCTCGACGCGCTGGACCGGACGTTCACCGGGCTCGTCGGCGCCGACTCGCTGACCGTGCCGCTCGGGCTGCTGGCGCTGGGCCTGGCGGTGGTGCTGGGGGCCGGGCACGCGCTGATCCCCGGGCACGGGAAGACCGTCATGGCCGCCTACCTGGCGGGGCGCCGCGGACGGCCCAGGGACGCGCTCGTCGTGGGCGCCACGGTGACGGCCACCCACACCGTGGGGGTGCTGGCGGTGGGGCTCGCGCTGAGCGTCTTCACGGCCCTGGCCGGCGAGTCGGTGCTGGCCTGGCTGGGGGTGGCCGGCGGCGTGCTGATCGCCGCCATCGGCCTCCGCCTGATCCACACCGCCCGCCGCTCCCGGAACGCCCAGGCCGTCGGGCACGGGCACGGCCATGGGCACGGCCATGGACACGGCCATGGACACGGCCACGGGCATCGGAGGAGTGGGCTGGTGGGGCTGGGGGTGGCCGGTGGGCTGGTGCCGAGCCCGTCGGCGCTGGTCGTGCTGCTGGGCGCGGTCGCGCTGGGCCGGACCTGGTTCGGGGTGGCGCTGGTGACCGCCTACGGGGTCGGCATGGCCGCCACCCTGACCGTCACCGGCCTGCTGCTGGTCAAGCTGGTCGACCGGCTGGAGGCGCGGGCGTCGGCGGGCCGCCGGCTCGCCGCCCGCCTGTCGGGCGCGGCCCCGCTGGGCACGGCCGTGATGGTGGTGCTCCTCGGCGCCGGACTGGCCCTCCGCTCAGCCGTGACGCTGTGACCACCCGATGCCTCAGTCGACCCCGGGCAGATCGGAGACGTCGTACTCGGCATCACCGTCGTCGGCCCGCCGCATCTTGATGTCGTCCGCCCACGCCGAGGTCAGCCTCCGGATGTCTCGCACCCGGTCCGCGGTCACCCCGTAGGCCGCGAACTCCTCGTCGGCGATGAACTCCACGAACTCCAGTCGCATGACGAGCTCGGGAAGTGAGAAGTCCTCCGCGTGCAGGCCGCCCAAACGCTCCAGATCTCTGAAGGAGTAGAGGTGGGCCACGGCGGCGATGTCGATGACATCCCGGGCCAGGCTGCGTTCGTACAGTGCCCGCATCTTCAGGCCCACGGCGTCGTCGAGCGCGACGACCCGCAGTTCGCCGCACACGCTGGGCTGCTGCTGGAGCGCCTCCCTGAGGAGGTCCACCTCACAGTGCTCCTCCGTCGAGGGATCCTTGAGGAGCAGTCGCCCGTACCGGGGTGTCACCTCCAGCACGGACACCTCCAGACCGGCGGCGCGGAGCGCCCGGGCGATCCCCTCCGCCACCTCCGGCAGCGGCGTGTCCGCACTGGTGGCGAAGTCCAGGTCGGTGCTCGGCCGGTCCATGAATCCGTGCGCCCGCATCGCGTGCCCGCCCGCGAGCAGCAGATGGAAGCGCTCGCATGCCGGCAGAACCATTCCCAGCACCCGTTCCTGGAACGGCGGGAAGCGGATCACGGGAGCATGCCGAGGGCCAGCTTGTGCTCCCAGGCCCGGCGGTGGCCCGGGCCGAGCCCTTTCCTGAGCAGCGGCCAGTCGGCGGTCAGGTGGCGTGCGTTGAGGTATCTCTCCGCGTCCACGCGCCCGCCGCCCGTGATCACCATGCGGTACATCGACAGCCTCAGGCGCAGATCGGCCAGGTCGTACTCGCGGGGGCCCGACCATGACAGGTGGGGCGGCAGCGCCACCTTGCCGTCCACGGGTCCGCGCAGGTCCGTGAGCGAGTCGGGGATCTGGGCCAGCAGCCCGTCAGACCTGGAGGGAAGCGCCATGGCTCAAGTATGGCGGCGCAGACGGCGGGTGGAAGGCAGGTCGTGGCGGCCCGAGAGGAACTCCTGGAAGGCGATCTTGGCCCGGATCGCCGGCCGGCGCCAGCGTTCCTCCCGGTGGATGGCCTTGGCCATCTTGCGCGGCGAGCGCCCGACGAAGAACCAGTGGGCCCACGGCGACCCAGGCCGGGCCAGCCGCACCGCGCCCACCAGCAGCAGGAAGGGGAGGAACAGCCCCGCCATGCCGGTCCAGATCTTCCCCTTGAGCAGCGTGATCACGGCCAGCACCAGGTTGCCCAGGATCAGCGCCGCCGGGTCGACCAGCGGCGGGCCGAAGTCCCAGCTGAGCGGCCGCAGCCCGATGAGCAGCAGCCCGGTGACCGCCACGGCGATGAACACCGCGTCCACCGAGGTGCGCCCCTCCTCCTCCCAGTAGACGTCGTGCAGGTGGAGGATCAGCGCGAACTCGTCGAGCACCAGGGCCGACCCGATCCCGAACACCGACGCCGCGACCGCGTGCCCCACCTGCGACGCGCCGGAGACGACCATCCCGGCCACCCCGCCGACCAGCATGAGCACGACCCCGAACACCACGTGGTGGATGTGCATCTCGCCCACGTTGACGTTGCGGAACCAGCCGACCTTGGCCCTGATCAGCCGTACGTTGATGCGGGTGGCGATGAACGCCACGATGAGCGCGACGAAGAAACAGAACAGCGGCAGCCGTCCCGTCGCGATGATGCTTCCGTGAAACCATTTCTCCATGACCGTGAACCGACTCTACGAGCCTGTGGGCAGTGGTGCGGTCAGGAGAGGAATCCGCGCAGAAGGGCGGCCGTGCCTTCCAGGTGTTCGCCCATGGCGCGGCCGGCCCCCTCGGGATCGCCCGCCAGGATGGCCGCCACGATCGCCCGGTGCTGCGCGGCCGCGTGGTCGAGGTTGACCTGGAGCATGGGGATGGCGTTGAGCAGGTCGCTCACCCGCAGGCGGGCGTCGGCGCAGGCGGACGCGAGCAGGGCGGACCCGGTCAGCTCGGCGATCGACAGGTGGAAGGCGGTGTCGAGGCGGCGGTAGTCCTCCAGCGAGGCGCCGTCCAGGTCGGCCAGCCTGCGCCTGAGCGTGTCGCGCTGCCCGCCGGTCAGCTCCATCCCGGCCAGCGCCTGCGCGGCGCCGCACTCGACGGCCAGGCGGAAGGTGAGCGCGTCCGCCAGGTCGTCGGTGCCCATGTCGGCGACCGCCTTGCGCAGGTCGGCCGGCCCCGGCCGGGGCGGCACATAGGTGACGAACGCGCCGCCGTAACGGCCGCGCCGCACGTCGAGGTAGCCCGCGTCCTGCAGGGCGCGGATGGCCTCGCGCAGCGTCACCCTGCTGATGCCGAGCTGGACGGCCAGCTCGCGCTCGGGCGGGAGCTTGTCTCCCGGCGCCACCACGCCCAGCTTGATCGCCTGCAGGAGCCGTTCGACGGTCTCCTCGAAGGCGTTTCCGGCTCTCACGGGGCGCAGCACCGTCATCAAACGCGCCGACTCGTCCAACGTGTCCTCAGGTCTTGACAAGCGATCCCGCCATACACATCAATGGTCTGAGACTAGCCCAATCAACGGGAAACCGCCTCCTGCGAGATCGGAGCCAGCACGTGAGCGAGCGGTCCAGTCATGGCTTCCTCACCGTCGACGAGCTACGGCAGGAGGTCGCGGCGGGCCTGGTCGACACGGTGCTGCTGGCCATCGCCGACATGCAGGGCCGCCTCCAGGGCAAGCGCCTGTCCGCGCGCTACTTCCTCGACGAGGTGCTGCACCACGGCTCCGAGGGGTGCAACTACCTGCTCGCCGTCGACGTCGACATGAACACGGTCGGCGGATACGCGATGTCGTCCTGGGATCGCGGGTACGGGGACTTCGTGATGCGGCCCGACCTGTCGACGCTGCGGCGGGTGCCCTGGCAGGAGGGCACCGCCCTGGTCATGGCCGACCTCACCTGGGAGGACGGCGGCGAGGTGACCGCCTCGCCGCGCCAGATCCTCCGCCGCCAGCTCGCCCGGCTCCAGGAACGCGGCCTGCGCGCCTGCGTCGGCACCGAGCTGGAGTTCGTCGTCTACGAGGACTCGTACGAGGGAGCCTGGAACCGCGCCTACCGCGACCTGACCCCCGCCAACCTCTACAACGTCGACTACTCGCTGCTCGGCACCGCCCGCGTCGAGCCGCTGCTGCGCCGCATCCGGCGCGACATGGAGGGCGCGGGCCTGTACGTGGAGTCCGCCAAGGGCGAGTGCAACCCGGGCCAGCACGAGATCACCTTCCGCTACGCCGAGGCGCTGGCCACCTGCGACAACCACGCCGTCTACAAGAACGGCGCCAAGGAGATCGCCGCCCAGGAGGGCAGGTCGATCACCTTCATGGCCAAGCCGAACGACCGCGAGGGCAACTCCTGCCACATCCACATCTCGCTGCGCGGGGCGGACGGCGAGCTGGTGATGGCGGGCGACGGGCCGTACGGGCTCTCGCCGCTGGGTCAGCGGTTCATCGCCGGCCAGCTCGCCTGCCTGCGCGAGCTCACCCTTCTGTACGCGCCCAACATCAACTCCTACAAGCGGTTCGTGCCCGGCAGCTTCGCGCCCACGGCCGTCAAGTGGGGCGTCGACAACCGCACCTGCGCGCTGCGCCTGGTCGGCCACGGCCCCTCGCTGCGGGTGGAGAACCGGGTGCCGGGCGGCGACGTGAACCCGTACCTCGCCGTGGCCGCGCTGGTCGCGGCCGGCCTGCACGGCATCGACGGGGAGCTGGAGCTGGAGGAGGCGTTCGAGGGCAACGCCTACACCTCCGGCGCCGAGACCGTGCCGCACACCCTGCGCGACGCTCTGGCCCTGTTCGAGGGTTCCAAACTGGCCGGGGAGGAGTTCGGGGAGGACGTGGTGGCCCACTACGCCAACAACGCGCGGGTCGAGCTGGCCGCCTTCGACGCGGCGGTGACCGACTGGGAGATGTTCCGGGGATTCGAGCGCCTGTGAAGATCATCAATCCGGCGACGGAGCAGGTCGTGGCCGAGGTCGAGATGGCCGGGGCCGCCGCGGTCGACGAGGCCGTGGCCAGGGCCGCGAAGGCCTACCGGGAGTGGCGCGAGGTGGCCCCGGGCGACCGGGCGCGGCTGCTGCGCGGCTTCGCCGACCTGGTCGACGCGCACGCCGAGGAGCTGGCGATGCTGGAGGTGGCCAACGCCGGCCACCCCGTCGGCAACGCCCGCTGGGAGGCGGCCGCCGTCCGCGACGTGCTCCACTACTATTCCGGCGCTCCCGAGCGCAACCACGGCAGGCAGATCCCGGTGCCCGGCGGCGTGGACGTCACGTTCCAGGAACCGCTGGGCGTGGTGGGCGTGATCGTGCCGTGGAACTTCCCGATGCTGATCATGTCGTGGGGCGTCGCGCCGGCCCTCGCGGCGGGCAACACGGTCATCGTCAAGCCCGCCGAGCAGACCCCGCTGACCGCGCTGCGGCTGGCCGAGCTGGCCCTGGCGGCGGGCCTGCCCGAGGGGGTGCTCCAGGTCCTGCCCGGGGCAGGGGAGGTCGCGGGCGCCCGGCTGGTCGAGCACCCCGGCGTCGCCAAGATCGTGTTCACCGGCTCGACCGAGGTGGGCAAGGAGATCGCGGCCAAGGCCGCCGCCCACGTCAAGCGGCTCACGCTGGAGCTCGGCGGCAAGTCGGCCAACATCGTCTTCGCCGACGCCGACGTCGCCAAGGCCGCCGCCGCGGCCCCGTACGCGGTCTTCGACAACAGCGGTCAGGACTGCTGCGCCCGCTCCCGCGTGCTGGTGCAGGAGAGCGTGTACGACGAGTTCCTGGAGCGGTTGTCGGAGGCGGTGCGCGGGCTGCGCGTCGGCGACCCGCTCGACCCCGCCACCGAGATGGGCCCGCTGATCAGCGCCGAGCACCTGGCGCGGGTCCGCGGCTTCGTCGCCGACCCGTACCTGCAAGGTTCGTGCCCGCAGGGCCGCGGCTACTGGTTCCCGCCGACGGTGCTGACCTCGAACGTCACCGACCGGGCGTTCACCGAGGAGATCTTCGGCCCGGTCGTGTCCGTGGTGCCGTTCGCCGGCGAGGCCGACGCGGTCCGCATCGCCAACGACACCCGCTACGGCCTGTCCGGCTCCATCTGGACCCGCGACATCGGCCGGGCGCTGCGGGTGGCCCGCGCGGTCGAGTCCGGCGCGCTCTCGGTCAACTCCAACTCCTCCGTCCGCTACTGGACCCCGTTCGGCGGCTTCAAGGAGTCGGGGCTCGGCCGCGAGCTGGGCCCCGACGCGCTCGCCGCGTTCACCGAGACCAAGAACGTCTTCATCTCAACGGAGTAGCCCTATGCAGCGTTTGCTGGACCGCGTGGCCGTCATCACCGGAGCGGGCAGCGGCATCGGCCTGGCCACCGCGCACCGGTTCGCCGAGGAGGGCGCCAAGGTCGTCTGCGTCGACATCGACGAGGAGGCGGGCGCCAAGGCCGCCACCGAGGTCGGCGGCCTGTTCGTCAAGGCCGACGTGACCAGCGAGGACGACGTGGCGCGGATGTACGAGACCGCGTTCGAGACCTACGGGAGCGTGGACGTCGCGTTCAACAACGCGGGCATCTCGCCGCCCGACGACGACTCCATCCTGGAGACCGGCATCGACGCCTGGCGCCGGGTCCAGGAGGTCAACCTGACCAGCGTCTACCTGTGCTGCAGGCACGCCATCGGCTACATGCGCCGCCAGGGCAAGGGCTCGATCATCAACACCGCCTCGTTCGTGGCCGTCATGGGGTCGGCGACCTCGCAGATCTCCTACACCGCTTCCAAGGGCGGGGTGCTGGCCATGTCGCGCGAGCTGGGGGTGCAGTTCGCCCGCGAGGGCATCCGGGTCAACGCGCTGTGCCCGGGGCCGGTCAACACGCCGCTGCTCCAGGAGCTGTTCGCCAAGGACCCCGAGCGGGCGCAGCGGCGGCTGGTGCACGTGCCGCTCGGCCGCTTCGCCGAGGCATCGGAGATCGCGGCCGCGGCCGCCTTCCTGGCCAGCGACGACGCGTCGTTCATCACGGCGTCGCAGTTCCTGGTCGACGGGGGGATCTCCGGCGCGTACGTGACGCCGCTGTGAGCCGGCCCGTCATCGGTGTCAGCACCTACGTCGAACCCGCGCGGTTCACGGTGTGGGACCTGCCCGTGGCGCTGCTGCCGTACATGTACGTGGAGCAGGTGACGCGGGCGGGCGGGCAGCCGGTGCTCATCCCGCCGGCGGGCGATCCGGCGGCGCTGGTGACCCGGCTGGACGGGCTGATCCTGGCGGGCGGCGGGGACATCGACCCGGACCGGTACGGCGCGTCGCCCCACCCCCACACCGATTACATCCGGAAATTTCGCGACACCGCCGAGTTCGCCCTGATGACCGCGGCCCTGGAAGCCCGGACCCCCTTCCTGGGCGTCTGCCGGGGTCTCCAGGTCCTCAACATCGCCCTCGGCGGCACCCTCCACCAGCACCTGCCTGACGTCGTCGGCCACACCGGCCACTCCCCCGCCCCCGGCCGGTTCGGCCCCCTCCCCGTGCGCCCCACCGCCGGCAGCAAGCTCGCCAAGATCCTCGGCGGCGCCCCGGTCACCGTGCCCCACTACCACCACCAGGCCGTCGACCGCCTCGGCACGGGCCTGACGGTGACGGCCACCTCCGAGGACGGCACGATCGAGGCCGTGGAGCTCGACTCCCACCCGTTCGCCGTCGCCGTCCAGTGGCACCCGGAGGCCGCCGACGACTGCGCACTCTTCGAAGCCCTGGTCACGCACGCCGCGGAGTTCGCGGACGCGACAATTCACCCCGAAGGCCATTAGGCTTGCCACATCACCGTCGAAGCCGTGCGGGAGAGCGCCCTGACAGCCGGTCGGGGCCCCTGAAGGAGCAAGCCCTCCCCGCGAACCTCTCAAGGCAAAGGACCGTACGGCCGAGGTGTCCTCTGGAAAGCAGGTCCGCGCGACCTCGCCGAAGGTGAAAGTCCGGAAAAAAGCCGGGTGAAGCTCTCAGGCACCGACGACAGAGGGGGAGGATCCCGGCATCCGATCCTGTCCTGAGGTGCGACATGTCACGACCGACGCCGCTGAGAGACGTGCACGAGTCTCTCGGCGCCACCCTGACCGACTTCGCCGGCTGGCTCATGCCGCTGCGCTACGGCAGCGAGTCCGCGGAGCACAACGCGGTCCGCCAGGCGGCCGGGCTCTTCGACCTGTCGCACATGGGGGAGATCTTCCTCACCGGCCCGCAGGCGGCGGACGCCCTGGACTACGCCCTGGTGGGGCACCTGTCGGCGCTGGCGACCGGGCGGGCGCGCTACACGATGATCGTCGACGAGCGCGGCGGGGTGCTGGACGACCTCATCGTCTACCGGCTCGGCGACGAGGAGTTCATGGTCGTGGCCAACGCCTCGAACGCGGGCAAGGTCGCGGACGAGCTGATGACCCGTGCCAAGGCGTACGACGCGCGGGTCGAGGACCGCTCCGACGAGTACGCCCTCATCGCCGTCCAGGGCCCGCGCTCCCAGGAGATCCTCGCCACCCTCACCGACGCCGACCTGGCCGGGCTCAAGTACTACACCGGCCTGCCCGGCAGGGTCGACGGGCGGGAGGCGCTCATCGCCCGCACCGGCTACACCGGCGAGGACGGCTTCGAGCTGTTCGTGGCCGTCCAGGACGCGGTGCCGCTGTGGCACGCCCTTACCGCCGCCGGCGAACCGTACGGGCTGAAGCCGGCCGGGCTGTCCAGCCGTGACACGCTCCGCCTGGAGGCGGGCATGCCGCTGTACGGCAACGAGCTGAGCGCGGAGCTGACCCCGTTCGACGCGGGGATGGGCAGGGTGGTGAAATTCGACAAGCCGGGCGACTTCGTGGGCAGGTCGGCGCTGGAGGCGGTCAAGGACACCCCGCCGCGGCGCCGCCTGACCGGGCTGGTCGCGCGCGGCCGCCGGGTGCCCCGCCACGGATACCCGGTGACCAAGGACGGTGCCGTCGTCGGCGAGGTCACCAGCGGCGCGCCCTCACAGACGCTGGGCAAGCCCATCGCGCTGGCCTACGTCGACGCCGGCATCGACGCCGGCGAAGGTCTGGCCGTCGACATCAGGGGCAGGCAAGAACCCGTGGACGTGGTCGAGCTGCCCTTCTACAGGAGGAACAAGTGAGCAACATCCCTGACGACCTGAGCTACACCAAGGAGCACGAGTGGATCTCCGGCCTGGAGGACGGCCTGGTCGCCACGATCGGCATCACGGCCTTCGCCGCCGAGGCCCTCGGTGACGTGGTCTACGTGCAGCTCCCGGAGGTCGGCTCGACCGTGGAAGCCGGGGACTCGATCGGCGAGGTCGAGTCCACCAAGTCCGTGAGCGAGATCTACACGCCTGTCGGCGGCGAGGTGGTCGAGGTCAACCAGACCCTGGTGGACGACCCGTCGCTGGCCAACAGCGACCCGTACGGCGAGGGCTGGATGTTCAAGGTGCGCGCCGACGGCGACGCCGCCGACCTGCTCTCCGCCGAGGAGTACGCCGCCCTCACCTCGGGCGAGTCCTGACCCACCCGCCGGGGCCCGGCACCGGGCCCCGGCCCCGCGCGTGAAAGGCGCACATCAATGGCGATCAGCGTCTTCGACCTCTTCAAGATCGGGATCGGTCCGTCCAGCTCCCACACCGGCGGCCCGATGGCCGCCGCCCACCGGTTCGCGCGCGGCCTGCACCAGGACGGGCTGCTCGGCCGTACGGCACGTGTCGAGGCCATCCTGTACGGCTCCCTCGGCCTGACCGGCAAGGGCCACGGCAGCGACAAGGCCGTCCTGCTGGGCCTGTCGGGCGAGAAGCCCGAGCTGGTGGACGTCGACACCGTGGACGAGCGGCTGGCCGCGATGCGCGAGTCCGGCACGGTCCGGCTGTTCGGCGAGCGGGAGATCCCGTTCGTGATCGGCGAGGACCTGGTGTTCGAGCGGAAGATCTCGCTGCCGGAGCACCCGAACGGCATGCGCTTCACCGCCTACGACGAGGCGGGCGGGAGCCTGCGCGAGAAGGTGTACTTCTCGGTCGGCGGCGGCTTCGTGGTCGACGAGACCGCCACCGGCGCCGGCCGCATCAAGCCGGACGACACGGTCCTGCCCTACCCGTTCACCACCGGCGAGGAGCTGCTCAAGCACTGCTCGGCCACCGGCCTGTCGATCTCCGGGCTGATGCTGGAGAACGAGAAGGCGTTCGGCCTCGGCGAGGACGAGATCCGCGCCCGCGTCCTCGACCTCTGGCGGGTCATGACGGAGTGCGTGCGGCGGGGCATCGCCAAGGAAGGCGTGCTGCCCGGCGGGCTCAAGGTCAAGCGCCGCGCCCACCAGCTGCACCGCCGCCTGCAGGCCGAGTCCGCCGAGAAGGACCCGCTGCAGGCGATGGACTGGGTGTCGCTGTTCGCCCTGGCCGTCAACGAGGAGAACGCCGCCGGGGGCCGCATCGTCACCGCCCCCACCAACGGCGCGGCCGGCATCATCCCCGCCGTGCTCACGTACTACTCCCGCTTCACCCCGAACGCCGACGACGACGGCGTGATCCGCTTCCTGCTGACGGCGGCGGCGATCGGCGTGCTGTTCAAGGAGAACGCGTCCATCTCCGGCGCCGAGGTCGGCTGTCAGGGCGAGGTCGGCTCGGCCTGCTCGATGGCCTCGGCGGGGCTCACCGAGGTCCTCGGCGGCACCCCCGAGCAGGTGGAGAACGCCGCCGAGATCGGCATCGAGCACAACCTGGGCCTGACCTGCGACCCGATCGGCGGCCTGGTGCAGATCCCGTGCATCGAGCGGAACGCGGTCGCCTCCATCAAGGCCATCACCGCGGCCCGCATCGCGCTGCGCGGCGACGGCCGCCACCACGTGTCGCTCGACAAGGCCATCAAGACCATGCGCGACACCGGCAGGGACATGCTCGACAAGTACAAGGAGACCTCGCGCGGCGGCCTCGCCGTGAACGTCATCGAGTGCTGAGACGCTAATCCCAGGCGGCGTGAGGTCTAGCGACGGACGTGGATGCGGACCACCGCGCCCAGCTCGTCGTCGCGGACCTCACGCCGGATGCGGCCGACGATCTCCCGGTCCAGCTTGCCCACCACCGCGCCCACGTCCGCCCCCGGCGGGCAGGAGAGCGAGATCCGCAGCCGGGCCGTGCCTTCCAGCTCGCCGAGCACCCGCACCGCCGCCCGCGACAGCCCTTCCACGTCCTTGAGGCCCACGCAGAGCATCGCCGTGCCCGTGCCGGACCGCGTCCCGAACCGGCCCCAGCCGAGGCTCAGCAGCAGCCACCGGAGCGTCACCAGCGCGAGCACCACCAGCACCAGGGCCACCAGCCACGGCACCCACGGCTGCCCGCTCAGGGCGTCGGCGGTGCGCTCCGGCAGCACCCTGGCCCGCGGCGACAGCCCGCGCAGCTGGCCCTGGCCGCGCAGCCAGGCGAAGCCGCCGGCGATCAGCAGCACCGCGCCCACCACGGCCAGCCCCAGGCGGTTGCCTCCGTACTGCCGCATCACAGCCCCTTCCTGCGCAGCCGCACCACGACCTCACCCGTGCCGAGCGTGCCCAGCCCCGCCAGCCGGTCGCCCACCGCGGTGCCCACCTGCCTGAGCATCGCGCCCGACGACTCGGGGCCGGTCACCACGGTGACCTCGATGCGCCGCCTGCGCAGCCGTACCCTGACCCGGTCCACCCCGTCGGCCTGCCGCGCGACCTCGCGCAGCGTGCGGCGCAGGCCGGAGCGGGTGATGCCGATGACGATCAGCGGGTCCGTGGTCTCCACGGGTACGAGCCTGCACCGGCCCGGCAGCACCGCCAGCAGGAGCAGGCCCACGCCCAGGCCCGCGACCCCCAGCGCGGGCGCCGACAGATCCTTCCACGACGACGCGGACGCCAGCGCGGCGGCCTCGTCGATCGGCACCAGGCCCAGCGGCCGGGCCCACAGGCCCGCGACGATCTCCGCGGCGAGGAGCCCGAGCCCGGCGGTCAGCAGCGCCGCCACGGCCACACCGGCGGGCGTTCTGGCCGGCCGGAGCACCCGGCGGGATCTGCGGACCGGGGAGTCGCGCACCGTGGCGGAGGTACCGGGCAGAAGCTGCTGGAGCGTGGTCATCACAACCATCAGAGGTACACGGGCGAGGCTCCCGCTCGACCGTGTCCCCGCCGCCCGTTTGCAGGATCATTACGGGCCACGCGATCAATGCGAACCAGCCTCATGTTCAATTGCCGGTTATGCCGTTACGCTGCCGGTATGGACGACCGCCAGCGCTACGACCGTGCCACCGCCGCGCTCGAGCCGCCGTTCGCCATCCTCGACCTGGCCGCGATGCGCGCCAACGCCGCGAGCATGGTGCGCCGGGCCGCGGGCAAGCCGATCAGGGTGGCCACCAAATCACTCCGATCCCGGCCGGTGCTGGAGCGGGTGCTGGCCATCGAGGGCTTCCGCGGCCTGATGGCGTTCACCCTCCCCGAGGCGCTCTGGCTCGCGTCCCGAGGCCGCACCGACATCCTCGTCGCCTACCCCACCGCCGACCGGCAGGCCCTCGCCGCCCTGGCCGCGGACGCCGACGCCGCCCGGCACATCACGATCACCGTCGACTCGGCCGACCACCTCGCCTACCTGGACCAGGCGCTCTCCGGAGTCCACCCCCGGCACGAGATCCGGCTCTGCCTCGACATCGACGCCGGCTTCGTCGCCCTCGGCGGCCGGTTCAGGGCCGGCGCGCTGCGCTCCCCCGTCCGCGACGCCGACCAGGCCGCCCGCCTGGCCGCCGACATCGCCAAACGCCCCGGCTACCGGCTGGCCGGACTGCTCGCGTACGAGGCCCAGATCGCCGGCGTCGGCGACGCCCCCCAGAGCGCCGCCTACGGCCGCGTCGTGCGGCTCATGCAGGCCCTCTCGGCCAGAGAGCTCGTGATGCGCCGCGGCCGCATCGTCAACGCCGTCCGCCAGGTCGCCGACCTCGAGTTCGTCAACGGCGGCGGCACCGGCTCCATCGAACGCACCGTACGCGAGAAGGCCGTCACCGAGGTCGCCGCCGGATCCGGGCTCTTCCACCCGAGGTTGTTCGACTTCTACCGCGGCTTCACCGGCCACCCCGCCGCGATGTTCGCGCTCCCCGTCGTGCGCCGTCCCTCACCTGACACCGTGACCGTGCTCGGCGGCGGCTACATCGCCTCCGGCCCTCCGGGGACCGGCCGCGCGCCCCAGCCGTACCTGCCCGCCGGCCTGCGCTACAGCCGCGACGAGGGCGCGGGCGAGGTGCAGACCCCCCTCACCGGCCAGGCCGCCGAGGACCTGCGCGTCGGCGACCGCGTCTGGTTCAGGCACGCCAAGGCGGGCGAGCTGTGCGAGCGCTTCGACACCCTCCACCTCGTCGACGGCGACACCGTCGTGGAATCCGTGCCGACCTACCGCGGCGAGGGCAGGACGTTCCTCTGACCGCTTACCGCCGCCGTGTTCCTTTGACCGCTACCGGCGCCTGCGCCGCCGCCACAGCACCACGGCCGCCCCCAGCACCAGCACCGCGCCCACCCCGATCAGCACCGGGGCCAGATCCGGCGGCTCCTCGTCCCACAGCCGCTCGGGGTCCTGCCCCAGCTCCACCGGCCGCGGCGACATGCCCAGCGCGTCACTCACCTGCGCCACCAGGTTGCCCGCCCTGGTCTTCACGTCCGCCACCGTGCGCTCGGCGACCCGCTTCGGGCTCACCCGGTCGGCGATGGCATCCACCGTCTGCGCCAACTCCGCGCGCGTCCGCGCGATCCGCCGCTCCAGCTCATCAGGATCGGTGTCAGCCATGACTCTCCTTCCGGCGCGCTCCTGCTCGTGACGATCAGTCTGTCAGGTCATCACCCCGGACGGCACGCCAGCCCGGCCGGTAGGTTCTCCAGGAGAACCACGGGAGGACCTGATGACCGAATCCAAGCTCGCGCCCGGCGACGCCGCGCCCGAGTTCACGCTGCCCACCTCCGACGGCGGCAGCGTCTCTCTCGCCGACCACCGCGGCAAGCGCGTGATCCTCTACTTCTACCCCGCCGCCATGACACCCGGCTGCACCAAACAGGCCTGCGACTTCCGCGACAACCTCGGCCGGCTCACCGACGAGGGCTACGTCGTCCTCGGCGTCTCCAAGGACAAGCCCGCCAAACTCGCCAAGTTCGCCGAACGCGACGCCCTGACCTTCCCGCTCCTGTCGGACCCCGAGCTGGAGATCCACAAGGCGTACGGCGCGTTCGGGCTCAAGAAGCTGTACGGCAAGGAGGTCGAGGGCGTCATCCGCTCCACCTTCGTCATCGACCCCGCCGGAAAGATCGAACAGGCGCTGTACAACGTGCGAGCCACCGGCCACGTCGCAAGCCTCAAGAAGAAACTCGGCCTTTCCTGACCAAAAGGACTTCGCTCGTCCGCAAACCCTGAAACTGTCGGCCGGCTTTTCTAGCTTTACGACATGGCCGCTTATCAGAAGTACACGCGAGAGATGCTCGCCG
Source organism: Nonomuraea sp. C10 (assembly GCF_008017515.1). Taxonomy (NCBI): domain Bacteria; kingdom Bacillati; phylum Actinomycetota; class Actinomycetes; order Streptosporangiales; family Streptosporangiaceae; genus Nonomuraea; species Nonomuraea sp. C10. Next base: position 6,302,875 of record NZ_VPFF01000001.1, read on the forward strand.
AGGCGGCGGCGACTTCTCTCAGCGTTGCCGACGTGCTCCGCCGCCTCGGCATCAGATGGACCGGCGGCAGTCATGCACACATCAGCCGCCGCTTGAAGCACTTCGCCATCGACACCTCCCATTTCGTGGGGAGGGCGCACGGCAAGGGCAGGAGATCTCCCACTCTGCGCCCCTATCAGGAGATCCTCGTCCTCCGCCCGCCGGCGTCCATCCGCGAGAAGGCGCCCGCGCTGCGCCGGGCGTTGCGGGAAGCCGGGCTGCCCTACGCCTGCGCAGGCTGTAGGATTGACGGCACGTGGCAGGGAAAGCCGCTCACTCTCCATGTCGACCACATCAACGGTGACTGGCTCGACAATCGACAGGAGAATTTGCGATTCCTCTGTCCGAATTGCCATTCTCAGACCGCCAACTTCGCGGGCAAGGGAAAGGCGAAGGGGCCGTAGCCCAATGGCAGAGGCACAGTCTTTAGGTGGCTGGCAGTGTGGGTTCGAATCCCATCGGCCCTACATTTTCCTTCATTCTCGCCGGCAGATCGTGCTCCCTGCGTGGCGATTTCTGCTGTAGATCACGAGACCGTGTTGGCCGGTCGTTCACCGCGGGCGTACTTGGCTATCTGAGCGGCGGCCACCTGCCAGGCGCGGGCGTCGGCCTGGGGGACGTCGCCTGCCACATGTGGGGTGATGAGGACTCCGGGGGCGTGCCAGAGGGGGTGGTCCGGGGGCAGGGGTTCGGGGTCGGTGACGTCGAGGATGGCGCGCAGGCGGCCGGTGCGGGTCTCGGCGAGCAGGGCCTGGGTGTCGACGACGGGGCCGCGGGCCGCGTTGAGGAGGATGGCGCCGTCCTTCATGGCCGCGAGGAAGTCCTTGTCGGCGAGGTGGTGGGTGTCGGGGGTGAGGGGCAGCATGAGGGCGACCACGTCCTGGGCGGGCAGGAGGGCCGGCAGGTCGGCCATGGTGACGACGCCGGGGCGGGGGTGGCGGGCCATCATCGTGATGTGCGGGCCGAACGGCTCCAGGCGGGCGCGGAGCTGGACGCCGAGGTCGCCGGCGCCGAGGATGAGCACCCGCTTGTCCCAGAGCGTCTCGGCGACGTGCGGGTTCCAGCGGGCGGCGGCCTGGTCGGCGGCGAAGGCGGGCAGGTCGCGGGCGACGGCCAGCAGGGTGGCGGCGGCCCATTCGGCGACGGCGGGGCCGTGGGCGCCGCGCGCGTTCGACAGGGTGACATGGGCGGGCAGGCGGCCGGTCCAGTTGTCGGTGCCGGCGCTGAGCGTCTGCACGAGCCGGAGCGCGGGCAGCCGGTCGATGAGGGCGAGCACGCGGTCCACCGGGCGGGAGGGGATGACCATGACCTCGGCCGCCTCGGCGCCTTCCGGCGGTTCGTCGCGCACGTCGTACAGGAGCGCGGTGACGCCGTCGACGGCGGCGAGCGCGTCGAGGCCGCGCGGCTCGGGCACGAGGGCGATGAGGGGCTGGGTGGACGCTCCGGACTGGGCGGGCGTGATGGGCTTTTGTGTCGGCATGGTGTTCCCGGGGTTCGGCTGCCACGGGTTCATTCCCCGTATCGGATCGGAGAACCTGGGGATCTAGCCGACCCGCGTCGGGAGGGGCGCCGGTTGGAGGTCGCAGATGACGCGGCCCTCGATGCGGAGGCAGACCGGCGGGCGCTCGCCGGGCCGCTGCCAGGAGTCCGCCGGGCCGGGGCGGGCCCAGAGGGCGCCGGTCAGGGCGACGGCGCCGCCGCCGATGAGGCCGCCCACGACGAGGCCGGCCAGCCCGGCGCCGACGACCTGGGTCTGCTTGCGGCGCAGGAAGTCGCGGAGAGTGGGCTTGGCGGGCGGTGCGGGCAGAGGGCCCCAGCCGGGGCCGGAGTACGGGCCAGGCCCGAGATCACCGTAGGGCGTGGGGTGGGTGTCCCGGCGGTTCGGGTCGCGCGGTGGTTCCTCTTCACCGCGCGACCCGGCGTCACGATCATGATCCGCCATCACGATCTCCCTTTACTCGCCCCGGAGGGCGCTCCCGGGAACTAGATTGCCGCAGCACCCGTAAGCGTGGCGTAAGACCTGGGTTGTACGCGTACTTCCCCCTCAAGGCTGAGCCGAGTGGTTGGCGGCATCCGTATCGTGAGGATGTGTTCGGCAAGGTGAGGGCGTGGTCGGCGCGCCGCGGGAGGCTGATGGACGCCCTCCGGGTGGCGCCCGTCGCGGTGCTGTGCCTGCTGCCGGCGGTCCCGCAGGTGTTCTACGAGCCCGGCGGGGTGACCGGCTACGTCTTCTTGACGCTGGTGCTGCTGGCGCCGCTGTTCGTGTGGTGGCGGCGGCCGGTGGCGGCGTTCGCGGGTGTCGCGCTGGTGAGCTTCGGCCAGTGGGCGGCGAGCGTGGACGTGCTGCCGGCCAACTTCGTGGTGCTGGTGGCGCTCTGGGCGGTGGCCGCGCGGAGCTCGTTCCGGTGGGCGCTGGCCGCCCTGCTGGTGGCCGAGCTGGGGGTGTTCCTGGCGCTGGTGCGGTGGGACACGCCCACGCTGGGCATGTTCACGACCGGTTCGATCCTCGTGGTGACGGTCTGGCTGGCCGGGCTGTACGCGAGCACGCGCAGGCGTTACCTGGAGAGCCTGGAGGAGCGGGCCAGACGGGCGGAGCTGGAGCGCGACCAGCGGGCGAAGATGGCAGCGGCGGCCGAGCGGGCGCGGATCGCCAGGGAGCTGCACGACGTGGTGGCCCACCATGTGAGCGTCATGGTGGTGCAGGCCGACGGCGCGGGTTACGCGATCGCCTCCGACCCGGAGCAGGCCCGGCTGGCGGTGCGGACGATCTCCCGTACCGGACGGGAGGCCCTGGCGGAGATGCGCAGGCTGGTGGGCGTGCTCAGGGAGGACGAGGGCGCGGGCGGCGGCACCGACTACACGCCGCAGCCGGGTCTGGCGCAGTTGGAGGACCTGGTGCGCGGGGCGGGCGTGCCGGCCACGCTGCGGGTCACGGGCACGCCGGGCGAGCTGCCGGAGGGGGTGCAGCTCGCCGTCTACCGCATCGTCCAGGAGGCGCTGACGAACGCGCTCAAGCACGGCGGCCCGGACGCGCGCGCCCTGGTGGAGCTGGATTGCCGCGGCTCCGAGCTGGTGGTGCGGGTGACCGATGACGGCAGGGGGGCGGCGGCGCCGCTCGCCTCCGGCGGCCACGGGCTGGTGGGGATGCGGGAGCGGGTCGGCATGTACGGCGGCGAGGTCACGGCGGGGCCGCGGCCGGGTGGCGGCTTCGAGGTGCTGGCCAGGCTGCCGGTGCCGCGGGTCAGGGCGGCTTAGGGAGGTCGGGGTGGACCAGGTGATCCGGGTGATGCTGGTGGACGACCAGGAGCTGCTGCGGGCCGGGTTCCGCATGGTGCTGGGCGCGCAGCCCGACATCGAGGTGGTCGCCGAGGCGGGCGACGGGCTGCGGGCGGTGGAGCTGCTGCGGTCCGTCGAGGTGGACGTGGTGCTCATGGACGTGCGCATGCCGCGCATGGACGGGGTGGAGGCGATCGGCCACATCAGGGGGCCGAAGGTGCTCATTCTGACGACGTTCGACCTGGACGAGTACGCGTTCGCGGCCATCAGGGCGGGGGCCTCGGGCTTCCTGCTGAAGGACGTGCCGCCGGCGGAGCTGGTGAGCGCGATCCGTTCGGTGCACGCGGGTGACGCGGTGGTGTCGCCGCGCACGCTGAAGCGGATGCTCGACCGGTTCGCCGTCCACCTGCCGTCGGAGGCGCCGGCCGCGGCGGCGGAGCTGACGCCGCGCGAGCGTGAGGTGCTGCTGATGGTGGCGCGGGGGCGCTCCAACCTGGAGATCGCCGCCGAGCTGGAGGTGGCGGAGGCCACGGTGAAGACGCATCTGGGGCGGGTGCTGGCCAAGCTGGGGTTGCGGGACCGGGCGCAGGTCGTGGTGTACGCGTACGAGGCGGGCCTGATCGTGCCGTCGCATCGGCCGAACGGCTGAGTGGGGTCGTCTGGCGTCGCAGGAGAAGTCCCTCCTCAGGGCCCATGGATCACGAAATTTCTGGCCATAGCGTGAGTCGCGTTCTTCAGATCCCGACGAGGAGTGGACGTGACTTTCACGAAGACCCGGCACCCCGCCGTGGTGGCCGGGGCGCTGACCAAGGTGTACGGCGAGGGCGACGCCCGGGTGCACGCGCTGCGCGAGGTGGACGTGTCCTTCGGCACCGGCGCCTTCACGGCCATCATGGGCCCGTCGGGCTCGGGCAAGTCCACGCTGATGCACTGCCTGGCGGGCCTCGACACGGCCACCTCCGGCACCGTGCGCGTCGGCGAGGTGGAGCTGACCGGGCTCAGTGACAAGCGGCTCACGCTGCTGCGCAGGGAGCGGATCGGCTTCGTCTTCCAGGCGTTCAACCTGCTGCCCACGCTGAGCGCCGAGGAGAACATCCTGCTGCCGCTGCGGATCGCCGACCGCCGGCCCGACCAGGTGCTGTACGACCGGGTGATCGACACCGTGGGGCTGCGCGACCGGCTGGGGCACCGGCCGGCGGAGCTGTCCGGCGGCCAGCAGCAGCGGGTCGCGGTGGCCAGGGCACTGATCAGCAAGCCGCAGGTGATCTTTGCGGACGAGCCGACGGGCAACCTGGACTCGCGCAGCGGCGCGGAGGTGCTGTCGTTCCTGCGCACGTCGGTGCGCGAGCTGGGGCAGACGATCGTCATGGTGACGCACGACCCGATGGCGGCCTCGTACGCCGACCGGGCGGTGTTCCTGCGTGACGGCCGGCTGGTGGACGAGCTGTCCGCGCCCACGCCGCAGACGGTGCTGGACACGCTGATGAAGCTGGAGGCGTGAGGTGCTGAGGACGGCTCTCGCCGGGCTGCGCGCGCACCGGCTCCGGCTGCTGCTCACCTCCCTGGCGATCATGCTGGGGGTGGCGTTCATCGCCGGCACGTTCGTGCTGAACGACACCATCCAGGCCGGGTTCGCCGAGCGGGTCACGGCCGACGCCGAGAAGGTCGCGGTCGCCGTACTGCCGGAAGGTCCCGGCGAGCGGATCGGGCCGGAGGTGCTGGAGCGGGTGCGCGCCGTGCCGGGCGTGCGCGAGGCCGTGGGGCTGGTACGGGGCAGCGCGCCGCTGCTGGGCCAGGACGGCAAGGCGGTCGGCGGCATGCCGACCACGGCCGTGTCGATCGTCCCTGGGGCGCTGGACCGCACGACGATCGTCAGCGGCACCGGCCCCGGCTCCGACGACCACGCGGCGGTGCTCGACGAGAACACGGCCGAGGCGGCGGGCTTCCAGGTCGGCGACACGATCAAGGTGCTCGACAGCCGGGGGCGCGAGCACGTGTTCCGGCTCGTCGGCCTCCTGGACCCGGGCCTCGACCAGGAGCTGGCCTACACGGGCGCGGTCGGCTTCACCACGGCCACGGCGCAGCGGATGACCGGCGCCGAGGGCTTCGCCGAGATCGACGTCGCCGGAGACGACCCGGCCGCGCTCAAGCCGGCCGTGGCGGCGGCCGCGGGCGCCGGGCACCAGGTGCTGACCGGCGAGGAACTGGCCGCCGACCTGGCCAGGCAGGCCGGGCTGGAGATGCGCACGCTGACGGTCGGGCTGCTCATGTTCGGCCTGGTGGCGATGTTGGTGGCCGCGCTCGTCATCTACAACACGTTCGGCATCCTGGTGGCGCAGCGCACCCGCGAGATGGCGCTGCTGCGCTGCATCGGGGCCACCCGGGGGCAGGTGTTCGGCTCGGTCCTGATCGAGTCGGCGGTGGTCGCCGTGGTGGCGTCGGTGACCGGGCTCGCGGCCGGGTACGGGCTGGGCGCGCTCACGCTCGCGGTCCTGGGCGCCCTCGACGCGCCGCTGCCGACCGAGGCGGCGCTCGCGCTGTCGCCGGAGACGATCGCCGTCGGCCTGGGCGTGGGCCTGGCCGTCACCGTCGGCGCCGCGGTGCTGCCCGCGCGGACCGCCACCCGGGTCTCGCCGGTGGCCGCGCTGCGCACGCAGGTGGAGGAGCGGACGTTCCGCGCGGGCGTGCCGCGGGTGGTCTTCGCCGCCCTGTTCCTGCTGGCGGGGCTCGGCGCGGGGGGCGCCGGGGCGCTGGTGCTGCCGCCGGGCGAGCAGACCTCGCTGTTCGTGGTGATGGCGGGCGGCGTGCTGACCTTCCTAGGGGTCCTGATCCTGGGGCCGGTGCTGGTCAGGCCGCTGAGCGCGGTGCTCGGCTGGGTCCCGGCCAAGCTGTTCGGGGTGCCGGGGCGGCTGGCCGTGGACAACTCGGGCCGCAACCCCAAGCGGGCCGCGACCACGACCGTGGCGCTGACGATCGGGGTGACGCTGATGACGCTGATCTCGGTGGTCACCGCGTCCACCCGGGCGACGGTCACGGACAAGCTGGACGAGCAGTTCCCCGTGGACTACGCGCTCATGACCCAGGGCCGCGAGGGCGGCATCCCCCGGTCGGTCGGCGAGGAGCTGAAGGACCGGCCGGAGTTCGCCGCCGTGCTGCGGGTCCGCGACACCGCCGCGACGGTGGGCGGCGTCAGGGTGCGGGTCGGCACGTACGAGGGTCCGATCAGCCCGAAGCTGGTCTCCGGCGCGCTGCCCGAACTGGCCGCCGGGCAGGTGGCGGTGGCCGCGCGCGCCGCGCGGGACCTGCGGGTGGGGGTCGGCGACACGGTACGGGTCGGCCCGGGCTCCGGGGCGGTGCCGCTGGAGGTGGTGGCGGTCGTGGACGACGAGGCGCCGCTGCCGACGCTCGCCCTGGCACCGGGGCAGTTCGCGGAGCTGTTCGGCGACGTCCAGGACAGCCGGGTGCTGATCGATATCGCGGACGACGTGGCGCCCGAGCGGGCGCGGGCCGTGGTGGAGGCGGCCACGGCCGCCCACCCGACGGTCCAGGTGCAGAGCTCGACCGAGGTGCGCGAGGAGTTCGACCAGACGCTGGACATGCTGCTGATGATCATCACCGGGCTGCTCGGGCTGTCGATCCTCATCTCGCTGCTCGGCATCGCCAACACGCTCTCCCTGTCGGTGCACGAACGGGCCAGGGAGTCGGCGCTGCTGCGGGCGCTCGGGCTGACCAGGGCGCAGCTGCGGCGGATGCTGTCGGTGGAGGCGCTGGTGTTCGGGCTCATCGGCGCGGTGGTCGGGGTGGCGCTCGGCCTGGTGTTCGGGTGGGCGGCCATGCGGGCGATGCTGGAGGGGGCGGTCTTCACCGCGTCGCCGTGGCAGATCGGGCTGTTCGTGCTGCTGTCGGGGGTGGCGGGCATGGTGGCCGCGGTGCTGCCGGGCCGGCGTGCGGCCAAGGCGTCGATCGTGGGATCGCTGGCAGGCTGACCTTTCTAGCCACAAACCCGGATAAATCAGTTATAGGCGGTCAAATCCGGATATGTGTAGCTCGGTTGCGCGCGGGACCTTCGCTGCCGCGTGCCCGAGGGAGGCCGGGCGTCCATGGGGGCGACGCCCGGCCTTGCCCTAGTTTCCAGCGTTTCTATGGCGGAGGGGCGCTTTTTCCGTACTTCGTATGGCAGCGCTCAGCGAGGGTGGCGGCCGGGCCAGAGGTCGGCGACCGACTCCGGGTCCAGCAGAGGGCGGGCCACCACCTCGCCCGAGGACCTGTCGATGACGACGCACCCGCCGCCGATCGTGTCCGGCAACCGGGCCGGGTCGTCGGGCTCCGGCTCGCGCGCCCACGCCACGTACCCGTCACCGAACCCGTAGATCCCCACGGGCAGCGCCTCCTCCTGCGGGCGCACCCCGTTGAAGTACTCCTCCGCCAGCGCCCTGGCCTGGTCGAGGTTCATCGCGGCTGCCCCTGCCTGTCGAGGATGACGCAGAACACCCCGGTCACGGTGGTGTAGAGGGGTTCGACGGCCATGTGACCACGCTGGGCGTCGATCCAGATGACCTCGTCCAGGTAGTTGACCGCGTTCCAGGCGTGCGACCCGCCGGCGGGCCAGCGGACCACGATGATCGCCGACGCGCCGTGACCCGCCTCCCGCAGGCGGCGGGCCAGCATCGGGTACGCGTGCCGCCCCTGCCCGGCGTACTGGAAGCGCTGCCCCGCCCAGCGTTCCATCCGCGCCGTGCTGCCCGCCTCTCCGGTGACCAGCGGACGCCCGATGGCGTCGTACTCGGGCGTCCTCGGCGCCGCGGCGGCCGGTTCCCCGTGCCAGGTGGACAGCACGGCCAGTGCGCAGTCGGCGGCGTTCGAGGCCCGGAACGGGTCGTCGGCCGGCCCGCCGCCGTTGATGAGCCGCACCCACGTGCCGCGCGGGTCCGGGAACCTGGCGCCCGGCTCCACCGCCATCGCCAGGTCCTGCTCCACCTGCGGGTCCGGCCGCGCCAGCCCGCCCGGCGCCCCGTACGACCTGCTCCCGGCCAGCTTCGGCGGCCGATGCGGCCAGTCGAACCAGTCATACTCGGCGACCCCCCGCCTGACCCCCGCATCCGCCCCGGGACCACCGGGACCCGGGATCGCCAACCCTTGATCGAAGAGCCCACCGATCGGCAACCCCTGATCGAAGAACCCGCCAGCCGCCGACATCTGATCGAAGGGGCCCTCAGTCTCCAACCTCTGATCGAACGGCTTGGCAGTCTCCGACCCCTGACCGAACGGTTTCCTAGTCACCGACCCGCGACCGGACGGCCCGGCAGTCGCCGCCCCCTGACCAACCGGCCCGGTGCCCGCCAACCCGTGATCAGGAGGACCGGCGATCGCCGCCCCCTGATCAAGAGAACCAGCGGTGGCGGGCTGGTGATCGTACGGGCGAGCGGTGGTGGGCTCGTGATCGTACGGGCGGGCGGTGGCGGGCCAGGACGTCGGCCCACCTGCCCGTACGGGACCGCCGCTCTCTCCTGCGGACGGTGCCGGCGCACCGCCGTCGGCCCTCATCCGCGCCTGGAGGAAGCTCACTGGAGGGACAGCAGGCGCGACGCCCTGACCATTCGCATCGCGTTCAGGCCGCTCGAACGGCCGCGAGTCGCCACCCTCTTCGTCACCTTCACGCCGCTCGAACGACGGCGAGCCGCCACCCTCCGAAGCCCCTGCCTTACCGCCGAACCCGGCACCCTCGGCAGGCTGGGGTATCGCACTCCCGGACCCACCGTTCCCCCACGCTCCGTCACCTTGGGTACCGGCCCTCCCGTCAGCAGGCGAATCGGCGAGGTTCTCCTGCGGCACAGGCCACCCGGAACCCTCGGCCACCGTCGCCGATCCCCGCTGACCGAAACCTCTGACGGGCGAACCGTCCCGTCCCGCATCGCCCCACCGAAACGACCTTCCAGCAGGGAGACCGTCATTCCCACGCCCCGCCGTGCCCTCAATATGCGGCGCGGCACTCGCGCCACCTCGCTGACCAGCACCTCCGATGGGCGAACCATCAGAATCCGCACCACCACCCCACGTCGGATCCCCCGCAGAGGGATCGCCAGCACTATCGCTGTCCCGCTGACCAGGACTGCTGGTGGGCGAACCATCAGCATCCTCGCCACGCCACGTCACGGGCGGGGCATCTCCGTCGGTGTCCCGCCGCCACACCGGGGCGTCAGAGTTCCGGTCGTCGCGGTCCCGCCGGCGCACCGAAACGTCAGGATTCCGGTTATTGCGCCAGGAGTTCGGTCGGGACGGGCCGTCGGCGAGCCGAGGGCCGGGGCTCTCGGCGTGCTCCTCCGGGCGCGGGCTCGCGGCAGGCCGGGGCGTCGCGTCCGCGGGCGGCGGGCTGGAGTTCCAGGGGCCTTCGCGGCTGCCCTGGACGGGTTCGCCGCCACCCGTGGGGTCGGTCGGGGATGGGTCGGTCGGTTCGGAGTCGGGCGGTCCGGGGGCAGTGGCGTTCTCGTAGTCGAGCCACCGCACCCCGTCTGCGACCACGGGGTTGTACTGCCCCTCGGGTAGGACCCACCGGACGCCGGACTTGCGGTCGCGGGCCACGTCCTGCCTCCTGTCACTGCTCGACGACCGATCGTAGGGGCGGACAGCGTGACGCAGGGGCGAAAGTCAGGAAGATTCTCGGCCAGGACTGGGCGCCCTACCAGCACAAACGCCCTATCAACGGACGAGTCAGGTGACGTGGACGTCGATCGTGTGCCAGCCGGTGGCGCCGTCGGGCATCACCGGGGCGCGCTGCTCGGTCTGGGTGTATCCGGCCGCGTCCGTCGCCCGTACTTCGAGCGTGTGATCCCCCGGCGTGGCGTCCCAGTCGAGCGCCCACTGCCGCCAGGTGTCCGGGCCGGGCACCTGGGCGAGCCGGGCCTCCCGCCACGCGCCCCGGTCGACCCGTACCTCCACGGCGTCGACACCCTTGTGCTGCGCCCAGGCGACGCCCGCGATCGTGGTGCGGCCCGCCGGCACCGTGGCCCCCGCCGCCGGGACGTCAATCCGGGACTCCGTCTTGATGGGCGCCCTGGCCGACCAGCCGCGCGGCGTCCAGTACGCCTCGTCGGTGTCGAACCTGGTCGCCTTGACGTCCACCACCCACTTGGTCGCCGAGACGTACCCGTACAGACCCGGCACCACCTGCCGCACCGGGAAACCGTGGGCCACCGGAAGCGGCTCACCGTTCATCGCGACGGCGAACAGGGCGTCCCTGCCGTCCATGACGACGTCCACCGGCGTGCCGCAGGTGAAGCCGTCGGAGGAGGTCGACAGCAGCATGTCGGCCTCCGGGCGGAGCCCCGCCTCGCGCAGCACGTCGGCCATCCGCACCCCGAGCCAGCGCGCGTTGCCCACCAGGGGACCGCCGACCTCGTTGGAGACGCAGGCGAGGGTGATGTCGGCCTCCATGAGCGGGCGCCTGAGCAGTTCCTCGTACGTGATCTCGATCGGACGGTCGACGAGGCCGTGCACGCGCAGGGTCCACGCCCGCGGGTCCACCTGGGGGACGATGAGCGCGGTGTCCACGCGGTAGAAGTCGGCGTTCGGGGTGACGAACGGCGACAGGCCCCTGATCCGGAGATCGGCTCCGGCCGGAAGGGGCGGGGCCGGCACGGCGGGCGCGGGGATCGCGACGTTGACCCGTGCCGCGTCGACGGCGCGAGCACCACTGAGCGAACGGCCCGCGACGGCGGCGGCCCCGGCGGCCACCACTCCCCCGGCGGCCCCGGTCAGCAGCCTGCGCCGGTCGAACGCGTACGGCATGCCCGGAGCCCACATGACCCCGGGCCGCTCGACGTCCCCGGTGGAAACCTCGCGGACGGAAGGGGTGGCGCGGCGGAGGATCCAGGACAGGGCCAGGGCGCCCGCCGCCACCCCCGCCAGCGTCGGCAGCGCGTCGGCGGCCGTCGCGCCGGGCCTGGTCAGCACCGCCACCAGCCCCACCACCCCGAACAGCGCCAGCCCCGCCGTCCCGTACGCGCGGCGGCGCCGGGCCACGACGCCGATGCCGGCCGCGATCAGGGTGAGCACCACGAGCACGCCGCCGATGAGGACGTTCTTGTCGTTCTCGCCGAAGGTCCGGATCGCGAACTCCTTCAGCGGTGCCGGCGACAGGTCGACCACCCAGTCGCCCACGGCCAGGACCGGGAACGACGAGGCTCGTACCAGCCCCGCGCCGAGCTGCGCGACGCCGAGCGCCACGGCGCCCGCCACGATGCCTGCCAGCGCGCCCGCCCAGACGGGCGTGACCTGATTACTTCGCACGACTCCGACGCTACGCCGCGCGGCGCCCGGCAGGTCTTAAGGGATGGTTACGGCGCCAGCAGTTCGTGCACGATCGGCGCGAGCGCGCGGAAGGCGCGGCCCCGGTGGGAGATCGCGTCCTTCTCGTCGGCCGTCATCTCGGCCGTGGTGCGGCTGTCGCCGTCGGGCACGAAGATCGGGTCGTACCCGAAGCCGCCCGAGCCGCGCGGGGCGCGCACGAGATGACCGGGCAGGACGCCCTCGGCCACCCTGGACTCACCCGAGGGCAGCGACAGCGCGGCCACGCAGGTGAAGTGGGCGGTGAGCTTGTCGTCGGGCACGTCGGACACCTGGGCGAGCAGCAGGTCGAGGTTGGCCTGGTCGTCGCCGTGACGGCCCGACCAGCGGGCGGAGAACACGCCGGGCATGCCGTTGAGCACGTCGACGCAGAGCCCGGAGTCGTCGGCCACCGAGGGCAGGCCCGACTGCCTGGCCACCTCGCGGGCCTTGAGCAGGGCGTTGTCCTCGAAGGTGACGCCGGTCTCGGCCACGTCGCCGATCTCCGGGAACTCCTCCAGCCCCACGATGTCGAACCCGGCGAGGATGCGCCGCAGCTCGGCGATCTTGCCGGGGTTGCGGGTGGCGAGCAGGATCCTCATGCGGACAGCGCCTCCTGCTGGATGAGCGTGAGCTCCTCGCAGCCGGTCACGGCGAGGTCGAGCAGCCGGTCGAGCGCGCCGCGGTCGAACGGGGCGCCCTCGGCGGTGCCCTGCACCTCGACGAAGCTGCCCTCGCCGGTCATGACGACGTTCATGTCGGTCTCGGCGGCGACGTCCTCGACGTAGCAGAGGTCGAGCATCGGCACCGAGCCGACGACGCCCACGGAGACCGCCGACACCGAGCCGATGAGCGGGTCGCCGGGGCACATCTTGCGCTCGCGCATCCAGGCGACGGCGTCGGCGAGCGCGACGTAGGCGCCGGTGATGGCGGCGGTCCTGGTGCCGCCGTCGGCCTGCAGGACGTCGCAGTCGAGCAGGATCGAGTTCTCGCCCAGGGCCTTGTAGTCGACGCAGGCGCGCAGCGAGCGGCCGATCAGGCGGGAGATCTCGTGGGTCCGTCCGCCGATCTTGCCGCGGACGGACTCGCGGTCGTTGCGGGTGTTGGTGGCGCGCGGGAGCATCGCGTACTCGCCCGTCACCCAGCCCTGGCCGGTGCCGCGCCGCCAGCGCGGCACGCTGTCCTGGACGGACGCGGCGCACAGCACCCTCGTCTGGCCGAACTCCACCAGCACGGACCCCTCCGCGTGGGTGATCCAGTTGCGGGTGATGGTGATGGGGCGGAGCTGGTCGGGGTTTCGGCCATCCTGTCGCGACATGCAGATCAGCCTATCCCCGCCCCGCACGACCTCACGCCAGGTCGTAGACGGCGCCGCTGCGGGCCAGCTCGATCGGCCCGGCGAAGCCGCCACGGGTGGCGTCGTCCAGCACGTCGGCCGGGTCGTTCCAGGGGACGAGGTGGGTGAGCACGAGCCGCCCGGCCCCGGCCTCGGCGGCGTGCTCGGCCGCCTGGCGGCCGGACAGGTGGAGCCCGGTGGGCAGGTCGGGGCCGTCGAGCATCGACGCCTCGCACAGCAGCAGGTCGGCGTCGGCGGCCAGCTTGACCAGCTCGGCGCACTCGCCGGTGTCGCCGGAGTAGACGACGCTGCGCCCGGCGTGCTCGACGCGGAACCCGTACGCCTCCACTGGGTGGTTGACCAGGGCCGCGGTCACCGTGAACGGGCCGGCCTCGATCGTGCCCGGCGCGAGCCCCGCGAAGTCGAAGGCGGTCTCCAGCCCGGGCTCGTCCGGCATGCCGTAGGCGGCGGCGAGCCGGCGCGGCGCGTCGGCCGGCGCGTAGACGGGCACCCGCGGGTACGGGGCGTCGGGGCCGTAGGTGCGGGCCACGTGGTAGCCGCACAGGTCGAGGCAGTGATCGGCGTGCAGGTGGGTCAGGCAGATCGCGTCGACGTCGTACAGGCCGATGTGGCGCTGGAGCACTCCCAGGGACCCGCTGCCGAAGTCGAGCAACAGCCGGAAGCCCTCCGCCTCGACGAGGTAGCAGGACGCGGGGCTGTCAGGGCCGGGAAAACTTCCCGAGCAGCCGATGATGGTCACTTTCATGCGGGCCTCCCTTGACGGTGGTACCCCCCACTGGAGCGACTTCGACCGCGTCGATCTCCGGACCCAGGAAGCGGCGTCCGAGCCGGGCGAAGAGCGTGGAGTCGCCGGTGGCGCGGAAGCGGTGCCGGGGGCTGGCCTCGCCGCCGGCCGCCAGGCCGCGGTCGTGCAGGATGCGGTAGACGTCCTTGGCCGTCTCGTCCGCGCTGGACACCAGCGTGACCCCGTCGCCCGCGACATAGGAGATCGCGCCGGTGAGCAGCGGGTAGTGGGTGCAGCCGAGGATGAGCGTGTCGCATCCGGCGTCCTGGATGGGCTCCAGGTAGCCGCGGACGACCTCGATGAGCTCCTCGCTCATCGTCTCGCCGCGCTCGACGTACGACACCAGGTGCGGGGCGGCCACACCGGTGAGCTGGACGTCGGGAGCGGCGGTGAAGGCGTCGTGGTAGGCCATCGACTCGATCGTGGCCCGGGTGGCGATCACACCGACCCTGCCGTTGCGGGTGGCGCGCACCGCCCGCCGGGTGGCGGGCTGGATCACCTCGACGACGGGCACGTCGTAGCGCTCGCGGGCGTCGCGCAGCACGGCGGCGCTGGCGCTGTTGCAGGCGATCACGAGCATCTTGACGTCGTGCTCGACGAGGTGGTCCATCACCTCCAGGGCGTAGGCGCGCACCTCGGCGATGCGTTTGGGCCCGTACGGCTGCCGGGCCGTGTCGGCCACGTAGGTGATGGACTCATGGGGCAGCTGGTCGATGATCGCCCGGGCGACCGTGAGGCCGCCCACCCCGCTGTCGAAGATCCCAATACTCGCGTCCGGCACGCTTCAGAGGGTAGGCGACCTGCGCTCTTTTCACTGCGTAAGAATGCTCACAGCGCGCGTGTCAACCTCGCCCCACCCGTGCCAGCTGGCGCGACTGCGCCACCAGGCGGCCCGTCGAGTCCCACACCTCCGCGTCCTCGTCGAACCAGCCGTCGGCGACGAGCCGGCCGCCGGCCAGCACGGTGAGCCAGCCGGGGGCGGGCAGCGCGCGCAGGTGCCAGGTGAGCTCGACGGTCGGCGCCCAGCCGCGCAGGCCGGCGGAGAACACCACGGGCGGCAGCGCGTCCACGGCCACCGCCAGCACGAACGGGTCGGGGTCCTGCGGCTCGGCCATCCGGAAGTAGGCGCGCGACTCGGGCCGGCCGGCGGGCGCGCCGGAGAGCCAGCCGATGCTCGGCGGGTCGAACACGACCTCCACCTGGGCGTTCATGTTCATGTTCGACTCGGGCTTGGGGTCCGGCAGCTTGACGCACTCCTCCAGGGGCGGCATGGCGTGCGCGGGCCCGTCGGCGTAGACGGGATCGGCGTTGGTCAGGGTGGCGGTGGTGACGAGGGTCTCGATCTGCGCGACGCCGTCCTGGACGAGGGTGGCGCGGGTGAACGCGGCGGTCTTGCCGGTCTTGATCCGCTCGACGCGTACGGTGGCGGGCCCTGGCACGGGAGCCTTGAGGAACTGCGCGGTGGTGCTCACCGGGTGCGCGAACGGCGAGTCGTCGACCACCGCCCGCAGGACCACCGCCATCAGGTAGCCGCCGTTGAGCGGGCCGCCGATCTGGTAGCCGGGGTCGAGGCAGACGTCGTAGGTGGTCTCGTCGACCCGGATCGCCTGCGTGGCCTCGTCGAACTTGGTCATCCGCCCCTGCCTCAAGTACGGAACTATATTCTAGTGAGTTCATACTGTACATCCAGAAACCCACCCCAAACCGGGCCGCCTGCACACTTCAGCGCATTGCAAGCGGGGGTCTAGCAACATCAGCTACCTTCTGTGTGATTTAAATGTCCACACTGTGAGTTGAGTGATGTCTGCGAACAATCCCCCGCCGGGGCAGGATCCTGACCGGACGACAGCGTTCCGGTGGAATCAGGAGCAGCAACCCGAGAACCCGCCGACGACGCCTATGTCTCACGGCCAGCCGTACCCCCCGCAGCAGCCGTACCAGCAGCAGGCCCCGTACGGCCAGCAGCCCCAGTACGGTCAGCCGCAGTACGGTCAGCAGGCCGACCCAGGTCAGCAGTCCCCTTACGGGCAGCAGGCGTCCTACGGGCAGCAGCCTCCGCACGGCGGCCAGCCCGGCTATGACCCGCAGCAGTACGGGCAACCCCAGTACGGGCAACCCCAGTACGGCCAGCCCCAGTACGGCCAGCAGCCTGAGTACGGCCAGCAGCAGCAGTACGGTCAGCAGCAGCAGGGCTACGGGCAGCAGAGCTTTGGACAGCAGGGTTACGGGCAGCAGGAGCAGCTCGGCTGGCAGGCCCCGGGCCAGGATTTCCCCGGCCACGGCGGCGAGCCGCCCAAGAAGGGCCGCAAGGGCTGGGTGATCGCCGTCGCGGCGGCGCTCGCCGTGGTGCTCTTCGGCGGCGGCGCCTGGGCCGTGGGCTCGTTCCTCGGCGGCGGCGGCACGCAGCCGCACGACGTGCTGCCCGCCGACGCCATCGCCTACGTCCGCCTGGACCTCGACCCGGCCGCCAACCAGAAGCTGGCCCTGTTCCAGATCGCGCAGAAGTTCTCCACCACCAAGGACACCTTCCAGGGCGACGACCCGCGCAAGGCTTTCTTCGACTCCCTGAAGGAGAGCGACAACAGCCTCAAGGACGTCGACTTCGCCAAGGACATCGACCCGTGGCTCGGGAGCCGGGTCGGGGTCGGCGTGCTGCCCAGCGGCGGCGAGGAGCCCGGCGTCGCGATGGCGATCCAGGTGAAGGACGAGGCGGCCGCCAAGGCCGGCATCGCCAAGATGATGGGGAAGAGCAAGCACGGCCTGGCCTTCCGCGAGGACTACGCGATCGTCGCCGAGACGCAGGAGAACGCCGACAAGTACGCGGCCGCGGAGACCACGCTGGCCGACAACGCCGACTTCAGCGACGACCTGAGCGCCATCGGGGAGCAGGGCGTGCTGTCGTTCTGGGCGCACATGGGCAAGGTCGCCGAGCTCTCGGGCGAGACGCTGACCGCCGAGCAGCAGCAGGTGGTCGAGCAGGTCAAGACCGCCAGGTTCGCGGGCGCGCTGCGGTTCGACGGCGGGTACGTCGAGCTCGCCGGCGTGCTGCGCGGCGCCAAGGACCTGACCGGCGGCGAGGACGTGCCGACCGCGAACCTGGCCGCGCTGCCGGGCTCGACCGCGGGCGCGCTCACGATCTCCGGCCTGGACAAGATCGTCACCAAGCAGTGGGCCGAGATCCAGAAGTCGGCCGGGGCGTCCCAGGAGTTCCAGACGTTCCTGCAGCAGGCGCAGACCCAGTTCGGGCTCAAGCTGCCGGACGACCTGGCCACCGTGCTCGGCCAGAATTTCACCGTGGCCGTCGACAGCGAGGGCCTCGACACCCAGCAGTTCAAGGCGGGCGTGCGGATCACCACCGACGCCGCCAAGGCCCAGGCCATCCTGGACCGGGTGCAGCAGAGCCTGAACGCCCAGGGGCAGCAGGTGCAGATCGCCAAGGTCGCCGGCGACGGCGTCTTCACCGTGGCGACCACCGACGAGTACGCCAAGACGCTCGCCGGTGAGGGCACGCTCGGCGAGAGCGAGACCTTCCAGACCGCCATCCCTGACGCGGGCGAGGCCACGTACGGCCTGTTCGTCGACCTGGACAAGGTGGAGAAGCTCTACCTGGCGAACATGCGGGGCGAGGAGAAGGCCAACCTGGAGGTGCTGCGCGCCGTCGGCCTCAGCGGCAAGCAGACCGACACGGAAGTGACGTTCTCCATGCGGGTGCTGTTCAACTGATGACGGGACGCGAAGGGGCGGCCGGCGCGCGCCGGCCGCCCCTTCGCGGTCTCAGGCCCAGAGCTGGCCTTCGAGCCGCTGCTCGGCCTCGTCGAGGGTGCCTTCGTACGCGCCCGTCGAGAGATACTTCCAGCCGCCGTCGGCCACCACGAACACGACGTCGGCCCGCCGGCCCGCCTTGACGGCCTTGCGCGCGACGCCCAGGGCGGCGTGGAGGGCCGCGCCCGTGGACACGCCCGCGAAGATGCCCTCGGAAGACAGCAGCTCGCGGGTGCGGCGCAGCGCGTCGGCGGACCCCACGGAGAACCGGGTGGTCAGCACCGACTCGTCGTACAGCTCGGGGATGAAGCCCTCGTCGACGTTGCGCAGCCCGTACACGAGCTCGCCGTAGCGCGGCTCGGCGGCCACGATCTGCACCTCGGGCACGCGCTCGCGCAGGAAGCGGCCGACGCCCATGAGGGTGCCGGTGGTGCCCAGGCCCGCCACGAAGTGGGTCACGGTGGGCAGGTCCTCGAGGATCTCCGGCCCGGTCGTCTCGTAGTGGGAGCGCCAGTTGGCCGGGTTGCCGTACTGGTAGAGCATGACCCAGTCGGGATGGGACTCGGCCAGGCCCTTGGCCACCCGCACCGCCTCGTTGGAGCCGCCCGCGGCCGGCGAGGAGATGATCTCCGCACCCCACATGCGCAGCAGCTGGCGGCGCTCATCCGAGGTGTTCTCCGGCATGACGCACACCAGGCGGTAGCCCTTGAGCTTGGCCGCCATGGCCAGCGAGATGCCGGTGTTGCCGCTGGTCGGCTCCAGGATCGTGCAGCCGGGGGTGAGCAGGCCGTCCTTCTCCGCCTGCTCGACCATCCACAGCGCCGGGCGGTCCTTGATGGAGCCGGTGGGGTTGCGGTCCTCGAGTTTGGCCCAGACGCGCACGTCGGCGGACGGGGACAGCCTCGGCAGCCCCACCATGGGCGTCCGGCCGACCGAGTCGGTCAGCGATTCGAACCGCATGTCACCCGCCGGCGACGGCCGGGAGGACGGTCACCGTGTCGCCGTCGGAGACGGGGGTGCCGAGCCCGCCGAGGAAGCGCACGTCCTCGTCGTTCAGGTAGACGTTGACGAAGCGGCGCAGGCCGTTGTCGTCGACGAGGCGGTCCTTGATGCCGGGGTGGCGGGACTCCAGGCTGGCGATCAGCTCGTCCAGGGTCGCGCCTTCGGCGCTGACGGCCTTGGCGCCGTCGGTGTAGTTACGCAGGATGGTCGGAATGCGGACCTCGATGGCCATCGCTGTCAATCTCCTCGATCTGGTCGTCGTCCCCATCGGCATGCAACACCGACGGGTGTCTGGGGATTCCTGCTCAGTTACCTGATCAGAGCCAGCGACAGTCGTACAGGAGGACAGCCGGAGTGTGTGCGAAGAGGAAACTCTGCACAGGCCAGCCCATCATGGGATGAACCTTACCTCTTCCTCGGTGATCTCACCGTCCAGGATCCGGTACGAGCGGAACTCGACGTCCGTCTCGTGCCTGGTCGAGACCAGGACGTAGTGGGCGTTCGGCTCTGACGCGTATGAGACGTCGGTCCGCGACGGGTATGCCTCGGTGGCCGTGTGGGAGTGGTAGATCACCACCGGCTCCTCGTCGCGGTCGTCCATCTCACGCCAGACGCGGAACTGCTCCATCGAGTCGAACCGGTAGAAGGTGGGCGAGCGCTCGGCGTTCTCCATCGGGATGAACCGCTCCGGGACGCCGTCACGCCCCGCGATCACGCCGCATGCCTCGTCGGGGTGGTCGGCCCGGGCATGGGCGACGATCTTGTCGGCCAGTTCCTTCGAGATGGTCAGCATGCTGCGGAAGTTACCAGAGCGCTCGGACCAGGCTGTCTTGCAGGTAGGTGAGCCAGTCGTAGGTGACGAACGCCGGGTAGCGCGGGTCGTCCTCGGACATCGACTCGAGCTCGTCGTGGATCTCCTCGGTCACCTCCAGGCGGGTGCCGAGCGTGAGCCGGACGTCGTTGAGCGAGCGCAGCCAGGCCTGGGCCTGCTCGGGAGTGAGCTCCACCCGGCCCGGCGCGGCGGTGTCGAGCAGGGTCTGGGCGTCGGCGCGCTTGCCGTCGCGGAGCGTCGCCTCGGTGTAGCGGCGGAACTCCGTCGACTCCTTCTCGTCCTCGTAAGCCGACGGGAACAGCCGCGCCAGCACCGGATCGGACGGCGCCGTGCCGTCGCCGATGCCGAGCGCCCGCTCCAGCGGGTCGTCGCTGGTCTCGCCGGGCGCGACCAGCCCGAGCACCATCCCGACGAGCGAGGACAGGATCGAGACCTCCGCGGCCTCGAACTTCGCGATCACCGCTCCGTCGCGTCCGGAGGAGAACCCCGAGCTCACCGGCACCGCCTCACTTGACCGAATCCGGCTGGACCGTCGCCCACAGGCCGTAGGAGTGGAGAATCTGCACATCGCGTTCCATCTCTTCGCGCGTGCCGCTGGACACGACGGCCTTCCCCTTGTGGTGGACGTCCATCATCAGCTTCTCGGCCTTCTCCCGGGTGTAGCCGAAGACCGTTTGGAAGACATAGGTCACATAGGACATGAGGTTGACCGGGTCGTTCCAGACGATCGTCACCCACGGCAGATCGGGCCGGACGTCCTGTGAAGGACGCTCGACGGTGATTGGAGCGGTGCTACCCACATCCATGAGTCTGCCCTATGTGGGCCGTAGTCTTCGACTCGTGACGATGACCATGAGCACCGCGTTGCTGACAGATCACTATGAGCTGACGATGCTGCAGGCGGCGTTGCGAAGCGGCGCGGCACACCGGCGAGCGGTCTTCGAGGTGTTCGCCCGCCACCTGCCCGGCGGGCGGCGCTACGGAGTGGTCGCCGGGGCGGGACGCGTCCTCGACGAGCTGGAACGCTTCCGTTTCGGTGACGAAGAACTCACTTTTCTCCAGGAGCACAACGTCGTCGACGAGCCGACCCTCGCGTTCCTGGCCGAGTACCGGTTCTCGGGGAGCATCCACGGCTACCGCGAGGGCGACCTGTACTTCCCCGCCTCTCCCATCATGGTCGTGGAGGGCACGTTCGCCGAGGCCGTGCTGCTGGAGACGCTGATCCTCTCGGTGCTGAACCACGACTGCGCGATCGCCTCGGCCGCCTCCCGGATGGTGAACGCGGCCGGCAAGCGGCCGATCATCGAGATGGGCGCGCGCCGCACGCACGAGCAGGCCGCGGTGGCCGCCGCCCGCGCCGCCTACCTCGCCGGGTTCTCCTCCACCTCCAACCTGCAGGCCGGGCGGCTGTACGGGATCCCCACGGCCGGCACGGCCGCACACGCGTTCACGCTCCTGCACGACTCGGAGGAGCAGGCGTTCGAGGCCCAGATCGCCACGCTGGGCCCCGGCACCACGCTGCTCGTCGACACCTACGACGTGCGTGAGGCCGTGCGCACCGCGGTCGAGCTGGCCGGCGAGAAGCTGGGCGCCGTCCGCATCGACTCCGGCGACCTGGCCGCCGCCGCCCAGGAGGTACGCGAGCAGCTCGACTCGCTCGGCGCCTTCCACACCCGCATCCTGGTCACCTCCGACCTGGACGAGTACGCGATCGCCGCGCTGGCCGCGGCCCCGGTCGACGGCTACGGCGTCGGCACCTCCCTGGTGACCGGCTCGGGCGTGCCCACGGCCGCGCTGGTCTACAAGCTGGTGGCCCGCGAGACCAGGACCGGCAAGCTGGAGCCGGTGGCCAAACGGTCGGTCGGCAAGCCGTCGCGGGGCGGGCGCAAGCAGGCCTACCGCCTGCTGAACAAGTCGGACCACTACGAGACGGAGCTGGTCACCACGTCCGGGCTGGTGCCGGAGGGCGGCGTGCCGCTGCTGACCGGGTTCGTACGCGAGGGCGAAATCGTCGGCCGCGAACCCCTCGCCGAGGCGCGGGCGCGGCACGCCGAGGCGATCGCCCGCCTGCCGCAGGACGCGCTCCACCTCGCCCGGGGGTACGCGGCGATCCCCACGGAGTTCGCCTGACGTATCGTGGGCCGTATGGGTACGGCGCTGATCATCGTCGATGTGCAGAACGACTTCTGCGAGGGAGGCAGCCTCGCCGTGGCGGGCGGCTCCGAGGTCGCGGCCGCGATCTCGCGACACGTGGCCGACCACGGCTACGACCACGTGGTGGCCACCCGCGACTACCACGTCGACCCCGGCTCCCACTTCGCCGACGAGCCCGACTTCGCCACCTCCTGGCCGGCCCACTGCGTGGCGGGCACCCCCGGCGCCGACTTCCACCCGGCGTTCGACGTGTCGGCCGTGGAGGAGGTCTTCAGCAAGGGCGCCCACGAGGCGGCCTACAGCGGCTTCGAGGGCACCTCGGGCGACGGCGTCCCGCTGGCGGAGTGGCTGCGCCGGCACGGCGTGCGCGACGTCGACGTGGTGGGCATCGCCACCGACCACTGCGTCCGCGCCACCGCCATCGACGCCGTCAAGCACGGCCTCACGGTCCGCGTGCTGCTCGACCTCACGGCCGGCGTGGCCAAGCAGACGACGGACGCCGCCGTGGCCCAGCTCGACGCCGCCGGCGCCACCCTCCACGGCGCCCCGATCGTCCGCTAGTTGAGGTCGGCGGGCAACACGGTGAACGCGTCGCCCCAGAGCGGCTTCATGGCCCGGAAGTGCCGCTGATCCAGCGTCAGCACCCGGGTCGTCTCATAGCGGGCCGCCAGCACGGCGATGGAAGCGTCGGCCAGGCCGACCTTCATGTCGGCGTAGCGGAGGATGACGTCGGTGGCCTCGACGATCTCCTGCCGCGCCATCGGTACGAGATCGTACGTTCCGTAAGTCACCTCGCGTAGATAGTCGGTCTCGGCCCGCAGGCCGATCCGGGTCAGGAGCAGGTAGTCGAGCTCCGCGAGCACGAAGGGCGACAGGAGGATCGGCCCTTTCTCCGCCTCCAGTATCCGCCTGGCCGCCCCGTGGTCCTCGGCGGCGCGGTCGATGGCGGCGAAGGCGCCGCTGGTGTCGAGGACGAGCATCAGTCGCGCCCGCCCGGGTCGAAGTCCTCCATGATCTCGTCGACCCTGCGGGCGAGGCTCGGGTCGCCGCTGTCGAAGAGCGGCAGCGTGGGACGGGGCCGCTCGGTCAGGACCTCGGCGCCGAGCATCCGCGCGATCGCCTCGCGCATGTAGGCGTCCTCGGACATGTGATGCGCCCTGGCCGCTTCCGCGACCCGCTGCTTCATGTCCTCCGGCAGGTACAGACTCACCTCTGGCACTCCTCTACGGTAACGCGGCGTCCCTGCGACACCACCGATCACGAAGAGTACAGATTTCCTCACGCTCCGGTTACGCGGGCGCCAAGAACCCGAAGACCTTTCTCCCCCCCGAGAGGAAAGATCTCTACCACCGGTTCACATCATCAGACGGCCCCGCCACGGATAGGCGCCGTGCTCGGTCTCCGCAGTCTCGCTGGGGCGGGGTGAGCAGGGGCAGCATGCGGTCGAAGTCCATCTCGTCCTTGGGGCGCGGCGCCCGCGCCTTGTAGAGGAGCCGGACCTCCGGAGCGAGCCGTCGCAGGGGACGCCGGCGACGGTGAGGGCGGTCAGGGGACGGCCGGGACGTGGTCGCGGCGCAGCAGGCCGAGGTCCACGTCGCCGTGCGTGCGGTACACGTGGCCGACCGCCGGCTCGATCGCGTGTCCGCCGCCGATCCACCATGGCAGCGGCGCGGTCGCCAGCAGGGCGGCCACCTCGGCGAGGCCACGTGTCATGCGAAGGGGCCGCCCCTAGGAGCCCGGGTTCCCGGCGGCCCCGTGGCGGGGCCGCCGGGTGAGGGCGCGTCGCTAGTCGCCGCTGTGGTGGAGGATCTTGGAGCCGTCGTCGGAGCTGCCGCCCGTGTCGTGCCGGGGGCCCTGGTCGTCACCCTCGGTGACGCTGTGGGTCCCCTTCTCCGGGCCGCCCTGCTCGTTGACCTCGGAACCCTTCTCACCCTCGCCGGAATCGGCGGGAGCGGGCACCGAGACCGGCGTGCACTCCTTCACCTCGCCCTTGATCACCGCGACATTCATGCCGGAGGGCGCCTTGCCGGACCCGCCGCCGGAGATGGCCAGGACCAGCGTCTCGCCGCTGCCGACCGCGCCCTTGGTGATGGTGAAGTCCACGCCGCCGCCGTTCGAGCGGAGGCCGGTCTCCACCCGTCCGCTCGCCTTGGCGGGCTCGCCCCGTGTGCCCTGGCAGGTCTTCCCCTCGGGCAGGTAGTCGACCGCGGCGTTGACGCCCTTGTCCGCCAGCGCTTCCTCAAGGCTGCCGGGGTCGCTGAACTCGTTGATGGTCACCTTGATCGAGCCGTCGGCCTGAGAGGTGACGGCGAACGCCGGGGCCGCGCCGCCGTTGACCAGCAGCGCCGCGAGAGCGGCCGCCGCGACCCCCGACAGCGCGACGCCCAGCTTGACGAAGCGCGGCACCCGTCGCGCCGCGGTCCCCCGGACGGCGCCCTGGGTGGCGAGCGCGCCCGCCGCGAGAGCCTCGCGGGGTGGCGTGCCCGCTGTCAGGCCGCTCAGTGTGATCTCCTCGCTGAGCGCGGCACGCATCTCAGCGAGCCGCGCCTCCCCGGGCTCCGGCGCGTCCGCGCGCATCTCTTGGAGCAACCGCAGGTCATCCATGATCGTTCTCCTCGTCGACGTCCGTCGGATTCATCCCGCCCAGAGCGGCGCGGGTCTTCTTCCTAGCCCGGTGCAGCCGGGACCTGACGGTCCCCACCGGGATGCCGAGCGCCTGGGCCACCTCCTCGTAGCCCAGGTCGGCCCACGCGATCATCAGCAGCACGTCACGCTCGTCAGGGGACAGCTCGGCCAGCGCGCGGGCCAGGTCGCGCTGCGCCGCCGACGCCGACACCCGCGCGTCCACCCGGTCGGCGTAGCTCTCCACCACGTCGTCCACGCCGGTCCTGGCCAGCGCCTGGTAGGACCTGACCTCGCTGCGGCGGTGCTTGCCGATCAGGTTGGCGGCCATCCCGTACAGCCAGGGGCGGGCGTCGGTGTGGCGCACGTCGTACCGGTCGCGCCGCCGGAAGGCGGCCAGGAACGTGTCGGCCACGACGTCGTCGGCGAGCGAGTCGCCCAGCCGCCGGGTGACGTAGCGGTGCAGGGCGGGCGCGTGACGGTCGAACAGCGTCGAGAAGGCGGCCGGGTCCCGCCAGGACTGTTCGATCACCTCGGCGTCCGTGGACACGCGTTCTGTGTCCGTAATCAAATCGCCCCCTTTCCATCGGGTGT
Source organism: Nonomuraea sp. C10 (assembly GCF_008017515.1). NCBI lineage: Bacteria > Bacillati > Actinomycetota > Actinomycetes > Streptosporangiales > Streptosporangiaceae > Nonomuraea > Nonomuraea sp. C10. The sequence goes on from NZ_VPFF01000001.1 coordinate 6,327,619, forward strand.
CGTACTCCCTTTCACCCGATGGCGGGAAACGGGTTCTCAGGCCCGCATGCCGGCGTGGCGCAACGCCTCGTCGAGAGTGCCGAAGACCTCGAAGGCGTTGCGCAGCCCGGTGATGGACAGCACCCGGGCCATCACGCCCTGCACGCCGCCCAGCAGCAGCCCGGTGTCACGCGCCTCGCACCGGTGCATGATGTCCAGGAGCTCGTTCATGCCCATCGAATCGCAGAAACCGACCTCTTGCATGTCGAGGATCAGGAACGGCGTGGGGGGCAGGTCCCACACCCGGGTGAGGTGATCGCGGAGCGCCGGGAGCCCGTACACGTCGATCTCGCCGCTCAGCCGGATGACGATCGCATTGGAGAAGAGCCCGGACGAGACGGCGAGCATCGACCTTCCCATGGCCTCAGGCGACATGAGCACGTCCCTCTGGATCTCCGTTAGGCAGCCCATCGGAAAGTGTTGCCTGTCCGGCCTGCTTTCTAACGGAAGGCTACTGCTCTGTTGCCAAACGCATAGGGTTACGGAGCGTCACGATCTCCGGGGCCGCTGATCCGAAAGCCGCCTACCGGCGCTGGGTCGCCCAGCGCCGGATGAGGTCGATGCGTTCCTGGATCTGCTCGGCGGTCGCCTGCGCGATCGGCGGCCCGCCGGCGGAGCGGCGCAGCTCGGCGTGGATCACGCCGTGGGGCTGGCCGGTGCGGTGGTTCCACGCGCCGACCAGGCCGTTGAGCTCGCGCCGCAGCTCGGCGATGCGCTCGTGCGGGGCCAGGGTGTCCTTGGGCTCGGGCTGCTTGCGCTTGGCCGCCTGCTGGTCGGACTGGCGCTTGCGCAGCAGCGTGGCCACCTGGTCGGGCTCCAGCAGGCCGGGCAGGCCGAGGAAGTCTTCTTCCTCGGCGGAGCCGACCTCGGCGCCGGTGCCGAACTCGCCGCCGTCGAAGAGCACCCGGTCGAAGGTGGCCGAGGTCTCCATGGTCTCGAACGGCAGCTCGTCGCCGAGGACGTCGGGGGTGTCCTTCTTGCGGTTGGCGTCGTCGAGCAGGCTGTCGTCGAGGCCGTCCTCGGGCGGGCGGCGGTTGAGCACGTGGTCACGCTCGGCCTCCATCTCGTTGGCCAGGCCCATGAGGGTCGGCACCGAGGGCAGGAACACCGAGGCGGTCTCGCCGCGCTTGCGGGCGCGCACGAAGCGCCCCACGGCCTGGGCGAAGAACAGCGGGGTGGAGGTGGAGGTGGCGTAGACGCCCACGCACAGCCGCGGGATGTCGACGCCTTCGGAGACCATGCGGACCGCGACCAGCCAGCGGTCGCCCGAGGCGGCGAAGTTCTTGATCTTCTTGGACGCGCCGGGGTCGTCGGAGAGCACGACGGTGGCCGCCTCGCCGGCGATGTTGCGCAGGTGGCGGGCGTAGGCACGGGCCGTCTCGTGGTCGGTGGCGATCACCAGGCCGCCCGCGTCGGGCACGTGGCGGCGCACCTCGGTCAGGCGGCGGTCGGCGGCCTGCATGACCTGGCGGATCCAGTCGCCCTTCGGGTCGAGGGCGGCGCGCCAGGCCTGGGAAAGCTGGTCCTTGGTGAGCGGGGTGCCGAGCGTGGCGGAGAGCTCGTCGCCGGCGCGGGTGCGCCACCTCATCTCGCCGGAGTAGGCCAGGAAGATGACCGGCCGCACGACGTTGTCGGCGAGCGCGGGACCGTAGCCGTAGGAGTAGTCGGCGCGGCTGCGCTTGAGGCCCTCGGCGTCTTCCTCGTAGGTGACGAACGGGATCGGGCTGTCGTCGGAGCGGAACGGGGTGCCGGTGAGCTGCAGCCGCCGGGCGGCCGGCTCGAACGCCTCCTGCACGCCGTCGCCCCAGGACTTGGCGTCGCCCGCGTGGTGGATCTCGTCGAAGATGACCAGCGTCTTGCGGGCTTCGGTGCGGGCGCGGTGGAGCGCGGGGTGCATGGCGACCTGGGCGTAGGTCACCGCGACCCCGGTGTAGTCGCGGCTGGTGGTGCCCTGGCTGTTCTTGAACTCGGGGTCGATGCTGATGCCGACCTTGCCGGCGGCGTCGGCCCACTGGCGCTTGAGGTGCTCGGTCGGGGTGACGATGGTGATCGCGCGGATCACCCCGCGGGTGAGCAGCTCGCTGGCGATGCGCAGGGCGTAGGTGGTCTTGCCGGCGCCCGGCGTGGCCACGGTGAGGAAGTCTCGCGGCTCTCGCCCGAAGTAGAGGTCGAACGCCTCCTGCTGCCAGGCGCGCAACTTGGGCGCGGTGCCCCACGCGGCGCGGTCGGGATAGGAAGGCGACAGGTGGGATGCGGCGAAGGTGCTCACCGCATCACCTCTGGGGTTCGTGTGCTTCGCTTTCTCACAGTGTCCCAAGAGTAGACCGGCCCACCGACAAGACGTGCCGTGCTCCTCGATCCTGGCCAAGCTCTCCCGCGCGTGCTATGGGCGTTATCGGGCACTGGCCATCACCCCGTCCAGCGCCTGCCTGGCGGCCGTCTCCTCGGGCTGGAGCAGCCCGAGGACGAGCGCCGCCTTGCCGCCGTTCGTGACAAGCGTCACACGCAGGTACGCGGGACGGTTCACCACGTCGTCGTACCGGGCCAGCAGCGCCCTGGTGTGGCCGCCGGCGACCGGCCGGTCGTCGACCACCTTCACCCTGTCCCCCTTCAGCAGGAGGCGCGCGTAGTGCTCGGCGGCGTCCTTGACGCCCGCGCGCGGGTCGGCGATCTCTCCCGGCAGCGGCCTGGTCATGACCAGGCCGCCGTCGTCGTTCCTGGCCGACGAGGTGAACCCGGTGACGGGCGCCACCTTCTCTTCCTCCCAGCCGGGCGGCAGCGCCAGCCGCACCCCGGCCAGCGTGTCGGTCAGCGGCGTGGCCTCCCCGCCCGAGGGCATCAGCCGGAGCACGGCGAGGGCGAGCGCCGCCACCAGCCCGGCCGCGGCCACGACCGCCAGCACGGGCCGGGCCAGGCGCCCCAGCGCGCGCCGCGGCACCCGGGGGCCGGGGTCGGCGGGGGTGCCGTACATGCGCGCGGACGGCGGCAGGGAGTCCCATCGCGTACGGACGCGGTCGTCACGCTCCACGACCGCTGTCCTACCATCCCGGGGCGGCCCCGGTCCGGCGATCCGTTGCCGGTGTGGCTGGAGGGACGGATTCAGGCTGCCGGGTCGGTGACCCGGGCCGAAAGGAAGGTGGCGGCCAGCCCGATCAGCGCCATCAGCCCGCAGATCACCGCGAATCCCACCGCGATCTGGCTGGGCGTGAAGCCGATCACGTTCGACAGGGCGCCGCCGACGCCGAGCGCGAGCGCCGCGCCGAGCATGTCGGTCACGGACAGCGCGGCGCTGTTGGCGCCCTGCTCGTTGACCGGCGACTGCTTGAGCGCGGTCACGTTGATGGTGGCCATCGCCATCCCCATCCCGAACCCGGCGACGATCCAGGCCGGAACCGCGACCCAGCCGGTGATCCCGGCCACGACCGAGGGCACGACCAGCAGGATGCCGGCGGTCACGCAGGCCGCGCCCATCCTGATCCTGCGGTACGGGTCGATCACGCGCCTGCTCTGCAGGTAGGAGCCGGCCGACCAGCCGAGCGCCCCGGTGGTCAGCGCGATGCCCGCCTGGGCGGTGGTGAACCCCTTGACGTCGGTCAGGGCGAGCGGGATGAAGCCGTTGACCCCGAAGAACGCGGCGGCGAACAGCCCGCGCATCATGACGGTGGTCGGCAGCCCGCGGCCGAACCGGAGCGCACCCGGCGGCAGCAGCCTGGCCAGCCCGTAGCCGAGCGCCGCCAGCCCGAGCACACACCACACGACGCTGACCAGCGGCGCGTCGTACAGCTCCTCGACCCCGTACAGCAGCACGCCGCTGCCCACGGCGGTGGCGGTGGCGGCCACCGTCATGGCCATCGGGCGCGAGCGCGGGCCGGTGGCGGGCTCGTGGTCGTCGGACGGCCGCCTGAGCGAGGGCAGGAGCATGAGCAGGGCGGGCACGACCAGCGGGATGATGCCGAAGAACACCCAGCGCCAGCCGAGGTGCTCGGCGACGAACCCCGCCACGGACGGGCCGATCATCGACGGCAGCACCCACGCGGCCGACAGCGCCGCGAAGACCCGGGGCCGCACGTCCTGCGGATAGACCCGGGCGATCATGACATACAGCGCCACGACCGTCGGCCCGGCGCCGAGCCCCTGCACGGCCCGCGCCAGCAGGAACATCTCCTTGCCCGTCGCGGCCCCGGCCAGCGCCATGCCGAGCACGAACAGCACCAGACCGGCCAGGAACGGCAGCGCGTAGCCGCGCCGGTCGGCCCACAGCCCCGCCACCACGTTGGCGAAGAGGCTGGCGATGAAGAAGGCGGAGAAGCTGACGCCGTAGAGCTCCAGGGCCCGCAGGTCCTTGGAGACCTCCGGCATGATGACACTGACCGACATGCCCTCGAAGGCGACCAGCGTGACGACGAGGAGGATGCCCAGGGTCGCCGTGCGGTATGCGGGGCCGAAGATGCGCGGGGCATCGTATGGGGTGTCGAGTGCTTTCGGTGCTGTCACCCGGACATCGTATTCAGGCGTGACCCCAGGGCAGACCCGGTGGCCGGGTTACTTGTCCTTGCCGTCGCCCTCGCCGCCGCCGGACGGCAGACCTTCGTAGATCTCCTTGCACTCCGGGCAGACGGGGTATTTCTTCGGGTCGCGGCTGGGCACCCACACCTTGCCGCACAGGGCCCGGATCGGCGTGCCCGTCACCATGGACTCGGTGATCTTGTGCTTGTCGGCGTAGTGGGCGAAGCGTTCGTGGTCACCGTCGCCGTGTGACGTCTTCGGACGCGTTTCCTGCTCTGGAAGGATCTTCGTGCTCACCCCACCGAGTCTATGCCCGCCGCGCGCCGATCCAGGAAAGTGGTACGGCCCCCGCCCGGTGCGGGCGGGGGCCGTGTCCAAGGGGTTCAGCCGACGTGGACGGGGACGTCCTCCGTCTTGCGTCCGGCCTTGACGAACAGGGCCAGCACGGCCGTCAGCAGCGCGATCCCGGTGCTCACCAGGAAGGCGAGGTGCATGCCGTCCATGAAGGCGCTCTTCGCGGCCGGGCCCACGATCTGGGCGATCTGCTCGGGAGTGCCCGGCGGGAGCCCGCCGAACGAGGCCGCCGCCTCCAGCTGCGCGAGCTGGTCGGGCGGAATCGACTGGGCGGCCGGGCCGAGGTAGCCGGGCAGCTTGGCGGAGATCTGCCCCGCCATGACCGCGCCCAGGATGGCGGTGCCGAGCGCGCCGCCGACCTGCATGGCCGACTGCTGAAGGCCGCCCGCCACGCCGGTGAGCCCTTCGGGGGCGTTGCCCACGATGATCTCGGTGGCGCCGACGAAGACCGGCGACATGCCGAACGCCAGCACCACGAACGGGATCGAGGTCTCCAGGAACGTGGCGTCCATCGTCAGCTGGGACATCAGGAACATGGCCCCCGAGGTCACCAGCAGACCGGCCGCCATGGTGAGCCGCGGCCCGAGCTTGCCGAGCAGGATGCCCGCCAGCGGCGAGGCGACGATCATGCCCGCGCTCATGGGCAGCATCCGGATGCCGGCCTCCAGGGGGGTCAGCCCGTGGGTGCCCTGGAAGAAGAAGCCCAGGAAGAACATGGCGCCGAACATCGCGAAGGCGACCATCATCATCAGCACGGTGCCGATGGAGATCGACGCGTTGGCGAACAGCGACAGCGGCACCAGCGGCTGCTTGGCCCGGCTCTGCCAGAAGACGAAGGCGGCGGTGAGCACCGCGAACATGCCGAGGAAGGTCAGCGTGGTCGAGTCGCCCCAGCCCCACTCGGGCGCCTTGATGATCGACCAGACGAGCGCGAACATGGCGCCGGACAGCAGCACCACGCCGCCCCAGTCGATCTTGTTCAGCACCTTGATCGGGCTCTTCTCGATGAGCAGCGCGCCCATGATGAGGGCGATGACGCCCACCGGGGCGTTGATGAAGAAGACCGACTCCCAGCTCACGTTCTCCACCAGCACGCCGCCCACGATCGGGCCGGCGGCGCTGGACAGGCCGATGATCGCACCCCACGCGCCCATCGCCTGCTTCAGCCTGTCGCCGGGGAACGCCTCGCGCAGCAGTGCCAGCGCGGCGGGCTGCAGCAGCGCGCCGAACAGGCCCTGCAGCACGCGCAGGCCGATCAGCATGCCGGCCGGCGACACGCCGGGGACGACGTCGGCCAGCTCGGCGCTGAAGCCGATGCCCACCGACACGAGGGCGAAGCCGCCCACGCCGATGAGGAAGACGCGCTTGTGCCCGAAAAGGTCGCCCAGCTTCCCCGCGGTGATCAGGAACACGGCCAGGGCCAGCAGGTAGCCGCTGGTCACCCACTGCAGCTCGGCCAGCGTCGCGCCCAGGTCTGCCTGGATCACCGGGTTCGCGATGCCGACCACGGTGCCGTCGAGCATCACCATGATGACGCCTAGGCTCACCGCCAGGAGCACCAGCCAAGGATTGCCGCGAGCCCCGGTCTTGCCCGGCGGCGACGACGGCGCGGCCACCGTCTTCGCATCTGCCATTGAATCCCCCTCAATTGTCTCTTAAACCTCAGGAACCATAGTGGCAGACGCTGCCACATGACAAACGGGTTTTATTCGCCAGAAGCTGACATGTGGCAGTATGTGACATCACGATGTCGAGGGAGTGACAGACATGGGACTACGAGAGCGCAAGAAGGAAAAGACGCGGGTCGCCCTTCTGGATGCCGCACTCGATCTTTTCCTCGAACAAGGGTACGACTCGACGCCGATCGACCAGATAGCGGAGGCCGTCGAGGTCTCTCCACGCACCTTCTTCCGTTACTTCACCAGCAAGGAACACCTGATCCTGTGGCTCCACGACCAGGTCGAGGAGACGATGCTGGAGGTCCTGGCCGACCGCCCCGCGGACGAGCCGCCGTTCGTCTCCATGACCCACGCCCTGCGCGCGCAGCTGCGCACCATGGAGTACGCAACGCCGGACGACGTCGCGCGATTCCTCAAGGTGAGGCGCCTTCTCGACACCACCCCCCACCTGGCCCACAGCACCTTCGCCCGGGCCGTCGAGTCCGAACGGCGCCTGGTCGAGGCCATCGCCGCCCGCCAGGGCGTCGACCCGTACGAGAGCCCGCTCCCCCATCTCGTCGTGACGTTCGTGATGGCCGCCATGCGGATCGGATTCACCTGCCCGGCGGACCCGCCCGACCTCCAGAAGATCGTCCGGCGCATGGAGGAGACGCTCCAGCTCGTGGAGCGCTCGCTGCGCCCCGGCTGGGACGCCTAGTCAGTTCATCGTGGGATCGTCCGGGCAGGTCGCCACGAACGCCAGCTCACCTTTCTGCCGCCGCAGCACGTGTCGCCAGAGCGAGCCGGGATCGGCGTGGAAGGTGTCGCCGGCCTCCGAGTCGACGACGTACCACGCGCCCTCCGCGATCTCGCTCTCCAGCTGGCCCGTGGTCCAGCCCGCGTAGCCGGCGAAGATGCGCATCTGCGCGATCTCGCCCTGGAGGATCTCGGGCGGCGCGTCCAGGTCGACCGTGCCGAGCCGCGACACCGCCGCGGTGCCGGCGTGGAGCCGGCGCCAGCCCAGCGGCTCCTCCCCGCTCGGCACGGCGGCCAGCGCGAGCGCGCTGTCGGTCTGCACCGGCCCGCCCTCGAAGAGCACCGGCGGCCCGGTCACCAGGGGGTCCCACACGGGCAGCACCTGGGTCACCGAGATCTCGCTCGGCCGGTTGAGCACCACGCCGAGCGTGCCGCCGTCGTGGTCGTGTTCGAGGATGAGCACGACGCTACGCCGGAAGTTGGGATCGTCGAGAAGCGGCGTCGCCACCAACAACCCGCCGACGTAGATCGCTTCCGCCATACATCCATCATGAAGGAGGAAGGGGGCTCTTCGCGCCTACAGCCGCCGCATGTTACTCAACGTAGCGATATGGGCACGATGCGGGACGAAAATGTGTCACGTTCGCCCGTGCCTGGAGGAGCCATCGCATGCGCGCCCGCCTCGCCCTCGCCGCCCTGCCCGCCTTCGTGGTCTTCCTCCTGCCGGCGACGGCCTGCGCCTGGCCGGGCCCCGACCCCGGTGACCCGTTCACGATGTCGGTGGACCGGATCGGCTGCCGCGCGAACACGGTACGGGTCACGCTGCGCAACCAGACCCGCCAGCTCGCCCGCTTCGACCTGCGCGCCGACTCGGCGACCGTGGCGTCGGGCTCCATCCCGGCCAGAAAGGCGATCACCCGTACGGTGAAGGTACGCCAGGGCAGCAGCGCGGAGATCGAGGCGTACTCGGTGAGCGGGTCGGCGGCCGACACGCTGATCGACTCCACCCGGGTGCGCAACGACTGTCCGTGGGGTCACCGGCTGCCGATGACCGGCCCGCCGCTCGACCTGATGGCCAAGCTGGCGACGGCGGGCGGGTTGATCCTCACCGGCGGCGTCGTGTGGTGGTACGGGTCCCTCTGGCCGCGCTCCGGCTCACCCTTCGAGCGCTGAGCCTCAGGTGGGCACGAACGCGCCCGCCCTGGCGGCGATCAGGGCGCGGGCGACCGACCGGGCGGCCGTCGTCTCGTCCAGGGGGTGCCTGACGACCATCAACCGGTAGTAGAGGGGCGCCGAGACGGCGCGGATCAGCTCCGCCCCGTCGGTGCCCGGCGGCAGTTCGCCGCGCTCGACCGCGGCGTCCACGAACCGGGCCCACTCCCCGATGCGCCGGTCGTAGAAGGCGCGCAGCGCGCCGGCCGCCTCCTCGTCGGAGACGGCGGCCGCGATGACCGCCTGGAGGGTGACGCCGAGGTGCGGGTCGGTGAGCGACTCCAGCACGGACCTGGCGCTGGCCATGAGCACGTCCTCGACCGAGCCCGCGCCGGGGGGCGGCAGGGACCGCTCGGCCAGCTCCCTCATGAGATCGGTGACCAGGCGGACGCGGGTGCCCCAGCGCCGGTAGATGGTCGTCTTGCCGATGCCCGCCCTGCTGGCCACCTGGTCCATGGTCAGGCGGTGGAAGCCGCGTTCGGCAAGCTCGTCCTGGGTGGCCTGGAGCACCGCCGCGCGGACCTTCGCCGTGCGTCCGCCAGGACGGACCGTTCCCGCCAAGCGGGAGCCTGATTCCATCGACTCTCCTTTCGCTCTACTTCACCAGGGCATGGGCGCGTACTCGATGAGAGCGCCGCCGGACGGGCATGACCGACCCGCCCGGGAGGGCGAGCGATGGCCGCCGCCCGCGGGCGTGACACGCTCGCGGGCACGGGAAAGGGGCCGCGCCCGGACCCGTGAGGATCCGCGGCCCGGCCCGAGATGGTGGGGTCAGGCCTCGGTGAAGCCGCGGGCGCGGCCGCCCGCCGACTCGCGGACCGCCGCCGCGACCGCGCCCGCCACGTCCGGGTGGAAGACGCTCGGGATGATGTAGTTGGGCCCCAGCTCCTCCGTCGTCACCACGGCGGCGAGGGCGCGGGCCGCGGCCAGGAGCATCTCCTCCGTGACCTCGGTGGCCTGCGCGTCGAGCAGACCGCGGAAGACGCCGGGGAACGCCAGCACGTTGTTGATCTGGTTGGGGTAGTCGGAGCGCCCGGTGGCCACCACCGCGCAGTGCTCGCGGGCCTCGTCGGGCGACACCTCGGGCTCGGGGTTGGCCAGCGCGAACACCACGGCGCCCGGCGCCATGGCGGCGATGTCGTCACCGGTGAGGATGCCCGGCGCCGACACGCCCACGAAGACGTCGGCGCCCTTGACCGCGCCGCGCAGGTCGCCGGAGTAGCCCTCGGCGTTGGTGTGCTCGGCGATCCAGCGCAGCGAGTCGTCGAGGTCGTCGCGGGTGCGGCAGACGGCGCCGCGGTAGTCGCAGACGATCACGTTGCGCGCGCCCGCCGCCAGCAGCAGCCGCAGCACCGCGTTGCCCGCCGCGCCCGCGCCCGCCATGGTGATGCGCACGTCCTCCAGCTTCTTGTCGACCACGCGCAGGGCGTTGGTGAGCGCGGCCAGCACGCAGATGGCGGTGCCGTGCTGGTCGTCGTGGAAGACCGGGATGTCGAGCAGCTCGCGCAGCCGCCGCTCCACCTCGAAGCAGCGCGGGGCGCCGATGTCTTCGAGGTTGATGCCGCCGAAGCCGGGGGCGAGGAGCTGGACGGTCCGGACGATCTCGTCGACGTCCTGGGTGTCGAGGCAGATGGGCCAGGCGTCGATGCCGGCGAACCGCTTGAACAGCGCCGCCTTGCCCTCCATCACCGGCAGCGCCGCCTCCGGCCCGATGTTGCCCAGCCCGAGCACGGCAGAGCCGTCGGTGACGACGGCGACGGTGTTGCGCTTGATGGTGAGGCGGCGCGCGTCCTCCTTGTTGCGGGCGATCGCCATGGACACCCGCGCCACGCCCGGCGTGTAGGCCATGGACAGCTCGTCACGGTTGCGCAGCGGCACCTTCGACTGCATCTCGATCTTGCCGCCGAGGTGCATGAGGAAGGTCCGGTCGGAGACCTTGTGGATGACCACGCTCTCGACGGCTTCGAGCTGGTCGACGATGGCCTGGGCGTGGTCGGTGTCGCGGGCCGCGCAGGTGACGTCGATCCGGAGCTTCTCGTGGCCGGCGTTGGTGACGTCGAGGGCGGTCACGACGCCCCCCGCCGACTCTACGGCGTGGGTGAGCTGGCTGACGGCCTTGCCCCCGGCCGGCACCTCCAGCCGCACGGTGATGGAGTACGACACACTGGGGACGGTCGCCACGTCAATCGCTCCTTCGCGCCTGCCCATGAAGTGCTCCCATGTTAGGGGTGTTCGGGTCAAGCCAGCGCCTCGGCCGCCATGACGATCATGTCGGCGCACACCGGCACCGGGAGCACGGTGCTGTCGATCACCAGGTGATACAGGCAGCAATCGGACGGGTCCGCGCGGTAGAAGTGGCGGACGTAGGCGTTCCTGGCGCGGTCGTTGTCCTCGATGACCTTGCGGACCTCCCGCTCGGTCGTCGCGCCCAGCCGGGCCGCCTGACGGACCCGCCGCTCCAGCGGGGCGTCGAGCCGTACGTGCAGCGCCCCGGGCAGATCGGCGAGCACGATCGCCCCCGCCCTGCCCAGGAAGACGCCGCCCTGGGTGCGCGCGGTGTCGCGGAGCACCTGCTCGGTGCGCCGGACGAACTCCTCCGGCGCGTGCGGCAGCGGGCCCGGGACGTACATGTCGACGCCGCCGAACGTCACGGTCGGCAGCCGCAGTGTCCCCGACAGCAGGCGGCCGAGGCCGTGCTCGGCGCGGTCGTCGTAGGTCAGGGCCTCCTCGAGGGTGCAGCCCAGCTCTCCGGCGACGGCGCCGGGGATCGCCCGGTCGACGAAGGGCACGCCCAGCCGCTCGGCGACGGCCGGGCCCACCTGGTGGCCGGCGGTGCCGTAGGTCGCCGAAATTGTGACGACTCGCACACCTTCAGGTTAGAACAGGGCGCTCGCCAGCGCTCGCCGGGCTTTCGCCAGGGACGGGTCCTCGGCCGGCAGCGTCTCGAACAGGCCCAGCAGGTGGACGCGGGCCTTGTCGCGGTCGTCGCCCGAGGTGCGCTTGACCACCGCGATGATCCGCTCGAACGCCTGGTCGACGGAGCCGGACAGCATCTCCAGGTCGGCGGCCAGCAGGTGCGCGTCGATGTCGGCGGGATCCTGCAGACGGCGCTGCACGTCGTCCGGGTCGGCGCCGGACGTGCGCTTGATCAGCCTGACGCCGGCGAGCCCCATCCTGGCGTCCTCGTCGCCGGGCACGCGGGCGAGCAGTCGCTCGTAGGCGGCCGCGGCGGCGTCGAGGTCGCCCTGGTCGATGGCCTGCTCGGCGGCGACCAGGTCGGGGTCGGCGGGCGGCGCCTCCGGCTCGCCCGGCCCCTCGACGGGCGGCCTGGCCCCCGGGTTGGCCTGGTAGAACTGCTCCACGGCGGCCATCAGCTCGTCGAGCCAGCGGCGCACCTCCGGCTCGGGCAGCACCTGCTGGAACCCGGTGACGGCCTGCCCCTGGAAGATCGCCAGGACGGTCGGCACGGCCTGCACGCGCAGCGCCTGCGCGATCTGCGGGCTGCCGTCGACGTTGACCTTGGCGAGCACGGCCCTGCCGCCCAGGTCGCCGACGACCTTCTCCAGCACCGGGCTGAGCTGGGCGCTGCCGGGCGCCCGCGGCGACCACAGGTCGAGCACGACGGGCACGCTCATCGAGCGGTCGATGACGTCGGTGGTGAACGTCTCCTCGGTCACGTCGACGACCGAGGCCGATGAGGCTGCCTGGGCACCACCGGTCTCCCGCCGGGCCTGCGCCTCCAGAGCCTGCTTACGTGCGCCCAGATCGACCGCTCCGTAGAGCGATCCGGGCCTAGAGAAGTCCGCCATGCTCCTCATCTTGCCCCATCGGGGGGACCGAGAAGTCACCCGCCGCCACCCGCAGCGTGCGCAGCAGGTCGAACATCCGGCCAAGCTCGCTCTCGGCGTACATGCCCAGGCCGAACTCGGCGGTCATGAGATCGCCCGTGGCGCGCCGCACGACGTCGCGACCGGCCTCGGTGATCTCCGCGAGCACGCCCCGGCCGTCGCGCGGGTTGGGCAGGCGGCGCACCAGCCCGGACCTCTCCAGCCGGCCGACGGTGTTCGTGACGCTCGTCGGGTGGACCATCAGCCGTTCGCCGATCTTCCACAGCGGCAGCGCCCCTGTCTTGCTGAAGGTCAGCAGCACCAGGGCCTCGTAGCGGGCGAAGGTCAGGTCGTACGGCTTCAGCAGCGAGTCGAGCTGGGAGAGCAGGATCTGGTGGGCTCTCATGATCGACGTGACGGCGGCCATGGCGGACGAGGGCCCGAAGTGATCGCGCCAGGTCTCCGCGGCACGGTCGATGGGGTCGAACGGCAGGTTGAGCGGCTTGGGCTGCGACACGCAGATACGTTAGCGCGCTGCTCGTCCAGTTTCGTCTGCTTACGGAGCGCAATCGCATTCTCCGCTTGGCCAAGAATCCGGGCGTCCTTCATCACGCTCCGTTATGGTTCTCGCATCGAATGGTGACGGGGGAGCCAAGTCCATCAGCCGTGTGGGGACCGGCCGGACTGCCGGCTCCCCCTGTCGCCGACGGGGCACGGGGGGTGCTTTTGATGAACTTCATTGGGATGACGCGTGCGTGAGCACGGGGGCGTTTCACGCGAGGAGCTGAAGCAGGGCGCGGCCGTCACGGTGGCCGTATTGCTCGCGCTCGGCCTGGTCGCGGCGTGGAGCGTCCTGATCCCCGGCGTGGACGCGTGGGAGAACATCGTGGCGGCGGTCATCGGCTCGCTCAGGCTGACCGGGCCCGTCGCCGCCGCCTTCGCCGCCTGGGTGGCCCTGCGCAAGCGCCGGGCCTCGCGCGACCTGCCGCTGACGACCTGGCGCGCGCTGAAGGCGCCGCTGGCGATCGTGCTGGTGGTGCTGGGCTCCTTCGCCGCGACCGTGCTGGTGCTGGCCGTCAAGACGGTGCTCACCGAGCAGGCGGGCCGGCTCAGCCTGACGGGCCTGGGCATGGGCATGGCGGGGCTGGCCCTCTACTCGGTGATCGGGTGGGTGGCCGGCTGGGTGCTGCCGTACGCGCCGACCGCGCCGCTGGCCGGGCTGGGCTGCTACGCCCTCTTCAGCTGGGTCGCCGACGGCGACGGCTGGGCCGACCGCCTCGCACCCGGTACGGGCGAGCCGTACGACCTGTTCCAGGGGCTGAGCGGCACCGTCTTCGTCAACCAGATCATCTGGCTGCTCGGCGTGACCGGGGCGCTGCTGCTGGGCTGGGCCGCGCTGGTCACCCGGCAGGCCGTGGTGCTGGCCTTCGCGCTGCTGGCGGTGCTGGCGGCCGGCACGGGCGTGGCGCGGGTGCTCGGCGAGCCGCGTCCCGCGGCCGCCCAGGACATCGCCTACAGCTGTCAGGAGTGGCCCATCACGGTCTGCGTCCATCCCGGCATGCGGGGCGGGCTGACCGAGCTCGGCGCCGCCTTCACCGAGATCGCCTCCCGCCTGGCCGAGACGCCCGCCGCGTTCACCCGGGTGGAGCAGCGGCCGCTGGACGACCCGCTCAAGCCCTCGAACGGGCTGGCGCCGATCCACGTGCCGGACCTGTCGGCGGGGTTCGCCGAGGAGGCCGTGCACGAGTACGTCGAGGCCCTGGCCGCCCGGTGTCCCGGCAGGCCGGCCGACGGCTACCGCGAGATCGTGACGGCCTGGCTGCGCGGCGAGCCGCTGCCCGGGGGGCCGCTGCTGGAGCACGAGTACGCCGCCGCCTGGTTCTCCGGCCTCAACGAGCACCAGCGCCGCGAGTGGCTGCGCATGTTCTTCAGCGACTTCCAGGCCTGCAAGCTGTCGGCCACCCACTTCGGCGGCGGCCCGGCCGGCACTCCGCCCCAGGCCGCCACCCCGGTGGCCACGCAGGTGCACCAGGAGAGCGCCCCGCAGGTCTACCCGGTCTACCCTGACCCGAGCGGGCACCCCTCGCCGAACTGGGGACCGGAGATGTCACCTCATGGCTGGCACAGATGATCGATCCGGGGGTAGTCAGGGGGCATGACGACTTCGCAGACGGCGCCCTCGGCGGTCTCTCCTCGCCGGCGCCGCACGTGGCGATATGTGGCGGGGCTGCTGGTCGTGGCGGTCCTGCTGGTGGTGGCCGGGCGGCTGGCCTGGTCCTGGCTCAATCCCATGGGCACGCAGACCGTCGACCGCAGCCAGCCGGTGCTGCTCGAATCGATCAAGGACCTGAGCAGGTTCGAGGCCGCGACGGGCACCTTCCAGGTCGTGGTCGACCTGGAGAAGGACGCCAACTTCCTACCTGACGCGGTCAAGGGCACCCGCACCCTCTTCGTCGGCGCCGGCGGCGTGGACGCGTACGTCGACTTCGCCGGCCTGGCCGGCGACGCGCTGACCGTGTCGGAGGATCGCACCGCGGTCACGGTCACCCTCCCCCGCGCCCAGCTGGAGAAGCCCAACCTGGACAACGAGCGCTCCTACGTCTTCGCCCAGCGACGGGGGCTGTTCGACCGGGTGGAGGACTTCCTGTCCGGCTCTCCGGCCGACCAGCGGGAGCTGTACGTGCTCGCCGAACGCAAGATCGCCGAGGCGGCCGCCTCCAGCGACCTGCGGGCCCGGGCCGACGCCAACACCCGGACCATGCTGGAGGGCATGCTGAAGTCGCTCGGCTTCACCAAGGTCACGGTCAAGTTCGCGGACGAGCCCTAGGCACCCTTAGACGCGGGCCGGCCACGGCTGAGGCCGGGAGATAAGGCATCCGCCCGATGTGCCGCCACGGGCCTTAGGACGAATCTTGAGAGTGCGGGGAAACGACCACGAGGAGCACTCTCATGAACGCCGAGTTCGAGTACACCGTCATGCAGCATCGGGCGCGCGAGCTGCGCCAGGAGGCCGCCGAGCGCCGGCTGGCCCGCGCGGCGGCCAGGGCGCGCAAGCCCGAGCGCCGTCACCGCTCCCTCTTCGGCCTGCTGCGCGAGTCATGACCATGCCAAGGACGCCCGGCCGCACCCTCCCTCGCGGCCGGGCGCATCTCCCCCCATAGCGACACGCACCGGCGCGCCCGCTCCCCTGGGTTCGGGGAGCGGGCGCGTGGGTGTTACGCGTTCTTCGGCACGCTGATGATCAGCGCGTCACCCTGGCCGCCGCCGCCGCACAGGGCCGCGGCGCCGACGCCGCCGCCGCGCCGCTTCAGCTCGTGGGCGAGGGTGAGCACGATGCGGGCGCCGGACGCGCCGATCGGGTGGCCGAGCGCGATGCCGCCGCCGTTGACGTTCACGATGTCCATCGGCACGCCCAGCTCCTTGACCGACTGGATCACCACGCTGGCGAACGCCTCGTTGATCTCGATCAGGTCCAGGTCCTGCGGGCTCAGCCCCTGCTTGGCCAGGGCGTGCTTGATGGCGTTGGCCGGCTGCGACTGCAGGGAGGAGTCGGGGCCCGCGACGTTGCCGTGGCGGCCGATCTCGGCCAGCCACTCCAGGCCCAGCTCCTCGGCCTTGGCCTTGGACATCACCACCACCGCGCAGGCGCCGTCGGAGATCTGCGACGCCGAGCCGGCCGTGATGGTGCCGTCGGCCGCGAACGCGGGCCGCAGCCTGGCCAGCGTCTCGGCGGTGGTGTCGCCGCGCACGCCCTCGTCGTCCTTGACCACCAGCGGCTCGCCGCGCCGCTGCGGGATCTCCACCGGCACGATCTCCGGCTCGAACGCGCCGTTCTTGGCCGCCGCGGCGGCGAGCTGGTGGGAGCGGGCCGACACGGCGTCCTGCTCCTCGCGGCCGATGCCCAGCCGCGCGTTGTAGCGCTCGGTCGACTCGCCCATCGCGCACTGGTCGAACGCGCAGAACAGGCCGTCATGGGCCATCGAGTCGAGGATCTCGGCGCTTCCGTACTTGACCCCCTTGCGCATGCCGGGCAGCAGGTGCGGGGCGTTGGTCATCGACTCCATGCCGCCCGCGACCACGATGTCGAACTCGCCCGCGCGGATCAGCTGGTCGGCCATGGCGATGGCGTCCAGGCCCGACAGGCACACCTTGTTGATCGTGATGGACGGGACCGTCATCGGGATGCCGGCCTTGACCGCCGCCTGGCGGGAGGGGAGCTGACCCGACCCGGCCTGCAGCACCTGGCCCAGGATCACGTACTCGACGGCCTCCGGCGCCACCCCGGCACGGTCCAGCGCGGCCTTGACCGCGATGGCGCCCAGGTCCACCGCCCTCAGGCCGGACAGCGAGCCGAGCAGTTTTCCGATGGGGGTACGCGCTCCGGCGACGATGACGGAACCAGACATGCGGGGCCTCCTGTGCACACGAGGGGAGCTCTTTGACACCATACCTATCGGTAGCAGGGTGTTCGCTATGGAGGTGGCCCACATGTTCATGCGCATCGACCACATCGGGATCGCGTGCAACGACCTCGAAGAGAAGATCGCGCTCTTCTCTGAACTGTTCGAGCTGGAGGTGGTCGCCCGCGAGGTCAACGAGGAGCAGGGGGTGAAGGAGGCCATGCTGCGCATCGCCGACGCCGACGGCGGCGGCTCCTACATCCAGCTGCTCGAACCGCTCTCGCCCGACTCCCCCGTGGGGAAATTCCTCGCCAAGAGGGGTGAGGGAGTGCACCACGTGGCGTTCGGCGTCCCGGACGTCGCGGAGGCGATGTCCAAGATCGGCGACAAGGGCGTCCGGCTGCTCGACGAGCGCCCCCGTCACGGTTCCATGGACTCCCGGATCGCGTTTCTGCACCCCAAGGACGTGGGAGGAATGCTGACCGAGTTGGTGCAAGCGGCCAAGGGCTAGCAAACGCAAAAATCGTTCATAAGTAACTAGTCACGCAGAAACCCGGACGGGGCTTCGTACTCGGCATCGGCGGAGTACGCTGGCCTTCCACCGGACATGGAGCCTGCCCCGAGGCACGGGCTCCAGGCTCGGATGCCCCGAACCCCCCGTCCGGCCCGTGTAGCCGTCTCGACAACCCAGGATCGAGCCTCCATGCAGTCCGACATCGACGCCCAGCTCAACAACTTCTTCGAGGACGCACCAGCCCGCGAGTTCGACGTGGTGCTCCGAGGTTACGACCGGCATCAGGTCCACGACCACCTGAAGCAGCTCGACGCCGAGTTGCGCCAGGCTCGCGAGCAGACCACGTCCTTGCAGCGCGAGCTCTCCGACTCCCAGCGCCAGCTGCAGGAGCAGGAGCGGCCCACCTACTCCGGTCTCGGCGCCCGTATCGAACAGCTGCTCCGCCTGGCGGAAGAACAGGCCACGGAGCTCGTCCAGGCGGCCAGGTCCGAGGCCAACGAGATCAAGGCCGCGGCCAAGGTCGAGGCGGCCGACCTGCGTGCCGCCGCCGAGGCCGAGGCGGCCGAGAAGCGGGCGCAGGCGACGCGCGAGAGCGAGGAGATGCGCACCAGCGCCGAGCGCGACGCCGAGGAGATCCGCTCGACCGCCCGCCGCGAGTCCGACGAGCTGACGGCGACCACCGAGCGCGAGGTGGCCAAGCTCCGCGCCACCGCCGACCACGAGGTCGCGGAGAAGCGGGCCGACGCCGAGCGCGAGATCGCCAAGCTGCGCACCACCACCGAGCGCGAGGTCGCCCAGCTGCGCGCCTCGACCAAGCGCGAGCGCGACGAGGTCCTGACCACCGCCAAGCGGCAGGCCGACGAGATGCGCGCGCAGGCTCAGCGGGTGCTGGAGGAGTCCGAGGCCAAGCGGGCGCAGGACGAGGCCGAGTTCGAGATCCAGCTCGCCGCCCGGCGCGAGGAGGCGGAGCGCCAGGAGGCCGAGCGCCACGCCGCCACCCAGGCCGCGACGCAGAAGCTGGTGGCCGAGGCGGAGCAGCGCGCCGCCACCGCCGAGTCCCGGGCCACGAAGGCGACCCAGCAGGCCGAGCAGACCCGCCGCGAGGCCGACCTGCACGCCAAGCAGCTGGTCGCCAACGCGCGCAAGAACTCCGAGCAGATCGTCGCCGAGGCCAAGAGCAGCGCCGAGACCATCGTCACCGAGGCGAAGAACGAAGCCGAGCGCACCCGCACCTCGATGCAGCGCCAGGTCGACGAGCTGACCCGCCAGCGCGACAGCATCACCAGCCACCTCGCCCAGCTGCGCCAGCTGCTCGGCGGCGCGGCGCTGCCGGGCCTCGACCCCGACCCCGCCGTCACCGCGGCCCCGCCGAAGCCGGCCATCGCCGCCGCGTCGGTCGACGACCGCCCGGCCCCGGTGGCCGCCCCGGCGGCTCCCGCCAAGGCCGAGAGCAAGTCCGACGACGACGCCGAGTGGTGGCAGGAGTAGGCCGGCACGAGGGGCGTCCCGGGCCGGCTGCACGGGGATCGATCGCATAACCGGAGAGAGCCTGGCGACCAAGGTCGCTAGGCTCTCTCTCGTTGTGCGCCCCCCTCGTGCAGGAGACCCCGTGACCGCAGCAGCCGAGCCCGCCGGAGCGGACTCCCTCCCGAGCCCGGAGCCTCCCGCGGACCCGCCCTCCGCCCTCACGGACGGGGCCAGGACGGCCGCGCCGGCCGGGTCCGGAGATCACGCTCAGGCCACCCCGCGTCCCCCGCGCGCGGAGCAGGGCGCGCGCACCGTCATCCCCGGCGACGTCCCCGCGGGGATCTCGCTGGGTTCGTACGGGATGCCGGGGAAGCCGCTGGCCCGGGGCCCGTTCCTGTTCGGGCTGACCGGCGGGCTCGGCGTGCTCACCGCCATCGCGATCGCGCAGATGGTCGTCAGCTCGCTGAGCGTGATCATCATGATCGTGGTGGCGATGTTCCTCGCCGTCGGCCTCAACCCGGCGGTGGAGGCGCTGCAGCGGCGCGGCCTGGCCAGGCGGTGGGCGATCACGTCCGTGTTCGCCGCGGTGATCGTGGCGTTCGTGCTGTTCGGCCTGGCCGTGGTGCCGCCGGTCAGCCGGGAGCTCGCCGACTTCGTGGCGGCCGTGCCCGGCTACATCCGCGAGCTGAGCAGCCATCCGACGCTGCGCGAGCTCGACGCCGACTACCAGATCCTGCCGCAGCTGGCCACGTTCGTCACGAGCACGCTCGGACCGTCGCTGGCCACCGGCGTGGTGGGAGCCGGGCTGGTGGTGATCGACGGCCTGTTCACCACGGTGACGCTGCTGGTGCTCATGCTCTACTTCCTCGGCTCGCTGCACACGATCAAGGCCTACCTGCTCAAGCTGGTCCCCGCCTCGCGCCGCGACCGCACCGGGGCGATCGCCGAGGAGATCCTGGGCGGCATCGGCGGCTACGTCGCCGGCAACATCCTCATCTCGCTCATCGCCGGCGTGCTGACGTGGATCTTCCTGTCGATCCTGGGCGTGGAGTACGCGCTCGCGCTCTCCCTCGTGGTGGCCCTGACCGACCTGATCCCGCTGGTGGGCGCCACGATCGGGGCCGTGGTGGTGACCGGCGTCGCGCTGCTCGGCTCGCTCCCCGCCGGCATCGCCTGCGCGATCTTCTTCGTGATCTACCAGCAGATCGAGAACTACGTCATCTATCCGAAGGTGATGAAACGCTCGGTCGACGTGACCCCGGCGGTGACCGTGATCGCCGCCCTGGTGGGCGGCACGCTGCTCGGCATCGTGGGCGCGCTGCTGGCCATCCCGGTGGCCGCCGCGATCGCCCTGATCATTCGTGAGATCGTGATACCCCGGCAAGCTCAGAGCTGAGGAAGCGCTCGACGGCGGCGTTGAACGCCTCGGGCTGCTCGACGGCGATCAGATGACCGGCCTTGGAGATGACCTCCAGCCGGCCGACCTGCACCGCTCCGGCCATGGCCCGGGCGTCCGCCGGCGGCGCCAGCTCGTCCTCGTCGCCCACCAGCACCAGCGCGGGCACCTTGAGCGCGGCCAGCGTGTCGAAGGAGTCGGGCCGCGCGGCCATCGCGCGCTGCGCCCAGGCCACGGCCTTGGGCGGCGCCGACTGCACCAGCCCTTTGACCCGGCCGAACACCATGGCCCTGCGCTGCTTGGTGGTGGTCCCGATGAGGCCAGGGAGCACCTCCTCGACCAGCACGCCGCTGCCGTCGGCGAGCACCGCCTGGGCGATGCGCTCGCGGTTGTCGCGGGCGGGCGCGGCGTCGGGGCTCGCCTTGGTGGCGGCCAGGATGACGCCCAGCACGCGGTCGGGGTGGCGGCGGCAGAACGCCATGGTCACGTAACCGCCCATCGACAACCCTCCGATGACCGCCCGCTCGACGCCTTCCCCGTCGAGCACCCTGGCGACGTCGTCGGCCATGAGGTCGAGTGACGGCTCGTCGTCGCCGAGCCGCGATCCGCCGAAGCCGCGCAGGTCGGGGGTGATCACCCGGCACGCCCTGGCCAGCCCCTCCCGCTGGGCCAGCCACATGGCCGACGAGAGCGGGAACGCGTGGAGCAGTACGACCGGGAGCCCGGTCCCGGCTGTTCTCGTGTAGAGCTGCACGGACCTCACGGTAGCCCGGTTCCCCGCGACAATCACTCCACAGCCGGTGCCGATATGCGGTGAATGGTCCGTCCGGTTCGTCAGGCGGTGGTGAGGCCGCCGTCGACGATCATCATCTGGCCGGTCATGTAGGACGAGGCCTCACTGGCCAGGAACACGGCCGGCTGGGCGATCTCCTCCACCGTGGCCCAGCGGCGCATCGGCACGTTCGCCACCGTCGCCTGTCCGCCGCTCTCGTCGTCCCACAGGTTGCGGTTGAGGTCGGTGGCGGTCCAGCCGGGGCACAGCGCGTTGACCCGTACCCCCGCCGACGCCCATTCCAGGGCCAGCGTCTTGGTCAGGGCCACCAGACCGGCCTTGGCGGCCGCGTACGGGGCCAGGAAGGGCGCGCCGAGCGCGGCCGCGGAGGCGATGTTGATCACGGACCCGCCGCCGCGGCCGAGCAGGTGGGGCGCGGCGGCGTGGCAGACGGCCATGGCGGAGTCGAGGTTGAGCCGCATGATCTTGTCCCAGCCGGCCAGCCGCAGGTCCTTGAACTCGACCAGGAAGTTGGACCCGCCCGCGTTGTTGACCACCACGTCGAGGTGGCCGAGCCCGGCGACGGCCTCGCGCACGACGGCGGCGGCGGTGTCCCTGTCGGTCAGGTCGGCGGGGATGACCACGGCCTCGCGGCCGCGCGCCTGGATCTCCTTGGCCACCTCGGCCAGCGCGTCGGCCGACCGCGCGGTCAGCGCCACGTCGGCGCCCGCCTCGGCGTACGCGAGCGCGATCGCCTTGCCGATGCCCTTGGACGCCCCGGTGACCAGAGCCTTCTTGCCGTCGAGAGCGAACGCGCCCATGTTGCCTCCTCCGTACGGACCGAACGAGATTCTATGGCGGTCACACCTCGGTGGGGAGGGGGTGCCGGTCGGGGACGACGCGGCGGACGATCTCGTTCAGCACGACGCGCACGTACGGCTCGCCCACCCACAGGTGCTTGGCGCCCTCGACGCCGACCACCTCGGCCTGCGGCACCCGCGCGAAGCGGCGCCTGGCCTCGTCGGGGCGCAGGTAGTCGTCGAACTCGGGCACCAGCGCGACCAGCGGCCGGCCGAACCGCGCCCAGGCGTCGAGGTCGGTCTCGTTGGCCCGGTGCAGCGGCGGGGACAGCAGGATGGCGCCTTCGACCAACGGGTCGTGCCCCCACTTGAGCGCCAGCTCGCTGCCGAACGACCAGCCGACCACCCAGACCCGGGGCAGGTCGTGGAACTCGGCGTACTCCAGCGCCGCCGCCACGTCGAACCGCTCGTCCTCCCCGCCGTCGAACGTGCCCTCGGAGGTGCCCCGGTCGGAGGAGGTGCCGCGGGTGTTGAAGCGCAGCACCGCCAGGTCGGCCAGCGCGGGCAGGCGGTTGGCGGCCTTCTTGTAGACATGGCTGTCCATGAAGCCGCCGTGGGTCGGCAGCGGGTGCAGCATCACCAGGGTCGCCGCCGGCGGCCGGTCCTCGGGCAGGGCGAGCTCGCCCACCAGGGTCAGGCCGTCGCCGGTGTGCAGCTCGATCGGCTCACGCCGGGCGGGCAGCACGGTCGCCGCGCGAATTTCCACGTCGCTCCTTCGTCCTTCGGGGTACGAGTCGGTCAGTAGCGGCTGCGGCCCGGGCCGCGGTCCAGTCTCTTGCGCCAGCACACCGGATGCCAGTGGCGGCGCTCGTCCTCGCCGCCCGGCCAGTCGGGCCAGGTGACCAGATGCGGCTGGCCGCCCCGGATCTCCTGGTCGCAGCCGGGACAGCGGTAGTCCTTGGTGGAGGTCCCGCCGGTGAGTGAGCGTACTTTCCACTCACCGTCCGGCCACTCCTCCACCCGGTCGGAGCTGCGCGGGAAGACGGGGGGCCGGGCGGGCTCCTTGCGCCGGGCGCGGCGCGGGCTCATGGCCGCGGGAAGGTGCGCACGCCCGCCGTGACGAGCTGGTCGAGCAGCGGCGCGGGGGCGAACGCCGGCTCGCGGTACTCCGCGTACAGCGCCCGCAGCCCGTCGCGCACCACGTCCAGGCCGACGGACTCCAGCGTCTCGAACGGCCCGGCGGGGTAGCCGCAGCCGAGCCGCATGGCCGAGTCGATCTCGTCGATCGAGGCGTAGCCCGACTCGTACATCCGCACGGCGTCGTTGAGATACGGGTAGAGCAGCGCGTCCACCACGAACCCGGCCCGGTCCTTGCAGGCCACCGGGGCCAGCCCGATCACCTTCATCAGGTCGGCGGCCGCGAAGGCCGCCTCCGGGGAGGTGAGGACCGTGGAGACGACCTCGGCCACCCGGCCGCCCACCACGTGGACACCGACCAGCCGCGACGGGTCGGACAGCTGGACGGCGTGCTCGATCACCGGCCGGTCGGCCATCCGGAGCAGCACGTCGGGCTCCGCCGACCGCTTGAACCCGGCGGTGCCCAGCCGCTCGGCCAGTTCGTCGCCGCCCTGCCCGGCGACGTCGAACGTGATCACCGAGGACTTGGCGGGCTCGTGCGGCCGGGGCTCGTCGCCGTAGAAGCCGCGCCCGCTCTTGCGCCCCAGCAGCCGCGCCGAGACCAGCTCGCGCAGCACCGGCGCGGGCGCGTGGCGGCGGTCGCGGGTCTCGTCGAACAGCACGCCCATGATCTCGTACGCGGTGTCGAGCCCGATCAGGTCGAGCAGCTGGAACGGGCCCATCGGCAGCCCCGCGCCGTGGCGCATCGCCGCGTCGATGTCGTCGCGCCCGGCCACGCCCTGCTCCATCAGCACGGCGGCGTGGTTGAGGTACGGCAGGAGCAGCCGGTTCACCACGAACCCGGCGCGGTCGCCGACGACCACCGCCGTCTTGCCGAGCCGTACGGCCAGCTCGCGCATCGCCGGCACCACGTCGTCGTCGGTCACGACCGTGCGCACCACCTCGGCCAGCCGCATGACCGGCGCCGGGTTGAAGAAGTGGAGGCCCACCACCCGGCCGGGCCGCCCGGTGGCGGCGGCGATCGCGGTGACCGACAGCGAGGAGGTGTTGGTGGCCAGCACCGTCTCCGGCTTGCAGATCCCGTCGAGGTCGTTCATCAGCGCCGTCTTGTAGCCGAGCACCTCGGGGATGGCCTCGACCACCAGGTCCGCCTCGCGCAGGTCCTCGCGGGAGGTGGTGAGCGTGATCCGGCCCAGGACCTCGTCGCGGTCACCGGCCGCCAGCTTGCCCCGGTCGACCGCGCGCTGCGTCGATCTCTCCAGGTGGCCCCGGCCGCGGGCGAGCGCGTCGGCGTCGGCCTCCACCCCGATGACCCGCAGCCCGCCCCGGGCGAACACTTCCGCGATCCCGGCACCCATCGTGCCGAGCCCGACCACTCCCACCATTTCAAACGCCATGCTTGTAGTTTTACAGAGCCGCTAGGGTGGACTCTCATGCGGCTGGTCATCGCGCGATGCAGCGTCGACTACATCGGACGGCTCACGGCACATCTCCCGATGGCGCCGAGGCTCGTGCTCATCAAGGCGGACGGGAGCGTGTCGATCCATGCGGACGACCGCGCCTTCAAGCCGCTCAACTGGATGAACCCGCCGTGCAAGCTCAAGGAGGACGGCGAGACCTGGACCGTCACCCACGGCAAGACCGGCGAGAAGCTGGTCCTGACGATGGCCGAGATCCTCCACGACTCCTCCCACGAGCTGGGCGTCGACCCCGGGCTGATCAAGGACGGCGTCGAGGCCCACCTGCAGGAGCTGCTCGCCGAGCACATCACCACTCTCGGCGAGGGCTACACGCTCATCCGGCGTGAATACATGACGGCCATCGGCCCCGTCGACATCCTGTGCCGCGACGCCAAGAGCGCGACGGTGGCGGTCGAGATCAAGCGCCGTGGCGAGATCGACGGCGTCGAGCAGCTCACCCGTTACCTGGAGCTGCTCAACCGCGACCCGCTGCTGGCCCCGGTGCGCGGGGTGTTCGCCGCCCAGGAGATCAAGCCTCAGGCCAGGGTGCTGGCGGCCGACCGCGGCATCGAGTGCGTCACGCTCGACTACCAGGCGCTGCGCGGCATCGAGCCGGAGAACCCGACGCTCTTCTGAGCCGCCGGCCCGCTAGTAAGCGACGGCTTACCGTTCTATGTTGGCGTCATGACGACGCTCACATTCGACTCCCTGAATCCCGCGACCGGAACGGTCGTCGCCAGTCACCCCAAGCACGACGCCGAGGCGGTGCGCGCGGCCGTCGCCCAGGCGCAGGAGGCCGCGGAGTGGTGGGAAGGGCTGGGACACGCGGGCCGCAGGCGCAGACTGCTCGACTACAAGGCGGTCGTCACGCGCGAGCTGCGGGAGCTGGCCGCGCTGGTGCACGAGGAGACGGGCAAGCCGGTCGCGGACGCCACGCTGGAGATCGTGCTGGCGATCACGCACATCGACTGGGCCGCCCGCAACGCGCGGAAGGTGCTGGGGCCGCGCCGGGTCTCCCCCGGGATGGTCGGCGCCAACCTGTCGGCCACGCTGGAGTACCTGCCGCTGGGCGTGGTCGGGGTCATCGGGCCGTGGAACTACCCGGTGTTCACCCCGATGGGGTCGATCGCGTACGCGCTCGCGGCGGGCAACGCGGTGGTGTTCAAGCCGAGCGAGTTCACCCCCGGGGTGGGGGTGCGGCTGGCGGAGCTGTTCGCGGAGGCGGTGCCTGAGCGGCCGGTGTTCCAGACGGTGACGGGGCTGGGCGAGACGGGCGCGGCCCTGGCGCGGGACCCCCGGGTGAAGAAGATCGCCTTCACCGGTTCGACGGCGACGGCCAAGCGGGTCATGGCGGCCTGCGCGGAGAACCTGACGCCGATGGTGGCGGAGTGCGGCGGCAAGGACGCGTTCATCGTCGACGCCGACGCCGACGTCGAGGCGGCGGCGGACGCGTGCCTGTGGGGCGCGCTGTCGAACGCCGGGCAGACGTGCGTGGGCGTGGAGCGGGTGTACGTGGTCGACGCCGTGTACGAGCCGTTCATGCGGGCGCTGTCGGAGCGGGCCGCCACGGTGAAGGCGGGCGAGCACTACGGGCCGATCACCATGCCGGGGCAGCTCGACATCATCAAGCGGCACATCGACGACGCCACCAAGTCCGGCAGGACGGTCGCGGGCGGGCCCGACTCGGTGCGGCCGCCGTACGTGGACCCGGTGATCGTGGAGGACGTGCCCGAGGACTCACCGGCGGTGCGCGAGGAGACGTTCGGGCCGACGATCACGGTGCGCCGCACCAAGGACGCGCAGGAGGCGCTGGAGCTGGCCAACGACACGGCGTACGGGCTGGCCGGCACGGTGTTCTCCGGGAACCGGCGCAGGGCGATGGCGCTGGCGCGCGCGATGCGCACCGGGATGGCGTCCGTCAACTCGGTCATCTCGTTCGCGAGCGTGGCCTCGCTGCCGTTCGGCGGTACGGGCGACTCCGGTTTCGGGCGTATCCACGGCGCCGACGGGCTGCGTGAGTTCGCCCGCGCCAAGGCCATCGCGCGGCAGCGCTTCCCGGTGCCCGGAATGCGGCTGACCTCGTTCTCCCGGCAGCCTGACGAGCTTGAGCGGCTGATCAGACTTGTCACGTTCTTGCACGGACGACGTAAGAGGTAAACTGCCCGCCCTTTCCACAATCCGATCATCCATCCATAATTGTGTGCTCGGGGGCCACGATCATGTTGGACGGGTGGAATGTGAACCGGTCTTACCGGGGGATGTCAGCGGAACAAAGGCTGGCCGACAGACGCGAGCGGCTGATGACAGCCGCCTACACGCTATACGCGAAGCCTGGTTTCGCGGCCACGACGATCGAAAGGCTGTGCTCCGAGGCGCGGATCTCCAACCGCGCCTTCTATGAATGTTTCGGCGGCCGGGAGGAACTCTTACAGGCGTTGCACGAGCGCTGCGTCGAAGAAGGCCTCGCCGTGGTGTCGAAGGCCGTGCAGGACGCGCCCAACACGCTGGACGGCCGGATCAGGGCGGGAATTCGGGCCTATATCGAGTTCACCACCGCCGACTGGCGCAGGGCCCGGATCATGCATGTGGAGGTGCGCAGATCCGGCGATGTGCTGATGATGTCGCGGCAGCGCGCCATCGACTCCTTCGCCGGGCTCGTGGAGGAAGCCTGGGCCGATTTCCCGCAGGCGCCGGGGGTGAATCGGCGGCTGGTGGCGCTGGGGGTAATTGGCGGCCTTCAGGAGCTGCTCATCGAATGGCTGCTGGCCGACCGGCCGCCGGAGCTCGACGAACTCGTGGGCGTGGCCGTCCATCTCTTCCTCCGGGCGCTGACACCGTAACGGCCGCCCTCCGCAATTTGCGGCCCCCCGTTATTCAACGTCCGAATCCGGCGAAATACGGATTCACGCCACCGCGGCGGTGTGCGCTTCGACGTGGAGGACCCGGTTCAGCCGGGTCACCGCCAGGATCCGCATGATCCGCGGCGGCACCGCGCGCAGCACCACGCGGCGGTCTATGTCGAGCGCGAGCCTGTGCGTGCCCACGAGCACGCCGAGGCCGGTGGCGTCGATCATCTCCAGTTCGGAAAGGTCGAGGATCAGGTCGCCGGCGCCGGACTCGACCGCCTCGTGCAGGCGTTCGCGCACTCCCGCCGACGTGCCCGCGTCGAGCCGGGCGCCGAGCCGCACCACCTGACCCTTGGGATTGCCCCGGACGCGCATGCCACCTCCTCCATGGGGATATATGCCCCCTACCCACGTACGGGCAAGGACACGACAGCGGTGAGCAGAAACCCCCCGTCGCCGTCGGGCCCGGCGGTGAGCTCGCCGCCCACGGCGGCCACCCGCTCCTCCAGCCCCAGCAGCCCGCTACCGGTCCCGGCGCCGTCCAGCGCGCCGGCGCCGTCGTTGTGCACGCGCAGTTCCGCCTCGTCCTCGGTGAACCGCAGGAGGATGTCGCAGCGGGTGGCGGTGCTGTGCTTGAGCACGTTGGTCACCGCCTCGCGCACCACGTAGGCGAACACCGGCGCCACCTCGCCCGGCAGGTCACGATAGGGCAGCCGGGTGTGGCAGGCGATGCCCGCCGCTTCGAGCACGTCTTTCACGCTATTCAGCTCGGCGGTCAAGTCAAGCTCGCGGTAGCCGCGCACGGCCTGCCGCAGCTCGCGCAGTGCCGTCCTGGTGAGCTCGTTGACCTCGGCCATCTGCGACCTGGCCGCCGCCGGGTCCTGGTCCGAGAGCCGCACCGCGAGCCCCGCCTTGACCGCGATCGCGGACAGCCGGTGCCCCACGAGGTCGTGCAGGTCCCTGGAGAAGCGCAGCCGCTCCTCGGCCAGGGCCAGGCGGGTGTGCGCCTCCCTGCCCTCGTGCGCCTGGATGGTCAGCGCCAGCAACCACATCCACACCCGGTTCGTGGGAGGGAAGGCGGCGCAGAACACCCCGTACATGAGGGCCAGGTACAGCAGGTTCCGGCCCGCGCTCCAGTCGCCGCCCAGCAGGTGGCCCGGATCGCTCAGGTAGGTGACGTAGGCCAGTCCCACGCCCGTGACGAACGTGCCCACCGCCATCAGGATGGCCACCCTGGACGGCACCTCCAGCGAGGCCACCGCCAGCCAGGCGATCAGGACGAAGCCGAAGGACATCGGGTCCGCGCCGCCGACGGCCGCCGTCACGACGGCCGTCGCCCCGGCCACCGCCACCTCACGGACGGGGTAGCGGCGCTCGGTCAGGGCCGCGGAGATACGCAGGTAGACCCAGGTGAAACCAGCAATCAAGATCATCGCGGGCACGGTGCGGGCCCAGGAAAGCGGCTCCCCGTTGAGCGCCGACAAGACCACGCGGGTGCCGGTGAACAGCCACAGGAAGCCCACCAGAGTCGCCAGCATCCACCAGGTCTTGCGTCGCGCCCGGTCGATCTCGTTCATTACTTCGCGCGCAGCACTTCGCCGAGTTTCACCCTGGCCCCGGTACGCAGGACGGCGCGCTCGTACACCTTGGCCCCGAAGGCCAGGATGGCCAGCACCGCCAGCACCATGAGCCCGGCGGACGCGGCGACCTCCCAGAGGGGCACCTCGGTGGCCGCCATCCGCACCGGCATCACCATCGAGGAGAACGGCGGGACGAACGAGACGATCGTGGCGAGGGTGCCGGTGGGGTCGGTGGTCGCGTAGAAGGCCACGAAGTAGGCCGCCATGATGAGCATGGTCATCGGCGACATCACGTTGCCGACCTCCTCCTGGCGCGACACCAGAGAGGCCAGCGCGGCGCCCAGCGTGGCGAAGAACGCGTAGCCGAGCACGAACCAGACGAGAACCCCGGCCACGATGCCCGTCATGCCCGGCGGGAAGTCGGCGGCGAACCCGGAGGCGAACGAGGCGCCGATGCCGGCCACCAGGATCGCGCCGAGGTTGATCAGCCCGAGCACGCCCAGACCGATGACCTTGCCGCCGAGGAGCTGCCACGGGCGCACCGAGCTGAGCAGGATCTCCACGATCCGGCTGCCCTTCTCCTCCACCACGCCCATGGCGACCATCATGACCTGTCCGAGGATGAGCATGAACAGCACCAGCACCAGCACCACGGCGATGCCGGTCCTGGCCGCCTGGTAGCGGGTGTCCGCGCCGACGGACTCCATCTGCAGGGGCGCGATCTGCACCCCGGCCGCGCCCAGCTTCGCCTCACGGTGCGTGCTCTGCAGGAGGACGCCCAGCTCGGTCTCGATCTGCCCGTCGGTGAACACCTTGGCCCCGTCGACCAGGACCGCGTCCACGTCCCCGTCGAGCACGGCCCGCGTGGCCGCGGCCTCGTCGGGGAAGCTGCGCCACTCGAACTCGATGTCCGGCGCCGCCGCTTCCAGCGGCAGCTGCTGCGAGTTCACGGTGCCGATCGTGTACGAGTCAGGACGGTCGAACAGCTTGGGCGCGAACGCCAGCGCTCCCACCACCACGACGGTGACCAGCAGGCTGATGACGAACGACCGGGTCCGTATCTGCGTCGTGATCTCCCGCCGCGCGACCAGCATCATCCCGTTCACGCCACGGCCTCCTTGAAGATCTCGGTGAGGGTCGGCTGCTCGACCCCGAAGTGCTCGACGTGTCCCGCCTTGATGGCCCGGCGCAGGATGTCCTGGTCGTCGCCGTCCTCGGTGACCAGCACGTGCCGGTTGCCCTGCACGTTGACCTGACCCGGCAGGCCGTCCGCCCACCCGGGGGCCGGGTCGCGGACCACGACCCGCAGCATGCCGCCCTCGGCGGCGCGCAGCTCGTCGACCGTGCCGCTGGCCACCATCCGGCCCGCGGAGACGATGCCCACGGAGTCGCACAGCCGCTCCACCAGTTCGAGCTGGTGGCTGGAGAAGATCACCGGCACCCCGCCGCGGCACCGCTCCTGCAGCACCGTGGCCAGCGTGTCGACCGCGATCGGGTCGAGACCGGAGAACGGCTCGTCCAGGATCAGCAGCTCGGGGTCGTGCACGAGCGCCACCGCGAGCTGGACGCGCTGCTGGTTGCCCAGCGACAACGACTCCACGCTGGAGTTCCTGCGGTCCGTCAGGCTGAGCCGCTCCAGCAGGTCCTCGGTGGCCTTCTTCGCCTTCGCCTGGCTCATCCCGTGCAGCCGGCCGAAGTACTCGATCTGCTCGCCCGCGCGCATCTTCTGGTAGAGGCCGCGCTCCTCCGGCATGTAGCCGAAGCGCTGGCGGTCGGCGTGCGTCATGGGCTCGCCGCGCCAGCTCACGGTGCCGGCGTCGGCCTTGAGCACGCCCATGACGATCCGCATGGTCGTCGACTTGCCCGCGCCGTTCGCGCCCACGAACCCGAACATCTCACCCGGCCGGACGGTGAAGCCGATCCCGTCCAGGGCCTGCTTTCCCTCGGGCGCCCCGGGGCCTCCGGCGAAGCGCTTGCGCAGCCCGCTTATCTCGAGCATCAGGTCCTCTCCTTCGTCATGGATAGATCGTGGCGCGTGCGGCATTCGCCTGGTAGTCGTGGAAATCAGCGGCCTGGGGTGTGATCCGCGTCCGTTCCGGATGACATTTGTCATTACGCTGAGCACATGACGCGCGCAGACAAGGACAAACCGGTCGTCCTCTCCCGTATCTACACCCGCACGGGGGACGACGGCACCACCACGCTCGGCGACATGAGCCGGACTTCGAAGACCGATCCGCGGCTGGCCGCCTACGCGGACGTGGAGGAGGCCAACGCCCATCTCGGGCTGGCCCTGGCGCACGACACCCTGCCCGGCGACCTCGTACCGGTGCTGCGGCGCGTCCAGAACGAGCTGTTCGACCTCGGGGCCGACCTGTCCAGCCCGATCACCGAGAATCCCGAGTTCCCGCCGCTACGGGTCGAGCAGTCGTACATCGACTGGCTGGAGGAGCAGTGTGACCTCTTCAACGAGCGACTCAAGCCGCTGCGCAGCTTCATCCTGCCGGGCGGCGACCCCGCCACCGCCGCGCTCCACCTGGCGCGCGTGACCGTCCGCCGCGCCGAGCGCACCACGTGGGCGGCACTGCACGAGCACGACGACATGAACCCGCTGACCGCCACCTACCTCAACCGGCTGTCGGACCTGCTCTTCATCCTGTGCAGGGTCGCCCACGACGGCGACGAGATCCTCTGGAAGCCCGGCGGCACCCGCTAGCCGGTCAAGCGACGTCCAGATAGGCGCTCGGCGGCGCCGACTCCAGCCAGGCCAGGAAACCGGTCAGGGCGTCGGCGCTCATCGCCAGCGAGACGTCACGGGTCGAGCCGGAGCAGTCGACGGCGTACAGCCCGTTGTCGAGCTCTCTGCGCCCGGAAACGACGAGGCCGCGCCTCGCGATCGCGTGGCGCGGCCTCAGTCGCACACCCAGGAGCGGGATCCAGTGGAGTTCTCCGTCGGCATAGCGTGCCACTCCGGCACGCCACCCCCCGTCGCCCGCCTTCAGGCGGCATGGTACGTTGCCGCGGCGGGCCACCATGAACACCCGCGCGCCCACCAGGGCGGCGGCCAGCAGCGCGCAGATCACCAACGTTGCCACCATGCCGCCCCCCAAAGGCTCGTGTAAGTCAGACCTCTTCGCCCGCCGCACGCAGCCGTGCCCGAGCCCGCTTGGCCTCGAGCGCCGCGTCGGCGTCTTCCTGGTTGGCCTCGACAGAGGCCTGCGCGCGGTCGAGAGCGTCACGGGCCGCGGCGACGTCGACCTCGGAACCGAGCTCGGCCGCCTCCGCGAGCACCGAGACCTCGTCGTCGGCCACGGAGATGAAGCCCCCGTGAACCGCGGCGACCAGGTCGGACTCACCCTCCCGCTTCACGCGCAGCACGCCGCCCTCGACGAGGACGCCGAGCACGGGTGCGTGTTGCGGCATGATACCGATCTCGCCGTCCACGGTCTTGGCAATCACCATGTCGGCCTCGCCCGACCAGATCTCACGCTCGGGTGAGACAACCCCTACGCGTAGCTTAGCCACTGGTGTAGGTTCCTTTCCGATCAGGTGGTGGCACGGCCGGCCGCCGCGCCACCACCATAAGAGGGCGGTTTAGCGGCGCTCGAGTTCCTTGGCCTTGGCCACGGCCTGGTCGATGCCACCGACCATGAAGAACGCCTGCTCGGGCAGATGGTCGTACTCGCCCGCGCACAGCCCCTTGAACGAGGCGATGGTCTCGTCCAGCGGCACGGTCTCGCCCGGCTGGCCGGTGAAGGCCTCGGCCGCGTACATCGGGTGCGACAGGAAGCGCTCGATGCGGCGGGCCCGCTGGACGGTGACCTTGTCCTCCTCGGAGAGCTCGTCGATGCCGAGGATGGCGATGATGTCCTGGAGCTCGCGGTACTTCTGCAGGATCCGCTTGGTCTCCTGGGCCACCCGGTAGTGCTCCTCGCCCACGATCTGCGGGTCGAGGATCCGGGAGGAGGAGTCGAGCGGGTCCACCGCCGGGTAGATGCCCTTCTCCGAGATCGGCCGCGAGAGCACGGTCTGCGCGTCGAGGTGCGCGAACGCGTTGTGCGGGGCCGGGTCGGTGATGTCGTCCGCGGGCACGTAGATCGCCTGCATGGAGGTGATCGAGTGACCACGCGTCGAGGTGATGCGCTCCTGGAGCACACCCATCTCGTCGGCCAGCGTCGGCTGGTAACCCACCGCGGACGGCATACGACCGAGCAGCGTGGAGACCTCGGAACCGGCCTGCGTGAAGCGGAAGATGTTGTCGATGAACAGCAGCACGTCCTGCTTCTGCACATCGCGGAAGTACTCCGCCATGGTCAGCGCGGACAGCGCCACCCGCAGCCGGGTGCCCGGCGGCTCGTCCATCTGGCCGAAGACGAGCGCGGTGTCCTTGAGGACGTCCGCCTCCTCCATCTCCAGCCAGAGGTCGTTGCCCTCACGGGTGCGCTCGCCGACCCCGGCGAAGCACGAGGTGCCGCCGAAGTTACGGGCGACGCGGCGGATCATCTCCTGGATCAGAACGGTCTTGCCGACGCCCGCGCCGCCGAACAGACCGATCTTCCCACCCTGAACGTACGGGGTGAGCAGGTCGATGACCTTGATGCCGGTGACCAGCAGCTCGGTGCGGGACTCGAGCTGGTCGAAGGGCGGCGACGGCCGGTGGATGCCCCACCGCTCCTCGATCTTGAGCGACGAGGTCGGCACGTCGAGCGTCTCGCCCAGCGCGTTCCACACGTGGCCCTTGACGACGTCGCCGACGGGCACCGAGATCGGGCCGCCGGTGTCGGTCACCGCCTGGCCGCGGACCAGGCCGTCGGTCGGCTGCATGGAGATGGCCCGGACGAGGTTGTCACCCAGGTGCTGGGCGACCTCGAGGGTCAGGGTCCTGGTCTCGCCGCCGAGGGTCACGTCGACCTTGAGCGCGTTATAGATCTCCGGCATCGTCTCGACGGAGAACTCCACGTCGACGACGGCGCCGGTGACACGTGCCACGCGGCCAGTGCCGGCCGCGGGGGTTTCTACAGTTTCAACAGCCTCTGCAGTCATTTCACTCTTTCCCCGCTGCGGCGTCAGCGAGCGCGTTGGCGCCACCGACGATCTCGCTGATTTCCTGGGTGATCTCGGCCTGGCGAGCCTGGTTCATCTGCTGGGTGAGAATCCGCATCAGCTCGTTGGCGTTGTCGGTCGCGGACTTCATCGCGCGCCGCCTCGCGGCCTCCTCGGAGGCCGCCGACTGCAGCAGCGCGGTGAAGATGCGGGACTCCACGTAGCGCGGCAGCAGCGACTCCAGCACGTCGCCGGCGGTCGGCTCGAACTCGAAGTACGGCGGGATCACGGTGGCTTCCGTCGCCTCGGTCACCTCGACCTCGAGCGGCAGGATCCGCCGGACCACGACGTTCTGCGTGAGCATCGAGACGAACTGCGTCGAGACGATGTGGATCTCGTCGATCCCGTTGTCGTCCTTGAACGAGTCGATCAGCGTGGTCGCGATCTCCTTGGCGTCGGCGTACGACGGGTTCCTGGAGAAACCGGTCCACTGACCGCCCATCTCGCGCTGGCGGAAGGTGTGCCAGGTGACTCCCTTGGTCCCGCTGACGAACGGGATGTACTGCATCCCGCGGCCCTCGATGAGCCCGCGCAGCGCTTCGGCCTCACGCAGCACGTTGGCGTTGAAGCCGCCGCAGAAGCCGCTGTCGCTGGTGACGATGAGGACGCCCGCCTTGGCGGGGTTCTCCTTCGCCACGGTCAGCGGATGGTCGACGCTGGCCGCGTTGCTGACGACGCCGGTGACGGCGCGAGTGATCTCGCGCTCGTACGGCAGCGCCGCCTGCATCCGTTGCTGCGCCCGCACGATCCGTGAGGAGGCGATGAGCTCCTGGGCGCGCGTGATCTTCGCGGTCGACTTGACCGAGTTGATCCGCCGCCGCAGCAGCCTTAGCTGGGCACCCATGTGCTACTTCCCCGTCGCCGGACGGACGACCTTCTTGATCTTCTCCTGGCCGACCTCGTCCGCCTCGAGCGGCGCCACCGGCTCGTCCTTCACCAGCAGCTCGCCCGAAGAGGTGGTGAAGCCCTTCTTGAACTCCGTGATGGCGTCCTTGAGAGCGGTCGCCGCGTCGTCCGGCAGCTCCTTGGTCTCGCGGATGCCGTCGAAGATGCCCTTGTGCGAGGAGGCCAGGTAGTCGAGGAACTCCGACTCGAAGCGGCGGACGTCCTCGACCGGCACCTCGTCGAGCTCACCGGTCGTGCCGGCCCACACCGACACCACCTGACGCTCGACCGGGAACGGTGAGTACTGCGGCTGCTTGAGCAGCTCGACCAGACGCTGGCCGCGGTCGAGCTGGGCCCGGGAGGCGGCGTCGAGGTCGGAGGCGAAGGCCGCGAAGGCCTCCAGGTCGCGGTACTGCGACAGGGAGAGCTTGAGCGTGCCGGCCACCTTGCGCATGGCCTTGACCTGGGCCGAACCGCCGACTCGGGAGACGGAGATACCGACGTTGATCGCGGGACGGACGCCCGCGTTGAACAGGTCGGT
Source organism: Nonomuraea sp. C10 (assembly GCF_008017515.1). Taxonomy (NCBI): domain Bacteria; kingdom Bacillati; phylum Actinomycetota; class Actinomycetes; order Streptosporangiales; family Streptosporangiaceae; genus Nonomuraea; species Nonomuraea sp. C10. The sequence goes on from NZ_VPFF01000001.1 coordinate 6,362,872, forward strand.
CTCCAGGAAGCACTGGCCGTCGGTGATGGAGATGACGTTGGTCGGGATGAACGCCGACACGTCGTTGCCCTTGGTCTCGATGATCGGCAGACCGGTCATCGAGCCCGCGCCCATGTCGTTGGAGAGCTTCGCGCAGCGCTCCAGCAGGCGGGAGTGGAGGTAGAAGACGTCACCGGGGAACGCCTCGCGGCCCGGCGGGCGGCGCAGCAGCAGCGAGACCGCGCGGTAGGCGTCGGCCTGCTTGGTGAGGTCGTCGAAGATGATGAGGACGTGCTTGCCCTGGTACATCCAGTGCTGGCCGATGGCCGAACCGGCGTAGGGGGCGATGTACTTGTAACCCGCGGGGTCGGAGGCCGGGGCGGCGACGATGGTCGTGTAGTCCATCGCGCCCGCCTCCTCAAGGCGGGAACGCACCTGCGCGATCGTCGAGCCCTTCTGACCGACGGCGACGTAGACGCAGCGCACCTGGCGCTCCGGGTCGCCCGACAGCCAGCCCTCGCGCTGGTTGAGGATCGTGTCGACGGCGATCGCGGTCTTGCCGGTGCCGCGGTCGCCGATGATCAGCTGACGCTGGCCGCGGCCGATCGGGGTCATCGCGTCAATCGCCTTGATGCCGGTCTGCAGCGGCTCCTTCACGGGCTGCCGCTGGACGACCGACGGGGCCTGCAGCTCCAGGGCGCGCAGCTCCTCGTGCTCGATCGCGCCCTTGCCGTCGAGCGGCTTGCCCAGGGGGTCGACGACGCGGCCGAGGAAGTTGTCGCCGACGGGCACGGACAGGACCTCGCCCGTCCTGCGGACCGTCTGGCCCTCCTCGATGCCGGCGAACTCGCCGAGGATAACGACACCGATCTCGCGCGGGTCGAGGTTAAGTGCCAGGCCGCGCGTACCGTTCTCGAACTCGAGCAGCTCGTTCGCCATCGCCGAGGGAAGGCCGGAGACATGGGCGATGCCGTCGCCGGCGTCGACGACGGTCCCGATCTCCTCGCGCGCGGCGCCTTCCGGTTCGTACGCCTGGACGAAGCGCTCAAGCGCGTCCCGGATCTCGTCCGGCCGGATCGTAAGCTCCGCCATCTCTACTCTGTCTCCCTATTCGCCTAGCCGGCCAACCGGCGGCGGACTTCTTCGATTCGTCCCACAATGGTGGTGTCGATGATCTCGTCGCCGATGCGGACCGAGAACCCACCGAGCACTCGCTTGTCCACCTCGACGTTCAGGTGCACGTCACGGCCGTAGGAGGAGCGCAGCCACGTGATGAGACGCTGCCTCTGCTCCTCGGTCAGCTCGACCGCGCTGCGGACCACGGCGACCAGGCGCCGGCTCTGCTGAGCCACCAGCCGGCCGAACTCCTCCAGCCCTGTCTCCAGGCTACGTCCTCGTGGATGTACCACAACCTGCGTGATGAGCCGCATCGTGCTGGGCGCGACCTTGCCTTCGAGCAAGGACCGCAGCAGCTCGCGCTTGCCCTCCGCCGGGGCGCCGGCGTCGCTGAGCGCGCGGCGCAGCGACGGGTTGGCGGCGACGATGCGGCCGAAGCGGAAGAGCTCGTCCTCCACGTCGTCGAGCCGCCGCTGGCTCTCCGCCTCGGCGGCGGCCGCGACCACGCCGAGCCGCTCGATCACGTCGGCCAGGTCGCCGACGCGCGACCACCGGGCCGAGACCGCGGCCTCGGTGGTGGCGACCGCCGACTCGCTGACCTTGCCCTCCAGCAGCACGCGCACGCTCTGCGCCTTCTGCTCGGCGGGCCTCGCCGGGTCGGACAGCGCCCGGCGCAGGCCGTGCTCGCGGTCGAGCAGATCCGCGACCGCGAACAGCTCGTCGGAGAGCGTGGCGAGGTCAGCGCTGCCCGCGACCGCGTTGAAGCGCTCCTCGACCTCTGCCAGCGAGGTTCTGCTCATGCCGCGCATTAGCGCACCGCCTGCGCGTTGGAGCTCTCCAGCTCGTCGAGGAACCGGTCGACGATGCGGCTCTGCCGGGCCTCGTCCGTCAGCGACTCGCCGACGATGCGGCCGGCCAGGTCGGTCGACAGACGGCCGATCTCGGTGCGGAGCTGGGCGAACGCCGCCTGGCGGTCGGCCTCGATCTGGGCGTGCGCGGCCTCGACGAGGCGACGGGCCTCGGCCTGCGCCTCCTCGCGGAGCTCCGCCTTGATCAGCGCGGCCTGCTCGCGAGCTTCCTCGCGGAGCCTGGCCGCCTCGCGCCGCGCCTCTTCGAGCCGCTCGGCGTACTGCTGCTGCAGGGCCTGAGCCTGAGCCTGGGCCTCCTCCGCCCTCTTGATGCCGCCCTCGATGGCGTCGGTGCGCTCGGCCAGCGTCTTCTGGATGCGCGGGACGAGCATCTTGCCGACGACGAGAACGACGACGAAGAACGAGAAGATGCCGACGACGAGCTCGTAAGTGTGCGGCATGAGCGGGTTGGCACCCTCCTCCGCCGCCACTGTGAGGAGCGTAGCTGCCATGTTCATGGGTGCAGCCTTTCGTCAGGGGATGCTTCTGGCCGTCAGAGAGCCTGGAAGATGAACGGCGCGACCAGACCGATCAGGGCGAGGGCCTCGGTGAGGACGAAGCCGAGGAGCATGTTCTGGCGGATCAGGCCGTAGGCCTCGGGCTGGCGGGCGATGGCCTGCACGCCCTGACCGAAGATGATGCCGACGCCGATGCCGGGGCCGATGGCGGCGAGACCGTAACCGATGGCGGTGACGTTGCCGGAGACCTCAGCGAGAAGACCCATTGCTCTTATTCCTTTACTGGACGGCCGGTGAAGTGGAGTCTCACCGGTCATGGATATTCCGGTATGGGGTTCAGTGCTCCGCGTGCAGCGAGCCACCGATGTACATCGCGGCCAGCATCGCGAAGAGGAATGCCTGCAGGAACTGGATGAACATCTCGAAGCCGGTGAGGATGATGGTCATCACCACGCCGAGGACACCGATGGTGGAGCCCGGCAGGGTCAGCTTCTCGAAGAGGAACCAGAAACCCACCATGCTGAAGAAGGCGAGCAGCATGTGGCCCGCGAACATGTTCGCGAACAGTCGCACGGCGTGCGTGAACGGCGCGATGATCATGTTCGAGAGGAACTCGATCGGGGCCAGCAGCAGATAGATCGGCTTCGGCAGCCCCGGCGGGAACATCATGTTCTTGAAGTAGCCGATGCCACCCTGGTGCTTGACGCCCAGGTAGATCTTGAGGACGTAGATCGAGATCGCCAGCACGAACGGGAAGGCGATGTGCGAGGCGACCGGGAACTGGAGGAAGGGAATGACGCCCATGAGGTTCCAGACCAGCACCAGGAAGAAGACGCTGACGAGCAGGCCCATCCACCGGTCCGTGTCCTTGCCCAGGAAGGGCCGGGCGACCTGGTCGCGAACGAACATGTAGCCGTATTCGGCGACGTTCTGGACACCCCGGGGGACGAGTTTCGGCTTGGCGAAGGCCGCCCAGCACACGCCGATCACGATGATCGAGCTGAGAATGGCGAGCAGGACCGGCTTGGTGAACCAGGCGACCCCGGGAATGATGGGGGGCAGGTCGAACAGCTCGCCAGGCGTCGGCGCACCGAACTCACCCGGTGGTGCCGCTAGGACCGTCAGCGCACTCACGCGGCGTTCCCTTCAACGTCGTAGTGGATCACAGGAATTTCCTCGGCGAAGCGGTCGCGGCGTGGGGCTAGCGACCGTGCCGTCGGTAGACCGCGTAGCCGGCCAGCACCAGCCCCAGGACGATGCCTATGGGGAAGAACGCGGACAGGTCGAGCCAACGGTCCAGCAACCAGCCGATGCCGCCGTAGACCGCCATCCCGGCGAGAAGATAGCTGGGGACTGACCACATGGCGTCGGCGAAGTCGCGACCGTCTGTCTCCGGTCGGCGTTCCTGTTCGCTCATCGCGGCCCTGACGATAGCAGGCGGGCAGAGGACTAGTCATATCGGACCCCGTGTTTTACCAGGCTCATCAGTCGCCGTGCCCGGGGACTTTGGCGTCGGGGTCGACGTACAGCATCTTGGTCTTGAGGAAGGCGCGGACCTCGAAGGCCGTCCACACGATCGTGCCGACCACCACGGTCCAGGCGAAAGCCTGCGAGTTCCACAGCGTGGTGTCGCCGAAGGTGGCCAGCATCAGCATGATGACGATGACCTTCACGAGGTAGCTGCCCATCGCGGCGATGGCCATCAGCTGGGGCGAGACGCGGGCCGCGTACGACACGGCCACCACGCTGACGCTGAAGAAGACCATCACCAGGAGCACGCCGATGGCCGCGCCGAGCGCTCCTTTGCCACCGGCCAGGATGGTGGCCGCGGCCAGCGCGACGACTCCGACCCCGAGGGTGGGAAGCGCGGCGCTTTTCAGTACGCGCACGTCGTTGGCCTGCATCGGTGCTCCATCGCGAGTTATCAAGCGAGCGTTTGCTACCTCCAGAACACGAAAATCTGGAGGCCCTGCTCGTGAAAGATATCACAAGCTCACGGAAGGCTGCTTTTACCTGCCGTTTCTAGTTCGCGATCACGATCGGCCCGGATAGATGGGAATGACCGAGTTCGGATCGGTGCTCGGCCGCTCCCGCGGCGGGCCGGGCGGCGGCACCGGCCGCCGGAACTCGGCGTCGGGCCGGACCGGCGGCATCGGGCCGGTGGGCGGGCCGTCGTCGTCGTCGCTCGACGGCTTGCCCCGCGAGGTGTGCGCGCCGCCCCTGCCCCGCCAGCGCGGCAGCGCCATCAGCACCAGCACCCCCAGGGCCAGCAGGATGACCACCGGGAACGCCAGCACCGGCACGGTGACCACGGACATCGCGAAGATGCCGAACGCGAACAGGAACGTCCACGCGTACATGATCATCACGGACTGCCGGTGGGAGTGGCCGATGTCCATCAGCCGGTGGTGCAGGTGGCCGCGGTCGGGCGCGAACGGCGACATCCCGTAGGAGGTGCGGCGCACCACGGCCGTTATCAGATCGATGAGCGGGAGCACCAGGACCGCGGCCGGCACCAGCAGGGGCAGCAGCACGCCGAACCGGTTGATGCCCTCGATGACCGACGGGTCCACCGGCATCACGGTGACGAGCGACGAGGCCAGCACCAGCCCGATCAGCATCGCGCCGGTGTCGCCCATGAAGATCTTGGCCGGGTGGAAGTTGTGCGGCAGGAAGCCGATGCAGGCCCCGATGAGCACGGCGGAGATGGCGGCGGTGGTGGTGATGCGGTCACCGCTGATGTTCTGCCCGAGGTAGATGGAGTAGGCCCAGGTCGCCATGGCGGCGATGCACACGATGCCGGCCGCGAGCCCGTCGAGCCCGTCGACGAAGTTGACCGCGTTGATCGCCACCACCACCACGAGGATCGTGATGATCGCGCTCAGCGTGTAGTCGAGGCTGGTGGAGCCGCCCCAGTCCTTCGGCAGCGGGATGTAGGTCAGTCTCAGCTCGAAGTGGACCAGCACCCCGGCGGCGGCGATCTGCCCGGCCAGCTTGATGAAGGGGTCCATCCCCCACCAGTCGTCGAGGAAGCCGGTCACCGTGATCAGGCCGCCCGCCAGGATCAGGGCCACGACCGGTTCCGCGGCGGTGCCGGCCAGCGCCTTGCCGGTGTTGGTCAGCTGGGCGGCCACCAGCAGCCCGACGACCAGCCCGCCGTACATCGCCAGGCCGCCCAGCCGGGGCGTGGGCGTGGTGTGCACGTCACGATCGCGGATCTCGGGGGCCGCGCCGATGCGGATGGCGAAGCGGCGCACCAGAGGGACCAGCAGATAGGTCACCGCTGCCGCGATGAGCGCCATGAACAGGTATTCGCGCACGGACCTAGTTTCCCGGATGCTCCGGCCGGCTGTGACCGGAAAACGACACAGACCAGCTTATTATTGGTCCATATAAGGCTGATGTATGCCCAGCAGCGCCGTCACCTTGTCCCTGACGTCCGCGGCCGACTCCTGGTCGCGCACCGCGCGGGCCACCAGCGCCCCGACCTCCCGCAGATCCCGGGGCTCCAGGCCCTGGGTGGTGACGCACGGCGTGCCGACCCGGACGCCCGAGGTCACGCGCGGCGGTTCGGGGTCGTACGGTATCGCGTTGCGGTTGAGCGTGATGCCGGCCGCGGCGCACCTGAGCTCGGCCTCGGCGCCGGTGACGCCCAGCCCGCGCACGTCGATCAGCGCCAGGTGGGTGTCCGTGCCGCCGGTGACCGGCCGCATGCCCGCCTCCGCCAGCGCCTCGCTCAGCGCCCGCGCGTTGGCGATCACCTGCCGGGCGTAGCCGGCGAACTCCGGCCGCAGCGCTTCCCCGAACGCCACCGCCTTGGCCGCCACCGCGTGCATCATCGGCCCGCCCTGCGTGAACGGGAACACCGCCCGGTCGATCCGCGCGGCCAGCTCGGCGGTGCACAGGATGCCGCCGCCGCGCGGTCCGCGCAGCGTCTTGTGGGTGGTGAAGGTGACGACGTCCGCCTCCGGGACCGGGGACGGGATGGCGCGGGCCGCGATCAGCCCCATCGGGTGCGCCACGTCCGCCATCAGCCACGCCCCCACCTCGTCGGCGATCCCCCGGAACACCCCGAAGTCGATCAGCCGCGGATAGGCGGTCGCCCCGCACACGATGAGCTTGGGCTGGTGCCGCAGCGCCAGGTCCCTGACCTCGTCGTAGTCGATCAGCTCCGTGTCGCGCCGCACCCCGTACGAGGCCACGTCGAACCACCGGCCGGAGAAGTTGGCCCGGGACCCGTGCGTGAGATGACCGCCGTGCGGCAGCGCCATGGCCAGCATCCGGTCACCCGGCTGCAGCAGCGCCGCGTAGGCGGCCAGGTTGGCGGACGCGCCGGAATGCGGCTGCACGTTGGCGTGCTCGGCGCCGAACAGCTCGCGCGCCCGCCTGACGGCCAGCCGCTCGGCCCGGTCGACGACCTCACACCCGCCGTAGTAGCGGCCGCCCGGGTAGCCCTCCGCGTACTTGTTGCTCAGCGTGGAGCCGAGGGCGGCCAGCACGGCGGGTGAGGCGAAGTTCTCGCTGGCGATGAGCTGGAGGCCGCCGCGCACCCGCTCGACCTCGTCGAGCAGCAGCGCGGCCACCTCCGGGTCCCGCTCCTCCAGGAGCCCGAAGCCCGGACCGTAGAAGGGTCCTGCGCCCATGACCCCACTGTACGGCGACGTACCTCTTTGTCCTAGTTTGGCACTCCTTCTCAGGAGAAGGCGTGCGGCGCCCCCGCCGGAGCCGGGATCCACCGGGGCGTGTCGGCCGCCTCGTCGCTGATGGCCGTGAGCACGGCCTGACGGTAGAGGCCGAGCCTGGTGCGCCACTGGCCGATGTCCTCGACGTAGCGCGAGCCCACCGGGGCGTCCCAGGTCTGCGGGCTCCTGGCCTTGGCGTAGGGCTTGTCCAAGGCCTTGGACAGCTTGTCGAGCAGGGGCAGGGCCTCCTGCCACGCGGTGACCAGCCGCTGGTACTCAGGGTTGAACTCCCACACCCGCGGCTGCTCGTCGAGCGGACCGGTCGCGGTGGCGGGCGGCATCTCCCCCAGCTCCCGGGGCCGCGGCGCGGGCGGATCCACGTACATCAGGCACTCCTCCCATCGTCATCGCCTCGCCGCGGACCACCGGGCTCGACCTGCCCCGGCGGACCGTCGGCCCCCGGGCCCCACTCCCCCTCGACGGGCGGCATCTCCGCGAGAGGCACGCCCGCGGCCCGCGCGATGAGCTCCCGCAGCTCCTCGTCACTCGGCGCCGCACCCTCCCCCACCACCACACCCGGCCGCAAACCCTCGCCGTACGAGCCCGCACCCTCGGTACGTGAGCCCTCTCCGTACGAGACAACGTCGTCACGGCCTAAGCCCTCGCCGTACGAGATCGCGCTCTCGGGTCGCGAACCGTCGCCGGACGAGACAACGTCGTCACGGCTCAAGCCTTGCCCGTAGACCGCGCCCTCGGTACGTGAACCCTCTCCATACGAGACGCCACCGTCCGGACGCGAACCCTCGCCGTACGCGACCGCATCGTCACGACGCGAGGTTGCGTCGTACGAGACCGCGCCCTCGGTACGCGAACCGTCGCCGGACGAGACGGCGCCGTCAGGCGGCGGAGCACTGGCGCTCACAGCGGCCGTGGCGGCGTCATCAGGGGGTGGGGTGGGTGGAACGACCAGCCCGGCGTCGCCACCCCTTGAGGGGGCATCCTGGCCGGTCCCAGGCGTGTCGGGCGTCGCGCGTCCCTGATCGGGCGTCGTCCGTCCCTCGTCAGGCGTGGCGCGCCCCTGGTCTGGCGTGGCGCGTCCCTCGTCGGGCGTCGCGCGTCCCTGATCCGGTGGGCGGGTGTCCTGGGAGGTGCCGTCGTCGCAGGGGCCGCCGACGGAGGGCGTGTCGGCCGGCTGGACCTGGTCGAGGTTCTCCAGAAGACTCTCCAGCTCCTTCGCGGTGGGCGGGTCGATGGGCACCTGGACCACCTTGACCCCGTCGATCTCGACGACCTTTGGCCTGCCGGTCTCGATGTCGTCCGGGTGATCCTTACGGGGGGTGTCGGCGATGCCCTGGGTGTTTCCGTCCCGCTGTCCACCGGCATCAGGCTTCTGGGTCCCAGGCTCGCCATCGCACGCCCCGTCCCGTCGGCCATCCTCCCCGGGCTTCGTCTCGGACCGGTCCGCGTCCGGCTTCTCCTGGCCTATCGCGTCCGGCTTCTCCTGGCCTATCGCGTCCGGCTTCTCGCCTGTATCCGCGTCGGGCTTCTCACCACGAGCGTCGGCATCCGGCTTCTCCTCAGGAGTACCGACGTCGGGCTTGTCCTCTCGTCCCCGGACGCCGTCGTCACACTTCCCGTCCTCACCGGGCTTGGCCTCAGGCCGATCCGCATCCGGCTTCTCACCGCGGGCATCGGCATCCGGCTTCTCCTCAGGAGTACCGACATCGGGCTTCTCACCGCGAGCGTCGGCGTCTGGCTTCTCCTCGGGGGTACCGGTAACGGGCTTGTCCTCTCGGGCCGTGGCGCCGTCGTCGCACTTCCCGTCCTCACCGGGCTTGGCCTCGGGCCGATCCACATCAGGCTTCTCACCACGAGCGTCGGCGTCAGGCTTCTCCTCAGGGGTACCGGCGTCGGGCTTGCCCCCATCGGGTTTCCCGTCCCGCGCGTCCCCGTCCGGCTTCCCGTCCCGGGCATCCGCGTCAGGCTTCCCGTCCCGGCCGTCCGCATCCGGCTTCTCACCACGAGCGTCAGCGTCCGGCTTCTCCTCAGGCGTACCCGCGTCAGGCTTGCCCCCATCCGGCTTCTCGCCCCGCGCATCCGCGTCCGGCTTCTCACCGCGGGCGTCCGCGTCAGGCTTGCCCGGGTCCGGCTTCTCGCCGCGACTGTCAGCGTCCGGCTTGCCCTCATCGGGCTTGTCGCCCCGCGCATCCGCGTCCGGCTTGCCCCCGTCGGGTTTCCCGTCGCGGGCGTCCGTGTCTGGGTTGGATTTGTCGGGCTTTGGGTCGGTGCCTGGTTTGTCGGTGGGGGGAGGGTCCGTGCGGCGGGAGTCGCCAGAAGGGGACTCGCCGGCGGCGCGCTTCTCGAGGAGGTCCAGCCGGGCGGAGACGTCCTTGACCATCCGGTCCGCGGAGTCCGCCACCTGGACGGGCCGATGGGTGGTCTGGGTCGCGAGGCCCGCCCTGGACATGATCTGCGAGACGCGCCCCTCCACCTCGCGCAGCTCGACGGCCGCCTGTTTCGTCTCCGCCAGCAGCTCGCGGACCAGCTGGGGATCCATGCCGTCGAACTTGCCCATGGGCCACTCCCGGACGTCGCTAGCTCCCGGGCCCACCGTATTCTCGCCACCACCCACCGCGCAGGCGGGATAAGCAGACGGTATCGGTCAGCCGTCGGTCGCGACGTACCCGATGATGCCGCGCAGCTTCTCGACCGGGATGGCGCCGCGGCGCAGGAGCCGGGGCACGGCGGTGGTCAGGTCGAGGATCGACGACGGGGTGTTGTCGGTGGTCTTGCCGCCGTCGAGGTAGACCGCGACCGAGTCGCCGAGCTGCTCCTCCGCCTCCGCCGCGGTGGCGGCGGCCGCCATGCCCGAGCGGTTGGCGCTGGAGACGGCCATCGGGCCGGTCTCCTTGAGCAGGTCGAGCGCCACCGGGTGGAGGGGCATGCGCAGCGCGACCGTGCCCTTGGTGTCGCCGAGGTCCCACGACAGGGCGCGGTTCGCCTTGCAGACGATGGTCAGCGGCCCCGGCCAGAACGCGTCTATCAGGTCCTGCCCGTACGGTCCGAGGTCCTCGACGAGCGCGTTGGCCGCGCGTACGGTGCCGACGAGGACGGGCGGCGGCATGTCGCGGCCGCGGCCCTTGGCGTCCAGCAGCGCGGTGACGGCGGCGGGGGTGAAGGCGTCGGCGCCGATCCCGTACACCGTGTCGGTGGGCAGCACGACGAGCTCGCCGCGCCGGACGGCGGCGGCCGCCTCTCGCAGGCCCTCGGCCCGCTGTTCGAGATCGCTGCAGTCAAAGCGCTTTGTCACGGTCTCATTGCCTCACTCCGCTCGCGAGCGGCGCTCTACGAGGCCTCCTCCTTCCGTCATGTTCGGCGTCGTCCGGAGAAGGCCGCGCCGCTTCGCGTGCATCCTAGTCCTGGCCCAGCCTGGCGGTGACGAATCGGTCTCTGCGGGTGAGATCCTGCCGTAGCCGTACGTCACGCCAGCCGTTGTCTTCCGAGAACTGCAGGTAGACGTCCCTGCCCTGCTCGTCAGCGTGCTCGACGGCGACCCAGCCGCCGGGCCGCAGCAGGCGCCGCGCGGTGACCTCGACCGCCCGCACCTCGCCCAGCCCGTCGTCGCCGGTGCCGTAGAGGGCGCGTACCGGGTCGTAGTCGCGCACCTCGGGGTCGCGCGGCACCGCGCCGGGCGGGATGTACGGCGGGTTGGAGATGACCAGGTCGACCCTGCCGTTCAGCTCGGGCAGGGCGGCGGCGAGGTCCTCGGGGTGCAGGTGGGTGCGGCCCTGGCCGTGCTCGGAGATGTTGCGCTTGGCCCAGGTGTAGGCGTCGGGGTCGACCTCCACGGCGTGCACCTCGGACAGCGCCACCTCCTGGGCGATCGACAGGGCGATCGCGCCCGAACCGGTGCCGAGGTCGACGACGAGCGGCGCGGTCACGTCCATCTCGCGCAGCGTCTCGATCGCCCAGCCGGTCATCACCTCGGTCTCGGGGCGCGGCACGAAGACCCCCGGCCCGACCTCAAGGTCGAGGTAGCGGAAGTAGGCGCGGCCGGTGATGTGCTGAAGCGGCTCGCGGGCCTCACGCCGCGCGACGCCCTCCCAGAACAGCGCGTCGAAGTCGGCGTCCTTCACGGCGTGCAGTTGGCTCCTGCGCACGCCGTGGACGAACGCCGCGATCTCCTCGGCGTCGGTGCGCGGTGACGACACCCCCGCCTCCGCCAGCCGGGCGGTGGCGAGGGCGATCTCGTCCAGCAGAAATGTCATGAGTGTTGTGCGAGCTTCTCCGCCATCTCGGCGTCGATGAGGGACTGGGTGACGGCGTTGAGCTCACCGTCGAGAACCTGGTCGAGGTTATACGCCTTGAAGCCGACGCGGTGGTCGGAGATGCGGTTTTCCGGGAAGTTGTACGTGCGGACCCGCTCGGAGCGGTCGACGGTGCGCACCTGCGACTTGCGTTCGGCCTGCGCGGCGGCGTCGGCCTGCTCCTGCGCCACGGCCAGCAGCCGGGCGCGCAGGATGCGCAGCGCCGACTCCTTGTTCTGCAGCTGGCTCTTCTCGTTCTGGCAGGAGACGACCACGCCGGTCGGGAGGTGGGTGATGCGGACCGCCGAGTCGGTGGTGTTGACGCTCTGCCCGCCGGGGCCGCTGGAGCGGTAGACGTCGATGCGCAGGTCGTTGGGGTCGATCTGGACCTCGACCTCCTCGGCCTCCGGGTAGACGAGCACGCCGGCGGCGCTGGTGTGGATGCGGCCCTGCGACTCGGTGACGGGCACCCGCTGCACGCGGTGGACGCCGCCTTCGAACTTGAGCCTGGACCACACGCCCTCGTCGCCCTTGGCCTTGATCGCGACCGTGACGTCCTTGTAGCCGCCCAGGTCGGACGGCTGACTGTCGATGATCTCGGTCTTCCAGCCGATCCGCTCGGCGTAGCGGAGGTACATGCGCAGCAGGTCGCCGGCGAACAGCGCGGACTCCTCACCGCCCTCGCCCGCCTTGATCTCCATGATGATGTCCTTGTCATCGTTGGGATCGCGCGGGATCAGCAGGTGTTTGAGCCGTTCTTCGAGCTTGGGGATGCGCTCCTCGATCTCCGCCGCCTCGGCCGCGAACCCCTCGTCCTCGCCCGCCAGCTCCCTGGCCGCGGTCAGGTCGTCGCGGGCCGTCTCCAGCTCGCGGTAGGTGGCGACGATGGGGGTGAGCTGGGAGTAGCGCCTGCCGAGCGTGCGGGCCCTGCTCTGGTCGGCGTGCACGGCGGGGTCGGCGAGCTGCAGCTCCAGCTCGGAGTATTCCTTGAGCAACTCGTCGAGGTTCACCGTCGGGTCCTTCGTGTGTGGGCTGTGTTCGAACCAAGAACGCCGGCCCGCCGCACGGTCGTGCGTCGGGCCGGCGTCGGTGAAGCTACTTGCCCGAGGCCTTCTTGCCGAAGCGCTTCTCGAAACGCGCCACCCGGCCGCCGGTGTCGAGGATCTTCTGCTTGCCGGTGTAGAAGGGGTGGCAGGCAGAGCAGACGTCGGCGTGGATCACGCCGTTCTTGGCGGTGCTGCGGGTGGTGAACGTGTTGCCGCAGGAGCAGGTCACCTGCGTCACGTGATAGTCAGGGTGGATGTCGCGCTTCATGGCTGTCCTTTCGGGTGCGGTCGCCGGGTCGCCAGACAAGGTGCGACGGAGCGCAGGGGCGGGAGCCGGTACCGCGAAAATCGGTCAGCTACCAGTGTGCCAGATCCTTCAACCGTCCAGCGCCGCCAGGCATTCCACCCGATCTTGATGACGACCCGCGCCGCCGGTCACACTAGGCTCCCGCACATCATCGATCGGACGGGGGACGTCATCAGATGACAGGCAGGGCACGGTCGCTGCTCGCGGCCGCCACGGGGGCGGCGCTGCTCCTCACGGGCACGGGGGTGCCGTCCGCGCAGGCCGGCACGCGGTACGGGCAGGTCTCCACGGTCCCGGACTTCACGGGGGAGGTCCAGGCGGTCGCGTACGTGCCCGCCCACGCCGACGCGGAGGCCAGGGCGACGCTCAAACTGAGGGACCCGGCCACGGTCGAGCGTGTCACCGGCTGGATCGTGCCGCCGGGCAAGCAGCGGCGCCGGGTCACGTTCGACCTCAGGCCCGGCTCGGCCACCGTCACCGGGAAGTGGACCGTCGCGCCCGGCGACCCGGCGGGCGCGTGGCGGCTGACCGCCGAGGTCACGCGCGGCGGCGCCCCGCGGGCCAACGACCTCACCGTGCAGGTCGCCGCCAGGCAGGCCATCACCGGGGCGACGGTCAGCCCCTCCCCCGTCAAGCTGGTCAGGGGCAAGGACGTCAAGGTGAGCGTCGAGGTCAAGGTCAAGGGCTCGGAGACGGTCACGGCCAAGCTGGTCGCCGAGAGCTCCACCGCCTACTACGACCTCGGCACCCTCGCCAGGGAGTCGAACGGCGTCCACCGCGGCGTCACGTACTTCGGCGACCACAGCCCGCCCGGCGAGTGGACGCTGCAGGTGCACGCCACCCGCGGCGGCGAGACGCTGAGGAGCCTGCTCTCCTTCACCGTCACGAAACCCGCCGCCGGCACCCCGGCCAAGGCCGGCGCCAGGGTCACCGTCGGCGTGCCGAAGAGAGTCGGCAAGGGCCGGTGGTTCCGCGTGCACGGCAAGGTGTACCGCGACGGCAGGCCGTACAAGCGCAAGAAGGTCCGCATCTATTTCAAGGCCGTGGGCGCCGCGAAGTATCGCCTCGCCGGATACGCGACCACCAACTCCACCGGCCGCTACACCAGGTCCTTCAAGGCCCGCAAGGACGGCTACTACCAGGTGAAGTCGGCCGGCACGAGCAGGACCAGCGCCGCGCTGTCGCCGCAGCGGCTCGTGGACGTCCGCTAGAGACGGAACGGGCGGCGGGGTCGCCCCCGCCGCCCGTCGCGCGTCAGCCGCTAGTCGCGGTCGTTGTTGACCGTGGTCTTCTGCACCTGGAGCAGGAACTCCGCGTTGGACTTGGTCTCCTTCATGCGGTCGAGCAGCAGCTCCAGCGCCTGCTGCATGTCGAGCGCGTGCAGCACCCGGCGCAGCTTCCAGACGATCTGGAGCTCTTCCCTCGCCATGAGGATCTCTTCCTTACGGGTGCCGGACGCGTCGACGTCCACCGCGGGGAAGATGCGCTTGTCGGCCAGGGACCGGTTGAGCTTGAGCTCCATGTTGCCGGTGCCCTTGAACTCCTCGAAGATGACCTCGTCCATCTTGGACCCGGTCTCGACCAGGGCCGTGGCGAGGATCGTCAGCGAGCCGCCGTTCTCGATGTTGCGGGCCGCGCCGAAGAAGCGCTTGGGCGGGTAGAGGGCGGTGGAGTCGACACCACCCGACAGGATGCGCCCGGACGCCGGGGCCGCCAGGTTGTAGGCACGGCCGAGGCGGGTGATCGAGTCGAGCAGGACGACCACGTCATGGCCGAGTTCCACCAGGCGCTTCGCGCGCTCGATCGCCAGCTCCGCGACCGTGGTGTGATCTTCGGCGGGACGGTCGAAGGTCGAGTGGATGACCTCGCCCTTGACCGAACGCTGCATGTCGGTGACCTCTTCAGGCCGCTCGTCGACGAGGACGACCATGAGGTGGCACTCGGGGTTGTTGTGGGTGATCGCGTTGGCGATCGCCTGCAGCACCATCGTCTTGCCGGCCTTCGGCGGCGAGACGATGAGACCGCGCTGGCCCTTGCCGATCGGGGAGACGAGGTCGATGATCCGCGTGGTGAGGATGTTCGGCTCGGTCTCCAGGCGCAGGCGCTCCTGCGGGTAGAGCGGGGTCAGCTTGTTGAAGTCGGGCCGGTTGCGGGCCTGCTCCGGGTCCATGCCGTTGACGGTGTCGAGGCGGACCAGGGCGTTGAACTTCTCGCGTCGCTCGCCATCGCGCGGCTGGCGCACGGCTCCGGTGACGACGTCGCCCTTGCGCAGGCCGTTGCGGCGGATCTGGGCGAGCGAGACGTACACGTCGTTGCTGCCCGGCAGGTAGCCGCTGGTGCGCACGAAGGCGTAGTTGTCGAGGATGTCGAGTATGCCGGCGATCGGGATGAGGACGTCGTCCTCGCCGATCACGGGCTCGCTGCTGTCGAAGCGGTCACGGCCGCGACCGCGGTTGCGCTCCCTGAACCGGCCCCGGCGGCCACGGCCACCGCGGTCGTCGTCGCCGTCGCCCCGCTGGTCGCCACCGCGCTGGTCGCCCCCACGCTGGTCACTGCCACGCTGGTCGCTGCCACGCTGGTCGCTACCGCGCTGGTCACTACCCCGCTGGTCGCCGCCGCGCTGGTCGCCTCGGCTGCCCGAGTCGGCGACGCGCTGGTCGCCGCCACGGTCACTGCCACGGTCACTGCCACGGTCACTGCCACGGTCGTTGCCACGGTCGCCGCGGTCGTTGCCGCGTTCGCGGCGCTCGCCACGGCTGCGGCGCTCGCGCCGGCTCTCACCGCGCTCGCCACGGGAGTCGCCCTGATGGGCGTCCGCCGCGGGCTGCGCGGGCTGCTCGACGACGGGCTCGGCCGGAGCCGCGACGGGCTCGGCGGGCGCGGTCACGGTGGCCGCGGCGGCCACCGGCTCGGCGGCCTGCGGAGCGGGCTCTTCGGCGGTCTTGGCGCGGGAGCGTTCCCTGCGCGTCCGGGTGGGTCGCTCCGTGGCGGGCGCCGCGTCGGCCGCGGCGGGCGCCTCGGCGGCGGGAGCCGCCGCGCCTTCTCCGGAACCGCCACCCTGCTTCTCCTGGATGGCCGCGATGAGCTGGCTCTTCCGCATCCGCCCGGTCCCGCTGATGCCCAGCTCAGCAGCCATCTTCTGCAGCTCGGGCAGCACCTTGGCCGACAGGCCCGTGCCGGAGCGACGCGCGCGGGGCTTGGCCGCGGCGCGAGTGGGGGTGTCGCCGGACGCCGCAGATGTGCCTGTTGCGTCGGAGAGGAGTTCGGTGGTGTCGCTCAACTAAAAGGTCCTTCCCAGGGGTCGGGCCCCGGCTTCGTTCGACCGGGCGTCCCGGAGGTGCTTGCGATCCGGCGGGACAGACCGGGTCGGGGTGCACGTTTGCGATCTTCGGCCGCCGCTGGGGACGGTCGCCACTCTTGGCGAGGGGCTCGTCCAGGCCGCCACAGGACGGTGGCGCGTGGATGACACCCCCCAGATTGCTGCCGACAACCAGATGTCGAGGTGATCGAACGCGCGAGTCCCCGTCGTCGCCACCTCACGTCGGGCCAACCGGGTGTGGGCCAACCGGAGGCGACGGATTCCGGGGAGACAGCCGCGCTGCTCACGCCTCGCGACGTGAAGCATGATGCAACGATGTGTGGCTGACAAGCACGCACCCAACAAGGGGGCACCTGGTGCGGCTATCAGCCTAACATCACCAGCGCACACGGCTATTCCCTGAAGGTCTAGAGAGGCATCAGCGTGTCTCGGGGAACTGAACGTTCGCACCAACTGGGTCGACGTCCATTAGCTGGATGTGCCAGTCACTACCCACTTCTGGCGCGATCAAATCCTGCGAATCCGATGTCGAAAACGCAAGGACCGTGGGACCCGCTCCCGAAACGACGGCGGGCACGCCCACTGCACGGAGCCGTTCTACCAGATCCGCGCTCTCCAGCATGGCAGGCGCGCGGTAGGGCTGGTGCAGACGATCCTCGGTGGCGGCGAGCAGCAGCTCCCGATCCGGACGTCGGGTCAGCGCCGCGATCAGCAACGCGGCCCGGCCGGTGTTGAAGGAGGCGTCCTTGTGGGGCACGTCCTTCGGCAGCAACCCCCGAGCGGTCTCCGTGTCCAGTCGTACCGGTGGAACGATCGCGACGGGGCGGATGCCCGCGTCGGGCGTCAGCTTCACCATACGTGGTGCTCCGTCATGCTCGCTCCATGCGATCGTCAGGCCGCCGGCCAGGCACGGAGCGACGTTGTCGGGGTGGCCTTCGATCTCGGTGGCGAGCGCGTACACCGCGTCGTCGCCCAGCCCGCCGCCGCCCAGCGCCCGCGCGGCCAGGATGCCCGCGCAGATGGCGCCGGACGAGCTGCCGAGCCCGCGCGCGTGCGGGATCCGGTTACGGCACCGCAGCCGGATCCCGGCCGGCTGGGGGACGCCCATCCGGTCGAACGTCCTGCGCATCACCCTGACGATCAGGTTGCCCTCGCCGGTGTCGACCGTCCCCGCGCCCTCGCCCTCGACGGCCACCGTCACGCCGGGCTCGTCGGTGAGCGTGGCCTCGACGTGGTCGTACAGCGTCAGCGCCAGCCCGAGCGTGTCGAACCCCGGCCCGAGATTGGCGGACGTGGCGGGCACGCGTACCTCGACGGTGCTCATTTCTCACCTTTCCCCGCGGACCACGCGGCCCCCGGAACGCGAAGGCTCTTCATGCCTCTCGCACGCACATCCCCGTCATGCCATCCCTCTTCTCCCGCGACCGCCACCCGGACGCGGGAGCACCGTGCCGCGCGAGGGTCAGGCCAGGCTGAGCGCCGAGGCGGCGGCGTGGACGTCGATGGGGATGGTGATCGGGGCGGGCGCGCCGGAGATGGCCCAGTCGGGGTCCTTCAGCCCGTTGCCCGTGACGGTGCAGACGATCCGCTGCCCCGGGTCGACGAGGCCCTCGGCGTGCGCCTGGAGCAGGCCCGCCACGCTGGCCGCCGAGGCCAGCTCGACGAAGACGCCCTCTTCCTGGGCCAGCAGCTTGTAGGCGGCCGCGATCTGCCGGTCGGTCACCTTGTGGATCAGGCCGCCGGACTCGTCTCTGGCGGCCGTGGCGAGCTGCCAGGAGGCGGGGTTGCCGATGCGGATGGCGGTGGCGATGGTGTGCGGGTGGGACACGGGCGCGCCGTCGACGATGGGCGCGGCGCCGCTGGCCTGGAAGCCGAACATGCGCGGCCGCCTGGCGGCCAGGCCGTCCGCGGCGTACTCCTGGTAGCCCATCCAGTAGGCGGAGATGTTGCCCGCGTTGCCCACCGGGATGCAGTGGATGTCGGGGGCGTCGCCGAGCGCGTCGACGATCTCGAAGGCGGCCGTCTTCTGTCCCTGGAGGCGGAACGGGTTGACGGAGTTGACCAGCGCGATCGGGTAGTTGGACGACAGCTTGCGCGTCATCTCCAGGCAGTCGTCGAACGACCCCTCGACCTGCAGCAGCGTCGCGCCGTGGACGAGCGCCTGGGCGAGCTTGCCCATCGCGATCTTGCCGCGCGGCACCAGGACGGCGCAGGTGAGACCGGCGCGCACGGCGTAGGCGGCGGCCGAGGCGGAGGTGTTGCCGGTGGAGGCGCAGATGACGGCCTTGGCGCCCTCTTCCACGGCCTTGCTGATGGCCATGGTCATGCCGCGGTCCTTGAAGCTGCCGGTCGGGTTGGCGCCCTCGACCTTGAGGTAGACGTCGCATCCCGTCAGGGCGGAGACGCGGTGCGCTGGCACCAGCGGCGTGCCGCCTTCGAGCAGCGTGATGACGGGCGTCTTGGGGGTGACCGGAAGACGCTCGCGGTACTCCTCGATGAGGCCACGCCAGGACCTGCTCATGCTTGACTCCCTACCTGCGATGTTCCGCACCGAGTGTACGGGGTGGGCGGGGTGTGCGTGCTGAGCGGGGGCGAGCTGTCAAGACCCTGACAAGTGGGGTCGCGCAACGTCATTATTCAGCAAATTCCCAGCATCTCCCGATAGGGTCTCGCCAGGGGGTCATCCACATGAACGCGCGTCCTGCTTTGCCGCAGAACGACTATTCGGCCTTGCTGCCACCCGAGCTGGGTTGCTGGTCTCCGGCACTGTCCGTGAGCGTGGTGATACCCGCGCACGGGGGGCCGCACCTGGAGCTGACGCTCGCCGCGCTGGCGGCGCAGACGTACCCGGGCCACCTCATGGAGGTCCTGGTCGTCGACGACGGCAGCGAGCCGCCCATCGTGCTGCCGGAGATCCGCCCGGCCGACACCAGGATCGTGCGGCCGGAGTGCGGCTGGGGCATCTCCAACGCCGTCAACACCGGCGTCAAGGCCGCCGACGGCGAGATCATCCAGCGGCTCGACGCGGACATGGTGCCCTGTCGCGAGCACATCGAGGCGATGGCCCGCTGGCACCACGTGACCGACTACCTGGTCACGATCGGCATGAAGAGGTTCGTCGAGGCGCCGCCGCTCACCGCCCGCGAGGTGTTCGGCGCCCGGTGCCTGGACGAGCTGTTCGACCTGGACGCGGCGGTGGCCAGCTCGACCGAGGCGACGATCGCCAAGACCGACGGGCTGCGCAAGAGCCGCAACCCGTACCACGTGTGCACGGGGCCGACGGTCGCCATGCCGCGCGAGGTGTTCCACGCCGTCGGCGGACTGGACCCGAACGTGCTGCGGGGCGAGGACACCGAGTTCGCCTACCGGCTGGCGATGCACGGCGTGGTCTTCGTACCGGAGACGCGGGCGCAGGCCGTCCACCTGGGGCTGCCCGCGCAGCACCGCGACAGGGAGCGCGCCGTGCGGGCCGTCGAGCCGTACCTGGCGCACCGCGTCCCGCTCCGGCGTGACCTGCGCAAGGACCGCGGGCGGCGGTGGCTGGTGCCGTACGTGGAGGTGGTGCTGGACGTCACGGGCGCCGCGGAGGCGGACGTGCGGCGCGCGGTCTCGGCGGCGCTCGACGGCAAGCTGCACGACGTGGTGGTGACGCTGGTCGGGCCGTGGTCCCGGCTGCGCGAGGGACGGCGGTCCGTGCTGGCGGACCCGCACTTCGACCTGCGGCTGATGCGCGACCTGTTCGGCCACGACGACCGGATCAGGCTCATCGACGAGGCCGCGCCGACACCCGCGCCGATCCCCTTCCGTTACCGGGGGCCGGTGGAGGTGCCGCTGCACCGGGTCACGCTGGAGCGGATGATCGAGACGGTGCAGAAGGACCTGACGGGCGTGCTGGTCGTGGACCTGCCGGACGGCCGCGAGGCCCGGCTGGAGCGCACCTCCGCGCTGGGCCGCGCCCTGCTCCTGTCGGGTCCCTGCGAGGACCCGGACGCGGTCGTCGGCACCACCCACGGAGTACGCCGCGTCTCCCCCGACCGTTACTGGCCGCAGCCGAAGGAACAGCCGCCTGCCCCGGTCACCATCCCGGCCCCGGCGGCTCCCGGCCCCGACCGCACCCTCCTGGGCCGCCTCAGATCCGCGCTACGCCCCGACTGACGTACGAGAAAGGCGCCTACTTGCGGAGGGCGCGTTTGACGCGGGCGGAGAAGGCCGTGCGGAGGGTCTGCCGGCTGCGGTCGGCGGCGGACAGGTCGCGGCGCAGGCCCGCCGCCTCTTTGCGGAGCGTGGCGATCTCCCGGCGGTACTCGACGGCGCTCTTGCGCCACTTGCCCGCCTCGTCGCGCCACCTGGCCACCTCGCCCCGCAGCCGCTCGGTCTCCTTGGCCAGCCGCTCCGCCTCCGCCTGGGCCGCGACCCGGGCCCGGTAGGCGCTGCGGCGGCCCTGCGGCGCCGGCTGTTCGCCGGCGAAACCGCAGCTCTCACCGGACACCCAGACGATGCCGGACACCTCGTCCACCACGTCGTCGAGGTCCTCGCCCGGACCGGCGAGCATGCGGGCCCTGGCGAAGGACGCGGCGCGTTCGAGCCGGGCGGACACCACCCCGTCCGGCGTCTCGTCGAGCAGGATGTTGATCAGCCCGAGCCCTTCGGTGCGCGCCCGTTCGAGCAGCGCGGCCACGGAGTCCTCGCCGGGCGCCCAGCCGGGCGGCAGCCGCAGCACGTACGGCACGGCCGGGTCGACGCGGTCGTCGGCGGCCAGCCGCACCCGGCTCTCGTACGCGTAGTGCCCGCGGACCAGCTCCAGCTCCAGGTTCGGGTCCCGGAGCGGGGCGCGGCGGTCGCGTTCGAGCGTGTCCCAGGGCCCGACGAGCACCACGCGCAGGTCGTGCGCCGTGCCCGCCAGCAGCGCGTCCACGGTCGCGCGCACGGTGTCGTACCCGGCGGTCCCGTCGACCAGGACCTCCAGGTACGGGATCTTCCACGTGCGGCCCGGATGGCGGCGCAGCCAGCGGTAGGCGGGGATGCGGTCGCCGATGAACGCGTAGCTGACCCGGTCGATGCGCTCCTTGTGGCGCATCCGCATGGTGGGGCCGAGATGGTAGGCGCGGGCTTCCGGTTCGGGCACGAACACGGCCCCCGCCTGCATGAGCCGGTAGCCCATCTCGGTGTCCTGGCCGAGGACGAGGTCGCCGTCCATGGGCCCGGCGGCCTCGATCAGCCGGGCGCTGACGGAGGTGGCGCCGCCGACGTGCAGGCTGAAGGGGCGCTCGCCGTTGTCGGTCAGCCCGTCGGTCCGCTCGACCAGGCGGACGATCCAGGCGTGCGGCTCGGCCGGCTCGAAGTACGCCTCCATGTCGTCGGGCAGCTTCTCGGGCAGCGGGGACTCGGAGAAGCGGATGTAGCCGGTGACGGCGAGGTACGGGGCCGCGTGGTGCCAGCGCATGTGCGCCGTGATCGCGCCGGCGGTCGGCACCACGTCGGAGTCGAGCCAGTGGATGACGTCGCCCGTGGCCTCGGCCAGCCCGGCGTTGCGCGCGCTGCCGCGGCCGGGGGTCTCGCAGCGGATCAGCCGGGTGTCCGGCGGGCAGTCGGCGGGCAGCCGCAGGGGCGGGTCGCTGCCGTTGTCGACGACGATGACCTCGGTCAGACCGGCCGGGTAGGTCTGCCTGGCGAGCCCGGCGAGCACCAGGTCGAGCTTGTCCTGGGCGCCGTAGGCGGGGATGACCACGCTCACCCGCAGCTCCGGCTCGAAGTCCGCGGCGGGCCGGATCGGGCGGTAGTCGTTGTTGCGTACCCTCATGCCGCTTCCATCAGCAGGCTGGGACGGAAGCCGTGCCACTGGTTGGCCGCGACCTTGACGAAGTGGGCCAGCGGCAGCTGCCAGGTGTGCTGCTCGCTCAGCCCGCGGCGCAGCACGTACCCGAGCCCGTGGGTGCGGTACACCCGCGCGCCGAGACCGGTCGCCGCCTTGAGAAACTCCCGATCCACTGCCGAATGCAAGGCAGGAAACCCCCCTATTTCCTGAAATTTCTCCCGGGACAGCAAGATCGTCCCGCCCGCTATGTGATCCGCCCACACCTCGCTCGGGTACGAGGCCCCGCTCGCGAAGGTCGTGCGCCTGATCGTCAGGTTGAGCGGCTCCAGATAGAAGAACTCGCCCGTCACGCCGACCACGTCGGCCCCCGAATAGGCGGCGGCCATGAGCAGATCGGAAAGATGGCCGGGACCGTACCAGTCGTCGTCGTCCCACTTGGTGACGTAGTCGCCGCCGGCCCGGGCGGCGGCCCGGTTCAGCACCTCGCCGAACGGGACCCCGGCGTCCGCCTCCACCCAGCTCACCGGCAGCGGGCAGCCCTCGACGGCCTCCCGCACCCGCTCGAACGCGACCCCGTGCAGCCCGAGCACCACCTCGGCCCGCACCCCGCGCTGGCGCGCCATCTGGCCCAGCGCGGAGGCGACGTACTCCGGCCGTTTGGTCGCCATCACCACGCTGACCAGCGGCTGCGCGGGCCGGCGAGGCGCGGCCAGGCGGCGCAGACGGATGCTGTGCTCCTCGCGCCGCAGGTCGGCCAGGCACCGCGCGGTGCCGTCGGGCTCGTGCGCCAGCCAGGCGTGGTCGGTGAGCGGCTCCCGCAGTTCCTCCGGCACCCACGGAGGCGCCCCGGACGACGTCAGCGGCACCCCGGCGGCGGCCATGCGCATGACGCCGTCGAGCGGCACCCGCTGCTCGGGCCAGTCGACTTCGAGCCCGCGCAGCGCCCGCAGCGCCGCCTCCCCGGGCTCCTCCTGCCCGTCCACGACCCATTCGCCGTCACGCCAGAGCAGGCGGGCGAGCCCTTTCTCCGGCGTGCGCGCGAAACCGCATGGGGTGAGGGACATCGATGCTGCTCCTGAGGACCGGAAACTCGACCGGCGCCTACCTTACGCCGCTTCTTACACAAGCGGACTCATCCGGTGTTCTTTCCCGGAAACCCCGAAGGCTGGTCACAGCACTCATTCAGCATCTTCTACGCGTAGTTACATTTCCCGCAGAAGATCACGGATAGTGTACGAAATCATCCCGTGATCAGCTCTTCACGATCACGGGATGAAAACGGTGATTCGCGGTTACTCGTCGCCCTCGACGCGCATCACGCTGGCGACGGCCCGGACGATGTCGAGCTCGCGCAGCCCCTCCATCGTCGCCGAGAGCGCCGCGTCGGTGGCCCGGTGGGTGACGATGACGAGCTGGGCGTCGTCGCCGTGGCCCTCCTGGCGCACCGTCTGGATGGACACGTCGTGCTTGGCGAACAGCTCCGCCACCCGGGCCAGGACACCCGGCTTGTCGGCGACGTCCAGCGCGACGTGGCAGCGGGTGACGGTCTCGCCCATGGGATGCACGCGCAGCGACGCGTAGGTCGACTCCTGCGGCCCGCGGGCGCCGGCCAGCCGGTTGCGGCCGACGGCCACCAGGTCGCCGAGCACGGCCGAGGCCGTGGGGGCGCCGCCCGCGCCCTTGCCGTAGAACATGAGCTGGCCCGCCGACTCGGCCTCGACGAAGACCGCGTTGTAGGCCTCGCGCACCCCGGCCAGCGGATGGGACCTGGGGATCATGGCGGGGTGGACGCGGACGCCGATGGAGCGGCCGTCGTCGGAGCGGGCGCAGATGGCCAGCAGCTTGATGACGTAGCCCATGTCCTTGGCGGAGGCCACGTCGGTGGCGGTGATCTCGGTGATGCCCTCGCGGTGGACCTGCTCGGCGGTGACCCGGCTGTGGAAGGCGAGGCTCGCCAGGATGGCGGCCTTGGCCGCGGCGTCGAAGCCCTCGACGTCGGCGGTGGGGTCGGCCTCCGCGTAGCCGAGGGTCTGGGCCTCCTCCAGGGCGTCGGTGAAGGACGCGCCGGTCGAGTCCATCTTGTCGAGGATGTAGTTGGTGGTGCCGTTGACGATGCCGAGCACGCGGTTGACGCGGTCACCGGCCAGCGACTCGCGCAGCGGCCGCAGCAGCGGGATCGCCCCGGCCACGCTCGCCTCGAAGTAGAGGTCGCCGCCGCCGGCCCTGGCCGCTTCGTACAGGCTCGCGCCGTCTTCGGCCAGCAGCGCCTTGTTGGCGGTGACGACGGACTTGCCGCGGGTCAGCGCGGCGGTGATGAGCGAGCGGGCGGGCTCGATGCCGCCGATGACCTCGATGACGATGTCGACGTCGTCGCGGGTGACGAGCGACTCGGCGTCGGTGGTGAACAGGCCGGGGCCGACCTCCACGTCGCGTTTGCGGCCCAGGCGGCGCACGGCGACGCCGGCGATCTCGAACGGGGCGCCGACGCGGGCGGCGAGGTCGTCGTGCTGCTCGTGCATGAGCCGGATGACCTGGGAGCCGACCACTCCACAGCCCAGCAGGGCCACCTTCAACGGTTTCACAGCTGCCCCCTCAACAGGTCGTCCTCGGTCTCGCCCCGCACGATCACCCGGGACCGGCCGTCGGAGACGGCGACCACGGCAGGTTTGGGCAGGTAGTTGTAGTTGTTGGCCAGGGAACGGCAGTAGGCGCCGGTGGCGGCGACCGCCACCAGGTCGCCGGGCACCAGGTCGGCCGGCAGGTAGCAGTCGCGCACGATCATGTCGCCGCTCTCGCAGTGCTTGCCGACGACGCGGCTCAGCATGGGCGCGGCGTCGCTCTCACGGCTGGCCAGCACGACGGTGTATTCGGCGCCGTAGAGTGCGGTGCGGACGTTGTCGCTCATGCCGCCGTCGATGCTCACGTACGTGCGCAGCCCTTCGACGTCCTTGACCGTGCCGACCTCGTACAGGGTGATGCCGCCGGTGCCGACGATGGCGCGGCCGGGCTCGACGGTGAGGCGGGGCACGGGCAGCCCGGCGTCGGTGCAGACCTTGCGCACGATCTCGCGCAGGCTGTCGGCGATGGTCTTGACGTCGAGCGCCTCGTCGCCCTCGACGTAGGCGATGCCGTAGCCGCCGCCGAGGTCGAGCTCGGGGAGCACGACGCCGTGCTCCTCCTTGATCTGCACGAGCAGCGCGGTGAGGCGGCGGGCGGCCACCTCGAACCCGGCCGTGTCGACGATCTGGGACCCGATGTGGGAGTGGAGGCCGACCAGCTCCAGCGACGGCAGCTCCAGGACGCGGCGCACGGCCTCGGCGGCGGCGCCGGAGCTCAGCGACAGGCCGAACTTCTGGTCGTCGTGGGCGGTGGCGATGAACTCGTGGGTGTGCGCCTCGACGCCGGTGGTCACCCGGATCATGACCTTGGGCCGCTTGCCGAGCTCGGCGGCGAAGTAGCCGAGCCGGGCGATCTCCTCGTAGGAGTCGACCACGACGTGGCCGACGCCGACCTCCAGGGCCCGCCTCAGCTCGGCCGACGACTTGTTGTTGCCGTGGAGGGTGATGCGCTCGGCGGGGAAGCCGACGCTCAGCGCCACGGCCAGCTCGCCCCCGCTGGCCACGTCGAGGCCGAGCCCCTCGTCCTGCAGCCAGCGGACCATCTCCTTGCACAGGAAGGCCTTGCCCGCGTAGTGGACGTCGGAGCCGGCGAAGGCGGTGACGTAGTCGCGCATGCGCGAGCGCACGTCGTCCTCGTCGAGGACGTACAGCGGGGTGCCGTACTCGCGGGCCAGATCGCGTATGTCCAGCCCGCCGATCGTGAGCGCGCCGTCGGCCCGGCCGGCCGTTCGCGGCCAGATCGCGGGGTTGATCCGGTTGAGGTCGGCGGGCGCCAGCGGAGGGCGCTCGTGGGGCGGCGGCTCGGCGTGCCGGTCCCCGGCTGGGTGGGCGAATCGACTCACCCGATCGAGGCTATCGGAACGGCCCGTCTGCCCGTGCCCGGTGCTCACCTATCGAGACACGATCACGGGCCGACAGGCGAAGATTTTACGTCTTTTTACTGTTTCGCCGGATATATCTTAGATGCGATCCGGTCCCGCCAGCACGCTCTCCACCGCCGCCGCCAGCCGCACCCGCGCGGTGTGCACCGGCCGCGGCGGCGCGTCTCCCATCGGCACCGCGGGGGCGCGCTCGTGCGCGTCGTGGTACGCCAGCGCCAGCCGCACCTGGTAGGCGTCCCAGCCCGGATCCCTGCTCGCCGCCCGTCCCGGCAGCTCGGCCAGCACCCGCAGGACTTTCCTGTCGTACGGGGACTCCAGCAGGCCGGGCCGGAAGCCGGTCTCCGGGACGCCCAGGTCGCGCGCCCACCGTCGCACGCCCGCCGCCCGCGCGTGCCCGTACCGGACCACGAACCCGGGGTTCTCCCACGTACGGGGGAAGTCCGGCCAGGCGGGCTCCGGCAGCGCGGGAGGTTCGAAGTCGTCCAGGAGCGCCCCCGGCACGGCCACCACGACCCGCACGAACCCGCCGGGCAGCGCCTCGGCCCCGGTCACGCCCGGCAGCGCCCGCAGCCGCGCGGCCAGATCCCCCGCCGGCACCCCGCTCCGCAGCGCGGCGGGCGAGACGTAGGCCGCCTCCCGCTCCCACGTGCCGTCAGGCACCGGCGGCTCCCCGAGCACCTCCGCCAGCCGCGCGATCACCGGGACCCCCGCCGGCGCATGGTCAGATGAGGGCGTGCGGCTCGGCGGAGCCGTACTCCACGAGGTGGGCGGCGCCGAGGAGCCAGCGGTCCTCGTCGCGCACCCGGACGTAGCCGAACCGGTCGGCGGCGAACACCTTGACGCCGTCCTGGCGGCACTGGCGCATGAGCACCTCGTCCCAGCCGTCGGTGAGGTCGGCGAAGCCCAGCTCGCGCAGCGGGTTGCGGCGGGCGAGCAGGGTCGCGCCGGCGATCTCCGGCAGGTAGGAGTATTCGGCCTCCGGCTGCTTGAGCAGCGTGGCCTGCGGCTTGCGCAGGTGGGCGTAGAAGGCGGCCTTGCCGACGATGTCGGCCGTCGTGAACAGGAAGGCGCGCCGCAGGTCGGACAGGTAGTGGGAGCCGTAGACGTCGCGCGGGTCCATGACCGCGACCAGGTCGGCCTCGCACAGGTCGAGCCCGCGCCCGAGCATCGCGCCGACGGTGAGCTCGGGACGGAGCGGCCGGTGGATCACGTCGGCGTCGGGCAGCACGTCGCGGGCGCGCTCCCCCGCCTCGGGCGGGCCGAAGACGACGAGCTGGGCGACCCCGCTCTGCCTGGCGACCTGGGCCAGCGCGTGCTCCGTCCGCCCCGGCTCGGGGATGACGAGCAGGACGGAGGTGTCGAGGGTGGCGCGGGCGCTGGGCAGCCCGACCTTGTCGAGCAGCTCGTCGATCCGCTCGGTCATGGTGCCGCTGTCGTAGGCGCGCCGCAGCGCGACGTGCGCGCGTCGGGTGTCGGGGTCCGGGCCGATAGGGGTGCCGCAGGCGGCGATCTCGGCCAGGCGCCACATGGGCGTGCCGGGCGGGCAGTCGACGCCGGCCGGCCAGCGGTAGGAGGTCAGCACGTCGGGATAGGCCAGGTGACCCGGCAGCAACTGGTCGAGGGTGAGCACCCGGTCGATGCGGCCGCCGGACAGCGGCAGCGGGTTGTGCACCCGGGGCTGGACGCCGAACTGCAGGCGCGGCCAGCCGACGGTCAGGTCGGTGGTGAAGCGGTGCTCGAACAGCTCGGCGGAGGCGGCGTAGGCCGACACGTCGCCGTGGGTGTGCCAGAACACGGTGCGGATGCCGCGCTCGGCGCACCAGGCCAGCAGCGCCTTGAGCCCCTCGCCCGGCTCGCCCCGCAGCTCCTCGGCCCACGGCCCGGTCGCGACGGACTCGACCACGAGCAGGTGGGGCACCTCCAGCGGCAGCACCCTGGCGAAGTCGCGCGGCGTGAACCCGGTGGTCTGCCGCCACTCGTAGCGCAGCAGCGCCTCGGCGTGCGGCTCGGCGATCACCGCGGCGGTGATGTGGGGGCGGGTGTTGGGGCCGGTCGGCACCCGGAACGGCCTCAGCTTGAACGACTCGCCGGCGAGCGTGCGGGTCGTGGTGGTGGCCTGGAAGGCGGCGCCAGGCCGGTCGTCCTTGCGCTGGACGACGACGGGCTTGCGCTTGGGGGCGATGGGCCGCTTCACCGGCTTGGTGGCGCCCTTGAGCTCCTTGGCCAGCCGGACGGGGTTGCTCTTGCCGGTCTTGATCGCGTCGCCGAGCCTGCTCCAGCGCGCGACCTTGATCGACTTGAGCTTCCAGTTGGCCACCTCCGCCTGGTAGCGCTGCTCGGCCAGCTCCTTGCGGAGCTTGTCGGCGGCGGCGCGCTCGCGCTCCAGGTCTTCCTCGGCCCCCGCCAGCCGTTCGGCGAGCGCCTTGACCTCCTCCGCGTGCCGCTCGGCCTCGGCCAGCCTGCTCTGCGCCGCGTCCAGCAGCCTCGCCAGCTCGGCCGCGTGCTCGGCCTGCGCGACCGCTTCCCGCAGCGCCTTGCGCGTGCTCTCCAGCTCGGTGGACAACTGGACCTCCGTCTCTCAGCCCGGCAAAGGATACTCTTTTGCGGGAAGCGGCTCGAAGGGAAGAGATCCGGTGCAGTTCATCGTGCGGCCCTATGTCTGCGGCGGTCTCGGACGGATCGACAGCGCCCTCGTCGGCAAACTGTCCTCCGCCGGCCCTCGCGTGCGCCCCGCGCTCCAGACGGCCGAGGCGGCGCTGTTCAGCTCCGCCCCGCTGCCTCCCTACCAGCGTTCCGGCGAGGCGTTCGCGTTCTCCTGGGGAGAGCGCAGGCCGCCCGCCGCCCGCTCGGAACGGGCCGCCGACTGGATGGGGGTCGCCGAGACGTACGAGACGCCCGGCCTGATCGGCGACGGCCCGCGCACCACGCTGCACACCGGCGCGCTCGGGCTGGTCGACGTCTATTACGTACGGATCGGCGAGGCGGTCTACTTCTCGTCCCTGATCCAGCCCTTGATGGCCCTGGTGCCGCTGGAGATCGACTGGTCGGCCTGGGCGTCGATCCTGCGGGTGACGTTCCCGCTGGGCGAGGCGACTCCTTACCGGGAGATCAAGCGGCTGCCGGGCTCCAGCGCGCTGGTCTGGGACGGCGAGCGGCTGTCGACCGAGCGCAGGCTGCCGCGCTGGCTGCGCAGCGAGCCCTACGAGACGTGGGTCGGCGCGGGCGAGATCGTGGAGCTGCTGCACGACGTCTACAAGGACTACGACGGCCGCAAGCTGCTGGTGCCGATCAGCGGCGGTTACGACTCCCGGCTGCTGGGCAGCGTGGCCAAGGCCCGGGGGTTCGACGTGGAGTCGTGGACCACGAGCCCCGACGACGGCACCGACACCGACATCGCCTTCGCCAGGGCGATCACCGGCGAGCTGGGCATCCCGCACCGGGTGATCACCCAGGACGCGGCCTCGTACCCGGACGACGCCGCGGAGGTGGCGCGCAGGCTCGAATACCTGACGCCGCACCACGCGTGGTACGCCCCGTTCGCCAAGGAGGTCCACACGTCGGGCCGCATCCTGGTCGACGGGCTGGCGGGCGGTCCGCTGCTGAAGAACTTCATGGTCAGCGGCGCCGCCCTGGAGGCCACCAGCCAGGCCGAGCGGTCGGCGGCCGTGCTGGGCTCGCTCAGCCTCGGGGCGCCTTCTCAGCCGTTCCTGTCGGAGGCGGCCGAAGCGTGGATCGACGAGACGGTGCGCGAGCAGTTCGCGGCGGCCACCTCGATGCTCCACGGCCACCGGGCCGAGCTGCCGCTGTCGGTGCTCCACACCCGCACGGTGCGCGGCATCGCCCGCTCGGCGGTCAACCTGGTGGGGCCTGAGGCGTCGTTCGCGGCGCCGTTCATCCACCCGGACTTCTTCGACGCGGCCCTGTCGGTGGGCGTGGCCCGCAAGGACAAGGGCCGCTTCTACCGCGAGGTGCTGCACGCCGCCGACCCGCGGGTGGCGGCGCTGCCCTCGACCAACGTGATCAAGCAGCCGCTGCGGCGGGTGGCGCTGCGCTCCACGGCCGCCCCCGCGCGCGACTACTCCCACCGGATGCTGCGGGTGGTCGCCACGCGGGTGCCCGGCCTGCTGTCGGATGAGCTGCACGCGCTGGTCGCCGACGGGCCCGACGCGCTGACCCGGTTCAACGGGTGGAACGACCGGTTCTGGGTGCGCGGGCTGGTGCTTTTCGGTCTCTGGCTGAGTGACTTCGAAAACGACCTGGATGACCTCTCTGCCCCGTTCTAGTTACACCGAGAAGAACAGCCAGTAACATCACGGTTACGCAGGGATCTCCGGGGTATTACAGCTGGCACACCACAAGCGGGTTCCGGAAAGCCAACGGGCTGGTAGTGTTCGGCCCGTAAGCGCCGCACAAGCGGGCACCGGATCACAAATCCGGGCCTGTCAAGGGCATGGATTCGCAGGGATGACGACTCCACGCGGCGCGGTCACCAGATATGAACGCCGGGGTACCCGGTGACTTCGTCCTGCCCACATCTCCTTCTGTGAGCGACACATGATCAACGCATCCCCATCACCGGAGCCGGTGGCCGAGAACTTCATCTCGGAAGATCCGGCTTGGTACAAGCGGGCGGTGTTCTACGAGGTTCTCGTCCGGGGGTTCAAGGACTCCAACGGCGACGGCACCGGAGATCTTCGCGGCCTCGTCGAGAAGCTCGACTATCTCGAGTGGCTGGGCGTCGACTGCCTCTGGTTGTTGCCGCTCTATGAATCGCCGCTGCGCGACGGCGGCTACGACATCTCCGACTACATGAAGATCCTGCCGGACTTCGGGGATCTCGCCGATTTCATCCAACTGGTGGAGGCCGCCCACGAACGCGGCCTGCGGATCATCACCGACCTGGTGATGAACCACACCTCTGATCGGCATCCCTGGTTCCAGGCGTCCCGTCACGACCCTGAGGGCCCGTACGGCGACTTCTACGTCTGGTCGGACGAGCCGACGGGCTACCCCGACGCGCCGATCATCTTCGTCGGCGCCGAGGAGTCCAACTGGACCTGGGACCCTGTGCGCAAGCAGTACTACTGGCACCGGTTCTTCCATCACCAGCCGGATCTCAACTATGACAACCCGGCGGTGCAGGAGGCCATGCTGGAGGTGCTGCGCTTCTGGCTCGACCTGGGCATCGACGGGTTCCGGCTGGACGCGGTGCCGTACCTGTTCGAGCGGGAGGGCACCGCGTGCGCCGGCCTGCCGGAGACGCACGCCTACCTGAAGAAGGTCCGGGCCGAGGTCGACCGCCTCTACCCTGACCGGGTGCTGCTGGCCGAGGCCAACGGCTGGCCGGAGGACGTCGTCGAGTACTTCGGCGACCCGACGGTCGGCGGCGACGAGTGCCACATGGCCTTCCACTTCCCGCTGATGCCGCGCATCTACATGGCGGTGAAGAAGGAGACCCGGGAGCCGATCTCCGAGATCATGTCCCGTACGCCGAAGCTGCCGGACACCGCGCAGTGGGGCATCTTCCTCCGCAACCACGACGAGCTGACGCTCGAGACGGTGACCGAGGAAGAGCGCGACTACATGCACAGCGAGTACGCCAAGGACCCGCGGATGCGGGCCTACCTCGGCATCCGTCGCCGGCTGGCGCCGTTGCTCGACAACGACCGCGACCGGATCGAGCTGTTCACCGCCCTGCTGCTGTCGCTTCCCGGCTCGCCCGTCATGTACTACGGCGACGAGATCGGCATGGGCGACAACATCTGGCTGGAGGACCGCGACTCGGTGCGCACGCCGATGCAGTGGAGCCCCGACCGCAACGCGGGCTTCTCCACCGGCGATCCGGGCCGGCTCTACCTGCCGGTGGTCATGGACCCGATCTACGGCTACCAGGCCATCAACGTGGAGGCCCAGCAGCGCAGCGAGGGGTCACTGCTCCACTTCACCCGCAAGATGCTGCAGATCCGGCGCGACCACCCGGTGTTCGGCACCGGCTCGTACACGGAGATGTGGTCGTCCAACCCGTCGGTCCTCACGTACGTGCGTGAGGAGGGCGACGACGTGAT
The DNA here is from genome assembly GCF_008017515.1 of Nonomuraea sp. C10. NCBI lineage: Bacteria > Bacillati > Actinomycetota > Actinomycetes > Streptosporangiales > Streptosporangiaceae > Nonomuraea > Nonomuraea sp. C10. The sequence goes on from NZ_VPFF01000001.1 coordinate 6,394,874, forward strand.
GCTCTGCGTGAACAACCTGTCGAAGTTCCCGCAGCCGGTGGAGCTGGACCTGCGCCGGTTCGAGGGCATGACGCCGGTGGAGGCGCGCGGCGGCGTGCACTTCCCGGTGATCGGCGCCCTGCCCTACCTGCTGACCCTGCCGGGTCACGGCTTCTACTGGTTCGCGCTGCGGCGAGAGGCGTCGCGCTGACCGATCACCGCCCGGTGACCAGGTGACTGGTCACCGGGCGGTGGCGTTTTCGCAGGTCAGCGGGCGGTGATCGGCACCTGGGCGCGGGCCGCGCGGCGGGCCGGGATGAGCGCCACCGCGAGGGCGGTGCCCACGGCCAGCAGCACCGCCAGGGCCAGCGTCACCGGTGAGGGCGGGCGGCCGATCCCGGCGCCCACCCCGCTGGTGTGCCCCTGCAGGTCGATCAGCCCGGTCGCCACCGAGGCCCCGGCCGCGGCCCCCGCCACGACGCCCAGCACCACCAGCAGGCCGGTGCCGGTCACGAGGGTGGCCATCACCTGGCGGGGTGTCAGCCCCATCGCCTTCAGCACGGCCAGGTCCGCGGCGTGGTCGCGCAGCCCGAGCGCGCTCGCGGTGAGCAGGTTGGCCAGCCCGATCAGGGTGAGCACGGCGGTCAGCGCCACGATCACCACCCGGATCATCGCCAGCCGGTCGGCGGGGTTGACCGCGGCCTGCACCTCCAGGTTCTCCCCTGACTCCGCCAGCAGCCGGGCCGCCACCTCGTCGCGGCTCGCCCCCGGGTGCAGGGCGAGCGCGTAATACTCGGGCGGCACGGAGTCCTTGGCCGCCAGGCTGTCGAGGCCGACCGACAGCACCTCGCCGTCCTGGTCGGGCTCGACGGTGCGGCCGACGACGCGCACGATCAGCGGCGAGCCGCCCACGGTCAGCCGCACCCGGTCGCCGATCTTCACGCCGAGCAGGTCGAGCAGCCCCTGCCCGGCCACGGCCTCGCCGGGCTCGGCGTACATGCGGCCCTCGACGACCGGGAACGGGTAGCGGTCGGAGGCGGAGCCGCCGACCGCCCGCACCCGGACGGACCGGCCCTCGCCGGGCGCCAGCGCGTTCACGTCAGTGCCGGGATAGACGGCGGCCACGTCGCGGTCGGCGCCGGCCAGCCGCGCGGCCTGGGCCGCCTCCAGCTTGCCGGGGCGCACGTAGAGCGAGGCGTGCTGGCCGACCTGCTCGGGATTGCGGGCGAAGTTGTCGAGCGTGGCCCACACGCCCAGCCCGATCGTGATCATCATCATCGGCACGGCCAGCCCGAACACGGTCAGGAACGCGGGCACCCGGCGGGTGAAGGCGTCTCTGGTGCCCAGCACGAGCGCGGGCGGCAGCCGTACCAGCAGCGCGAGCCTGGCCAGCCTGGACAGGCGGCCGCCGGGCGGCTGGGAGGGCGCGGCCGGGATGGGCGGGGTGCGCCCGCCGCGCCAGGCCGGCACGCCGACCGCGGCCAGCACGGCCAGGGCGGTGCCGGCGACGATGGTGAGCACGGGTATCGGCGCGACGGAGCTGGCGCCGACGGCCAGAGCGGTGACCGCCCAGCCGGCGACCGTGCCGAGCGCGACGCCGATCAGGCCGAGCGCGCCGTGCTCGACGAGCAGCAGCAGCGCGACCTGGCCGCGGGTGAAGCCCATGGACTTGAGCGTGGCCAGGTCGCGGAGCTGGCCCAGCACGCGCCCGCCGGCCGCGTTGGCCAGCGCGAGCGCCGCCGCCACCAGGCCGCCCACGCCGAACAGCGCGAGCATGGTGCCGAGCAGCCGGTTGTCGAGCTCCATGGCGGCCCTGATCTCGCGCCAGGTGTAGAGCCGCTGGAGCTGGTCGTCGAGCATGACGACGACCCGCTGGGAGACCACCTGGGCGGCGTCGGCGTCGGTCAGCCGCAGCCCGGTCACCCACTCGCTGCGGCCCAGCATCGGCTCGATCCGGTCGAGCGCCTCGGGCAGCACCCAGCCCAGGCCGGGGGTCCACTCCGGGTAGAAGCCCTGGTCGGCGGAGTCGGCGATGCCGCGCACGTACAGGGTGTGGCGCTGGCCGCTGAGCGCGACGACGGTGAACGGGGCGCCGATCCGCAGCCGCAGTTCGCGGGCGAAGGAGCGCTCGACGACCACGCCGTCGGGCTGCGCGGGGTCGAGCCAGCCGCCCTCGACGACCGCGGGATGCGCCACGCGGGGCGGCGTTGCGGGCATCGCGCGCAGTGAGGCGGGCTCGCGCTTGCCGTCCTGCAGCGCGGTGACGGGGGCCGACCGGTACGGGCCGGCGGTGGCCGTCACCCCGTCGAGCGCCTGCACGCCGGCCAGCTGGGCGGTGTTGTCGCGGGTGTAGAGCCAGACGTGGGCGCCTTCGGTCTGGGCGAACAGGCCGCGCCACGGGTTGGTGGAGTCCTCCAGGAGGGTCACCGCGGTGATCAGGGCGGCCACGATGCCGGCCACGGCGAGCACGGTCAGCGTCGCCTGGCCCTTCCTGGCCCGCAGGTCCGCCCTGATCCAGCGGCTGCCCGCGCGTGCGGTGCTCATCGCAGGTCGATCACTTCTCCGACGGTGCGCCGGCGGGGCCTGGCGATGCGGCCGTCGTCCACGATCTCGCCGTCGAGCAGGCTGACCACCCGGTCGGCGAGCGCGGCCACGCGGGCGTCGTGGGTGACCATGACGATCGTCTGGCCGTCCTTGTGGACCCGGCCGAGCAGGCGGAGCACGTCGCGGGTGTTGCGGCTGTCGAGGTTGCCGGTGGGCTCGTCGGCCAGCAGCACGCTGGGCTGGTTGGCGAGCGCGCGGGCGAGCGCGACCCGCTGCTGCTCGCCGCCGGAGAGCTGGGCGGGCGAGGCGTCGGCCCGGTCGCCGAGGTTCAGCGCGCCCAGGAGGTCCTCGCGGCGCTCGCGGGCCTCCCTGGGCGAGGCTCCGGCCAGCAGCGCGGGCAGCTCGACGTTGTCGGCCACGGTCATGTTGGCGACCAGGTTGAAGAACTGGAAGACGAAGCCGATCTTCTTGCGGCGCAGCAGCGCCCAGGCGCTCTCGGAGAGGGTGTCGGCCCGCTTGCCGTCGAGCCAGATCTCGCCGCTGGTGCGGGAGTCGAGGCCGCCGAGCATGTGGACGAGCGTCGACTTCCCGGACCCCGAAGGGCCCATCACGGCCACGAACTCCCCCGCGTCGACCTGGAGGTCCACGCCGCGCACGGCGGGCACCGGCACCGCGCCGCCGGAGTAGATCTTCACCAGGTTGATCGCCTTGAGCACGGCCTCGTCACTCATGCGAGGTCCTCCTGACAACGTTCGAGCCAGTCGAGATCGGCCTGAAGGTGGAGCATCGCACCTTCGATGAGCAGTATGGCGATCTTGTCATCCGGAGAGGTGCGGTCGAGCAGTTCGTTGAGGTCCTTCATCAGCGACAGGTAGTGGCGGCGCTGCCGGTTGATCAGCACCATCCGGTCGGCGATGCCGGTCATCGGGGCCAGCACCAGCTTCATGAAGAACTCGTCGCGCACCCGTGGACCCTCGGTCGGCTCGTCGACCCACAGGTGGAGCACGTCGCGGCCCTTGGCCGTGAGGTAGTAGACCTTCTTGTTCGGCCGGTTGGACTGCTCGACGTCGACGGCTCTCACCAGGCCGTCCTTCTCCAGCCGGCCCAACGTCACATAGATCTGCCCGATGTTGGGCGACGGGTAGGCGCTTCCGAAGGTCTGTTCAAGGTCCTGTTTCAGTTCGTAGCCGTGGGCAGGCTCCTTGGCCAGAAGCGCCAGCAGGTGAAGCCGCACCGCCTCACCTCCCCGTGTGTTACGGATGCGTTACATGGCTTGCCGTTGACCACCAGATTACCGGTGTGCATAACATGAATGCATCTACCTAACACGTATGTAACCCCCGTGCACAAGGAGGGAAAAACCGGTGCTCCGTCGTCTGGCGATCGTCCTGGCCGTCCTCGCGGCGTCCGGAGGGTGCGCGGCGACGGGCGATGACGGTGGCGGCGAGTCCCGGGCGGGAAGCACCGGCCCGATCACGTTCGCCACCGGGCGCGACACCACGGCGTACCTTCAACCCTTGCTGGATCGCTGGAACCAGGCCCACCCGGCCGAGAAGGTGACGCTCATCGAGCTGCCCGAGGCGGCCGACGAGCAGCGCGCCCAGATGGTGGCCAACTTGCAGGCCCGCAGCACCCGTTACGACGTGCTCGGGCTGGACGTGGTGTGGACCGCGGAGTTCGCGGAGAACGGCTGGATCATCCCCTTGGAGCGCGGGTCCTTCCCGCTCGACAAGTTCCTGCCGCCTGTCGTGAAGACCGCGATCTACAAGGACAAGCTGTGGGCGGTCCCGTACACGAGCAACGCGGGGCTGCTCTACTACCGCACCGACCTGGTGAAGAAGCCGCCGCGCACGTGGGCGGAACTTCGCGAACAGACCCAAAAGATCACGAAAAAGCGCGATATCGAGGGTTATGCCGGACAGTTCCTCGCGTACGAGGGACTGACCGTCAACTTCTCCGAGGCCGTGCAGTCGGCGGGAGGCCAGATCCTCAGCGCCGACGGCACCAGGGTGACCCTCGAACCCGCCGCCGCGACGACCGCGCTGGAGTTCCTCCAGCAGGGCCTGCGCGAAGGCTGGATCCCCGAGGAGTCGCTCAACTACAAGGAGGAGGAGTCCCGCTTGGCCTTCCAGGAAGGCCGGCTCGCCTTCGCCCGCAACTGGCCGCACGCCTACGGGCCGGCCAGGAACAGGCTCGGCGACAAGGTCGCGGTCACCACGCTGCCGGGCCCCGACGGGCCGGGGAGCAGCTCGCTGGGCGGCATCAACCTGGCCATCAGCGCCTACTCGCAGCACCAGCAGACCGCGACGGAGTTCATCCGTTACTTCACGAGCCTGGAGAACGAGCGCCGGGTCCTCACCGAGGGGTCGTTCCCGCCGGTGTGGACCGAGCTCTACGACGACCCAGAGCTCATCGAGCGCTTTCCGTACCTGCCCGTACTCAAGGAGAGCATCCTCGCCGCCGAGCCGCGCGCGGCGAGCCCGCACTACAACCAGCTCAGCCTGGTGATCGCGAGCACGGTCGCCAAAGCGCTCACCCCCCCGATCAGCGAGTCCGCGAACGACGTGGCGGCCTCGCTGAAAGCTGAACTCGAAGAGATCATCAGAACCCAGTGAGGCAAGCCATGCGTAAAGGCAGAGCAACAGCGATCCTGGCCGGACTGGCGCTGGCGGTGACCGCCTGCGGCGGCAACGCCCCGACGACCTCCCAGCCGACCGAGTCCGCTCCCGCCGCCAGCGAGAGCGGCGGCGCCAAGACGCTCGAAGGCGTCACGCTCGAAGTCGCCGCCAAGTGGACCGGCGAGGAGCAGAAGAACTTCGAGCAGGTGCTCAAGGCCTTCTCCGACAAGACCGGTGCCAAGGTCACCTATGCCTCCACCGGTGAGGACACCGGCGCCTACCTCGGCCCGCGCATCCAGGGCGGCAGCCCGCCCGACGTGGCGATCCTGCCGCAGCCGGGCCTGGTCCAGCAGTACGCCGAGCAGAAGGCGCTCAAGCCGCTCACCGAGGACGTCACCAAGGAGATCGACGCCAACTACACCGAATACTGGAAGGAGCTCGGCTCCGCCGACGGCCAGGTGTACGGCGTGCTGATCAAGGCGGCGCACAAGTCGCTGGTCTGGTACCAGTCGAAGGCCTTCGAGGACGCCGGCGTGCAGCCGCCGACCACGTGGGACGAGCTGGTGACCGCCTCGCAGACGATCGCCGACTCCGGCACCGCGCCGTTCTCGTTCTGCGGCGCCTCCGGCTGGACGCTGACCGACCTGTTCGAGAACGTCTACCTGTCCTCGGCCGGCCCGGAGAAGTACGACCAGCTCTCCAAGCACGAGATCCCCTGGACCGACCCCAGCGTCGCCACGGCCCTGGAGAAGATCGCGCAGATCGCCGGCAAGAAGGAGTTCGTCGCGGGCGGCACCTCCGGCGCGCTGCAGACCGACTTCCCGACCTGCGTCACCAAGGTCTACGGCGAGAAGGAAGCCGCGATGGTGATCGAGGCCGACTTCGTCGCCGTCACGGCCGAGGAGTCCGGCGCCAAGGTCGGCGAGGAGGCCAAGTACTTCCCGTTCCCGAAGGTGGGCGACACCGCTCCGGTCGTGCTCGGCGGTGACGTCGCGGTGGCCATGAAGGACTCCCCCGGCGCCATGGCGCTGCTGCAGTTCCTGGCCTCCAAGGAGGGCGGCGAGGTCTGGGCCAAGCTGCCCGGCTACCTGTCCCCCAACAGGAACGTCTCCCCCGACAACTACCCGAACGAGATGACCAAGCAGCTCGGCCAGACGATCGTCACGGCCGGTGAGTCGGTCCGCTACGACATGTCCGACCTCGCGCCGAGCGCCTTCGGCGGCACCGACGGCAAGGGCGAGTGGAAGGTCCTGCAGGACTTCCTGCGCGACCCGAGTGACGTCAAGGGCGCCCAGGAGGCGCTCGAAGCAGAGGCCAAGAAGGCCTGGAAGTAAAGAGGCATGGCCGTGACCGAAAGGTTGGACGGCCCCCAGGACCCGCCCGTGGACGACACGGGCGGGCCTACCTCGGGACCGGCTGATACCCCCCGCACACGACGACGCCTCGGCCCGTCACCCACGATCGCCATCGTCTTCCTGCTGCCGGCGGCCCTGCTCCTCGGCATCTGGGTGGTCTACCCGATCGGATACTCGATCGTCCGCAGCATGTACGACTCCACCAACCAGGTGTTCGTCGGGCTGGAGAACTACGGGACGATCTTCAGTGACGCCGGGACGCTGAAGACCATCCGCAACAACCTGATCTGGGTGATCGTCGCCCCGATCGTGGTCACCACGATCGGCCTGATCTTCGCGGTGCTGACCGAGCGCATCAAGTGGGCGACCGCGTTCAAGCTGATCGTCTTCATGCCGATGGCCGTCTCGCTGATGGCCGCCGGCGTCATCTTCCGCCTCGTGTACGACGAGGACCCGGACAAGGGCGTGGCCAACGCCATCATGACCGTGGTGCACGACACGTTCTCCTCCTCCCAGGGCTATCCGGAGGCGCGCGCCCGCGAGGGCGACCAGTCACCGGTGGCCGCCCAGGAGGACGGCTCGGTCGTCACCAAGCAGCCGGTGGAGTCCGGCCAGACCGTGCTGATCCCGATCGTGGGCGTCAAGCCGGAGGTGATGCCCGCGGACGCCCAGCCGGCGGTCGCGGCGACCGGCGGCGACGGGCTGTCGGGCACGGTGTGGTTCGACTTCACCCCGGGCGGCGGCGGCGTGAACGGCCAGCCGGACCCCACGGAGAAGGGCCTGCCCGGGATGACCGTGGAGGCCGTGAGCGACGGCGAGGTGGCGGCGACCGCCACGACGGCCGCTGACGGCTCGTTCCGGTTCGACGGCCTGCCCTCGGGCTCCTACGAGGTACGGCTGCCGCAGGAGAACTTCACGGCCGCGTACAACGGCCTGACCTGGCTCGGCCCGACGCTCATCACACCGGCGATCATCGGGGCTTTCGTCTGGGTGTGGGCCGGGTTCGCCATGGTGCTGATCGCGGCCGGCCTGGCGGCCATCCCGCGTGACGCGCTGGAGGCGGCCCGCATCGACGGCGCCACCGAATGGCAGGTGTTCCGCAGGATCACGGTGCCGTTGCTGTCGCCGGTGCTGCTCGTCGTCTTCGTGACGATGATCATCAATACGTTGAAGGTGTTCGACCTGGTGTTCATCATCGCACCGCCGTCGGTCCAGCCGGAGGCGAACGTGATCGCGCTCGAGATGTGGCGGGTCGCGTTCGGCGGCGGGAACAACCAGGGGCTCGGCAGCGCGCTGGCCGTCTTCCTGCTGATCCTGGTCCTGCCCTTCATGATCATGAACATCCGCAGGTTCAAGAGGGGTGAGTCATGACCACGGCCACGGCCACGGCCCCGGCGCAGAGCCACGCCGGCGCGCCACGGCGAAACCTGGCCGGACGCATCGTCGACCGCCTCGGCAGCGGCGTCGTCCAGGTCGTGATGATCCTGCTCGGCCTGTTCTGGCTGGTGCCCACCCTGGGCCTGCTGGTGGTCTCGCTGCGCACGACCGAGGTCAACAACGCCGAGGGCTGGTGGACGATCTTCACCAAGCCCGCCGAGATCACCATCGCCAACTACGCCGACCTGCTGGCCGGCGGCTTCGGGGCGTCCTTCTGGAACACCGTGGCCATCACGGTGCCGACCACGATCCTGGTGATCGGCATCGCGGCCATGGCGGCGTACGCGTTCGCCTGGATGGAGTTCCCCGGCCGGGACCTGCTGTTCCTGGTCGTGGTCGGGCTGCTGATCGTGCCGATCCAGATCGCGCTGATCCCCGTGGCCGCGCTCTACGGCCAGGTCGGGATCTTCGGCTCGATCCCCGGCGTCGTGCTCTTCCACGTGGCGTTCGGGCTGCCGTTCGCGATCTTCCTGCTCCGTAACTTCTTCATCGGCATCCCGGCCTCCCTGCTGGAGGCGGCGCGGATGGACGGGGCGCCGGAGTGGCGGATCTTCGTGTCGGTGGTGTTCCCGCTGGGCAAGCCCGCCATCGCCTCGCTCGGCATCTTCCAGTTCCTCTGGGTGTGGAACGACATGCTGATCGCGCTGGTCTACGCCAACCCGGCGAACCAGCCGATGACCAAGTACCTCCAGTCCCAGATGCGGCAGTTCGGCACCAACATGGACATCCTCTCGTCCGGCGCCTTCCTGTCGCTGATCATCCCGCTGGTGCTGTTCTTCGCGTTCCAGCGTTACTTCGTCCAGGGCATGATGGCCGGCTCGGTGAAGTGACCCAAGCGGGCGCCCGTCTTCCCGCGGGGGCGCGGGCGCCCGCCCTTGGTGATCATTTCTCCGGGTTCCGTACGCATCGCCCGCCAGACCTGGCTAAGCTCAACGCCCATGGCCGGACGTCCACTGAACGAAGTCGTCGAAGCCGGATGGGCCCGCGCGCTGGAGCCCGTGGCCGAGCGCATCGCCCACATGGGCGAGTTCCTCCGCAACGAGATCGCCGAAGGCAGGCAGTACCTCCCTTCGGGAGCCAACGTGCTGCGTGCCTTCAACCAGCCCTTCGACGATGTCAGGGTCCTGATCGTGGGTCAGGATCCGTACCCCACCCCGGGTCACCCCGTCGGGCTGTCGTTCTCCGTCGCCCCCGACGTGCGGCCGCTGCCGGGCAGCCTGGTCAACATCTACAAGGAGATGGAGTCCGACCTGGGGCTGCCCAGGCCGGCCAACGGCGACCTCACTCCCTGGGCCGACCAGGGCGTGCTGCTGCTCAACAGGGTGCTGACGGTGATGCCGGGCAAGCCCGCCTCCCACCGGGGCAAGGGCTGGGAAGAGGTCACCGAGCAGGCCATCCGCGCCCTGGTCGCGCGTGAGAAGCCGATGGTGGCCATCCTGTGGGGCCGCGACGCCCGCAATCTCGCGCCCATGCTGGGCTCCGTGCCGCGCGTCGAGTCCGCCCACCCGTCGCCGCTGTCGGCGCGCAGCGGGTTCTTCGGCTCCCGGCCGTTCAGCCGCGCGAACGAACTGCTCGCCCAGCAAGGCGCGGCCCCCGTGGAGTGGAAGCTGCCCTAGGCTCGTCGCATGAGTGACGCACAGAAGTTCCTACGACTCACGGTCGAGCTGACGGTCGAAGTGCTCGACGTGGACGCCCTGCAGGCGGCGGCCCTGGCGGAGATCCGCCACCCCGAGGCCGAGCTGACCGACGAAGAGCGCAGCGAGCAGGCCGAGCTGGTCAAGTCCGACGAGACCGGCGCCTCCGCCCTCCAGTGGCTGATCGAGCCCGAGCACGTGCTGCAGCTCGTCGACCACATCGACGAGATCGAGCCGCGTGAGGCGATGCTCGGCGTCGAGCCCTCCGAGGGCCCGGCCGAGGACGAGGAGGAGGCGGAGGACGAGCACCTCCACCTCTGACCGTCCGGCCTGCCACGTTCGTCGGCGCGGACCTGCCGCGCCAGGAGCTCAGGAGGTCACGCCGTGATCGTCGCATTCTCCATCACCCCGCTCGGCGTCGGCGAGGGGGTCGCCGAGCCCGTCGCCAGGGCCGTCAAGGTCGTGCGGGAGAGCGGGCTGCCGAACCACACGGATGCCATGTTCACCACCGTCGAGGGTGAGTGGGACGAGGTGATGGACGTCGTCAAGCGGGCCGTCGACGCGGTGGCGGAGGTCGCTCCCCGGGTGGGCCTCGTGCTCAAGGCCGACCTGCGCCCCGGCGTGACGGACGCCATGACCGGCAAGGTGGAGTCGCTGGAGAAGCACCTGGGCTGAGTTCGAGATATGTCTTGACCGCTCCCGAGACGCGACATATCGTGACCATCGCGATATTACTCGTGCCTCGGGAGGTCGTCATGACGTACCACCGTGTCCCTGTCCTGATCGTCGGCGGCGGCTACGCCGGTCTGAGCGCGGCCCTGCTCCTGGCCTGGCGTGACATCCCCGTCATGCTGGTCGAGCGGCGGCCCGGCACCTCGCTCCAGCCCAAGGCGTTCGGCGTGAATCACCGGGCCGTCGAGTTGCTTCGCTCCGTCCCCGGTGTCGAGCAGGAGCTGTGCGACATCTGGGCGGGCATCGGCGACAACCTGCGCATCGCCATCGCCTCGGCCCTCGACGACCCCGACCCTCAGATGATCGTCTCGGACGAGCGGGAGGAGTTCGCCTTCATGGCCGAGGCCACTCCCGCCGCGCTCGTGGGCGCACCGCAGGCCGAGGTCGAGCGCATCCTGCGGGAGCGCGCCGAGGATCTCGGCGCCGACCTGCGGTTCTCCACCGAGCTGGTCGCGCTCCACCAGGACGGCGCGGGCGTCACCGCCACCGTCCGCTCCGGCGACGGGCCGGTCACGGTGCGCGCCGACTACGTGGTGGCCGCCGACGGCTACCGCAGCCCACTGCGCCGGAGCCTCGGCATCCCCGTGACGGGCAAGGGCGAGCTCGGGCGGATGTGCTCGATCATGTTCGACGCCGACCTGTCAGGGCTCGTACGAGAGCGCGAGGTGACGCTCTGGTACCTGCGGAACGACGCGATGACCGGCGTGATCCTCACCGGCACCGGGGTCGGCGCCCACGTCCTCGCGGTCAACTACGACACCGGCGCGGGCCGGAGCGAGGCCGACTTCACCCCCGAACGCTGCGTCGAGCTGGCCCGCGTCGCCACCGGCGTGCCCGACCTGGCGGTGAAGCTGCTCGACCGGACCAGCTTCGCCATGGCGCACGTGCTGGCCGGGCGCTACCGCGAGGGCCGGGTGTTCCTGGCCGGGGACGCGGCCCACACCATGCCGCCCACCGGCGGCCAGGGCGGCAGCCTCGCGCTGCAGGACGGCGCCGACCTGGCCTGGCGCCTCTGGCTGGTGATCAGCGGTCAGGCGGGGCCGGACTTCCTGGACTCCTACGACGCCGAACGCCGCCCGATCGGGGTCATGACCGCCGACGCCCAGCTGGCCAACCTCGGCATGCGGATGCCGCCGGCCGCCCGCGTCGGCTATCCCGAGCCGCTCGGCGACCCGCAGGGCGCCGTCCTCGGCGCCCGCTACCACTCCACGGCCGTCATCGAGGATCCGGACGACGACGGCTCCCTGCTGGAGGACCCGCGCCACCCCACCGGCCGGCCCGGCAGCCGGGCCCCGCACGTGCCGCTGACCTGGGAGGGCCGCCCGATGTCCACGATCGACCTGTTCGGCTGCGGGTTCGTGCTCCTGGCCGACGGCGAGGGCGGGCAGTCCTGGTCCGACGCGGGCCGCCTGGTGTCCAGGCGCCTCGGGGTCGCGCTGTCGAGGGTCGTGCTCGGCCACGACGCGGTGGACGTCAAGGGCGAGTGGCGGTCGCGGTACGGCGTCGGCGCGGGCGGGGCGGTCCTGGTCCGCCCGGACGGCTACATCGCCTGGCGCGCCCCCGGCCCCGCTCCCGATCCGGCCGCCACGCTGGAGTCGGCCCTGCGCCGCGTTCTCAGCCGCTGACGGGAGACCGCCAGGCCGCCATCGAGGGTCCTCATCTACGACCACGGCGGCAGGAGGGTGGTCGTCGGCCTGCCCGCCATCCCCTGAGGTCAGGTGGCGAGCAGGTGTTCGCGCTCGCCGGTGAGGTCGCCGAGGCGCCGGGTCAGGTCGGCCTGGCCCTGGGCGAGCGTCCGGAGCGAGTCGTCGATCCAGGCGGACATCTCGGCCACGGCGGTGCGGGTCCTGTTGATGCGCTGGTGCTTGAGCGCGTCGGTGATGATGTTGTCGAAGAAGACGTCGGCGAACCAGCGGGTGTCCACCTCCGGCATCTTCGGCCGGACGGCCCAGCCGAGGTCGGCCAGCTCCCTCGCGAACGTGTCGAGCGCCTGCTGGGCCTGCCACGTGGCCTGGTCGGCGGTGACGAGGTGCTCCCGCTCGACGGCGTCGGCGAAGACGCCGCCGCCGAGCATGTCCCAGGTCGAGGCGCCGCGGGCGTGCTCCAGCTGCGTCAGCACGTGGCCGACCCACTGCCCCGCCGCCTTGCCCGCCTGCACGGCCTCGTCGTGCTCGCGCAGGTCGGCCTGTGTGTCGGCCATCAGGCCCGACAGCTCCATGAGGCGCCGCCCGCGCTGGTCGCCCCGCTCGACGAGGAGGCGCTCCTTCTCGGACAGCAGCCGCTGGTAGTCGTCGGCGGCCCCCGCGGTGGCGGCGAGGTCGCGCTCCGTCTCGCCGAGGTCGCCGGTGAGGGCTTCCAGTCTCGCGCGCTGGCCGTCGAGGCGCTCCCCCGCGAGCGCCGCCTCGGCCCGCTCCCGCGTGAGGCGCTCCTCCCTGGAGCCGGTCAGCCTGGCCATGAACGCGGACAGGCCGCCCTCCAGGCGTTCGACGTCTCGCCGCTCCTTGGCCAGCTGCTGCTCCAGCTCGGTCACCAGGTCGGCGACCTCCCGGATCTGCCGCCCGAGCGAGGAGCGCCGCGCCGCCAGGTGGTCGAACCAGCGGACTCGGTCGTGTGCCTCCCTCAACCTGCGGTCGAGGTCTTCGAATGGGTCCACATCAGGTCCTACGAACGACCGGCCCCGGTCGTTCCCCCGCCGGAGGGCGTCAGGCCGCGATGGAGGTGACGGCGGCTCGGGCGGGGGCCTGGGTGGCGCAGAGCCAGTCGTTGAGTGAGCCGGTGAAGCCGGCCGGGGGGCCGACCTTGAGGTAGGTGACGGGGCCGGCGTCGCCCGCCGGGCCGACCTTCAGGCGTCTGATGCTGCCGCCTCCGGGTGAAGGGGCCGGCGCGCAGGGGGTGAGGCGGACGCCGAGAGGGGCGGGCGGGAGGGGGAGGTGGTCGTCGATGGCTCGGCGGCGGGCCCCGGGGTGGGCGGCGGCGAACGCGAGGTGGCCGGCGACCAGGCGGGCGGCCACCGTACGCAGGAGGTTGGTGGCGCACAGGGTGTGGGCGCAGGCCGCGCCGTCGAGGGTGATCTCCGGGAGGGCGAACCTGCGCAGCCCGCGGGAGGTGACCATGAGGCCGTCGCAGGCGCCGGCGCCCGCCGGGTCCCACGGCGAGCAGGTGGCGTCGGCGTGGACCTGGACGTCCCAGCCGAGCCAGCCGTCGGCCAGGTGGAAGGCGGTGGGCTCCGGGTCGCGGGCGGGCAGGACTGCGCCGGTCAGCGGGTCGGCCAGGAGGCCGCCGTACGCCTGGGCGAGGGCGCGGGCGACGGCCCTGGCGGCCTGGACGGCGGCCGGTTGGTCGTGGGGCGGAGCGGCGGAGGAGACGGTGAGGTGCTGTCTGGAGCGGCGCAGCAGGCGGCGCTCGCCGGGGGTGAGGGCGACGGCGGCGGGTTTCCACGGGGTGGGGTGGTGGGTGAGCCGCAGGCGGCGGGAGCCGAGCGCGGCCATGGCGGCCTTCCTGTGGGGGCCGGTCAGCTGCCAGGGCTCGAAGGCGCCGCCGACGAGCGTGACGACGAACAGGGACGTCAGGGTGACGGGCAGGGGCAGGACGATCTTCACGAGGGCCTCCGGTGGTCGGGACCCCAGGATGGGCGAGAGCGCGCCGGGCACGCGGGCACGAACCAGGTTCTGGGGATGACGAGCGCGGAGCGACACCCCCTGTGGACGACCGCCGGCCGCCAGTCGGACCCCCGAAGAACGGACCGGGTCACCGACCGCAGAGCTGGTCGACGCAGGAACGGATCGGGCCTTCAGCCGGAAGGGCGGTGGACCACCAGGGACTGGCCCGGGAGCCGTACCCCCTGCCCGTCCTCCGCCACCGGCTCGTCCGACGACAGCAGCAGCCCGCCCAGCGGCACCGGCACCGTGACCGTGTCCGTGCTGAAGTTCACGCTCACGCACACCTCGCCCCGCCACACGACCAGCCACTTCCCCGCCGGATCGGTCTCCACCCTGACCCGGTCGAGGCGCGGGTCGGTCAGTTCGGGCAGCGCCTTGCGCAGCGCGATCAGGTCGCGGTACCAGCACAGCAGCGACCAGTGCGCCTCGTCCTTCAGCTCCTGCCAGTCGAGCTTGCAGCTCAGGAACGTCTCCTCCGCCGACGGGTCGGGCGCCTCCCATGTGTAGCCGAAGCCCTCGAACTCCTTCTCCCTGCGCCCTCCCTCGCTCTCGCGCAGGTGGGGCTCGGCGTGGTCGGAGAAGAACAGGAAAGGCGTCCCCGCCCCCCACTCCTCCCCCATGAACAGCATCGGCGTGAACGGCGAGGTCAGCAGCAGGCCCGCGCCGAGCTTGAGCGCGGGCATCGGCAGCCGGTCGCCCATCGGCCGGTTGCCGATCTGGTCGTGGTTCTGCAGGCAGGCGACCAGCCGGTGGCCGGGGACGCCGGTGTAGGGCCGGCCGTGGGAGCGGCGACGGAAGCTGGAGTAGCCGCCGTCGTGCAGGACGCCGTCGGTGAACACCTTCGCCAGGGCGGACAGCCCGGCGAAGTCCGCGTAGTAGCCGTGGGTCTCGCCGCTCACCGCGGTGTGCAGCGCGTGGTGCACGTCGTCGTTCCACTGGGCGGTCATGCCCAGGCCGCCCGCGTCCAGGGAACGCACCATGCGCGGGTCGTTCAGGTCGGACTCGGCGATCAGCGTCAGCGGCCGGCCGGTCGCGCACGACAGCGCGTCCACCTCCTCGGCCAGCTCCGCCAGCAGGTGGGTGGCGCGCTTGTCGTGCAGCGCGTGCACGGCGTCCAGCCGCAGGCCGTCGACGTGGTAGTCGCGCAGCCACTGCAACGCGTTCTCGATGAAGTAGCGGCGCACCACGTCGGAGCCGGGCCCGTCCAGGTTGACCGCCTCACCCCAGTAGCTCCCCTCGAACCCGCCGAAGTACGGGCCGAACGGGTGCAGGAAGTTGCCCGACGGCCCCAGGTGGTTGTAGACCACGTCGAGGATGACGCCGATGCCGGCCCGGTGGCAGGCGTCGACGAAGGTCTTGAGCCCGTCGGGCCCGCCGTAGGTCTCGTTCACCGCGTACAGGTCGACCCCGTCGTAGCCCCAGTTGCGGGTGCCGGGCACCGGCGCGACCGGCATGATCTCCACGAAGTCGACGCACAGCTCGACGAGATGGTCCAGCCTGCCGGCGGCGGCCTGGAACGTGCCCTCGGGGGTGAACGTGCCGATGTGCAGCTCGTAGATCACCCCGCCGCGCAGGTCGCGGCCCTTCCAGTCGTGGTCGGACCAGGTGTAGCGGGCGTGGTCGTACACGGCGCTGGGCCCGAAGACGCCCTCGGGCTGCCGGCGGGAGCGGGGGTCGGGGTAGGGGCCGTCGCCGTCGATCACGTACGCGTAGCTGGTGCCGTGCACGGCGTCCGGCACGTCGAGCGACCACCAGCCGTCCGTCCCGGCGGACAGCCCGCGCCGCTCGCCCAGGACCAGGACCTCGACGGCCGTGGCGTTGGGGGCCCACACGTCAAAGATCATTTCGCTCCAGGAGTGCGACGGGAAGGGAACCGAGCAGGTGGGCCAGGGGGACCCGGCCGGTGTGCACGCCGCCGCCGAACAGGTCGCGCCAGGTGCCCGGCGGCAGCGACAGCGTGGTGCCGCCCCAGCCGCCGCGCCGCTCCAGGCCGACGGGCAGCCGGGTGGCGACGGCGACGGCCCGCGCGCCGACACCGGTCCCGGTGGGGTCGTCGCCGCCTCGGGCGAACGCGATCACGTGCTCCGCCGCCGCGCCGTCCGCGCGCAGCGGCGTGTACGGTGCGGCGGGGCCGACGCGCCGGCGCAGGCGCAGCGCCTGGGTGGTGACCCGGAGCTTGGCGGCGTCCCAGGCGGAGGCGGGGGTGCGCGGATATGTGACGGGCCGCCGGTTGTCGGGGTCGACCAGGGAGAAGTCGGTCGTCTCGTTGCCCTGGTAGACGTCGGGCACGCCGGGCATCATGAGCTGCACGAGCTTGGCCCCGAGCGAGTTCGCCATCGCGTAGCGGTCGATCCGCTCGGTGAACTCGCCGACCGGCAGCCGCACGGCCGCCTCGGCGAACGCGCGCAGCCCCCGCTCGTAGTCCGGGTCGGGGCGCACCCACGAGATCGCGGTCTTGGCCTCGCGCGCCGCCTTCAGCAGGTAGTCGGTGAACCGGCCGGCCGAGATCGGCCAGGCGGCCATGAGGTTCTGCCAGGCCAGGTAGTCGAGCCGGCGGTCGAAGGCGACCTGCGCCGACCACTCCGACACCGCCTTCTCCCACTCCTCGGGCAGCTCCGACAGCACCGAGAGCCGGGCCCGCACGTCCTCCGAGCGCTTGGTGTCGTGGGTGGACAGCGTGGTCATGGTGTGCGGCGGCATGGCCGCGCAGTAGTCGTGGAACTCCTCGACCGGCACGCCGAAGTGGTCCGGCTCCCACCCGACCTCGTTCAGGCACGACAGCGGGAACCACCGGTAGAGCGCGGTGTCCTCGACCCCCTTGGCCATGACGGGACCGCAGGCCTGCTGGAACCGGGTGATCACCTCGGGCGGCCCGTGCAGGACCTGCTCGACGAGCGGGTGGACGGCGGAGGAGCAGACCGCGGCCGCCCCCTCGACGATCTCGACCGACACGGCGGGCGGCGGCTCGCCCGGCACCACGTACGCCCGGTAGACCGGCATGGCGGCGAGCAGCTCGGCGACCGCCGCCGGGTCGCAGGAGGCGGCGCGGGCCAGCCGGTTCACCTCGGCGCCGAAGAACAGGTCGACGACCTCCTGCTTGGCCAGGGTCATGACCTGCCGGTAGTCGGCGGGCTCGCCGGTCAGCCGGGTGAACAGCTCGACCAGCGGCCGCTTGCCACCGGGGTCGACGAACAGGCCGGTGACCCGGTTGAGCGTCTCGTAGCCGGTGGTGCCGTCGCACGCCCAGTCGGCGGGCAGCCGCTCCTCCCCGATGAGGATCTTCTCCACGACCGTCCAGGTGCCGCCGGACCTGGCGCGCAGCCGTTCCAGATAGCCCCGGGGGTCGGCGAGGCCGTCGGGGTGGTCGACCCGCAGCCCGTCGGCCAGCCCTTCGTCGAGCAGCCAGAAGATCACCTCGTGGGTGGCGAAGAACACCTCCGGGTCCTCGGCCCGCAGCCCGATCAGGGTGGACACGTCGAAGAAGCGCCGGTAGCCGGGCCCCTCCCGCCAGTCGACCAGCCGGTAGTGGCCCGGATAGGGGAACTCGTGCTCGTGGTAACGCAGCACGTCGCCGTCGACGACCGGCTCGGTGTCGTCGCCGAGCACGGGCAGCGCGACCTTGCCGTCCTCCCACTCGATGTCGAACCAGCGCGCGTACGGGGACTCCGGGCCGTCCTTCAGCACCGACCAGAACGCGGCGTTCCTGGTGTTCATGTGGTTGGGCACCAGGTCGAGCACGACGCCGAGATCGTGCGCCGCGAGCTGCTCGGCCATCTCGCGGAAGCCCTTCGCGCCGCCGAACTCCTCGCGGATCCTGGAGTGGTCGGTGACGTCGTAGCCGTGCAGGGAGCCGGGCGTCGCCTGGAGGATCGGCGACAGGTAGACGTGGCTGACCCCGAGGTCGCGCAGGTAGCCGGCGATCTCCGCCACCTGGGCGAAGCCGAAGTCGGGGGTCAGCTGCAGCCGGTAGGTCGAGACGGGCCTGGTCAGGGAATCAGACACGGCGCAGCACCCGCACACTCCGCCCCGGCACCGCCACGCCCTCCCCGGCGCGGCACATGCGCACGTCCAATCTGATCGGCATCGCGGTGTCTATCTCGGTCTGCCACATCTCGCCGTAGTCCTTGGGGATCGTGAAGCGGATGGTGTCGTGGTGCGCGTTGAACAGCAGCAGGAACGAGTCGTCCCTGATGGGCCGGCCGCGCCGGTCGGGCTCGGTGATGGCCTCGCCGTTGAGGAAGACGGCCAGCGACTTGGCGTAGCCGACGTTCCAATCGCTGTCGGTCATCTCCTCGCCCGACGGGGTGAGCCAGGCGATGTCGCTGAGCCCCCGTACGGGCTTGCCGTAGAAGAACCGCCTGCGGCGGAAGACCGGATGCTTCTTGCGGAGCGCCGCCAGGCTCTGGGTGAACTCCAGCAGCAGCCAGTTCTCCCGCACGTCCGACCAGTCGACCCAGGTCAGCTCGTTGTCCTGGCAGTAGCCGTTGTTGTTGCCCTGCTGGGTGCGGCCCAGCTCGTCGCCGTGCGACAGCATCGGCACGCCCTGCGACAGGAACAGCGTGGTCAGGAAGTTGCGCTTCTGCTGCTCGCGCAGGGACTCGATGGCCCAGCCCGCCGGGCCCTCCGCGCCGCAGTTCCAGGACCGGTTGTCGTCGGTGCCGTCGCGGTTGCCCTCCTTGTTGGCCTCGTTGTGCTTGTGGTCGTACGAGACGAGGTCCCGCAGCGTGAAGCCGTCGTGGCAGGTGACGAAGTTGATCGAGGCGGCGGGGCGGCGGGTGTCGGCCTGGTAGAGGTCGCTCGACCCGGTGAAGCGGGAGGCGAACTCCGGCATCGTGGCCGGCTGGCCGCGCCACAGGTCGCGGATGGTGTCGCGGTAGCGGCCGTTCCACTCGGTCCACCGCGACGGGAAGTTGCCCACCTGGTAGCCGCCGGGCCCGACGTCCCACGGCTCGGCGATGAGCTTGACCTGCGACAGCACCGGGTCCTGCTGCACCAGGTCGAAGAACGCGCTCAGCCGGTCGACCTCGTGCAGCTCCCGGGCCAGCGTCGAGGCCAGGTCGAACCGGAACCCGTCGACGTGCATCTCGATGACCCAGTAACGCAGCGAATCCATGATCATCTGCAGCACGTGCGGTGAGCGCATGAGCAGGCTGTTGCCGGTGCCGGTGGTGTCCATGTAGTAGCGCTTGTCGTTGTCGACCAGCCGGTAGTAGTTGGGGTTGTCGATGCCGCGGAAGCCCAGCGTCGGCCCCAGGTGGTTGCCCTCGGCCGTGTGGTTGTAGACGACGTCCAGGATGACCTCGATGCCGGCTTCGTGCAGCGCCTTCACCATGGCCTTGAACTCCAGCACCTGCTGGCCGCGCTGCCCGGTGCTGGAGTAGCGGTTGTGCGGCGCGAAGAAGCCGATCGAGTTGTAGCCCCAGTAGTTGGACAGCCCGCGCTGCTCCAGGACGTGGTCGGTGACGAACTGGTGGACCGGCATCAGCTCCAGCGCCGTGACGCCCAGCTTCGTCAGATGGTCGGTGATCACCGGATGGCCGAGCGCGGCGTAGGTGCCGCGCACCCGCGCGGGGATCTTCGGATGGCTGATGGTCAGCCCCCGCACGTGCGCCTCGTAGATCACCGTGTCGTGGTACGGGGTCGCCGGCGGCCGGTCGTGACCCCAGCCGAAGAACGGGTTGACGACGATCGAGCGCGGCACGTACGGGGCCGAGTCGAGGTCGTTGCGGGTGTCGGGATGCCCGAACCGGTAACCGTACGCCGCCTCGTGCCAGGTCACCCCGCCCTCGATCGCCATCGCGTACGGGTCGAGCAGCAGCTTGTTCGGATTGCAGCGCAGCCCGTGCGCCGGGTCGTACGGACCGTGCACCCGGTAGCCGTAGCGCTGGCCGGGGCCGATGCCCGGCAGGTAGCCGTGCCAGATGAAGCCGTCGACCTCGGTGAGCTTCACCCGCTCCTCGCGGTTGTCCTCGTCGAACAGGCACAGCTCCACGGCATCCGCGACCTCGGTGTAGAGCGAGAAGTTGGTGCCGGCGCCGTCATAGGTCGCCCCGAGCGGGTAAGGATCTCCCGGCCAGATTTCGATCATCGAGGCTTCCTCCCGGTCCCTCCCATGTTCCGTTCCCCCGCCCTACCGGACAAGCCCGGCCTCGTTTCCCGGTGACGCGACCAGTACCTTCCCCTCGTTCCGCTCCGATCACCTCGTACGGGCGAGCGGTGAGCCGCCCGGCTCACCGCCGGCTGGACGGTTCACGGGGAACCGCGGGCCGAAGCCCTCTCGTACGGGTCCGGATCCCACGCCCGGGGACGGCGGACCACTTCCAGCATGACCCGGTGCGGAGTGCGCGGATGCGGGCATACCACCACGTCGGCCGCCCAGCACGCCCCGGCGATCCTCTCCCGGCCTCTTTCGATGTCCGCCACGGTGATGCCGGCCCGGCACCACACCCACACCCGCTCCCCGAACGGCGCGGGCGCGCACCACAGGATGGCCGGGATCTTGCCTCGCCTGCTGACGACGTACGCCTCGACGAACCCGACCCGGATCCGGTGCGCGGTGACCACGCACCGGATCCGCCCCCACACCTCCGACCGCGCGGGCGGCCAGAGGGCGACCATCACGAGCACCGCCGCGATGGCGATCAGCGCCGGCCCGGTGGCCACCGCCACCGCGTACGCCAGAGCCACGGCGGCCCCCGCGGCGCCGGCCTCGTACCGCCACCGCCACAGCACCACGAGGGGGTTGGGCCGGGACACCGGGGTGGTGGCGTGGTTCAGGCCGGCCAGGAGTTCGCGCTCTAACACGGCCGCACGCGCCCCGACCCGAGGCAGCGCGGGCACACACCACTCCGCGTGGCGCCCTCTCCCTGACAGGCGGGGCAGCGGACGTACGCACCGAGATCCGGATTGCGGTAGACGCGCGTCAGCGGCGCCGGCCGGCGCACCTCCCAGCCCTGGGCACGGGCGCGCGCGTCGAGATCGTCGAAGGCCCAGCCGTCGAGCGTCTCCAGCACCCGGCTGATAAGGCGCCGGATCGGGTTGGCCGGTGCCCGGGTAACGGTAATAAGCTGCATGGAGTCGTCCTCTTGCTCTGACAGCGGCGGATGATCGTTCAGCTGGGCCGGTGCGGCAACATCGGCCCAGCTTCGTGTGTGGGCGCCTGGTCGGGGATCCGGAGGGGCACGCATGAGGTCTCCTGGGGAAGTAGTCGGCATCTGTATGGGCTTGTACCCGTCTGTTGGCAATTACCAATGGAACATGACGGTGACGTTTGCCTTACTCACATGCCTTTGGCAAAACAAAGCAGTAGGATCGCCGCACGACACGAAGAGGTGGTCGGACATGACGGGTGCCAACTCGGCGGCGACGATGGACCGGTCATGATGGCCGGCGCCAACCCCACACTCCGCCAGCGCCAGCTCGCCAACCGGCTGCGCGATCTGCGGCACGACTCGGGCATGAGCATCGCCGAGGTCGCCGAGGCGCTCCTCTGCTCCGCCGCCAAGATCAGCCGTATCGAGACCGCCCAGCGCCGGGCGAGCCTCCGCGACGTCCGCGACCTGTGCAGGCTGTACGGGGTCGAGGACCCCTCCGAACTGATGGCCCTGGCCAAGGACGCCCGCGAGCAGGGCTGGTGGCAGGACGGCGAGGACGTGGACTTCCGGCCCATCCCCGGGCTGGAGAACGACGCGATCGCGATCTCCGAGTTCGAGACCACCACGATCCCCGGCCTGCTGCAGACCGAGGACTACGCGCGGGCGGTGATCCAGGGCTTCCTCCCCCAGATCGATCCGTCCGTGCTGGAGGATCGGGTCGCCTACCGGATGAAACGGCAGAACGTGCTGCGCAAGGCGAAGCCGCCACGCTACTGGGTCCTGCTTGACGAGTCGGCGCTGCACCGCCACATCGGGGGCGAGCAGGTGATGGCCGATCAACTGGGCCAGGTCGCCGAGATGGCCGCGGCGCCGCACGTCACCGTTCAGGTGGTGCCGTACACCGTGGGCGCGCACATGGCGCTCGACAGCGCGTTCATGTTGCTGGAGTTCGACCCGAGCGCGGGTGTGGCCGACACCGTCTACATGGACACGCTGGCCGGTCAGATCTTCCAGGAGAAGCCGGCCCAGCTCGCGCGCTTCCGCGAAGTGCTCAATCAACTCCGCGCGGTGGCCCTCAGCCCGAAGGACTCGATCGCCCTCGTACGTCAGCGGAGTGCGGCGTTCCGATAGCAGGAAATGGCTAACTATCTGCGTAATGTGCCAATGTCAATTACCTCGAAAGCGATAGTGTCGTGCCCCTCACTATCGCACCATGGCAGCCCCTCTCACGCCGAGCGGCTGCCCGACATTGACCTGGAGAGGCACATGACCTCGCTTCCCCGGCCGGAGCTCACCTGGAAGGTGTCCTCCCGCTGCAACAACGGCAGTTGCATCGCCGTGGCCCCGCTGCCTGACGGCGGCATCGCCGTCCGCGACACCAAACAAGCCGATGGTCCCATATTGAGCTTCTCCCGCGACGAGTGGAGCGCATTCATCGGACAGCTCAAGCGGAGCTGAATCAGACTTCACATGAAGGGCGGGTCCTGCGACGGGACCCGCCCTTCATGTCTTACGTGCGCACATTTCGGGGTATGGCTCAGCCCGACGTCCGCAGGCAACCTGTTGAGAGGTACCGCATGGGTTCCCCCCAAGGTCCCGCAAGGCCGACCTGGCTCTCATGCAACAACGGAAATTGCGTACAAGTGGCGCAATACGATGACAAAATCCTCATTCGCGACAGCAAGGATGCCGAAGGCGCGACGCTCTCGTTTGATCGCGAGGAGTGGGAAGAGTTCCGGGACGCGGTCAAAGCCGGACGCTTCGACGCCGTCTGAAACCCCGTGTTGACCTGTGCTTGGCCGCCTACATACGGTTGCCTGCTATGGCTGGTTTCAGAAAATTCCTGCTGCGCGGCAACATCGTCGAGCTGGCGGTGGCCGTCATCGTCGGCGCGACCTTCAGCGGGCTCGTGCAGGCCCTCGTCCGCGACCTGATCACGCCGCTGATCGGCGCCGTCACCGGGGGGCGCCAGCCGGACTTCGCGCAGTACTCGTTCACCGTCAACGGCAGCGAGTTCAAGTACGGCGACTTCCTCAACCACCTGATCACCTTCCTGATCATCGCGGCGGTGGTCTACTGGCTGGTCGTGCTGCCGATGACGCGGCTCGTCACCCTGTTCGACCGCGACAAGGCGGCCACCACGAAGGAGTGCCCGGAGTGCCTGGGCGAGATCCCGATCGAGGCCCGCCGGTGCATGCACTGCACGATCCAGCTGGTGCCCGAGACGGAGAAGCCGGCCGCCACCACGTAGCGACGCCACGCCGGGCGGGCTGCGTCAGGGCGCGGTTTCGGCTCGGTTCCAGCTGGTACCCCATCAAGTGCGGCCTTGGTCCGACAAGATGGACGGGTGAGCGTTGAGTTGATGGTGTGGGACGCGCCCGTGCCCGTCTCCAGGGACCAGGCACGGGCCGCCTATCTGGAGGTCCGCAAGGGCGAGCCCGTTCAGAGGGAGCTGCCGGAGGTCGCCAAGGAGCTGCCGGGCACCGTCACCGTCTACGGGGACCACGTGCTGGTGACGATGGACCTGGAGACCATGGACGAGATGTCGGCCCAGGTGTTCGAGGTCGCGCGCGCGTACGGGCTGGTGTGTTACGACCCGCAGCGCGACCTCGTCCACAACGTGGCGCCGCTCGGGGTCTACCAGGGCATGCAGCTCCACACCGGCGACGGGCTCATCGTGCACGATCCCGATCTGGGGCTGGTGCACGACGTGCTCGGCACCATGTCGCCGCAGAACCCGTTCGTGGCGCTGGTGACCTTCGGCCACCACTTCATCCAGGTCTCCCCCGGCTACGAGCTGGAGTACAAGGAGGGCGCGATGGTGCGCGCCGAGGTGGCGGAGCTGGAGGAGGTGCGGCGCGCCTTCCACGAGTACGCGACGGGCGAGCGGGGCTTCCTCAGCCGTCACTCCTGGTCGGCGGTCTGAAGCACCTCGCGCAGCAGGGCGGGGTCGACGTTGCCGCCCGACAGCACCGCCACCGTCAGCCCGCGCGGCAGCTTGCCCGACAGGCGGGCGGCCGTGGCGACGGCGCCGCTCGGCTCGGCCACCAGGCGGCCGGCGGTGGCCAGGTGGCGCATGGCGGCGCGGATCTCGTCCTCAGTGACGGTGACGACGGCGTCGACGTGCGCGCACAGGTGGGCGAAGGTCAGCTCCGACAGCTCGGCGCGCAGGCCGTCGGCGCTGGTGCGGAACGTGCGGGCGGGCTCCCAGGTGATGAGCCGGCCGGCGGCCAGGCTCTCGGCGGCGTCGGCGGCCAGTTCGGGCTCGACACCGATCACGGCGGCGCGGGGGCGCAGCGCCTTGACGGCGGCGGCGATGCCGGAGACGAGCCCTCCCCCGCTGACCGGCACCGCGACCACCTCGACGTCGGGCAGGTCGGCCAGGATCTCCAGCCCGATCGTGCCCTGCCCGGCGATCACATCCGGATGGTCGTACGGCGGCACCAGCGTGAGTCCGCGCCCGGCGGCCACCTCGGCGGCGGCGGCCAGGCGCCGGTCGGGCGGCACCACGACGAGCTCGGCGCCGTGGCGGCGGATGGCGTCGGTCTTGACCCGGGGCGTGCCCTCGGGCACCACGACCACGCAGGGCACGCCGAAGCTCGCCGCCGCGTAGGCGAGGGCCTGGCCGTGGTTGCCCGATGAGTGGGTGACGACCCCGGCGGGGCGCAGCCGGGCCACCGCGTTGTAGGCGCCGCGGATCTTGAACGAGCCGACCCGTTGCAGGCTCTCGGGCTTGACCAGGAGGTCTCCGACCGGCACCAGCGGGGTGCGGACGACGACCGGCTCGATCCGCCCGGCGGCCGCCCGGATGTCCTCGACCGTCACCAGTTCCATGCGATCAACCTACGGCGGACAGGCGTGCCCGGGCCAGGCGGACCACCGGGGTGACGGCGCCGACCATCAGCAGGGCCAGCAGCGGCGCGAGGGCCAGGCCGAGCACGAATCCGGCGATCACGTCGTGCGGGTAGTGCACGCCGACGAACACCCGGGAGAACGCCATCACGACGGCCAGGGGCACCACCACCCAGCCGAGCGCGCGCCAGGCCAGCATGAGGGTTCCGGCGGCCCCGGCGGCGATCACCGAGTGGTTGCTGGGGAACGACCAGTCCGCCGCCGGCGGGCAGGCGGCGATCGTCACGACGCCGCCCCGGCACGGCCGGTCCTCCCTGACGAGGAGCTTCAGCACCTCGCTGATCACGTACGCGCCCACGATCCCGGCCGGTCCGGCGATGGCGATCGCCAGGTCGCGCGCGGGAGCGTGGCGGGCGCGCCACCAGCACACGAGGAACAACGCCGCGAAGATGAACAGCCCGGCGTCGGTGCCGACCTCGGCCAGGGTGTGCAGCCAGGCCGGCGTGGTGAGTGCGAAGTCGACGATGTCGCGGTACACACGTGTCCAATCCATTAACAGGTGATGGACACGACTTTACGAGGAGATGGCACCGCGATGTGCGTCAGAAAGGAGGAAGATCAGGTGGCGCCGAGGAAGCGCCTCGACAGCGCCAGCTGGGCCTGCTCCAGCTCGCCCCGGGTGATGAGGCCGCGTTCGAAGGACTCGGTGACGGCGTCGCGCTCGGCCACGTAGCAGGCGGCCATGATCTCGCTGCGGAGCGGCGTGAAACCGCGCTCGACGCATTCGGCGAACATCCGCGCCTTCGCCCCTACCTTGTCGCCCGCGACCGTACAGGCGAGGTCCTGGGCCCTCAGCTGCCCGACGGCGTCACGCAGGGTGATCATGCCGGACGAACCCATGAACTTGGTGTCAAGAGTGATCTTCAATTCCTTTCGCCTCCGTTGTTGTGCAACGCTTTGCAATGACGGCGTATTCCCTGCTCGAAGCGGGTAAAGACGCTTTCGTGATCGGAGAGCACGTGATCGTCGGCTACACCCACGACGCGGGCGGGCGGGAGGCGCTGGCCCTCGGCGCGGCCATCACGCGGGTCACCGGCGGCGAGCTCACGGTGGCCTCGATCTACCCGCCCGGCAGCCCGGGGCGGGCGGTGGAGGCCCAGGCCAACCTGGCGGAGGCGGGCGTGGCGCTGGAGGACGTCCCGTCGGAGTACATGGCGTTCGAGAGCCGGGGCGCCGGCCGCGGGCTGGGGGTGCTGGCCAGCCGGATCAAGGCCGACCTGATCGTGGTCGGGTCGGCGGCCGGCGGGCAGCACGGCCGCATCGCCCTCGGCAGCACCGGCGACCACCTGCTCCACCTGTCGCCGGAGGCGGTGATGGTGGCGCCGTCCGGCTTCGCGCCGACCGGCGAGCTGTCCCGGCTCACGCTCGCGTACGTGCACCGGCCGCAGTGTGACGAGGCGGTGGCGCGGATGTCCCAGGCGGCGCTGCGGCTGGGCGTGCCGCTGCGGCTGATCACCTTCGACCTGCGCACCGACGATCCCGAGCGCATCCGCGACGACCTGGCGCTGGCCGTGCGCCTGGCCTGGGAGACCGCGGGGATCGAGGCGGAGGCCGACGTCGCCGAGGGCCACGACGTGGCGGCCGCGATGGAGACCGCCACGTGGCTCCCGGGCGAGCTGCTGATCTGCGCGGCGAGCGAGGACGCCCAGCCGCACCGGGTGTTCCTGGGCGAGCTGGCGATGAAGATGCTGCGCGCCGCCCCGGTCCCGGTCACCGTGCTGCCACGGGGCTTCTCCTGATCGCCCGCTCGTACAGCTCCAGGTAGCGCTCCGCCATGACGGCCGGTGAGAAGCGGCGGGCGGCCTCGCGGCGGCACTCCTCCGGGTCGATCTCGTCCACCCGGAGTATCCACTCCGCCAGCTCCTCCTCGGTGTCGGCGAGGAAGCCGGTGCGGCCGTGGTCGATGATCTCCGGCAGGCAGCCGCGGCGCAGGCCGACCGGCGGCACGCCCAGGGCCAGCGCCTCGACGACGGCGGTGCCGCCCGGCTCGTCCCACTGGATGGGGAACAGCGAGGCGCGGGCGGAGGCGTAGAGCCGGTCGCGGTCCTCGCCGCCGACCGAGCCGATCCAGGTGGCGCGGTCGCCGTCGAGGTAGGTGGAGACGTGGTCGACGAGGTAGCGCACGTCGGGATGGCCGTAGAGCGGGTGGGACGGGTCCTGGGCGACGGCCTCCAGCTCGGCGGGCGTGTCGAGGCCGCTCACCGGGCCGGCCAGCGTCAGCGGCAGGTCGAGCTTCTGGCAGATGCGGGCGGCCACGTGCTGGCCCTTGAGCCCGCACACGCGGCCCATGACCACCAGGTGCTCGCCCCGCTCGACCCGCAGGCCGGTGCCCGCGAGCGGGGTGGCCAGGTGCACGGCCCCCAGCGCGGCCCGGCGCAGCGCCTCGGGGGCGCGGGCGAGCTGGGAGTGGGAGACGCCGTTGACGGCGATCTTGTGAGGGAAGGAGTCGTAGAAGGCGGCGTGCTTGTGCAGGTCCCAGTGCAGGGTGTGCAGGACGGGCGGGCCGTCCAGCGCCGCCAGCACGCCGGGGCCGACCACTTCGAGGTGGTCGTGGACGAGGTCGATGTCGTCGCGGCGGCGCAGTTCCTCGGCCACGCGCGCCTGGTGGGCGTGGGCGATGCCCATGACCTGGTTGTACGGCTTCTGCAGGTGGGGGAACTGGCCGTCGGCGTAGACGCTGATCAGCTCGTCCACCTCGATGGCGCTCGTCCCCACCGAGGCCAGCACCACCCGCACCCCCCGAGCGCGCAGCTCGGGGATCAGGGTGGCGACGACGTTCTCGATGCCGCCGTATCCAGGAGGCGGTACGGGGAGCCAGGGCCCGGCGTTCAGCAGGATGTTCAAGCCACGTCCTCCTCTAAGACGAGAGTGGCCAGGGGCGGCCGCTCGGCCACGCCCACGTCCACCAGGTCCGCCTGCCCATCCAGGCCGAACTGCAACAGCGTGTGGGCGGGCGACTCCGGGGAGACGAGGCGGCCCTGGCGTTCCAGACGGGACCAGGCGGTCAGCATGATCTGCCCGGCCATCCGGCCGAGCGCGGCCACCGACTGGTGGGTGTGGACGCGCACGCCCAGGTCCACCTGGGCCATCGCGTCCAGGCCGACGAGCTGCAGGAGGTCCACCAGCAGCCCGAACTCGACGCCGTACTCGGTGACGAAGGGGACCTGCTCCAGCACCTCGCGGCGGGCCGCGTACTCGCCGCCGAGCGGCTGGGCGAAGCCGGACAGCTCCGGCCAGAACATGTTGAGCAGCGGGCGGGCCACGAGTTCGGTCACGCGCCCGCCGCCGCCGCGGTGGGCCACCCCGTCCGCGCCCGTGTACGGGCGTTCGTACGAGCCCTTGACGAACTGGATGTCACGGTCCAGCAGCAGCGGCCCGAGCAGGCCGGAGACGAAGTGCGAGCCGAAGTCGCGCAGGTCCGCGTCCACGAACACGACGATGTCCCCGGTCGTGGCGGCCAGCCCCTTCCACAGCGCCTCGCCCTTCCCGGTCAGCGGCGGAAGGTGGGAGAGCACCGCTTCCTGGGCGACGACCCGGGCGCCCGCCGCGGCCGCCCTGGAGGCGGTCGCGTCGGTGGACAGGGAGTCGACCACGACGATCTCGTCCACGAGTGGAGCCCGTTCCACCAGGTCGCGGCGGATCGCGGTGACGATGTCGCCCACCGTCGACTCCTCGTTGTGGGCCGGCAGCACCACGCTCACCGTGGTGGCTCCCTTGGCCAGCAGGAGAGAGTCGACCGGCCAGTCGGCGGCCGTGCTGGAGTGGAGTCCGTACCATTCCCGGACCCTCGTCAAGGCCTCCAGATCTGATTTCATGCAGTCAACCCCGATCTTTGGAGGTCAGGTCGGCGACAACTGCCCCCTTGATGACTCTTCGAACGTATTTGTTTGTTTTCCGGAGGGCGTGGGATATGCCGGGTTATGTCTCCCGCCACCCGTGTGGGCATCGTAGGGGCCGGCAATGTCGCCGCCCGTCATGCCGACGTCCTATCAGGTTTCCCCGACGTGACGATCGCCGGGATCGCCGATACCGATCCTCGCAGAGCCGAGGCGCTGGCCTCCAAGCACGGCTCCCCCGCCTATGGCGACCATGCGGACCTGCTGAGCGCGGGCGGGCTGGATGCCGTGTACGTGTGCGTGCCTCCCTTCGCGCACGGTGACCCCGAGCGTGACATCCTGGCCTGCGATCTCCCGATCTTCGTGGAGAAGCCGCTCTCGCTCGACCTGGCCACCGCGGAGTCGATCGCGGACGAGATCGACCGGCGCGGGCTGCCCTCCGCCGTCGGCCACCACTGGCGCTACCTGGACATCCTCGACCGCGCCCGGGACCTGCTGGCCGATCGGCCGGTGCGGCTCGCGCTGGGCCACTGGCTGGACAAGGTGCCGCCGGTCGCCTGGTGGCTCGATCCGGGCAGGTCCGGCGGTCAGACCGTCGAGCAGGCCGTCCACGTGCTGGACCTGGCGCGGCTGCTCGTGGGCGAGGTGACGATGGTGCACGCGGTGCCCGCCGGGAACGCCGTGGACGGCGAGGTGGACCGGGCCACCGCCGCCGTCATGAGCTTCGCCGCCGGCGCCACGGGGCTGCTGGCCACCTGCTGCCTGCTGGACCGCAAGCACCGGGCGGGCCTGGAGGTGCACGCCGAGGGCATCGCGCTGGAGCTGAGCGAGACCGAGCTGGTCGTCGACGGCGAGCAGCGGCTGCGGGACGGCGGCGAGGCCAAAGTGGCGGTGGATCGCGCGTTCGTCGACGCCGTCCAGGGTAAGGAGGCCGACGTGCGTGTCCCGTACCGGGAGGCGCTCAAGACCCACCGGCTGGCTCTGGCGCTGGCGCGGTCCGCACGCGAACGGAAGCCGGTGATGCTCGATGCATGACGTCGCGACCGTCCTCAGCATCGAGGCGCCCGGCGAAGTGACGCTGGTCGAGGAGAAACTCGGCGACGTGCCCGACGGCGGGTTCCTGGTGGAGACCGTCCACAGCGGCGTGTCGGCCGGCACCGAGCTCACCTACGTCAAGGGCGACAACCCCTACCTGACCTCGACCTGGGACCGCGGCCTCGGCCTGTTCCTGGAGGGCACGCCGTCGATCGCCTACCCGGTGCGCGGCATCGGCTACATGCAGGTCGGCCGGGTGGTCGAGACCCGCACCCGGGCGGTGGCCGAGGGCGCGCTGGTGGCCATGGCGTACGGGCACCGCAGCGCTTACGTCGCCGACCCGATGCGCGACCGGTTCGTGCCGCTGCCCGGAGAGCTCGACCCGATGCTCGGCATCTACGTCGCCCACATGGGCCCCATCTGCGCCAACGGGCTGCTGCACGCCGCCGCCGACCTGTACGGCCAGGACGTCCACCATCTCGGCGACGGGGTGCGCGGGCGGCGGGTCGCGGTGGTGGGCGCGGGCGTGGTCGGGCTGCTGACCGCGTCGTTCGCGATCTCGTACGGGGCCGCGGAAGTGGTGGTCGTGGACGAGACGCCTGACCGGCTGGCGGTCGCCGCCGCGCTGGGCGCCGACACGCTGGCCGCCGACGCCGATCCGGCGGTCGAGCTGAAGCGGCGCTGGCGCCACGGTCCCGACGACCGGGGCGCCGACGTGGTCTTCCAGTGCCGCGGCCGGGCCAGGGCGCTGGCCCTGGCGCTGAAGCTGCTGCGGCCCCAGGGGGTGGCCGTCGACCTGGCCTTCTACACCGACGGCGCCCAGGAGGTGCGGCTCGGCGAGGAGTTCCACCACAACGGGTTGTCGCTGCGCTGCGCGCAGATCGGGCGGGTGCCGCGCGGCCTGGCGCACGCCTGGGACCGGGAGCGGCTCTCGTACGAGAGCGTCGTCCTGCTCGCGGGCCGCGGCGAGCTGCTACGCCGGCACCTGATCACCGACGTGGTCGGCTTCGACGAGGGACCCCGCCTGATGGCCCAGCTCGCGAGCCGTGAGCGGCACGCCCTCCAGGCCGTGCTCAGCGATCACGTCGACGATCAGCGCGGCTGACCAGCTGAAGTCGCCGGACCCGTGCCCCTCCAGCGTGAAGGGGTGGAAGTACTCGCGGAAGCCGGACCGGCCCACCGCGCCGATCATGCCGTCGGCCAGCGCGCCGGCCAGGTCGGGGCGGCGGGCCTTGAGCCCCTGCCAGACCAGCCACGACACGTTGATCCAGCTCGGGCCGCGCCAGTAGCGCACCGGGTCGAACCCGGGGGCGGCCGGGGAGTAGCTCGGCAGCACGCCGTCCTTGAGGCCGAACAGGTCCAGGCCGGTGCCGATCAGCGCGTTCGCGACGTCGCGGGGCAGGCCCGGCAGGATGAGCGGCACCAGACCGGCGGCGCTGCCGGAGCGGATCAGGCAGCCGGTGATGGCGTCACGGGAGTGGAACAGGCCGTCCTGGTAGAGGTGCTCGACCATGGCGGCGGTGACCGCCTCGGCCTCGGCGCGGTGCGGGGCGGGATCACGGCCGATCACCCGCGCGATCTCGGCCAGGGTCGACTCGGCGATCCCGTACGCGGCGTTGAACAGCGGGTCCTCGACCTGGAAGGCGCAGGCGCGGCTGTAGCCGGTGTCGCGGTAGGCGCGGGCGAGCGCGATGTAGCGCTCGTAGTCGCGGTCCGTGGGCCGCTCGGCCGGGTCGATGTGGCACAGGTCGCGGCGGGCCACGCCGTCGGGCACCGGCTCCACCGCGGTCAGCGGCAGGTCCCAGGACGGGCTGTTGTCCATGCCCGACTCCCAGGGGTGCACGATCGAGACGAGCCCGTCGGGCCCGCGCCGCTGCGCGCGCAGGAACTCCTGCTGCGCCACCAGCCTGGGGTAGATCCTGGCGAGGAAGGCGGGGTCGGGCTCGGCCAGGTGGACCCGCCAGGCGGCCAGCGCGTGCACGGGCGGCTGCACGATGCCGGAGGTGGTCCAGCCGGACGGGGAGCGCGCGTCCCAGAACCCGGGACCGGGGAAGTAGGCGCCTTCGGGCACCGCCGGGTTGAACACGATGTGCGGCACCCTGCCGTCGTGCCACTGGGCGCCGAACAGGCTGAGCAGCTCGGTCCTGGCCCGCCGGGGCGACCAGCGGGCGTGGCCGATGGCGATGAAGGCGGAGTCCCAGCTCCACTGGTGGGGGTAGAGCGTGCGGGAGGGGACGGTGTGGCTGCCGTCCCAGTTGTCGATCAGGACGCGCAGCGCGTCGCGGAGGATCATAGGAACTTCCTGATGAAGGCCGCTGTCTGGGGGAGGACGATCTCGGGCTCGCCGCGCAGGCGGCATTCGAGCGCGAGGTAGCCGTCGTAGCCGACAGCGTCGAGGGCGGCCAGCTGGGCGCCCCAGTCGAGGTGACCGGTGCCCGGCTGGTTGCGGTTGGACTCGCTGATCTGCATGTGCGCGAGGTAGGGGGCGGCCTCCACCAGGGAGCGGCAGGGGTCGTCCTCCTCGATGTTCATGTGGTACGTGTCGCCGACGACCCTGATCGAGTCCATGGCGCAGTACGAGACGGCCTCGGCCAGGGTGTTGACCATGTGGTTCTCGTACCGGTTGAGGGGCTCCAGCATGATCAGCACGCCGTTGCGCTGGGCGTGCTCGCCCAGGATGCCCAGCGCCTCGGCGAGCACCTCGCGGTCGTCGGCCGCGCTGCGCGGGGGCGTGAACGGGGGCAGCCGGAGCGAGAACTGGCCCCAGGAGGCGGGGGTCATGACGCCGACGCCGCCCAGCTCGCCGATGACCGTCAGCTGGGAGCGCAGCTGCTGGATGGCGTCCTTGCGCTTGGCCGGGTCGAAGTCGCCGATGAAGTGCGGCATGTCGACGCACACGGTCGGCATGACCACGCCGTCGGCGAGCGCGCGCTTCAGCTCGGTGAGCCGGCCCGCGAAGTGGAAGTCGCCCTTGCCCCGAAGCTCGATGGCGTCGAACCCGGATTCGACGGCGAACGCGAACTTCTCCTGCAGGGACCGGCCCGGCAGGAGCTGCTCCTGGGCGGCGAGCTTCACTGTGACTCCTCGAAGGTGAAGACGAGCTGGAGCACCTCGGACTGGTGCTTGTCGATCAGGTCGAAGGCCGCGGGCGCCTCGTCCACGGGCACCAGATGGGTGACCAGGCCGCTGACGTCGAGCTCGCCCCGGTGCACGACCTCCATGAACGTCCGCTGGAGCCTTTCGACGTCCCAGCGGTGGGACAGCCAGGAGGCGACGCCGCCGATCTGGGAGGAGATGAGCTGCACCTGGTTGTGGTGGAACTCCTCGCCCAGCCGGAGCCCGAGCCCGTCGCCCTGGTAGAAGCCGGCGGCGACGACCCGGCCGCCCCGGCGCACGGTGCGGATGGCCTCCTGGAGGCCGAGGTGGCTGCCGCTGAGCTCGATCGCGGTGTCGGCGCCCTCGATCCGCTTGCGGATGAACTCGGCGACCGAGCCCGCGTTCACGTCGAAGGTCTCGGCCGCGCCGAACTGCCTGGCCAGCTCCAGGCGGGCCGGGATGGCGTCGGCCGCCACCACGCGGGCCCCGCTGAGCACGGCCAGCCGGGTGGCGAGCAGGCCGATGACACCCTGTCCGAAGACGGCGACCTGGTCGCCGAGGTGGATGTCGGCGGCGTGCACGGCGTTGAGCGCGATCGCGCCGACCCGGGCGAAGACCGCGTGCAGCGGGGTCGCGCCGGGCGGCAGGACGTGGCCGGCCAGCCGGGCGGCCGGCACGACGGCCTCGGCGCGGTGGCCCCAGATGCCCCAGACGACGCTGCCGACGGCGGGCTCAGCGACGTCGGGCGCCGCCTCCACCACCTCGCCGACCTCCTGGTAGCCCCAGCCGGTCAGCGGGTAGGCGTGCGTCCGCCCATCGAGGAAGAGGCGTCGCTCGACATCCCACCTGCGGTTGAGATAGGGGTTGGTGCCGCGGTAGGCGGTGAGCTCGGTGCCCGCGGAGACACCTGAGTACATCGTACGGACGCGTACGCTGCCCGGGACGAGCTCGGCGGGCGGTTCCAGGCTGACGGAGACCTGGCCCGGTTCTTCGAAGGTGATGACGCGCATTCCCCAACAACTTACGCTTATTGATCAATCAAAAGTCACGGGATTAGTACTGCTCCGCACACCGTAGTCGGGGGCGGATCACTCTAAAGTCTACGACTTCCGTACGAGAAACTTCAGCAAAAAGGGGTTTCAGACATCGAGTTCTGGAAAGCGACCTTACCCGCTATTTGCGGCAGAGCAGCTCCAGAGAGGGTCCCGGCCGCTGGTACCAGCCGGAACCACTTCGCCTCGATGACCGAAATCCGATCAGATTGATCCTTTCGGCGTCGTCTGCCGCGTCTGACGGATACGAGAATTTCGCCCTGCGCAGACCCTCCCTTTACGGTTCGCCGGGCCGTGAGTACCAACCGCGGGCGGCGGAAGGGACGGTCGTGGTCAGCGCCCGGTGCGGCGGGAGGTGCGGAAACGCCTCCGCTGCGTTGCGCGACCTGATCAGAGGGTAAGTGGCCGCATATCCCCATCCAGAGGAGCGCGTCATGCCGAAGAAGGTAACCGCCGTCCTCTCCGTCGCGTTGCTGTCGGCGACCTGCCTGGCGGCCTGCGGCGGCGGCAACGAACAGGAAGCCGGCAACCGGATCACGGTCTGGACCGAGGAGAACCTCGAGGACCGGATGGCCGTGCAACAACAGATCGTCAAGGAGTTCACCCAGCGGACCGGCATCCAGGTCGAGCTCGTGGGCATCGCCGAGGACCAGTTCAGCCAGGTCGTCACCTCGGCCGCGGCGGCGGGCGACCTGCCCGACGTGATCGGGGCGCTGCCCCTGGCGTCCGTCCGCGAACTGGAGGCCAACGACCTCCTCGACACCGAGACCCCTGGCAAGATCGTCGACCAGCTCGGCCGCGACACGTTCTCGGCCCGCGCGCTGGAGCTCGACACCGGCGACGGCAAGCTGCTCGCGGTGCCCAGCGACGGCTGGGCCCAGCTCATCCTCTACCGCAAGGACCTGTTCGAGAAGGCCGGCCTGCGACCGCCCGACACCTACGAGGCGCTGGAGGCGGCCGCGGCCAAGCTGAACACCGGCGGCGTCGCGGGCATCACGCTCGCCGTGGCGCCGAAGGACTCCTTCACCGCGCAGAGCTTCGAGCACGTGGCACTGGCCAACGGCTGCGAGCTGGTGGACGACGCGGGGAAGGTCACGCTCGGCTCGCCGCAGTGCGTGAAGGCCTTCGAGTTCTACACGAACCTGGCGAAGAACTACTCGGTCAAGGGCACCCAGGACGTCGACTCCACCAGGGCCACCTACTTCTCCGGCAAGGCGGCCATGACCATCTGGTCGTCGTTCATCCTCGACGAGCTGGCGGGGCTGCGCAAGGACGCGCTGCCGAGCTGCGAGCAGTGCCGGGAGAACCCCGAGTGGCTGGCCGAGAACACCGGCGTCGTGACCGCGCTGAAGGGGCCCGACGGGAGCGCGCCCGCGCAGTACGGCGAGATCGTCTCGTGGGCGATCATGCGTGACGCCAAGACGGACCCGTCGAGCAGGTTCGTCTCGTACATGATGAACGAGGGCTACGAGCGGTGGCTCGGGATGGCGCCGGAGGGCAAGTTCCCCACCCGTCAGGGCTACGCGGAGAAGTGGGAGGCGCTGGAGGCCGGCGTCGACACCAAGAAGCCGCTGGGCGACATCTACCCGCCCGAGGTGCTCGAAGCGCTGCGCACCAGCCCCGAGACGTTCGACCGGTGGGGCATCCCGCAGGGCCAGGGCAAGCTGGTCGGCGCCGTGATGGGCGAGCTGCCCGTGCCCACCGCGCTGAGCGCGGTCGTGGCCGGATCGATCACTCCTCAGCAGGCCGCCGCCCAGGCCGCACGGGAGGTCGAGACCATCAAGCGCGGGATCCGCGAGTGAGGCGCGGGCGCACCCTGCCGGAGCAGGAGGGCAGGGCCGGGCTGGCGCTCATCTCGCCCACCCTGGTCATCACGCTGGTCGTGGTGGTCGTGCCGCTGCTGTGGGCGATCATGCTGGCGTTCCAGGACGTCCGGCTGATCAACATCCGCCAGTCCGGGCTCTTCGGCGACTACTCGCTGGACAACTTCGCGTACGTGCTCGCCGAGCCGGGGTTCTGGTCGGCCCTGGTCAACACGCTCGTCTACACGGTGGCGGGCACGGCGCTGTCGATCGTGATCGGGCTGGTCGCGGCGCTGGCGCTGCGCGGCCGGTTCAGGGGCCGCACGGTGGTGCGGGCCTCGATCCTGATCCCGTACGTGGCGCCGGTCGTGGCGGTGGCGTTCCTGTGGGAGACGATGCTCAACCCGCAGTACGGGATCGTCAACACCTGGCTGGAGGAGCCGATCGCCTTCCTCACCCAGGCCCGGGGCACCTTCCTGGGCGTCGAGGTGCCGGTGGCGCTGCTCACGGTGATCGCCTTCGAGGCGTGGCGCTACTTCCCGTTCGCCTTCCTGTTCATCCTGGCCAGGATCCAGGCGCTGCCGTCGGAGCTGGAGGAGGCGGCGGTGGTCGACGGGGCCACGCCGACCCAGCGCTTCCGCTACGTGATCCTTCCCCAGCTGTGGCGGATCATCGCGCTGCTGTCGGTGCTGCGGTTCGTGTTCACGTTCACCAAGTTCGACGACGTCTACCTGCTGACCGGCGGCGGCGCCGGCACCGAGGTGGTCAGCGTGCGGGTCTACAACTTCCTGACCGCCCGCGACGACATCGGCGCCTCGGCCGCCCAGGCGATCGTGCTCGCGGTCGTGCTGGTCGTGTTCCTCGTGGTCTATCTCAGGTTCTTCGGCGGAGGTGAACGCGGTGAGCAGGGATAGGTTCGAGCGGGCGCTGTTCAGGGTGCTGCGGCCCGTAGTCATCGCGGTGCTCTTCCTGGCCACCGCGTTCCCCTTCTACTACATGGTCATGCTGTCGTTCCGGGACATCCAGGAGCTGATCCTGGAGCCCGGCTCGCTCTGGCCGCGGAGCTTCACCTTCGACACGTACGCGGACGTCCTGGACCGGCAGGGGTTCCTGACCTTCATGCGCAACAGCGCGATCGTCGCCGTCGCGTCGGTGGCGGTGACCCTGCTGATCTCAATTCCCGGCGCGTACGCGGTGGCCCGGCTGGAGTTCTTCGGGCGCCGCCAGGTGCATTTCCTGTTTCTGGCGGTCTATCTTTTCCCGGCCATCGTGCTGGCGATTCCGCTGTTCGTGCTGTTCACCATGCTCGGGCTGCGGGGCTCGCTCGTCGGCCTGATCCTGGTTTACATCGCGCAGACCGTGCCCGTCACGGTATACATGCTGCGCAACTACTTCGAGACCGTGCCGCAGAGCGTGGAGGAGGCGGCCGCGATCGACGGCTGCGGCCGCCTGTCGACCATCTGGCGGGTGGTGCTGCCGCTGTCCAAGCCCGCGCTCATGGCGACCGGCCTCTACGTGTTCATGATCGCCTGGAACGAGTTCCTGTTCGCCCTGCTCTTCCTGGTGGAGAAGCGGGACAGCTGGACCGTCTCACTCGGGCTCTCACAGCTTGCGGGCAGTATCGAGATCCCGACGACGGTGCTCATGGCAGGATCGGTGGTTCTGACACTGCCCATCGTGATCATTTTCTTCGCCAGTGAGAGGCTCCTGACGGAAGGGCTCACGGCGGGAGCGGAGAAAGGATAGACCCATGCTGACGGCGGGGCAGGTCCTCCAGCTCATCCGCGACCGCACCTGCCGCACCCGTAAGGAACTGATCGAGGTCACCGGCCTGTCCCGGTCGACCGTCACCGACCGGGTCGACCGGCTGATCGAGGCCGGATACATCCACGAGTCCGGCGTCGCGACCTCCGGGGGCGGGCGGCCGCCCTCGGTGCTCGACATCGACGCCACCAGCCGGCTGGCGCTGGTGGCCGACCTTGGCGCCAGTCACGCCCGGGTCGCGCTGACCGACCTCGCGGCCCGGCCGATGGCCGAGGAGCACATCGAGATGCGCATCGCGCGGGGTCCGGAGGCGGTGCTCACGTGGGTGCGGCAGGCGTTCCGGCGGCTGCTCGACCGCACCGGCCGCCCCGCCGGCCAGGTCTGCGGCATCGGGCTCAACCTGCCCGGCTCGGTCGACCACGCCTCGGGGCGGATGATCAGGTCGTTCCTGATGCCCGGCTGGGACGACCATCCGATCAGTGAGGCGCTGCGGGCGGAGTTCGAGGTGCCTGTCCTGGTGGAGAACGACGCCAACGCGATGGCGCTGGGCGAGTGGTGGTCGTCCTGGCGCGGCTGCGCGTCGCTCGTCCTGGTCAAGGTGTCCACCGGGATCGGCACCGGCATCGTGCTGGACGGCCGGGTCTACCGGGGCGTCGAGGAGGCGGCCGGCAACCTGGGCCACGTCCGGCTGTCGGAGTCCGACGACCGGGTGTGCACGTGCGGCTCGCGCGGCTGCGTGGCCTCGCTGGCCAGCGGCCACGCCATCGCCACCGACCTGGGCCGCGACACCAGCCGTGACGTGGTGCGGCTGGTCCACAGCGGCGACCCTGCGGCCATCGCGCGCGTCCAGGAGGGCGGGCGGACGCTGGGCGTCGTGCTGGCCACCGCGGTCAGCCTGCTGAACCCCGGCGTGCTGGTGCTGGCCGGCGACATGGCCGAGACCGGCGAACACTACCTGACGGGCATCAGGGAGAGCGTCTACCGCAGGAGCCTGCCGTACACGACCCGCAACCTGGACATCGTCACCAGCTCGCTGGGCCACCGGGCGGGCATCGTGGGCACCGCGGTGATCGTCATGGAGCACGTGCTGTCGCCGCGGGCCGTGGACGCCGCGCTGGCCGCGCGGTCCGGCGCCGTCACCTGAGCGCCCGCTCCAGCTCCGCCCTGGCCTCCGTGAGCGAGGGCCCGTACCAGGTGAGCAGCCGGCCGCTGACCGGCACGCAGCGCAGGCCGGGGAACGACTCGGGGCCGTCGGTGTCGCTGAAGGCGTACGGCTCGTCCGGCAGCACCACCAGGTCGGGGCCGGCCCCGGCGAGCTCGGGGAGCGGGATCCTGGGATAGCGCTCGGGGTGGTCCGCGTACAGGTTGCGCACCCCGAGCCG
Source organism: Nonomuraea sp. C10 (assembly GCF_008017515.1). Taxonomy (NCBI): domain Bacteria; kingdom Bacillati; phylum Actinomycetota; class Actinomycetes; order Streptosporangiales; family Streptosporangiaceae; genus Nonomuraea; species Nonomuraea sp. C10. Next base: position 6,433,805 of record NZ_VPFF01000001.1, read on the forward strand.
GGCCAGCACGTCGCCGGTGAAGGTGTCGCGGCCGACGACCATCCAGGGGCGGCGCCAGATCGGGATGACCGCCGTGCGCCGCGGGCCTCGGTACGGCTCGCGCCAGACCTCCCCGGCCTCGGCCAGCCAGGCGGGGACGGCTGTGCGGCAGGCGCCGGTGAACATGCGGGCCAGCGAGGTGAAGGCCTGGTCGAGGGTCTCGATCCTGGTCACCCAGACGGGCACGCCGGCCGCGCGCAGCGCCTCGATGTCGGGGGCGCGGTTCTCCTCGGCGTTGGCCAGCACGACGTCGGGGCGCAGCCGCCGGATGGCCTCCAGGTCCGGGTTCTTGGTGCCCCCGACCCTGGTCACGTCCAGGTCCGCCGGGTGCGTGCACCAGTCGGTGGCGCCGGTCAGGGCGCCGGGCAGGGTGGCGGCCACCGACTCGGTCAGCGACGGCACGAGGGAGACGATGCCGGAAACCGTCTCCGGTATCTGGACGGGAACTCCGGTGTCGTCTCGCAAGGCGGAATTCTCGCTTTTGAAACCAGACATCTTCCCCACAAATCACATTACTGGCGCATAGAATCTTGGAAAGATATTCTCATCTCCGGACCTGGGGGGCAGCCGGTTGGAGTCAGCGTCCATGGAGTTCGATCCGAACACGCCCAACGTCGCCCGGATGTACGACTACTACCTGGGCGGAAAAGACCATTTCCCGGCTGACCGGGAGGCGGCCGAGCAGATCCTCCGCATCGTGCCCGAGGCGAAGCTGGCCGCGCGGGCCAACCGGGCGTTCCTCGGCAGGGCCGTACGCCACCTGACCGATCTGGGCGTCCGGCAGTTTCTCGACATCGGCACGGGCCTGCCCAGCCAGGGAGCCGTGCACGAGGTGGCCGACGGCTCCAGGGTGGTCTACGTCGATCTGGACCCGGTGGTCCTGGTGCACGCCAGGATGATGCTCGACGGCCAGGACAACGCCGCCGTCCAGGGCGACGTGCGCAATCCCAAGGAGATCCTCGACCACCCGGAGGTACGGAGGATCATCGACTTCCGTGAGCCCGTCGCCGTCCTGCTGGTCGCGATCATGCACTTCGTCCAGGAGTCCGAGAACCCGCGCGAGATCATCCGTACGCTGCGCGACGCGATGGCCCCGGGCAGCTACCTGGTCCTGAGCCACGGCACCAGCGACTCCCGGCCTGACGCCGTCGAGGAGGGCACCGAGGTCTACAGCCGGGCCACCTCGCCGCTCGTGCTGCGCGACCGCGCCGGCATCGCGGCCCTGTTCGAGGGTTTCGAGCTGCTGGAACCCGGGCTCGTGTGGCTGCCGGAATGGCGGCCCACCGAGGAGGACACCATCGACTTCGTCGACGACCCCTCCTCCTCGCTGGGCCTGTGCGGCGTCGCCCGCAGGAACTAGACGTTGCGGCGGTACTGCCCGCCCGCCTCGAAGAGCGCCTCGGTGATCTGGCCCAGCGTGCACACGCGGGCCGCGTCCATGAGCACCTCGAAGGCGTTGCCGTCGGACATCGCCACCTCGCGCAGCCGGGCCAGCGCCGCCGGGGCCTCGTCGCGGTGCCGCTCCTGAAAGGCGGTCAGCCGATCCAGCTGCGAGCGCTTCTCCTCCTCGGTCCCCCGGGCCAGCTCCAGCTTGTGCGGGACGTGGTCGTCGCCGTTGCGGAACGTGTTGACCCCGATGATCGGCAGTGACCCGTCGTGCTTGCGCGTCTCGTACAGCATCGACTCGTCCTGGATCTTGCCGCGCTGGTAGCCGGTCTCCATCGCGCCGAGCACGCCGCCCCGGTCGGACAGCCGCTCGAACTCGCTCAGCACCGCCTCCTCCACCAGGTCGGTCAGCTCGTCGATGACGAACGAGCCCTGCAGCGGGTTCTCGTTGCGCGCCAGGCCCCACTCGCGGTTGATGATGAGCTGGATCGCCATCGCCCGGCGCACCGAGTCGGCCGACGGGGTGGTGACGGCCTCGTCGAAGGCGTTGGTGTGCAGGCTGTTGCAGTGGTCGTAGACGGCGATCAGGGCCTGCAGGGTGGTGCGGATGTCGTTGAAGTTCATCTCCTGCGCGTGCAGCGACCGGCCGGAGGTCTGGATGTGGTACTTGAGCTTCTGCGACCGCTCCCCCGCGCCGTACCTCTCCCGCATGGCGACCGCCCAGATGCGCCGGGCCACCCGGCCGAGCACGCTGTACTCGGGGTCCATGCCGTTGGAGAAGAAGAACGACAGGTTGGGCGCGAAGTCGTCCACGTCCATGCCCCTCGCCAGGTACGCCTCCACGTAGGTGAAGCCGTTGGCCAGGGTGAAGGCGAGCTGGCTGATCGGGTTGGCGCCGGCCTCGGCGATGTGGTAGCCGGAGATCGACACCGAGTAGAAGTTGCGGACCCGGTTGCGGATGAACCATTCCTGGATGTCGGCCATCATCCGCAGGCTGAACTCGGTGGAGAAGATGCAGGTGTTCTGGCCCTGGTCCTCCTTGAGGATGTCGGCCTGCACGGTGCCGCGCACGGTGGCCAGCGTGCGGGCGCGGAGCTCGCCCGCCTCCTCCGCCGACGGCTCGCGGCCGTGCTCCTCGCGGAAGCGGTCGAGCGCCTGGTCGACGGCGGTGTTGAGGAAGAAGGCCAGGATCGTCGGCGCGGGGCCGTTGATGGTCATCGACACGGACGTGCTGGGTGACGACAGGTCGAAGCCGTCGTACAGGACCTTCATGTCGTCGAGCGTCGCGATCGACACCCCCGACGTCCCGACTTTTCCGTAAATGTCGGGCCGGAGGTCCGGGTCGTTCCCGTACAGCGTCACCGAGTCGAACGCGGTCGACAGCCGGGTCGCCGGCTGGCCCTCCGACAGCAGCTTGAAGCGCCGGTTGGTGCGGAACGGGTCGCCCTCGCCGGCGAACATCCGCGTCGGGTCCTCGTCGTCCCGCTTGAACGGGAACACGCCCGCGGTGAACGGGAACCGGCCCGGCAGGTTCTCGGCGCGCAGCCAGCGCAGCAGCTCGCCGTGGTCCTCGAAGCGGGGCAGCGCGACCCGGGGGACGCGGTTGCCGGACAGGGTCTCGCGCCAGAGCGGGGTGTGGATCTCCCGGTCGCGCACCCGTACGACCAGCTCGTCCGCGCTGTAGCGGGCTCTGGTGCCGGGCCAGTCGTCCAGCAGCGCCCGGCTCTCCTCGGTCAGCTCGCGCTCAGCCTGCTCGCTCAGCCTCGCCAGCCGCTCGTCGTCCTCGCCGAGCAGCGCCCGCACCGCCTCCAACTGCTGGCGGCGGCGCGCCACCTCGGCCTGTGCGCGGGTCTCCTCGTGATACGCGCGCACGCTCTCGGCGATCTCGGCCAGGTAGCGCACCCGCGACGGCGGCACGATGGCCGCGGACGCTTGCGAGGTACGGCCCTGGACGGGCGCCAGCAGGCCGGGGCCCGCCTGCAGGCCCTTCTCCGCCAGCAGGTCCTTGAGGTGGTGGTAGAGGGCGGTGACGCCGGCGTCGTTGTAGCGGGCCGCGATCGTGCCGAACACCGGCATGTCCTCGGGCCTGACGCCGAACGCCTCCCGGTTGCGCACCATCTGGCGGCGCACGTCGCGCAGCGCGTCCTCCGCCCCGCGCCGCTCGAACTTGTTGATCACCACGGCCTCGGCGAAGTCGAGCATGTCGATCTTCTCCAGCTGGGAGGCGGCGCCGAACTCCGGCGTCATCACGTAGATCGGCACGTCCACGTGCGGCACGATGCCGGCGTCGCCCTGCCCGATGCCGGGCGTCTCGACCACGACCAGGTCGTGCCCGGCGGCCCGGCAGGCGGTGATCACGTCGTCCAGGCAGGCCGGCACCTCGCTGGGCGCGCCTCTGGTGGCGAGCGAGCGGAAGTAGGTCTGCGGGCTCAGGCTGTTCATCCTGATCCGGTCGCCGAGCAGCGCGCCGCCGCCCCGCCTGCGCGTCGGGTCGATGGCGATGACCGCGATGCGCAGCTTGTCGTCGTTGTCCACCCGGAACCGGCGGACCAGCTCGTCGGTGAGCGAGGACTTGCCCGACCCGCCGGTGCCCGTGATGCCCAGCACCGGGGCGTTCCTGCGGGCCGCGCGCAGCCCTTCGACCAGCTCCGCCGGGGCCCGTCCCGACTCGATGAGGGTGATCGCGCGGGCCAGGGCCGCCTGGTCGCCGGAGACCACGGCCTCCACCGAGGGCACGCCCTCCAGCTCGACGTCGCACTCCTCGACCAACTTGTTGATCATCCCGGGCAGGCCCAGCCGCTGGCCGTCCTCGGGCGAGAAGACCCGCGCGACGCCCCGGGAGTGGAGCAGCTCGATCTCCTCGGGCACGATCACCCCGCCGCCGCCCCCGTACACCCTGATGTGGTCCGCGCCGCGCTCGCGCAGCAGGTCCACCAGGTAGGTGAAGAACTCCACGTGGCCGCCCTGGTAGGAGCTGATCGCCACGCCCTGGACGTCCTCCTGGATCGCGGCGTCGACGATCTCCTCCACCGAGCGGTTGTGCCCGAGATGGATGACCTCGGCCCCCTGGGTCTGGAGGATGCGCCGCATGATGTTGATCGCCGCGTCGTGACCGTCGAACAACGCCGCCGCCGTCACGAAACGTACGGGATGCACGGGTACATGCACGCCTGCTCACTCCTTCGTCAGTGGCCCTGTCATGAAGATACTAGGACGTCCTACTATTTCCCAGGCTTCCCTGGGTAGGGGTGCCTCATGCGTGCGATGACTTTGGTGCCGGGCAAGCAGGGCACGCTCGGCGTCACGGAGGTTCCCGATCCCCGGCCGAAGCCGGGCGAGCTGCTTGTCCAGGGCCTGGCGCTGGGCATCTGCGGGACCGACAGAGAGCTCGTCTCGGGCGAGTACGGCTTCCCGGGAGACGAGCCGATGATCCTCGGGCACGAGTCGCTGGGGCGGGTGCTGGAGGCGCCGGAGGGGTCCGCGTTCTCCCCCGGCGACCTGGTGGTGGGCGTGGTGCGCCGGCCCGACCCGGTGCCCTGCGGAGCCTGCGCCAGGGGCGAGTTCGACATGTGCCGCAACGGCGAGTACACCGAGCGCGGCATCAAGGAACGCGACGGCTACGGCAGCGAGCAGTGGACGGTCGAGGCCGGTTACGCGGTCAAGGTGGACCCGGCGCTGGGAGTGCTCGGCGTGCTGGTCGAGCCCACGTCCGTGCTGGCCAAGGCGTGGGAGCACATCGAGCGGATCGGCTCGCGGGCCTGGTTCCAGCCGGAGAGGGTGCTCGTCACCGGGGCCGGGCCCATCGGGCTGCTGGCGGCGCTGCTCAGCAAGCAGCGCGGGCTGGAGGTGCACGTCCTGGACCGGGCGGAGAGCGGGCTCAAGCCCGAGCTGGTCACCGGCCTGGGCGCCACCTACCACTCGGGCAGCAGCCTGGACGCGGTCGGCGGCTACCGGCCCGACATCATCATCGAGGCGACCGGTTCCGCGTCACTCGTCTTCGAGTCCATGCTCAACACGGCGGCGGCCGGCATCGTCTGCCTGACCGGCGTCTCCAGCGGCGGACGGCACCTGCGGGCGGACGCGGGGCAGATCAACCGCGACATCGTGCTGGAGAACGACGTCGTCTTCGGCACCGTCAACGCCAACCTGCGCCACTACCGGGACGCCGCGAAGGCCCTTCAGGAAGCGGACCGTTCCTGGCTGGACGCCCTCATCACCCGCCGCCTCCCGCTGAAGGAGTACGAGGCGGCCTTCGAGAAGGGCGACCACGTCAAGGTCGTCATCTCCCTGGAGTCCTGAGGGTCAGGGCTGTGGGTCGTAGGGACGGCGGCGACGGGGCGCGCCCGCGGCCACCGGCTCCCGCGGCGGCGGCCCGGGCTGGGTGGGCACCGGGCTCCGCATGACGTACTGGGGTCCGATCCGCTCGATCTCCGGCTGGGCCGATGGCTCGTTCCACGGACCGCCACGATGATGGCCGCGGCGACGGCCCGCGAGGCGGAAGGCGATCACCACGGTGGTGACCACGATGAGGAGCAGCAGGGCCACCGGCGTGCCGATCAGGTCGAGCGGGTTGCTCCCGGGCTTGTCGGCCCGCTCGCGTAACGGGAACGGGTGCTCGGTCTCCCGCATCTCCGTCCGCTCGGCGTTGGCCTGGACGACCCGCGGCAGGCCGTAGCCCACGACCTTGTCGGTGTCGCGGACCTTGCGCTTGAGCCACACGCGGTCGACGTTCGCCTCGATGGTGTGGATCTTGCCGTCTTCGACCCGTTCGACGATGCCGACGTGGTCGACGCCCTTGTAGCTCTTGCCGCCCCGCCAGTCGAAGAAGACCAGTGCCCCGGGTTCGGGCTTCTTCGTCCAGGCGCCCTGCTCGATGAACCAGACGGCATGGGACGGTGTCCAGGCGAACTGGCCGACGTACTCGCCGATGCCGGCCTTGTCGGCGGCCCAGGCGATGAACATGTCACACCACGGCGCGTCCTTGTACTGGGGGTCCTGGACGCGCTCGGCGTACCAGTGGCCGAACTTGGTGTGCTGGCCGTCCTTCTCCCGGTACCCGAGTTCCTTTCGGACCGTTTTGAGTAACTTATCCGCGATCGGGTCCAGCTCGACTCCCCCCAGAGGCGTGGCAGATCACGATGGACTGTAATCGCGGCATCTCGGATGTGCGCGTGACACCCGGAAAGTGTCAAGCTATGAGCCGATATTTCGGTTGTGGTGCGCAAGTGAGACCAGAGGCAGGTGGGACCGGTGGTGCTACGCGCCCGCGCCCACGCGGTAGATCTGGTCGTCTCCCGCGCCTGGGGCGACCACGTCGGCCACGATGACGGTCACGTTGTCGGGCGAGCCCCCCTCGTTGGCCAGATCGATCAACCGCTGGACGGCCGCCGCCGGGTCTGCCACCGTGGTCAGCACCTCGTGCAGGACCTCGGGCCCGAGCACCGTCGTGAGCCCGTCGGAGCAGAGGAGGTAGCGATCGTCGGGGTCGGCCTCACGCAGCGCCAGGTCGGCGTCAGCCCTGCCCTCACTGCCCAGCACGCGCAGCACCATCGAGCGGCGCGGGTGGACCGCGGCCTGGTCTTCGGTGATGCGCCCCTCGTCGACCATCGACTGGACGAGCGTGTGGTCCTTGGTCATCTGGTAAAGAGCGCCGTCGCGAAGCAGGTATCCGCGAGAATCACCCAGGTGGGCCAGCGAGAACCGGAAGCCGTCGAACAACATCGCGGTCACCGTCGTGCCCATGCCCCTGCGCGCGGGGTCGATCTCGGCCAGCTCGACAAGCCTGCGCCCGGCCTCGCGGACCGCGCCGTCGAGCGCCGACTCCAGGTCGCACCCCGTCTCGGGAAGCGTGGCGTCGAGCTCGCGCATGACGGCGATCGCCGCCGCGCTCGCCAGCTCGCCGGCCGCGTGTCCGCCCATCCCGTCAGCCACCACGAGCAACCGGCCACTCGCGTATCCGGAATCCTCATTCTGCTCCCGGCGGCGGCCCACATCTGATCCGGCGGCATAGCGGATGTTGTGCTTCATACCCCGCAGTAAATCACTGGTTGAAAGACTTCACAAGCAGATGCGCTGAAGACTCCATTGAACTATGGTGGCCCCATGAGCCACGACCCGACCCTGAACGCCGGGGACATCGCCCGGCTCGCCGGTGTCGGGCGTGCCGCCGTCAGCAACTGGCGCCGCCGCCACGACGACTTCCCCTTGCCCATAGGCGGCACGGCCAATCAACCCCTCTTCTCGCTGCCGCAAGTGGAGGCGTGGCTGCGCCGCTACGGGAAGTCCTACCAGTTGTCGGTGGCGGACCGTGCGTGGCAACGCCTGAAAACCGCGGGAGATTTGCGACTCGGCGAGGTGGTGGCCCAGGCCGGCGCCCTGCTGACCTCGGGCGACAGCGACCTCGGGCCCGAGCAGGCGGAGCCGGTGTCGGAGCTGGCCGAGCGCCATGGGGCGCTGACGGCCTACGAGTTCCTCGTCGAGCGCTATCTGGAGGCCCACTCCCGGCAGCTCTCCGTCACCCGCGACGACCTCGCCGGCCTGATGGTCGCCCTCGTCGGCGACGCCCCCACCGTCCTCGACCCCGCCTGCGGCGTCGGCACCCTCCTGCTCCACGCCGCCGGCGGGGGCGGGGCGGTGACGCGGCGGCTGCTCGGGCAGGAGCTGAGCGAGAGCTCCGCCGCGATCGCGGCCTCGCGGCTGCGGCTGCGCGACGCCGACGCCACGATCACGTCCGGCGACGCCATGCGGCACGACGCGTTCGCCGGCGAGAAGGCCGACGCGGTCGTCTGCGACCCGCCGTTCAACGAGCGCGCCTGGGGTTACGAGGATCTGGTCGGCGACCCCCGGTGGGAGTACGGCCTGCCGCCGCGCGGCGAGCCCGAGCTGGCCTGGGTGCAACACTGCCTGACCCACGTCAAGCCGGGCGGCCTGGTCGCGATCCTCATGCCGCCCGCCGCCGCGAGCCGCAAAGCAGGCCGGCGCATCCGCGCCAACCTGCTGCGCGCCGGTGCGCTGCGTGCCGTGGTGGCCCTGCCCGGCTGCGACCTGTGGCTGCTGCGCCGCCCGGCCGCGGGCGAGCGGCCGCCGTCCGACGTGCTGATCCTCGACGCCGCCGCCGACCCGTCCGTCGTGGAGCCGGCCTGGCGCGCCTACCTGCGCGACGGCTCCGGCCAGACCGTACGCATCATCGACCTGCTGGCCGACGAGGTCGACATGACCCCGGCCCGCCACCAGCGGCGGGAGAACGTGGGCCGGGCGTTCGCCGAGACCCGCGACCGGTTCCTGGCGGCCGCGACCACGCCGCCCGACCTCAAGGTGCTGGAGCAGCCGCTCGACCAGCCCGCCACCACGGTCGGCGACCTGATCAAGGAGGGCCTGGTGGCGGTCTCGCAGGCCCCGCCCAGGATGGCCGTCGGCGACGGCGACCTCCCGGTGCTGACCGCCGACGACCTGTCCGCCGGGGCTCCCCCGTCCGGCCGCACCATCAGCCAGCGGGGTCTGGTCCCGATCCAGCCGGGTGACGTGGTCGCCTCCTACTCCTCCGTACGGGTGATCTCCGACGGCGGCGGCGTGCTCGGCCCGCAACTGACGCTCTACCGCGTCGACGCCCGCAGGCTCGACCCCGACTTCCTGGCGGGCTTCCTGCGCGCGGCCGGGAGCCGCGCGTCCACCGGCTCCAGCAGGTTCGACGTGCGGCGCACCCGCCTGCCGCGGCTCTCGCTCAAGGAGCAGCGCCCGTACGGGGAGGCGTTCCGGCAGCTCGCGGTGCTCGAAGACGCGCTGCGGGAGACGTCGGAGCTGGGCCAGACGCTGATCCGGCTGGGTCTCGACGGGCTCACCGACGGCCACCTGCACCCACAGTCCTGACGGTGTAGTTTTTCCCCGGAAGGGCGCGGGAGGGGGGCATATGGTCATCGGCGACCGCTATGTGCTCGACGATCTTCCTCTCGGCCAGGGCGGCATGGGCGCCGTCTACGCGGGCCACGACCGCCACCTCGATCGCAAGGTCGCTGTCAAGCTGCTGCGCCTGCCCAGCGGCCCCGATCAGGAGCTGGAGCTCCGCTTCACCCGCGAGGCGCGCATCCTGGCCCGGCTCGAACACCCGGGCGCTCCCGTCCTCTATGACTTCGGCACCCACGAGCAGCGGCTCTACCAGGTGATGCAGTTCATCGAGGGCGTCACGGTGGCCGACGTGGTGAGCGAGCACGGGCCGCTGCCGGTGCCGTGGGCCGCCGCCATCGCCGCGCAGGCCTGCGCCGTCCTGACGGCCGCGCACGCGCTGTCGATCTGTCACCGCGACCTCAAGCCGACCAACCTCATGCTCTGCCCCGACGGCAGCGTCAAGGTGCTCGACTTCGGCCTGGCGATGCTCCGGGACGCCGACGTGACGACCTTCACCCGGATCGGGCAGATCCTGGGCACGCCCGCCTACATGGCCCCGGAGCAGATCCAGCACGGCGTCGCCGAGCCCCGCAGCGACCTCTACTCCCTGGGCTGCGTCCTGCACGAGATGCTGACGGGCAGGCAGCTGTTCACCGGGCCGACCGACTACGTGGTGTTCGAGAAGCAGGTGAAGGAGCGGCCACCGGCCATCCCGGGGCTTCCCGCCGGGCTGGGCGCCCTCCTGGCCCGGCTGCTGGAGAAGCAGCCGGGCGACCGGCCCGCCGACGCCGACGAGCTCTACCGGCTGCTGGAACCGTTCGCGGTGGCGCTGCCGATGCTGCCGGGCTTCCTCACGTCCTCTCCCAGCCCGGGGCGGATGTACGCGCGGATGGTCGGCCGGGTGCTCAGCTGACGACCGCGGCCGCGCCGAGTCGGTGCGCCTGCGCGCCCTCGACCTGCTGAGAGAGCGCTCCCTGGGCGAGTACGGGCCGCGGTTCCGGCGCGCGCCGGGCATCGCGGTGTTCGAGAAGGACCGTTCACCGAGCAGGGCTGGAAGGACCCGCCACCACCCGCCTCCGAGGGCTTTCCCCGTCCTGAGATCGCTCTCTTCATAACAGGGATCGTTACCCAACAGCCGTTGACAGCCCGCGGTGATCTGGCCGAAAGTTTTCGGAGAGCGCTCTCTCGCAACTTCCCCAAGGCTCCCAGTCCCGGAGGGCTCCATGGCTCCTCGTTTCCGGCGCATCGCCGTACCCTTGATCACCGCGTCCCTGCTCGGCCTCGCCACCGCGTGCGGTGGCGGCGGCGGGGGTGGCGGCGGCGACACCGCGGGCGCCGACGCCGCGCCCGCGGAGAAGATCAAGCTGACCGTCAACCTCTTCGGCGACTTCGGCTTCAAGCCGCTCTACGAGGAGTACAAGAAGACCCACCCGAACGTCGAGATCGTCGAGAACGTCACCCAGTTCAACGACCACCACAACAACCTCGTCAAGCGGCTGGCCACGAACGCCGGCGCCGCCGACATCGAGGGCGTCGAGGTGGGCTACATCAGCACCTTCACCGCGCAGCCGCAGAAGTTCACCGACCTCAAGCAGTTCGGGCTCGACAAGCGGCAGCCCGAGTACCTCGACTGGAAGTGGCAGCAGGGCCTCAGCAAGGACGGCGGGCAACTGCTCGGCCTCGGCACCGACGTCGGCGGCCTGGCCATGTGCTACCGCAAGGACCTGTTCAAGAAGGCCGGGCTGCCCGAGGACCGGGAGGAGGTCGGGCAGCTCTGGCCGACGTGGGACGACTACATCGCCACCGGCAAGAAGTTCGCCGCCGCGAACGTGGAGGGCGCCAAGTTCGTCGACTCCCCCGGTGAGATCTTCCGCGCCATGGTGAACCAGGCGCCCGTCGGGCTCTACGACGCGCAGGACACGATCATCGTGGACTCCAACCCGGACGTGAAGAAGGCCTGGGACCTGTCCAACCAGATCACCACCGAGGGCCTGACCGCCAAGCTCGCGGCCTTCTCGCCGCCGTGGAACACCGGCTTCGCCAAGGGCTCGTTCGCCACCATCATCTGCCCGGCCTGGATGACCGGGTTCATCCAGGAGCAGGCCCAGGACGCCTCCGGCAAGTGGGACATCGCCACCGTGCCCGGCGGCTCCGGCAACAGCGGCGGCTCCCACCTGATGGTGCCCGCGCAGAGCAAGCACCCGAAGGAGGCCGCCGAGCTGATCGACTTCCTGACCTCCAAGGAGAACCAGGCCAAGGTCTTCAAGGAGGAGGGCACCTTCCCGTCCATCCCCGCCCTGTACGACGACCCGTCGATCCAGTCGTTCACCAAGCCGTTCTTCGGTGACGCCCCGATCGGCAAGATCTACTCCGAGGCCGCCAAGGCGCTGAAGCCGCAGCACCTCGGCCCGAAGGAGGCCGACGTGCGGGTCGCCATCGGCAACGGCCTGGGCCGGGTCGAGCAGGGCAAGCAGACCCCGGACGAGGCGTGGGCGCAGGTGCTCGAGGACGTCAAGAAGATCAAATGAGCACCCTCCCTCTCGCTGTAGGGCGGAGGCGTAGGACAAGTGTGCGGCACACCCTCGACACGAGGGTGTCGCCGTACGCCTACGTGGCGCCCTTCTTCCTGCTGTTCGCCGCGTTCGGCCTGTTCCCGCTCGCCTACACGGCCTGGGTCAGCCTGCACGAGTGGACGCTCCTGGACGAGGAGCAGACCTTCGTCGGGATGCGGAACTACGGGACGCTGCTGGCCGACGACTACTTCTGGAACGCCACCTTCAACACCCTGTCGATCGGCATCCTGTCGACCGCGCCGCAGCTCGTGCTGGCCATCTGGCTGGCGCACCTGCTGAACAGGCGGCTGCGCTTCCAGACCCTCTTCCGGGTCTCGCTGCTGGTGCCCAACGTCACCAGCGTCGTGGCCGTGGTGGTCATCTTCAGCCAGCTGTTCGGGCGGGACTTCGGCCTGATCAACTGGGTGCTGTCGTGGTTCGGCGTGGGCCAGATCGACTGGGCCGCCGGCACCGCGACCTCGCACCTCGCGCTCTCGGTGATGATCATGTGGCGGTGGACGGGCTACAACGCGCTCATCTTCCTGGCCGCCATGCAGGCCGTGCCGCGCGAGCTGTACGAGGCCGCGACCCTGGACGGGGCGAGCAACCTCAAGCAACTGGTCAGGATCACCGTGCCGATGATCCGGCCGACGATCATCTTCGTGGTCATCGTCTCGACCATCGGCGCCATGCAGGTCATCGCCGAGCCGCTGCTCTTCGGCACCAGCAGCGGCGGCGGGGGCGGCCTCGTCACGGGCGGGCCGGACCGGCAGTTCCAGACGCTGGCGCTCTACGTCTACGAGCACGGGTTCACCAAGTTCGACTTCGGCTACGCCTCGGCGGCCTCGTGGGTGATGTTCCTGTTCGTCGTGGTCGTCGCCGGCATCAATTACCTGGTGACCAGGCGCGTGAAGGGCGGAGTGATATGAAGCTGCGCTATCTGACGCTGACGGCGGTCGCGTTCTTCTCCGCTTTCCCGCTCTATTACAGCGTGGTGGTGGCCTCCCGGCACAACTCGGCGCTGGCCCAAGTGCCGCCGCCGCTGCTGCCCGGCGGCAACTTCTTCGCCAACGTGGCCCGCGTCTTCGACACGGTGCCGTTCGGGCTGGCGCTGCTCAACTCGTTCATCGTGGCCGGGTCGATCTCGATCGCGGTGATGTTCTTCTCGACGCTGGCCGGGTTCGCCTTCGCCAAGCTGCGCTTCAGGGGCAAGAACATCATGCTCGTGATCACGGTCGCGACCATGATGGTGCCGGCCCAGCTGGGCATCATCCCGCTCTACATGCTCATGATCAAGCTGGAGTGGACCGGCACCAACTACGCGCTGATCGTGCCGGCGCTGGTCAACGCCTTCGGCGTGTTCTTCATGACGCAGTACCTGAGCAGGGCGCTGCCGACGGAGCTGCTGGAGGCGGGGCGGGTCGACGGCTGCACGACCTGGGGGCTGTTCTGGCACGTCGTGCTGCCCGCCGCCCGGCCCGCGGCGGCCGTGCTGGGCATGCTGACGTTCATGTCGGCCTGGAACGACTACTTCTGGCCGCTCGTCGTGCTCACCCCGGACAACCCGACGGTCCAGGTGGCGCTGTCGACGCTGGCCAGCGGATACGTCAACGACTACGTACTGGGCCTGGCGGGCACGGCGGTGGGGACCCTGCCGCTCGTCATCGTCTTCGCCCTGTTCGGCAAGCAAATCATCGGCGGAATCATGCAAGGAGCGGTCAAGGGATGATTTTCCCGGAAAACTTCGTCTGGGGTGCCGCTACGGCTTCCTATCAGATCGAGGGGGCGGTCAAGGAGGACGGGCGAGGCCAGTCGATCTGGGACACCTTCTCCCACGCCCCCGGCAACGTGGCCGACGGCGACACCGGCGACGTCGCCTGCGACCACTACCACCGATACCGCGACGACGTCGCCCTCATGCGCGAGCTGGGCCTGGCCGCCTACCGGTTCTCGGTGGCCTGGCCGCGCATCCAGCCCGACGGGCGCGGGCCGGCGAACCCGCGCGGGCTGGCCTTCTACGACAGGCTCGTGGACGAGCTGCTGGAGGCCGGGATCTCCCCGTACCTCACGCTCTACCACTGGGACCTCCCGCAGGCGCTGGAGGACCGGGGCGGCTGGGCGGACCGCGACACCGCCCACCGCTTCGCCGAGTACGCGGCCGTCGTGCACGACCGGCTGGGCGACCGCGTCCAGAACTGGGCGACGCTGAACGAGCCGTGGGTGGCGGCCTTCCTCGGCTACGGCAACGGCGTGCACGCGCCCGGCCGCAAGGACCCGGCCTCCGCCATGCGCTCGGCCCACCACCTGCTGCTGGGCCACGGCCTTGCGGCGGCCCGGCTGCGGGAGGCGGGCGCGGCCGGCATCATGCTGGTCGTCAACTCCTCCCCCGTGCTCACCCCGGCCCAGGTGAACGACCACGAGGCGGTGCCGGACGAGGCCGACGCGGCGGCCGTCGACCGGGTCCACGCGCTGCTGACCCGGCAGTTCCTGGACCCCGCGCTCCACGGCCGCTACCCGGAGGAGGTGCTGGCCGCCGCCGGGCGCAACGGCGGCACCGGCCACATCCTGGACGGCGACCTGGAGGTGATCAACGCGCCGATCGACCTGATCGGGATCAACTACTACAACCCGTGCGTGGTCGAGGCGGGGCCCGGGCTGCCGGCGGACGCGGCCTGGCCGGGTTCGGAGGACATCCGCTTCGCCACGGCCGACGCGCCGGTCACCGCGATGGGCTGGCCGATCGTGCCCGACGGCCTGTCGCGGCTGCTGGTGCGGCTGTCGAAGGACTATCCGGACGTGGGCCTCATGGTCACCGAGAACGGCGCGGCCTTCGACGACGTGGTGGAGGACGGCAGGGTCCACGACGCGGACCGGGTGTCCTTCCTCCGCGGCCACCTGCGCGAGGTGGGCCGGGCCATCGAGGCGGGGGCCGACCTCCGGGGCTATCTCGTCTGGTCGTTGCTCGACAACTTCGAGTGGGCGGAGGGCTACCGGCGCAGGTTCGGCATCGTGCACGTGGACTACGCGACGCAGGTCAGGGTCCTCAAGGACAGCGCGCTGTGGTATCGCGATGTGATCGCCGCGAACCGCCTGTAGATTTCCTTCCGTGCCCTCCCTTTTGGTGTTGCCATGAGACGTCCCACCCTGGAAGCGGTCGCGGCCCGCGCGGGCGTCTCGCGGGCCACCGCGTCCCGTGTCGTCAACGGCCAGACGACGGTGGCCCCGCAGATTCGCGACGCCGTGCTGCGCGCCATCGACGAGCTGGGCTACGTGCCCAACTCGGCGGCGCGCAGCCTGGTCACCCAGCGCACCGACTCGATCGCCCTGGTCGTCTCCGAGCCGCCGACCAGGGTGTTCTCGGAGGACCCGCTGTTCTCCACGGTGATCCGATCGGCCAGCCTGGAGCTGGAGACGGTCAACAAGCAGGTCGTGCTCATGCTGGCCTCGTCGGCCAAGAGCCACGCCCGGGTGGAGCGTTACATCGCGGGCGGGCACGTCGACGGGGTCATGCTCATCTCCATGCACGGCGCCGACCCACTGCCGAGCGCGCTGTCCCGGCTGCGCGTCCCGGTCGTCTCGTACGGCCGGCCCGCCGTCCCGGTCGACATCCCGTACGCCGACAACGACAACGTGGGCGGGGCCGAGACCGCGGTGCGCCATCTGGTGGAGCAGGGGCGCAGGCGCATCGCCACCATCGCGGGGCCGCAGGACATGATCGGCGGCCAGGACAGGCTCACCGGCTACCGCAACGTGCTGCGCGACTCCGACCGCCGCTCGATCGTCGCCGTGGGCGACTTCACCCGCGAGTCCGGCGCGGTCGCCATGCGGCAGCTCCTCGGCGACGACCCGCAGCTCGACGCGGTGTTCGTGGCCAACGACCTGATGGCGGTCGGCGCCCTGCAGTCGCTGCGGCAGGCGGGCCGGCGGGTGCCCGACGACGTGGCGCTGGTGGGCTTCGACGACATCGAGGCGGCCAAGTACACCGAGCCGCCGCTGACCACGATCCGCCACCCGGTCATCGAGCAGACGGCGGCGATGGTGCGGCTGCTGCTGGACCTGTTCGAGGGCCTCCCGGCCGAGCCGGTCGTCCTCCCGACGGAGCTGGTGATCCGCGAGTCCACCTGACAGGGGCCCTTGACAGGCGATCTTTCCGCGTATGACAGTCGAGCAGCGAAAACTGTCACGCAGAAAGGCGCTCTTCATGAAGAAAATCGCCACGCTCGTGGCCTTATGCCTGGCCGCGGCCCTGTTACCCGCCGGCAGCGCGTCCGCCGACGTCACCGGCCCGCCGGTGCTGAACGCGCCCGTGTTCAACGACCCGGTCGCCGACTCCGGCGTGCCCGGCACGCCCAGCGCCCAGCAGTCGGCCGTGATGGACCAGCTCATCCGGCTGATCAGGGCCGCCAGGACGGCCAGCGAGATCAGGTTCGTCAACCACCAGTTCTCCCCCGGCCAGCGCTCCACCGAGGTGGCCGACGCGCTCATCCAGGCGCACCAGCGCGGCGTCCGCGTCAAGGTCATCCTCGACGACATGGAGAACGGGGCCAACGACGAGATCACCGCCCGCCTCAAGGCCGTGCTCGGCGCGAACGAGAGCGCCGGCTCGTACGTGATCGGCTGCGAGTATCCCAACCCGTCGGCGGTCGACCGCGGCTGCATCGGCCGCGACTACCTGCACAGCAAGTTCGCGCTGTTCTCCGGCATCGAGGTGAACGGGACCACGCACGGGAACGTCGTCTTCCAGACCTCGTCCAACCTGTCCGACTGGTATCTGTACAACTCCTACAACGACGCGTTCACCCTGACCGACGCCGCCGTCTACAACGGTTACTACAAGTACTTCGACGACCTGCGCCTAGGCCGGCGGCAGGCGCCCAACCCCGCCTACTACTGGACCACCCCGACCGGCTCGAAGTACCGGGCCACGTTCTTCCCGCGCGCCAGGTCGAGCGGCGACCCCATCGCCAACATCCTCAAGCTCGTCGAGTGCCGCTACCAGGACACCGACGGGGTCTACCGCCAGACCGACATCAGGCTCGTGCTGACCCACTTCAACCAGCACCGGCTGGCCATCGCCCAGGAGCTGGTCCGGCTGCGGGGCGAGAACTGCTGGGTGGACCTGGTCTACTACAAGAGCGCCGACGGCACCGGCAACGCCGACGCCACCATCCGCGCCGAGCTGGCCAAGACCGTCAACGGCCGCCGCATCCAGGTGACCCCCTGCCGCTTCACCGCCGGCGGCCGCTCGGTCGTGCCGCACCTGAAGCTGATGATGACCGACGGCTTCTACGACGACGACATCACGCCCCGCGTCTACACCGGCAGCGCCAACTTCACCCACCTGGAGAACGCGGACGACGCCCAGATCAGGATCTCCGGGCGGGACGTGCACACCGAGTACCTGTCGTACTTCTACAAGGTGCGCGACACCTGCAAGAACCGCACCTGATCAGGCCACGCGGTCCAGGAAGGCATGCAGGTTGGCCGTCATGCGGTCGACCTGCTCGTCCAGGGTCAGCGACTCCTCCAGGCGCTCGCCGAACTCCGGCTTGCGCCTGCCTCGTACGTACAGCGGGCACGCGAGGTCCGCGCACACGTAGGCGCCCACCGAGTCGGCCTCGCCGCGGCGCCTGCGGGCCGAAACGAGGGCGACGCCGCTGCCGGTGTGGGTGGTGAGGCAGAGCGAGCACATGCTGCGGCGCTGGTGGCCGTGGCGGGCGGTGACGAGGCGGAGCGCGACGCCGACCGGGCCGCCGTCGCGCTCGGCCACCAGGTAGGCGCGGTCGGGGGCCTTCGGGTCGCGCCAGCCGAGGAAGTCCAGGTCGTCCCAGGGCTGGCCGGGCAGGTCACGCGGCACGTGCAGACGGGACGCCTCACCCTTGGTGCAGTTGACGAACGAGGTGCGAATCTGGGGTTCGGTGAGAGGTCTCATGAATTCCAGGCTAGGAGGCCCAGGCAAGCGATTATTTGCCGAAGGATGCTGATCTCGATACAGATGTGACCAAAGGATGCCATCGTGGTGCGGTCCTTTCATCCCATCGACAGGGAGACGGATCGTGCCGAAGCTCGCCGTGGTGGCATCGGCCATCGGCCTGGTGCTCCTGTCCGCCGCCGCACCCGCGCAGGCGGCCGACAAGACGTTGACGGTGGCGTACACCTGCTCCGGAGGCCCCTTCAGCAACACCACGCTGAGCGTGCCGATCGTCGTGCCGGACACCGCGAGCGGCTCGTTCGAGGCGAAGTGGGCCATCCCCGCGCTGACCCTGCGCACCGCGCCGACCGCCACCACCCAGGTCCAGGTCAACGGCAAGCTCGCGGTCACCGGCGGCACCCACGCCGACCTGTCGAAGACCGGCGCGAGCGTCACGCCCGGCACCACCGCGGTGCCCGCGGGCCAGGTCACGAGCACCGTACAGATCACCGCCGCCACCGGCGGCCAGGTGACGATCAAGCCCTCCACCGAGACCGGCAGCCTCAAGCTCGCCCTGGCCGTCACCCCCACCGACGTGACGACGTGCACCACCACCGGCACCGAGAGCGTGACCGTCACGGTCGGCCAGGACGGAGGCGGCGGCACCGGTGACGTGGTCGACTACACCTGCACCCCCACCTCCGGCGCGCCCCAGACCGTCCGCATCAGGACCGCCCTGACGCTGCCGGCCGCCAACCCCAAGGTCGGCGAGCAGTTCACGATCGGGTGGAAGGGCACGTACGAGAGCGGCGCCGAGCTGGAAGCGCCCAACGGGCTGCCGACGACGGGTCTCAAGATGTACGCGTACGCGTCGATCTCCGGCCTGACCGGGCTCACCTCGGCCACCGGCGTCGGCGAGCTGAGCGGCGTCGCCGTCGGTCAGCCGATCGCGCTGCCGGCCTCGGTGGACATGAAGACGACCTCGGGGCGGGCGGGCACCGCGACCGTGAAACCCGCCTCCGTCAACTTCGGGCCGCGGCCGACGGAGCCTCTCATCGAGTGCGAGCCGACCAGCCCTGGTTCGCTCAAGACCTACACCCTGACCATCGGCGACGGGTCCGCCTCGCCCTCCGCCTCCGCCACCCCGACCAAGACGGCCGTCGTCACCGTGACCCCCACCGAGGACGACTCCGAGGAACCCCGGAGGTCGATCACCCCCCGTGAAGGGGTCGCCACCGGGGCCGGCGGCGACGCGGGCCCCGACGGGCGGATGTTCGTCCTGGCCGGGTCGGCTCTCGTCCTGGCCGCCGGCGCGGGCGGCCTGCTCCTCCGCCGCCGGGCCCATCCCCTCAGGTAGGGCCTTCGTACGCTCAGCGGGGAGCCGAGTTCCCCGGACCCCGGCGTGAGGCGAGTTCCGCAGGGAGACGGTCCTTGTAACGTGGTGCCGACGCAGCCGTCCACGCTGGGAGCAGCCGCATGCGCTGGCAGGTCCACTCGGAAGAACCGCTCTACTCCGACCGCTGGATCGACGTCCGGGTGGCCGATGTGGAGTTGCCGGACGGCAGACACCTTGATCACCGGCTCATCCGTACGGCGCCCGGGGCCGGTGCGGTCGTCACCGACGGGCGGGGCCGGGTGCTGCTGATCTGGCGGCACCGGTTCATCACCGACACGTGGGGCTGGGAGATCCCGATCGGCAAGGTCGACGAGGGCGAGGAGCCGATCGCGGCCGCCGCCCGCGAGGTCGAGGAAGAGACCGGCTGGCGTCCCGGCCCGCTGCGGCCGCTGCTCTACACCCAGCCGACGAGCGGCATCTCCGACTCCGAGCACCACATCTTCCGGGCCGACACCGCCCGGCACATCGGGCCGCCCACCGAGCCGTGGGAGGCCGAGCGCATCGAGTGGGTGCCGCTCTCCGAGATCCGGCGACTGATCGACAAGCGCGACATCGTGAGCGGGACGAGCATGAACGCACTGCTCTACCTGCTCACCGAGTTGTAGGTGCTCATGGTTATGCCTCGGACGCCACCAGGCGGAACGGCCGCAAGGCACGCGCTTCGCCGAACTCACTCCTTTGATGACGTTTCAGGTCTTTACGCAGGCGTGCTGAGCCCATGAACCAAGAGAGCTTTCACTAGTTTCGTTTTGAGGTACAGTCCAGGTACCAGATGTGCGGCGACAGGGGGCTCTTATGGGCGAGACATCGTTGGCCGCCGTGGATGCCCGGACATTCCTCCCAGAAGAGGACCCTCAGGCCCAGGCAGCCATAGTCGATCTAGTCGCGGAGCTGCACAGGCGAGGGCGAGCAGTCGCGGACTGTCCCGCCGTCCTGACAGGCCCTGACGGATCTCCCCGGCTGCCATTGCCCTTGCCCGTCTATGAGGCACTGCTCCAAGTGGCAGAGGCTCTATCTCAAGGCCTGGCCGTTACGGTCGCACCGCAGCACATGACCATGTCCACCTATGAGGCCGCCGAGCTGCTGGGAGTGTCCCGGCCCACTCTCGTCAAGCTTCTGGAGAGCGACGAGATCCCCTACCAGCGTGCCACCGATCGCCCTGGCGCTCATCGGAGGGTGAAGCTGCAGGATGTTCTGGCCTACAAGGAGAAAAGGCGCACTGAGCGACGCCGCCTTCTGGATCAGCTGACCTCGGAATCCGTAGGCACGGGTATGTACGACAAGCCTGCAAACGAATTCTGAGAGTCCTATCCTGGCCTGGTGCCATTCTCCGCCATATTGGACGCATGCGTGCTGTATCCGAACGCCCTGCGTGACACGCTTTTGAGAGTCGCAGAGGCCGGCGTCTATCAGCCCCTATGGAGCGAACGGATTCTGGCGGAGGTTCGGGGAGCATTGCTACGAAATGGACTTCCCGAATCAAGCGTCGATCGCACTTTTGGCTTTGTGCGGGCCGCCTTCTCCGAAGCAATGGTCGAGGGGTGGGAGCCGCTGGAGGACTCGATGGGTAACCACGTCAAGGACCGGCATGTTCTCGCTGCCGCGAGCTGACGTGATCGTCACGTTCAATCTCCGCGATTTCCCGAGCGCCGCCTGTAAATCATGGGATGTCGAGGTACAGCACCCGGACACGTTCCTGCTGTACGAGCTGGAACTGGCTCCGGCTGCCATTCTGCAGGTGCTGCGGGAACAGGCCGCGGCGACCGGCAGACCGCCTCATCGTTCGATGGCTATTGAAGACATATTGGGCTCGCTGGAGAACTGTGGGGCTCCCGTTTTCGCCGCAGCAGTTCGCTCATGGTTGGACACTTAGTCGAAATCGTGCGGCCAGACCGGACTCTCCGTGTGATCTACCGCGCGGCTCATCCCCGATATCTGTCGGCTGGATGAACGGGGTGCAGCGATCGCTCGTTCGACGAGCGGGTCCGAAAGACGGCACAGCTCCACTCGGCCTCTGAGCCGATCAGGGCTCGTCTCTCTCGCGATGCAATCTTCCCGGTGCCTCCGGTCGAATGAGCGCAGAAGCCGGCCCACGCCGGGGTCCGGGGTCGGAAGGCCCCGGCCAGGGGTGCGGGGAGCTGGGCTCCCCGCTGAGCACAGCCCGAGCAGGGTCGCGCGGAGCGCGTCCACCGAGGACCTTGCTGTTGCACGAGTCGACGAGGCCGTGGTCAGACGCGGAAGACGCGGAGTTGGAGGGCCAGCGTGGCGTAGTAGCCGGTCAGCGTGGTCAGCTCGAAGAGGGCCGGTTCCGGTAGGAGGGTGTACGCCTCGTCGTCCAGGTCCCCGTTCGTCACCAGGGCGCGGGTGACGCGGAGGACGGCGGCCTCCTCCGGGTCCTCCAAAGAGAGCGGCTCTCCCGTACGGACAGCGGCGAGCTGGGCGTCGGTGAAGCCCAGGCCGGTGGCGATCTTCTCGTGGACCTGGAGCTCGAAGGTGCTGGACCAGTGGGTGGCGACGATCAGGATGGCCAGCTCGCGGCACCGGTCCGTCAAGGACGAGCGGTAGCGGATGGCGGCGCCCAGCTCCTGGAGGGGGTCCCCCAGGGCGGGGCTGAGGAGCATGGCGTTGAAGGGGCCGACCAGCGCGCCCTGGTCGTCGAGCATCGAGGCGCCGCGGGGGCCGGCGTTGATGCGGTCGTAGAGGGCGCGGGCGTCGGCGTCGAGCTGGGCGGGCGGCATCGGGCGAAGGCGCTTCACCGCACCGATGCTAGCCCGCCCCGATCATGGGGTGCGCAGCCAGGCGGTGGTGTCCGGGGGCAGGAGGCGGTCCTCCAGCCGGCCGCTCGCCAGGAGCACCGCCCCGTCCGGCAGCGGGACGGGGTCCGGGCCGAGGTTGGCGACGCAGGTGACGCCCGAGTCGCGGGTGAAGGCCAGGACCCGGTCCCCGTACGGGAGCCAGGCGAGCGTCCCGTCGCCGAAGCACTCCCGGCGCAGGCGCAGGCCCGTGCGGTACAGGTTGAGCATGGAGTCCAGGTCGGCGAGCTGGGCCTCGGCCGTAAGCTTGCGCCAGCTCTCCGGCTGCGGCAGCCACGGCGACGGCCCGCCGAAGCCGAACGGCGGCTCGTCGCCGGACCAGGGCAGGGGGACGCGGCAGCCGTCGCGGCCGGGGTTCGTGCCGCCGGATCGGGCGTACATGGGGTCCTGGCGCAGCTCGTCGGGCAGGTCCTCGACCTCGGGCAGGCCCAGCTCCTCTCCTTGGTAGACGTAGAGGCCGCCGGGCAGGGCCATGGCCAGGAGGGCGGCGGCGCGGGCGCGGCGGTAGCCCAGTTCGGGGTCGGAGGGGGTGCCGTGGAGGGCGCCGCCGTGGGCGAAGCTGGTGTCGGCGCGGCCGTAACGGGTGACGGGGCGGGTCACGTCGTGGTTGGACAGGACCCAGGTGGGCGGGGCGCCGACGGTGGCGTGCGTGGTGAGGGTGAGTTCGATGACGCGGCGCAGTTCCTCCGGGTCCCAGGGGCATGACAGGAAGTCGAAGTTGAAGGCGGTGTGCAGCTCGTCGGGCCGCAGGTAGCGGGCGAAGCGTTCCTGGTCGGGCAGCCACAGCTCACCGATCAGCACGCGGTCCTCGTACGAGTCCGCGATGGTCCGCCAGTGGCGGTAGACGTCGTGGACGGGGTCGAGGTCCTCCCACGCGGTGTCGGACTTGTGGAGCAGGGCGGCCGAGTCGATGCGGACGCCGTCGACGCCGCGGTCGAACCAGAACCGCAGCACGTCCTCGAACTCCCGGTGCACCTCGGGGTTGTCCCAGTTGAAGTCGGGCTGTTCCGGGGCGAACAGGTGGAGGTACCACTGCCCGTCAGGCACCTGCGTCCAGGCGGGACCCCCGAAGATCGACTGCCAGTCGCCCGGCTCGTCACGGAACCAGAACCGGTCGCGGGCGGCCGGGTCGGCCAGGGCCTGCTGGAACCAGTCGCTGGCCGTGGAGCTGTGGTTCGGCACCACGTCGATGATGATCTTCAGGTCCAGCTCGTGCGCCTCGGCGATCAGCGTCTCGGCCTCGGCGAGCGTGCCGAACACCGGCTCGATGCCGCGGTAGTCGGCCACGTCGTAGCCGCCGTCGGCCATCGGCGACGGGTACCACGGGTTGAGCCAGATGGCATCGGCGCCGAGGTCCTTCAAGTAGGGCAGGCGGGACCGGAGCCCGGCCAGGTCGCCGACGCCGTCGCCGTTGCCGTCGGCGAAGCTGCGCAGGTAGACCTGGTAGATCGCGGCCCCCCGCCACCACGTTTTCGACATGATCACCCTTTGATAGATCCGGCGGTGAGACCCGCCATGATGTGACGTTGGAAGACGAAGAAGACGATGATCGTCGGGATGCTGGCGACGACCAGGCCGCCCATGACGGCGTTCTGCGTGACCATGCCGGCGGTCTGCGACAGGCCGACGCTGAGCGTCATCTTGTCGCTGTCGGTCATGACGAGCAGCGGCCAGACGAAGTCCTTGAACGAGGTGACGATGGTGAAGATCGACACCACGCCGAGGATCGGCCGCGACACGGGCAGCACCACCGACCAGAGCACCCGGAAGGCGCCGGCGCCGTCGATCCGCGCGGCCTCGATCAGCTCGCGCGGGATCGAGTCGAAGAACCGTTTGAGCAGGAAGATGTTGAACCCGTTGGCGGCCGCCGGGAACCACAGCCCCCAGGGATTGTTCAACAATCCGAGGTCGACGACGGTGACGTAGAGCGGGATCAGCACGACCATGGCCGGGATCATCAGCGTGGCCAGCATCGCGCCCAGGATCACCCCGCCGAACATCGGCCGCAGCCTCGACAGCGCGTACGCCGCCGACACGTCCACGAGCATGCAGAAGACCCAGCCGCCCAGCGAGTAGTAGGCGGTGTTCCACAGCAGCGTGCCGAGGTCGAACAGGTTCCACGCCTCGGCGTAGGCGTCGAGGGTGGGGTCGGCGGGGAAGAGCGTCGGCGGCATCTGGGCGATCTCCTCGCCCGTCTTCATGGCGCCGGTGATCATCCAGTAGAGCGGGAAGACGAAGGCCAGCGTGAAGGTCACCACGACCGTGACGAGCACGGCCCAGTAGACGCGCCGTCCCCATCGGCTGTTGAGCTGGAGCGGGGAGATGATCGTACGGAACTGCCCGGTATGGATGGGTTTCGGGCGGCGGGCCGCCCGCCTGCGGCCGGCGGCGGCCCGGGCGCCGACGGAGATCATGCCTTGTCCTCCCGGGTGAGCCGGAGCTGGAACGCGGCGAAGACGAGCAGCACGATCATGAGCATCATGCCGAGCGCGCCGGCCACGCCGTAGTTCTGGTTCGTGAAGGCGAACTGGAACATCATGTAGGCGACGGTGACGGTCGAGCCCGCGGGCCCGCCGCCGGTGAGCATGTACGGCTCGATGAAGACCTGCATGGTGGCCACGATCTGCAGCATCAGCATGAGCAGCAGGATCAGCCTGGTCTGCGGGATCGTGACGTGCCTGATCCGCTTGATGATCCCGGCCCCGTCCAGCTCGGCCGCCTCGTACAGCTCCGGCGGGATGTTCTGCAGCGCCGCCAGGTAGATCAGGGTCGCGCTCCCCATGTTCATCCAGGTCGAGACGATGACCAGGGAGATCAGCGCGGTGGCCGGGGAGTCGAGCCAGGCCAGGCCGGGCAGGTTGACCAGCCCGAGCAGCTGGTTGAACAGCCCGGGCCCCGGATCGAAGAACCACCTGAACAGCAGCACCGCGACGATCGGCGGCAGCATGACCGGCAGGTAGACCACGAACCTGAGATAGGCCCGGGCGTGGCGCAGCTCGTTGAGCACGAGCGCGACGACGAACGGCACGGCGAAGCCGCACACCAGCGCGAGGAACGTGAACTGCAGGGTGGCGATCCAGGCCTCGGTGAAGCCCGGGTATCCCACGGCGTACTCGAAGTTGTCCAGCCCGACCCAGGTGGGCGGATCGATCAGGTTCGTCTCCTGGAAGCTCAGGATGAACTCTCTGATCATCGGATACCAGGCGAACACCGCGAAGCAGAACAGCGCCGCGCACAGGAACCCGTAGGCCGTCAGGTTGCGCCTCAGAACAGCCATGGATCAGCCCTTGGCCGCCAGCACGGCGTTCACCTTGGTCTCGGCGTCGGCGAGCAGCTTGTCGATGTCGGCGTCCTCGTCGGACAGCACGCCGGACATGGCCACGTCGAGGATCGCGTAGATCTCCTGGGCGTGGACCGGCTCGGCCTTGGGCGGGATGGCGGCGGAGGCCTTGACGTACGGGTCGTAGTTCTCGACCGGCAGGGAGGCGTTCTTCACCCGGTCGGCCTGGATGGCCTGGCCGGTGGGCGAGTCGCCGTAGACCGCGTTGTCGGGGACGCCGACCGGGTTGCCGATGGCCTTGCCGCGGGCGAAGTCGAAGCGGCCCTCGCCGACGGTGTTGAAGCGGAAGTCGAGCCACCGCATGCCCGCCTTCGCCTCCTCGGGCGTGGCCTTGGGGTTGATCATGAACGCTTCGCCGCCGCTCAGCGACGCCTTGGCCTCGGGGAAGCCGGTGATGCCGTAGTCGGCGACGCTGCCCTTGAACTTGCCGACCACGTCGGTGACCACGTCCGGGGCGCCGAGCATCATGCCGACCTTGCCGCTGCCCATCGCCACCATGAGCGACTCCCAGCCGACCAGCAGCTTGGTGCCCATGCTGTCGTCGACCCAGCGCATGTCGTGCAGCGTCTGCAGGACGGCCCTGCCCTCGGGCGAGTTGAAGGCGGCCTTCTTGCCGTCGTCCGTCAGGATGCTGCCGCCGCGGCCGTAGATGGCCTGGGTGAAGTGCCAGCCGCCGGTGTTGCCGCCGGAGTACTCACCGTAGCCGACGTGGCCGGGGCCGAGCGCGGCGATCTTCTTGGCGGCCTCGCGGATCTCGGCCCAGGTCGTGGGCGGCGTGTCGGGGTCGAGGCCGGCCTCGGCGAACAGCTTGCGGTTGTAGACCAGGCCGACGCCGTAGTGCACGTTGGGCACGCCGTAGACCTTGCCGTCCTTGGTCACCAGGTCGCGCACGTCCTGGCGCAGGTCGTCCCAGTTCTTGATCTCGCCGGTGTACGCGGTGATGTCGAGGGCCTGCCCCTGCCTGATCACGTCGTCGTAGTTGGTGACGGGGACCACGAAGACGGTCTCCATCTGGCCGCCGGCGAGCTTGGGGCCGAACGTCTTGGGGTCGAAGCAGGGTTGCTGGTCGGTGCTCTTGACGGTGACGCCGGGGTTCGCCTTCATGAACGCGGCCACGTCGTCGTCCCACGCCTGGCGCTCCTTGGGCGCGGACTTGGCGGGCTGGCAGGCGACGGTGATGGTGACCTGGCCGGCCCCGCCCGCCGGGGGAGCCTGCTGCCCGGAGCCGCAGGCGGCGAGTCCGAGCGCGGATGCGACTAAGAGCCCAGCGGATCTCTTCATGATCTGACCCTTCTGATGCGAATTGCCCACACCATAGGATCAGCGACTTATCTCCGCAATATTCAGACTGAAGATTGCAAGATAACGACTACATCACGTACGGACTCGCGCCGTGGAGGCGCGCACCACCAGCTCAGGCTCGAACAGCAGCTCGTCCGCGGGCACGACGGCCTTGTCGATCTGCGCCACCAGCAGGTCGACGACGGCCCGGCCCATCGCGTCGATCGGCTGGCGGACCGTCGTGAGCGGCGGCTCGGTGCAGTTCATCAGCGCCGAGTCGTCGAAGCCGACCACCGACACCTCGCGCGGCACGCTCAGCCCGGCGCGGCGGGCGGCCCTGATCGCGCCGAGCGCGAGCAGGTCGCTGGCGCACACGACGGCGGTGACCCCGCGCCTGACCAGCCGGGCGGCCGCCGCGTGCCCGCCCTCCAGGGAGAACATGGTGTGCTCGACCAGGTCCGCGTCGCCGCCCCCGGCCTGGAACGCCTCCAGCTTGCGCCGCGACGGCACGTGGTCCCTGGGGCCGAGCACCATGCCGATCCGCTCGTGGCCGAGGGCCCGCAGGTGGCCCAGCGCGATCTCGGCCGCCACCACGTCGTCGCACGACACCTGCGGGAAGTCCAGGTGGCCGACGGCGGCGTTGACCAGGACCGTGGGCAGCTTGCGCTCGTGCAGCAGCTCGTAGTGACCGTGCGCGGCGTCGGCCTGCGCGTACAGGCCGCCGGCGAACACCACGCCGCTGACCTGCTGCTGGAGCAGCAGATCGACGTAGTCGGCCTCGGAGACGCCGCCGACCGTGCGGGTGCAGAGCACGGAGGTGAACCCCTGCTGGGCCAGCGCGCCGCCGACGACCTCGGCGAACGCGGGGAAGATCGGGTTCTGCAGCTCGGGGAGGACCAGGCCGACCAGCCGGGCACGGTCGCCGCGCAGCTGGGTGGGGCGCTCGTAGCCGAGCACGTCGAGGGCGGTGAGCACCGCCTCCCGGGTGGCGTCGGACACCCCCGGCTTGCCGTTGAGCACGCGGCTCACGGTCGCCTCGCTCACCCCGACCTTCTTGGCCACCTCTGCGAGTCGTCGCGTCATGACGCAAACTATACGACTGTCAGCGCAAACCATTGCAAGTACTTACGTGAGCATCACAGCAGCATTCATTTCTTGCGCAATCCAGTCGAGATATTGCTCACATCTGCAGGAAAGCCTATGGTGCGGCCAACTGTACTCCTGCGAAGGGCCACCCCCCATGCGCGCACTCTTAGCCGCCCTGACCCTCGTCCTAGGACTCCTCATCGCCCCGCCCCCGGCCGCCGCCGCCACCAATCTGGCCGCCGGGAAGGCCGCCACCGCGAGCGGCTTCACCGACGTCTACCGGGCCGCCAACGTCACCGACGGCGACCAGGCCACCTACTGGGAGTCGGCCAACGGCCAGTTCCCGCAGTGGGTCCAGGTGGACCTGGGCGCCGCCGCCACGCTCACCGGACTCACCCTCAAGCTGCCGGCCGGCTGGCCGAGCCGCACCCAGACGCTCACCGTCCAGGGCAGCGCGGACGGCTCCGGCTTCGCCACGCTCAAGCCGTCGGCCACGTACGGCTTCGCGCCGTCCGCCACGATCACGCTGAGCGGCAGCGCCCGGTACGTCCGGCTGCTGTTCACCGCGAACACCGGCTGGCCCGCCGCCCAGCTCGCCGAGTTCGAGGTGTACGGGGAGAGCGGCGGCCCCGGCCCCGACCCGGAGCCGGGCACGAACCTGGCCACCGGCAAGGGGATCGCCGCCTCCTCGCACACCCACACGTACGTGGCCGGCAACGCCAACGACGGTGACGTCAGGACGTACTGGGAGGGCCAGACCTACCCGAACACACTGACCGTCGCGCTCGGCGGCGACGCCGACCTCACCTCTGTGGTGCTCAAGCTGAACCCGGACGCCGTCTGGGCCAGGCGCACCCAGACCGTCGAGGTGCTCGGCCGCGCGCGGGGCGCCGCCGACTTCTCCCGCCTCGTCGCGCCCGCCGCGTACGTCTTCGACCCCGCCACCGGCAACAGCGTGACGATCCCGGTCACCGCGCGGGCCGCCGACGTGCGGCTGCGGATCACCGCCAACTCCGGCGCGCCCGGCGGGCAGGTGGCCGAGTTCCAGGTGTTCGGCACGGCCGTCCCGCTCCCCGACAGCGCCGACCTGGTCGCCGACGTCGGCTGGACCCCGGGCAACCCGGACCCCGGCGACACCGTCACCTTCACCGTCGCCATCAG
The DNA here is from genome assembly GCF_008017515.1 of Nonomuraea sp. C10. Lineage (NCBI taxonomy): Bacteria > Bacillati > Actinomycetota > Actinomycetes > Streptosporangiales > Streptosporangiaceae > Nonomuraea > Nonomuraea sp. C10. The sequence goes on from NZ_VPFF01000001.1 coordinate 6,462,651, forward strand.
GAACCAGGGCACCATCGCCTCCGGCGCCGGCTCGCACGGCATCACGCTCGCCGTGCTCGACGGCTCGGGCGCGACCGTCCGCACGCTGACCGGCTCCGCCAGCGGCGTCATCGCGCCGGGAGCCACCACCGCCCCGGTCCCGCTCGGCACCTGGACCGCGGCCGACGGCCGGCACACGGTCCGCGTGGTGCTCGCCGACGACCCCAGGGAACTGCCTGACAAGCGGGACAACAACACCAGCACGCACCCGCTGTCCATCGGCAGGGGCGCGAACATGCCGTACGACACGTACGAGGCCGAGGAGGCGGTCGTCGGCGGCGGCGCCACCCGGATCGGCCCGAACAGGACGATCGGCGACCTGGCCGGGGAGGCGTCCGGCCGCCGTGCGGTGACGCTCGCCGCCACCGGCTCCTACGTCGAGTTCACCACCAAGGCGGCCACGAACACGCTCGTCACCCGCTTCTCGATCCCGGACGCGCCGGGCGGCGGCGGCCTCGACGCGACGCTGAACGTGTACGTCGACGGCGCCTTCCACAAGGCGATCAACCTGACCTCGCGCTTCGCCTGGCTGTACGGCCCCGAGGCGAGCCCGGACAACAACCCCGGCTCCGGCCCTCCGCGGCACGTCTACGACGAGGCCAACCTGATGCTGGACACCACGGTCCCGGCGGGCCGCAAGATCAGGCTGCAGAAGGACGCGGCCAACACCTCCACCTACACGATCGACTTCGTCGACTTCGAGCAGGTCTCCCCCATCGGCAACCCCGACCCGGCGAAGTACGCCGTACCGACCGGGTTCGGGCACCAGGACGTGCAGAACGCGCTCGACCGGGCCCGCATGGACAGCGCGCTCACCGGCGTCTACCTGCCGCCGGGCAGCTACCAGACGACGGGCAAGTTCCAGGTGTACGGGAAGGCCGTCAGGATCGTCGGCGCCGGGCCCTGGTACACCCGCTTCCACGCGCCGGCCGGGCAGTCGAACACCGACGTCGGCTTCCGCGCGGACGCGACGGCCAACGGCTCGGCGTTCGCGGGCTTCGCCTACTTCGGCAACTACACCTCGCGCATCGACGGGCCGGGCAAGGTGTTCGACTTCACGAACGTGGCGGACATGACGATCGAGAACCTGTGGGTGGAGCACCAGGTCTGCATGTACTGGGGCTCGAACACGGACGACATGACGATCAGGAACTCGCGGATCAGGAACGTGTTCGCCGACGGGCTCAACATGACCAACGGCAGCACCGGCAACCATGTCACCCACGTGGAGACCCGGTCCACCGGCGACGACAGCTTCGCCCTGTTCTCCGCCACCGACAACAACGCGGGCGAGCAGCACGGCAACGTCTACGAGAACCTGACCTCGCTGCTCACCTGGCGGGCCGCGGGCGTGGCCGTCTACGGCGGGTACGGCAACACCTTCCGCGACATCTACGTGGCCGACACGCTGGTCTACTCGGGCGTCACGATCAGCTCGCTCGACTTCGGCTACCCGATGCACGGCTTCGGGGCGAACCCGCCCACCCGGTTCGAGAACATCTCGCTCGTCCGGGCCGGCGGCCACTTCTGGGGCGCGCAGACCTTCCCGGCGATGTGGCTGTTCTCGGCGTCGAAGACGTTCCAGGGCATCCGGGTCAGCAATCTGGACATCGTCGATCCCACGTACAGCGGGATCATGTTCCAGACCATGTACGACGGCGCGCGGCCGGTGAACCCGGTCACCGACACCGTCTTCACGGACGTGTCGATCACCGGGGCGCGCAGGAGCGGCGACGCCTACGACGCCAAGTCGGGCTTCGGCATCTGGGTGAACGAGCTGCCGGAGCAGGGCCAGGGCCCGGCCGTCGGCTCGGCCACGTTCCGCGGCCTGCGCTTCGCCGACAACGCGCAGAACATCAAGAACACCACCTCGACGTTCACCCTGAACATCGAGTAGCTACAGCTCGCCCCTGGCCGGCAGGCCCTGCCAGTCGCTGGCGGTGGACGCGGCGGCGGCGCTCAGCTGCGTCGCGCGCCCCAGGCGCTCCGGCGGGGTCAGCCCGTCCAGGGCCGCGCTGAGGTAACCGGCCACGAACGCGTCCCCGGCCCCGCCGTAGTCGACCACCGGCGTCTGCGGGCCGGGGGCGTCGTAGCGCATCCGGTCGGCCCGCACGCTCGCGCCCTTGGCGCCGCGGGCGACCACGACCTCGCGTTCGGGGGTGAGCGCGGGCTTGACGAGGTCCAGCTCGTCCTGGCGGACGAAGAGCAGGTGGGACTGGCAGGCCAGCTCGGTGAGCACCTCCTCCGCCTCGCGCACCGACGCCCACAGCTCGGGGCGGTACTCGACGGCGAACGAGATCGGCACCTCCGCGCTCTTGGCCGCGCTCACGGCGGCCAGCACGGCGTCGTGCGGATCCCTGCCCAGAGCCGCGGTGACGCCGGTGACGTGCAGCATCCGCGCGGCGCCGACCCGGTCGATCGGCACGTTGCCGGGTGACAGCGTCGAGCCCGCCGAGCCGGCGCGGTAGTGGGTGACGAGCGGCTCGCGGCCCACCCGCGCGTCGCGCAGCAGCAGCCCGGTCGGCACCCCTTCCGTGACGCGCGTGTCGGTGACGTCGACGCCCTCGCCGCGCAGCACCGTCAGCACCCGGGCGCCCAGCTCGTCGGAGCCGACCTTGCCGGCGAAGGCGCACCGGTGACCGAGCCGCGCCAGGGCCACGGCCAGGGTGAACTCGGGGCCGCAGATGTCCAGCCTGGCCTCGGTCTCGTGGCGGACCCGGCCGCTGGAGACCACCCCGAGCGCCTCTCCGAGGGTGTAGACGTCGGTCATGGGCTCCGAGCCTAGTCGGTCAGGTGGCCTCAAAACGGATTTTTTTCCATCAGTGCAGGTGACCACCGTGATCAAAATTTTTCCGTAACTTTAGCGAACCTTTCCCCCTTAGTGTGGCTCTAAGCAGTAAAGGGAACCGGTCATCCCGGGCCGGTGCCACAAGATTTACGGGGAGAAGCACCCTCATGCGAAAGATCGCCGTAGGCCTGGTCGCCGCTCTCGCGGGCGGGACCATGCTGATGTCTGGTGGCAGCGCAGTCGCCGCCACCACCACCAAGGCGCCTAAGGTCGAGATCCTCGATGTCTCGCCGAACCCTGTCGTCGTCAAGCACGGCAGCGAGACCGTCGCCCGCTTCAAGGTGGGCGCCAGCTCCGACGTCGAGAAGGTCGAGCTCAGCGTCGAGCCGGCCGACAGCAAGTTCCGCACCCTGCGGGGCAAGGAAGTCAAGCCCCTGGAGAACTGGCTCTTCTCGGTGCCGTTCACCTCGCACGACCCCGAAGGCAAGTGGAAGGCCATCGCCACCGCCTTCGACAAGGAGGGCAAGCGTGTCGCCCACGACACGTCGTTCTTCTACGTCGACGTCCGCAAGGGCTGGAGCAAGGCCGACACCCGGCTGAGCTTCGACGCCTCGCCGTCGAAGGTCCGCAAGGGCAAGTCGGTCTACTTCTCCGGCCGCCTGCTGGCCGAGCGCGGTGACCACTGGCGCGCCGTGGGCTACGAGAAGGTCCACGTCTACTACAAGGCCAACGGCTCCAGTGGCTGGAAGTGGGTCGCCTCCGACCGCACCGACCGTCACGGCAAGTTCTACGCCAAGGACCGCGCCTACCGTAGCGGCAGCTACAAGGCCGTCTTCAAGGGCGACAGGAAGCTCGACGACGCCACCAGCCGCACCGACTACGTGCGCGTCTACAGCTGGCGCCGGTAAGCACCACTGAGTGAAGGCCCGGCCGGGCTCCGGCCGGGCCTTCGCCGTGCCCGGGCCCGGTGAGTTCCGGGATCCTGCGGGTAGCGACCGGATATGCCAGAGGATCTGCTGCGCGAGTACGACCCGTTCGACATCTTCGACGCCGAGGCGTCCCGGCTGGACTGGTTCTTCTCCGGCCTGGACGAGGAGGGCTGGCGGCGCCCTTCCCGCGCCGCCGGATGGACCGTCCGCGACGTGCTCGGCCACCTGGCCGGCGAGGAGCTCTACAACCAGGCCTGCCTCGACGGCACCCTCGGCGAGCTGCGGCTGCTGATGGAGGCCGAGGGCATCGGCGGCTACAACGAGTTCAACGAGTGGTGCGTCCGTCAGCGGCGTGACCTGCCCGTCGAAGAGGTGCTGCGGGAGTGGCGCGACAAGAACGGCGACACCCGCCGCCGCATGCGCGCGCTCGGCCGCGACGCCCTCCTGGAGACCATGGCCGGCCCCTATCCGGTGGGCGAGCAGGCCTTCCACTACGACTCCGAGTACGCCACGCACGCCGACGACGTGGGCGCTCCCGTCCGCCCGGACGAGGCGGACGACCGCACCTTCTGGCGGGTCGCGGTCGGCCGGTTCGCGCTGGCCGAACAGGACCCGAGCGTGCAGGTGGAGCAGACGGCCGAGCAGATCTGGGTGCACTTCGGCGACGCCGAAGCCAGCTTGTCCTATCCGGACTTCGTCGAGGCGACGGTGGGCCGGCTCCCTCCGGGCAACGGGCTCAGCCCGCGGCTCGCGTCGGCGCTGCGTTGTCTCGCCTGAGAGGAGTGTGAATCCCCATGTGGCTGCGCAACCGCGCGGGAACGGAGCCGTTGACCGCGCGCAGCCCTTACCGGTTGCGGCGGATCCTGTCCCTGGCCGCGCTCGTGCTGGGCACCGCGGCGGCGGTCTACTTCATCACGCAGGCGATGAGCACGGGCGAGCAGGTGTGGGCATGGGAGGCCGCGATCGCGGCGGCCGTCGCGGTCTTCGCCGCCGTCGACCTGGTCATCATCCAGCGCCGCCTCTCACGCCAGCGCGACCGCCAGCACCAGTAGGGCGACTGTCACGACGATGACCGCGACCATGAACCAACCACTCAGGAGCAGCCTCCGGAGACGGCCCGTCCCGGAGGCGACCCCCGACACGCGCCTGGCGAGCTTGGGGTCGTCGCGTTCCAGGGCATCCTCGATCTCCTCAAGGATGCGGCGCTCCCGCTCCGACAGGGCCATATGCCATCACCACCGCTCCCACCGCCGGTCCCGCCCCTGCTACCCAGGGACGGGCCGTTCAGTACGGGGTCACGGCCTGCTGTAACGCTTGTTGAAGCGCTCGACCCGGCCCGCGCTGTCGAGGACGCGGCCGCGGCCGGTGTAGAAGGGGTGGCTCGCCGACGACACGTCGACGTCGATCACCGGGTAGGTGCGGCCGTCCTCCCACTCCACGGTGGCCGTGCCGGTCGCGGTGGACCGGGTGAGGAAGGCGACCCCGGCGCTCGGGTCGCGGAAGACGACGGGACGGTACGCGGGGTGCAGGTTCTTCTTCATGTGCCCGTCAACCAGATAGGAACGGTTTTCATTCCCGCATCGCGAAAGGGGCATGGGAGGACGATGCGCAGCGGCTACGATCGCCGTGGGCGAACCCGGCTCGAGAGCGATTCCGAACACGTAAGGTAGCCGCATGAATACAGCCACCGAGGTCCTGCACCGCGTGTTCGGCTACGACACGTTCCGGCCGGGGCAGCAGGAGATCATCGAGCATGTGGCGGCGGGCGGCGACGCGCTCGTGCTCATGCCGACCGGCGGCGGCAAGTCGCTGTGCTACCAGATCCCCGCGCTCGTCCGGCCCGGGACGGGCGTGGTCATCTCGCCGCTGATCGCGCTCATGCAGGACCAGGTGGACGCGCTCACCGCGCTCGGGGTGCGCGCCGGGTTCCTCAACTCGACGCAGGACTTCGACGAGCGGCAGCTGGTGGAGGCCGAGTTCCTGGCGGGCGAGCTCGACCTGCTCTACCTCGCGCCCGAGCGGCTGCGGCTGGAGTCGACGGTGCGGCTGCTGAAGAAGGGCGCGATCTCGCTGTTCGCCATCGACGAGGCCCACTGCGTCTCCCAGTGGGGCCACGACTTCCGGCCCGACTACCTGGCGCTGTCCGAGCTCCACGCCCAGTGGCCCGAGGTGCCGCGCATGGCGCTGACCGCCACCGCCACCCCGGCCACCCACGCCGAGATCGCCGAGCGCCTCGGCCTGCGCGAGGGCGAGGCCCGCCACTTCGTCGCCGGCTTCGACCGCCCCAACATCCACTACCGGATCACCGCCAAGAGCGAGCCCAAGCGGCAGCTCCTCGACTTCCTCCGCGCCGAGCACCCCGGCGACTCCGGCATCGTCTACTGCCTGTCACGCTCGTCGGCCGAGAAGATCGCCGCGTTCCTGGTCGAGAACGGCATCCCCGCGCTCCCCTACCACGCCGGCCTCGACGCCCGCACCCGCGCCCACCACCAGGCCCGCTTCCTGCGCGAGGAAGGGCTGGTCGTGGTGGCGACGATCGCGTTCGGCATGGGCATCGACAAACCCGACGTGCGCTTCGTGGCCCACCTCGACCTGCCCAAGTCCGTCGAGGGCTACTACCAGGAGACCGGGCGGGCCGGGCGCGACGGGCTGCCCGCCACGGCGTGGATGGCCTACGGCCTGCAGGACGTCGTCCAGCACCGGCGCATGGCCCTCGAAGGCGACGAGCAGCACCGCCGCCGCCAGGCCCTCCACCTCGACGCGATGCTCGCCCTCTGCGAGACCGTGACGTGCCGGCGGGTCATGCTGCTCGACTACTTCGGCCAGCCGGGCGGCTCCCCGTGCGGCAACTGCGACACCTGCCAGACGCCGCCCGAGTCCTGGGACGGCACCGTGCCGGCGCAGAAGGTGCTCTCCACGGTGCTGCGGCTGGCCCGCGAGCGAGGGCAGAAGTTCGGCGTGGGGCAGATCGTCGACATCCTGCTCGGCAAGACGACGGCCAAGGTCCTGCAGCACGGCCACGACTCGCTGACCGTCTTCGGCATCGGCACCGAGCTCGGCAACGCCGAGTGGCACGGCGTGGCCCGGCAACTCCTGGCGCAGGGCCTGCTCGCGGTCGAGCCCAACTACGGCGCCCTCGTCCTGACCGACGCCAGCGCGGCGGTGCTGCGCGGCCAGCACGAGGTCCGCCTGCGCCGCGACCCCCGCCGCCCGGCCAAGGCCGCGTCGGCCCCGAAGTCCCGCCCGGCGGCCGACCTGCCCCCGGAGGCGGCCCCCATCTTCGAACGGCTGCGGGCCTGGCGCGCGGCCACGGCCAAGGAGCAGGGCGTCCCGGCCTACGTCATCTTCCACGACGCCACGCTGCGTGAGATCGCGACACTGGGGCCGTCGTCACTGGAGGAGCTGGGCACGGTGAGCGGGGTGGGCGAGAACAAACTGGCCAAGTACGGCGACCAGGTCCTGGCCACCCTGTCCGACTCCTGACCTCTGCCCCGGGCGTGGTCCTCGCCGGTCTGTCCCGGGCGTGGTCCTTGCCGGACTGCCCCAGGCGTGGCCCTTGCCGGTCTGCCCCAGGCGTGGCCCTTGCCCGTCTGCCCCAGGCATGGTCCTCGCCGGGAGGCGCGCTCCGCGCGGACCGGCTCGGGCTCCTCTCAGCGGGGAGCCGAGCTCCCCGCACCCCTTGGCGGGGGCCTCCCGGCCCCCTGCACCCCCGGATGTGAGGTGGTCGATCGCGGATCGGGTGTGGAAGCTCTCGGCGTGGAGGTCCGAAGCTTGGCAGGGATCTCCCCCATCCATGAACCGGCTGCTCAGACCGTCGAGCCGGATGGTGGTCTCAGCTCGTGAGACGCTGTCCCAGCCAGGACAAGCCCCATGTCGCCACTCCCGCAGCGGCACAGCAGGCGGCACCTTCGGCATCGCCGTCCACACCGGCCACGACCTGGTGGTCCTCGCCGTCCTCGACCAAGGCGGCCCATCGGTCCCTCGCCTGCACCAGGCCCAGGACCACGAGTTGAACGGCCGCGGCCTCCATCCCGTCGAGCAACTCACCACCCGCTGGGGTGTGCACGGCGACGGACACGGCCGGACCGTCTGGGCCCTCCTGCGGCTCACGCCGGAGTCTCCGACCACGAGTGCACGGACGACTCGACACACCCGCCGGTGAAGCACGTTGATGACCTGCTTCAGCGGGGTTTGCAGGCTGTTCCCTGCAAGGAGTCGAGGGCCAGGTTTCATACGAAGCGGCGAAGCGGGGTCTGAGATGGGGGTTTGGGGGGCGCGCCCCCCAAAGGGGCGCAGCCTGAGCTGTCCGGCGCGGAGCGCTGATGGGTGAAGCCCATGCTTGGGGCCCGTTGGCGCTGCCTGCAAGAGACGGGGGCTAGATCCACATATCGTCCAATCATGAGCCTTTCGTATGTGGTGACCGGTGGAGGCAGAGGGATCGGCCGGGCTGTCGTGGAGCGCCTGCTGGGAGAGAAGCACACCGTGGTGGTCGTCGAGCGCGACCCCGATGTGCTGGGCTGGGCCGGCGAGCGGGTGGTCGGGGTGGTCGGCGACGCGGCGGACGAGGGTGTCGCGGGCCGCGCCGCCGACCTGGCGCAGGAGGCGGGCACGCTGGCCGGCTGGGTGAACAACGCCGCCGTCTTCCGCGACGCCTCCGTGCACAGCGCGCCCATCGAGGAGGTACGCGGACTCATCGCGGCGAACCTGGACCTGGCGGTCGTCGGCTGCGCGGTCGCCGTGCGCCGCTTCCTGGATGCCGGCACCGGCGGCGCCGTCGTCAACGTCACCTCCCACCAGGCCCGGCGCGCGGTGCCGGGCAGCCTGCCGTACGCCACGGCCAAGGCCGGGATAGAAGGGCTGACCAGGGCGCTCGCCGTCGAGTACGGCAAGCGGGGGATCCGGGTCAACGCCGTCGCACCCGGGTCGGTGGCGACGGAACGGTACGAGGAGTTCCTGGCCGGGCAGCCGGCGGAGGCGGCGGCCGAGGTCGAGCGGGAGATGGCGCGGCTGCATCCGCTCGGCAGGGTGGCCACGGCCGGTGAGATCGCGGCGGCGGTCGCGTACCTGCTCTCGCCGGAGGCGTCCTTCGTCAACGGGGTGACGTTGCCGGTGGACGGGGGGCGTTCGGTGCTCGGGCTGGACCCCGAGGCCCGGGATTGAGGCAGCAGCGCCTGCGAAACGGACGGAAAACCGCGAGGCCGCCGATTGAGTGATCAAGGGTTGATTGTTCGCCTCAAGGATCATCAGCCTCGATTGAGTTGGCGCCGGATTCGGGTGTCGCCACGCGGCTCCCCGTGCGCCGGTGTCAGCGTGATCCGGCGTGGAACCCTGGGCGTTCACGCCCGGGAGGAAACGACAGCGTGGGAGGGCCCCAGGCCCTAGCGGTGCCCGGACGGTCGTCTCCATGCGGAGCTCAACCCGGCCGTCTCCGGTTCTCGATGTACTCCTTGATGATCGACAGGGGTGCTCCGCCGCAGGATGCGGCGAAATACAAGGGGGACCAGAAATGGCCACCCCATCGATACCGGCCGATGTGGACCGGAAATCCTTGCGCAACATCCGGGCCGAGACACCCTTGAGAGAGTTGACCAGAGTCGACAGCGCGACCTTGGGCGGATAGAGCACCAGTAGGTGGACATGGTCGTGTGGGCATGCAGGTCGTGGACCACGCTGCGGCCCCGTCGGATTTCGGGGTTGGATTTCCATCGTGGCGACATGGACCTGAAGGTAATGTGTTCGATTGTGAGGCTGGTGGTGCGGGTGAGGCTCCTGCCGACGCCGGAGCAGGCGGCGGCGCTGGAAGCCACCCTGCACGCGGCCAACCGGGCGGCGAATCTGGTCGCGGCACTGGCGTTCCGGCACCGGTGTTTCCGTAACTTCGATCTGCGCAAGCACTCCTACGACCGGATCAAGGCCGAGTTCGTGCTGGCCGCCCAGGCCGCCCAGCACGTCATCAAGAAGGTGTGTGACGCCTACCGAACCCTGCACGCCAACCTGGCCGCCGGGAATCTCGGCGAGCCGGGATCGGCACGGCGGATCAAGGTGGAAAGCAAGCCGATCTCCTTCCGGCCGCTGGCGGCCCAGCCGTATGACGACCGGTGCCTGTCTTGGCAACACCAGGCGCGGACGGTGTCGATCTGGACGACCGCCGGGCGGTTGAAAGGGGTGGCCTTCACCGGCTCGGCCGAACACCTGGCCCTGCTGGCCGCCTGCCGCCGGGGTGAGTCGGATCTGGTGTGCCGGGACGGGATGTGGTTCCTGCACGCATGCGTCGAGGTCGCCGATGCCCCGACCGCTAGGCCGGACGGATTCCTCGGGATCGATCTGGGCATCGCCAACATCGCCACCACCAGCACCGGGATCCGGCACAGCGGGAAGCACCTCAACGCGGTCCGCCACCGCAACCGCGAACTACGCCGCCGTCTGCAGGCCAAGCGGACGAAGTCCGCTAGGCGACTGCTGAAGCGCCGCCGCCGCAAGGAAGCCCGCTTCGCCGCGAACGTCAACCATCGCATCGCCAAGCAGATCGTGACCGAGGCAGAACGCACTGGGCGCGGCATCGCCCTGGAAGACCTCCAGGGCATCCGCGAACGGGTACGGCTTCGCAAGCCCCAGCGGGTCACGCTGCATTCCTGGAGTTTCCACCAGTTGGGGAGCTTCATCGGCTACAAGGCGGTCCGGGCGGGGGTCGCCGTCATCCATGTGGACCCGGCCTACACCTCCCAGCAGTGCTCACACTGCGGCCACGTGGACAAGAACAACCGGACCAGCCAGGAAACCTTCGTGTGCACGTCGTGCGACTTCGCTGAGCACGCCGACGTCAACGCGGCCCGTAACATCGCCTCGCGCGGTGCGGCGGGCTGGGCAGTGAGTCACGCTGCCTGACGCGGACCGGGCCGTCGAAGCCACCGGCGGCCAGGAGCTGCAAGCTCGGTCGTTCACGGCCGAGAAGCTGACGTCTTGGAGGTACGGTGACACCTGGTCCGTTCGATCACATCTCCGCCGGATACGACCCCGACCCCGCCCTGTCGATGTCCCTGCACGCCGACGCCTACACCGATCCGCGCTGGTCCGACGTCGACCAGCGGGCGATCTTCGCTCGTACGTGGCAGTGGCTGTGTCACGTGGAGAAGCTGCGGGAGCCGGGGAGCTATGTGACGGGCACGGTCGCCGGCCTGCCGATCGTCGCCGTCCGCGACGAGGCCGGCGCGCTGCGGGCGTTCTACAACGTGTGCAAGCACCGGGCGCACGAACTGCTGACGGGGTCCGGTGTCCGGCGCAGCATCGTGTGCCCGTACCACGCCTGGAACTACGACCTGACCGGCCGGTTGCGGCGGGCGCGCAACACCGGCGACATGCCGGGGTTCGACGCGTCCGCCGTGTGCCTGGACCAGGTCCAGATCGGCGAGTTCGGCGGCATGGTCTATGTCAACCTCGACCCCGGGGCCGCGCCCTTGACCGAACAGGCCGGGGACCTGGAGGCGGAGATCATGGCGCGGGCGCCGGACGTGGCGAAGCTGACCCTCGCCCGCCGGCTCACCTACGACATCGCCTCCAACTGGAAGAACGTTGTCGACAACTTCCTGGAGTGCTACCACTGCCACGTGGCGCACAAGGACTTCGTGTCCCTGGTCGACATGAGCACCTACGAGGTCACCACCCACGGGATCTGGTCCAGCCACATGGCCCTGGCCGGCAAGGCGGAGAACTCCGCCTACGACGTGTCGGGGGCGACGGTCACCGAGCACGCGGTCTGGTGGCTGTGGCCCAACACCTGCCTGCTGCGCTATCCCGGCCGGGGCAACTTCATGGTGCTGCAGATCGTCCCTGACGGCCCGGAGCGGACCCGGGAGACCTGGGACTTCTACCTGGAGACGGCCGAGCCCGACGAGGCCGAGGTGGACAGCATCCGCTACATCGACGAGGTGCTCCAGAAGGAGGACATCGCCCTGGTGGAGAGCGTCCAGCGCGGGATGCGCAGCCCCGCGTTCACCCAAGGCAAGATCGTCTACGATCCCGGCGGGTCCGGCCTGTCGGAGCACGCGGTCCATCATTTCCACGGTCTCGTCCTCGACGCCTACCGCCGCGAACTCGAACGCTCCCCCTGAACGCAGGAACCTTTCCGGCCGTCCGCGTGTAGAGGAAGGGATGGACGGAACGGCCGGGAGGAGCGTCGGTGCGGGCGTTGGCGATGGCGGTGGTGGCGGTGGCGGTGGTCGTGCTCGTCGGCGGGTGCGCGGCGGGCACGACGGGTACGGGCGAGTCCACGCACGCGCCTCCACCGGGCACGGACGGGCCGGTGGCCGGCGCCGCGAAGACCGGGGAGACGTGCAACGGGACCGAACTGCTCACTCCCGCCGACGGCTTCGCCGAGGTGCGGGGCACTTCCGAGGACGCCGAACTGTGGGGGCTGCTCTTCGCCGAGGTGCCGTTCGAGGCGGGGGCCGAGGTGAAGATCGTGTGGCGGATGACCGGGGACGGCCCGCTCAAGGTCTCCGCGACGGGGCCCGGCGGGAAGCGGGCCAAGCTCGTCTGGCTGGAGGACCACGGCGGGTCCAACTGGCGGCGGCCCGGCTACGAGTGGGGCACCGGGTGGGTGTTCCCCGCGCCCGGGTGCTGGAAGGTGGAGCTGTCCAGGACCCGGGGCTCGGGGCACGCCTGGCTACGGGTGGCGTGAGGCGAGGGCGCGGTCGACGAACGTCGTCACGTCCGCCAGCACCTCGTCCTTGTTCGTCTCGTTGAAGACCTCGTGGCGGGCCTCCGGGTAGATGATCTCGGTGAAGTCGCCGCCCTTGACGGCTTCGATGCCGGGCCGGGTGCCCGACAGCGGGACGAGCCGGTCGTCGGAGCCGTGGATCCACAGCGTCGGCAGCGGGCCGAAGGTGCCGCCCTTGGCGATGACCTCGATGGTGGTGGCCAGCGCCTCCAGCGTGGGCCGCTTGAACGCGCCGTGCCACACCAGCGGGTCCGCGGCGTAGGCGACGCCGACGGCGGGGTCGCGGGAGAGCGTGGCCGGGTCGATCGGCACTTCCGGGATCGGGTCGAGCGCGAGCAGTTGCGGGATGACCTCCCAGGAGCCGATCACTGGCCCGGACAGCACCAGCGCGGCCAGACTGTCGCCGTAGCGTTGCGCGTAGCGGGCGGCGATCAGGCCGCCCATCGAGTGGCCGATCAGCACGACGGGCACGCCGGGATGGTCGGCGCGGACGCGCTCGTCCACCGCGTGCACGTCGGTCACCACGTCCTCGAAGTCGTCGATCAGCACCCGCTCGCCCTGCGACTTGCCGTGTCCCATGTGGTCGAGGCCGTAGACGGCGGCGCCGTGGCGCACGAGGGCGTCGGCGACGTGCTCGTACCGGCCGATGTGCTCGCCGTAGCCGTGCACGAGGACGGCGACGTAGCGCGGCCGCTCGTGCGGCCACTCCCGCACGACGTTCTCACCTCGCGTGCCGACGAACCTGTGCTCCCGTGACTCGGCCATGTCGTGCTCCTTCGTGCGTACGCCCCGGCGGGGGGCACTGTGCCAGGCGGGTAGCGCCACCGTATCGGGAAGCGGAGGGGCCAAGGACGAGGTGGGCAAGGTGATCGCCGGCGCCGGCGTCTACATCTGCGACGAGTGCGTCGGACTGTGCAACGCCGTGCTGGAGATGCCGCGCGAGTCGTCGTCCACCGCCGAGATCCCCTGGCCGGACACCATGTCCGACCAGGAGATCCTCGACTTCCTGCCGCGCGTCGCCGCCGTCAGCGCCCAGGTCGACGCCAACCTCCAGGTCTGGGTCGACCGGTTGCGCGACCGGGGTGTCTCATGGGCGCGGATCGGCGCCGCCATGGGCACGGCGCGGCAGTCGGCGTGGGAGAGGTTCTCCGGCGAGAAGAGCTAGATGTCGTAGTCGAACTCGTCGTAGGAGAGCTTGCGGCGCAGGATGTGGACGACCTTCTGCGGGTCGTCGTACGTGTCCGGCACGTAGTAGGGCCTGCCCCGGCGGCCGAACGTGATCGCCGACGGCCCCTCCCAGTCGCCCAGCAGGCCGGAGAGCTGCCCGATCTCCTCGTGCGACTCGACGCCCAGCGAGCGGGCGTAGTCGTCGGCGCCGAACACCAGGTGGCGCGCCAGCTCGACGGGCACCTCCTGGAAGCCCTTGTAGTCGGAGAAGAAGAACTCCCTGAACCGGCGCAGCTCCCGCTCGTCGACCACGTCGGGCCCGATGATGTGCTTGATGCCGGTGCAGTAGACGTCGGCCAGGCAGCCGACGACCGTCAGCTTGTCCCAGTTGTGACGTCTCACCACCAGCACCGACACCTTGCCGCCCTCGGCGTCGGGTGCCTCGTCGGTCCAGCCTCGGGCGGGGTCGACGCCGAGTCCGTTGCTCCAGCCGACGCTCATCCAGCAGCCGATCAGCTCGGCCTCACGGTCGTCCCCGCCGCCGGCGTTCTCGGCCGCGATGGCCCGCACCAGCGGGGCGACGGCCGACGGCGGCACCTTGAGCGCGCGGGCGATCTCCTTGGGCGAGCGGCCCTCGGCCCGCAGCTCGCGTACGCGTTCCTTGAGTTCTGCGCTGTCCACCCGCGCAGCCTAGCCCTTAAGGCCGGATGAAGGGGATCGTAAGCCCGCCCGGTCATGGTGGGCCCTCGCCGACATGGAGAGGGAGGCCACCATGACGCAGACCGCCTCGTACGAGATCATCCGCGTGTTCGACGTGCCCCGCGAGGACGTGTTCGCCGCCTGGACCACGCCGGAGCGGTTCGCCCGGTGGTTCGGGCCGCGGTTCATGGCCGCGCCGGTGGACCGGATCGTCCTGGACGCCCGTCCGGGCGGCCGATGGCAGGTGACGCTGACCGCCGAGGAGGGCTTCGAGGTGACGTTCGACGGCGCCTACCGCGAGGTGGCGCCGCCCGCGCGGCTCGTCTTCACCACCGGCGAACCGGACGATCCCGTCTCGGTGCTGACGGTCGGGCTGGCGGACGACGACGGCAGGACCGCGATGACCTTCCGCGAGGATGGGGCGAACGCGGGCGAGGAGTCGAGGCAGGGCTGGATGGAGTTCTTCGACCGGCTCCACGAGCACCTGACCGGTTGACGCTCAGAGCGCCGCGGTCGCCTCGTCCAGCTCCAGCTTGCCGCCCTCGGCGTACGCGGCCGCGTACGCCGGCTCGCCCAGCGCCTCCCGGCACGCCTCGGCGACCCGCCGGATCTCCTCCTGCTCGGAGGGCACCGGCGGCGTGCGGTGCCGGGCGCGGGCCGCCGCCGCGAGGCCGAGCAGGCGGGCCGCGGCCGGGTGAGAGCCGCCGGCGGCCAGCGCGCTGGCCATGCCCTCCACGGTGAACGCGGTGGTGCGCGGGTCGCCCAGCTTGCGGCACGCGTCGTAGGCCTCACGGTGCAGCGCCAGCGCGGTGGCCCAGTCGCCGCGCTGCTCGGTGACGTAGCCGAGCGCGCCCAGGGTGGTCGGCAGGTGCAGGGCGGGCTCGACGCCGGGGCCGCGCGGGACGCCGTCGAGCAGGTTGAGCAGGTGCCGCTCCGCCAGGTCGAGCTCGCCCGCCTTCTGGGCGGCGAAGGCGAGCCCCATCTCCGACATCATCCGGCCCTCTTGGTAGCCGTGGGAGACGGCCAGCCGCATGGCCCTGCCGCACAGCTCCATCGCGCGCGCGTGGTCGCCCTCGTACATGGCCAGCCAGCCGAGCCACGAGGTGCGCCGGGCGACCTCGGGCCACAGCCCCAGCTCCTCGGCCATGTGGAGACCCTCGGCGAACAGCTCCTTGGCGCGCTCGCCGTCGGCGACCGTCTGGGCCATCCCGGCGAGCCACTCGGTGGCCTGGAGCAGGCCCCAGCGGTCGCCCAGCTCGCGGAAGATCCGGGCGCTCTCCTCGCCGACCTCCTTGAGCGTCTCCAGGTCGCTGGTGGCGAAGGCGGTCCTGGCCTGCCTGCTGAGCGCGGCGGCGACGCCCCACCGGTCGCCGAGGGCGCGGCACTCCTTCAGCGCCCTGCCCACGAGCTCCTCGCTCGACGGCAGGTCGAGGACGACCAGGCCGACGAAGAGCGTGGCCCTGGCCCGCGCGGCGCGGTCGTCGATCCGGGCGAACACCGGCTCCCAGTCGACCTCCTCGCCGAGCAGCGCGGTGAACCCGGCCAGCCATCCAGCGGCGCGGGCGGACGCGTCACCGCCGTCGGACCCGGCCGCGGCCAGCGCCGTCTCCAGGGACCGCCGGCCCTCCGCGAGCCGGCCGCGCAGGAACCAGTACCACGCCAGCGCGTTCACCAGCCGCAGCGCGACGTCCGTCATGCCCTGCTCCACGGCCGTGTCGAGGGCGGCGCGCAGGTTGGCGCCCTCCTGGTCGAGCCGCTGCAGCCAGGCCCGCTGCTCGTGTCCGTAGAGGTGTGGCGCGGCCTGCTCGGCGAGGGCCAGGTAGTGGCGGGCGTGCGCGGCTCGTGCGCTCTCCAGCTCGCCCGCGTCGGCGAGGCGGGCCAGGCAGTATTCGGCCACCGACTCCAGCAGCCGGTAGCGCACGCCCGCGGCGCCGTCGACGACCACCACCAGCGACCGGTCCACCAGCCGGGCCAGCAGGTGGAGCACGTCCTCATCGGGGCTGACCGCCTCGGCGGCCTCGATGGTGCAGCCGTCGGCGTGCACGGCCAGCCGCCGCAGCACCGCCCGTTCGGGCTCGGTGAGCAGGTCCCAGCTCCAGCCGATGACGGCCATGAGCGTCTGCTGGCGGGCGGGCGCGCCGCGCCTACCGGAGGCGAGCAGCTTGAACCGGTCGTCGAGCCGGTCCACCACGCCCCGCACGCCGAGCACCCGCACCGGGGTGGCGGCCAGCTCCAGCGCCAGCGGGATGCCGTCGAGCCGGCGGCAGAGCTGCGCCACCGCCTGCGCGTTGCCCGCGTTCAGCGCGAACCCGCGCGCCGACGCCGCCGCCCGCGCCACGAACAGCCGCACCGCGTCAGACCTGGCCATGACCGCCAGGTCGGTGCTGGCGGGGAGGTTGAGCGGCGGCACCGCCCACAGCACCTCGCCGTCGACCGCCAGCGGCTCCCTGCTGGTGGCGAGGACGCGCAGGCCGGGGGCGGCGCGCAGCAGCCGCGCGGCCAGCTCGGCGGCCTGCTCGACGACGTGCTCGCAGTTGTCGAGCACGAGCAGCATCCGGCGGGCCCGCAGCGCGTCGGCCAGCCGGTCGGCGGGCGCGGCGGCGTCGTCCTGGCGGATGCCGAGCGCGGCCATGACGGCTTCGGGCAGCGACGCCGTGCGCCGGTCGAGCGGGGCCAGCTCCACCAGCCACGCCCCGTCGGGGAACTCCTCGGCCGGCTCGCCCGCCACCTCCAGTGCCAGCCGGGTCTTGCCGACCCCGCCGGTGCCGGTGAGGGTGACCAGCCGCTCCTCCCGCACGAGCGACCGCACCTCGGCCAGCGCGTCGCCCCGGCCGATGAGCTTGCTGAGCGAGGCGGGCAGGTTGGTGGCCGGGCGCTCGGCGGGGCCGCTCAGCGCCGGGTCCTGGCCGAGTATCGCCTGGTGCAGGGCCGCCAGCTCGGGGCCCGGGTCGAGGCCGAGCTCCTCGGCGAGCCGCTCGCGCAGCTCCGCGTAGCCGGCCAGCGCCTCGCTCTGGCGGCCCGCGCGGTAGAGGGCGCGCATGTGAGCGGCCCGCAGCCGCTCGCGCAGCGGGTGGCGGGAGACGAGGTCGCCCAGCTCGCCCACCAGCAGCCCGTGCTCGCCCAGCTCCAGCCGCGCCTCGGCGCGCAGCTCCAGCGCGGTGAGCCGCTGCTCCTCCAGCCGCACGACGGCGGCCCTGGTGAACTCCTCGTCGGCGAAGTCGGCGTAGGCGGGGCCTCGCCACAGGTCGAGCGCGTCGGCGAGCAGGCCGGCGCGGGTGCGCGGGTCGTCGGCGGCCTCGGCGCGCGCGAGCAGGTCGGTGAAGCGGGCGGCGTCGACCTGCTTGCCCGCGGCGAGCTGGTAGCCGGGGGCCTTGGAGACGACCAGGTGCTTGCCGCCCGGCTCGGCGTCCTCCAGCGCCTTGCGCAGCTGGGAGACCCGTACCTGGAGGGCGCCCGTCGGGTTGCCGGGCTGGTCGTCGCCCCACAGGTCGTCGAGCAGGCGGTCGGTGGAGACCGGCCGCCCGTCGTGCACGAGCAGGTCGGCGAGGAGCGCGCGCACCTTGAGCCCCGGCACCGTCACGGGCTCTCCCGCGTCGGTCCAGACGGCCAGCGGGCCCAGCACCCCGAAACGCATGCCCGTCACCCTACGCGCCGGGTCCGTCAGAAAGCGTCCGGCGGGAGGTGCGGGGCCTTCCTGGCGGAGCCGCGGTAGCGGGCGGGGTCGTAGCGGCGCTCGCCCGCGTCCAGCTTGGCGTGGGCCGCCGCCACCAGGTCGACGCCCAGGACGTCGGCGAGCCGTACCAGGTAGGCGGTGACGTCGCCCAGCTCCGCCGTGATGCGGGACAGGGTCTCGGGGCCGGGGTCGCGCGACTCGTCGGGAGTGAGCCACTGGAGCTCGGCGACCAGCTCACCCACCTCGCCTGCCAGCGCCATCGCCAGGTTCTTCGGCGTGTGGAACTGCTCCCAGTCGCGGGCCCGCGCGAACGCCCGCAGCCGCTCCGCCAGCCCGTCCAAGTCCGTCGTCATGGTTGACGACCTTACGAGTCCTCGCCTGGTGCGAAACTTTCGAGGAAGGTGCGCTGAAGGTTTCAGCTCGGGATAATGATCCTGGAGCGGCGTGGGAGGGCGGGCCTGATGGGTGCGGTGATCGACGGGCGGGCGGCGGAGGCCGGCGACGTGGCGCTCGCCATGTCCGCGAGATACGGGCACTTCACGGCGATGCAGGTGCGGGGCGGGAAGGTGCGCGGGCCGGCGGCGCATCTGGACCGGCTGAGCGGCGCCACCCGTGAGCTGTTCGGCCAGGAGCTCGACCTGGACCTGGTGCGGGCCTCCGTCCGGGCGCTGGAGGCGGTGGACGCGAGCGTGCGGGTGTTCGTGTGCGACGCCGGCGGGGTGCGGGTGATCGCCGTGTCCGGCCCGCCGGTGCGGCTCGCGGCGACCCCGAAGAGGCTCAGGTCGGTCCGCTACCAGCGGTTCCTGCCGCACATCAAGCACACCGGCGGCTTCCCGCAGGGCTACCTGGGCAGGCTCGCCGAGCGGGAGGGGTACGACGAGGCGCTGCTGACGTCGGACGACGGGGTGATCTCGGAAGGGGCGGTCACCAACCTGGGGTGCTTCGACGGCGACCGGGTGATCTGGCCGGACGCGCCGATGCTGCGCGGCGTCACCATGCGGCTGCTGGAGGGCGAGCTGGCGCGGGCCGGTGTGCCGTGCGAGCGGCGGGTGCTGCGGGTGGCCGACCTGACGGAGTTCCCCGCCGTGTTCCTGGCGAACTCGTGGGGGGTGGTGGCCGTGGACCGGGTGGACGGCCACCGGATCGAGGTGGACGAGGCGCTGATGGCGCGGGTGACCGGCTGTTACGAGAGCGCGGGCTGGGACTCCTTCTGAGCGGCCTCCTCCTTCGCCGGCGGCTTCTCACCGGGTTCGAGGCGGTTGAGCAGGGCCGCGAGCGTGGCCCCGTACACGATGTGGCCGGCGGCCATCACGGCCGGGCGGCCCGGGAGGTCGCGGTCGATGGGCGGCAGGACGCTCAGCCGCGGCGCCCAGCCCTCGTAGCTGACCACCCAGATCAGCAGCGCGTAGCCGACGCCGAGCGGAACCCTGCGGCGCGGCCGGCGCGACAGCAGGGCGAAGGCCATGCCGGAGGCGACGCCGAAACCGAGGTGGGCCACCGCGCCCAGCACGCCCTCGCCGGTCTTGTGGCGGGCCTTGCTGCCGGGGAGCAGGCCGCGGACGATGTGCTTGGGCGGCTGGCCGGGCATGAGGCCCGCCTTCTGGCCCGCCAGCATGACCGTGCTCATCGTCATGGTGGCCGCGGCGCCGCTGATGGCACCGTTCGCGAGTCTGCGCATCATGGCCCTGCGGCTGCCCGCGCCGCCAGGGCCGAAACCCAGGTCAGGCGGGCAGCGGGGTGGTGCTCTCGCGCACGATCAGCTCGGTCGCCAGCTCGACGCGGCGGGCCTCGGGCGTCTCGCCGCGCCGCATGGCCAGCACGGTGCGGGTGGCGAGCGCGGCCATCTCCTGCAGCGGCTGGCGCACCGTGGTCAGCGGCGGCCAGGCCGACTTGGCCAGCGGGATGTCGTCGAAGCCGACCACGCTGAGATCCTCGGGCACCCGCAGGCCGCGCTGGCGGGCCGCCTCCAGGACGCCGAACGCCTGCATGTCGCTGCCCGCGAAGATCGCCGTCGGCGGGTCGTCGAGGGAGAGCAGCGCGTGGCCGTGGTCGTGGCCGGAGTCGACCATGAACGTGCCGCGGCGGATCAGCTCGGGCGAGGCGGGCACCCCGGCCGTCTCCAGCGCGGCGCGGTAGCCGTCGATGCGGGCCTGGCTGCACAGCATGTCGGCGGGCCCGCTGATCATGCCGATGCGGCGGTGGCCGAGCTCCAGCAGGTGGCGGGTGGCGGCCAGGCCGCCGTTCCAGTTGGTCGCGCCGACGGAGACGACGCCGGGGGCGGGCTCGCCCTCCGGGTCGACCACGACGAACGGCAGCGAGCGGGCGCTCAGCTGGTCCTGGACGCCGGACGACAGTTTCGACGCGACGATCACCACGCCGTCGGTCCGGCGGCCGGCGAGCCGTTCGAGCCAGTCGCGGCCCGGCCCCGCGTGGGTGTGCAGGACGGTGATGACGACGCTGGCCCCGGCCTCGTGGGCGGCGCTCTCCGCGCCGCGCACGATCTCCATCGCCCAGGGCGACTCCATCTCGGTGAAGACGAGGTCGACCAGCCCGGCCGGGGTCTCGTCCTGGCTGATGCGCCGCTGGTAGCCGTGCTTGTGCAGCAGCCGTTCGACGCGATGGCGGGTCGCCGGGGCGACCTCGGGCCGGCCGTTGATCACCTTGGACACCGTGGGGATCGACACCCCGGCTTCCTCGGCTATCAGAGCGATCGTCACCCGCCTCTTCCCAGACATGATCCGGAGTTTAGCCGAAACTTTCGGAATCCGGATAACCGGTCGTGATCCGATCGCGACCGACGCGGCTATTGACGCTTTGTCAGCCATATACCTATGCTCCGGTCAATGAAAATATCGGGGGGTTCACGAAACTTTCGCCAGCCGAGGAGGGAACCCCTATGAAGAGAACCTGTGCGTTGATAGCGGCAGCCGTCCTGGTGGCCGGGTGCGGCGGCGGGCAGACCGCCACCACGGAACCCGAGGAAGGCGGTGCGCCCGGCAAGGTCACCCTGGAGTGGTGGCACCTGTCGACGTCCGACCCGCTGAAGACGATCTACGAGACCCGGGCCAAGGAATACCAGGCCGCCAACCCGAACATCACCGTCAAGATGACGGTTCTGGAGAACGAGGCGTACAAGGCCAAGCTGACCACGCTGACCCAGTCGGGCAAGGCGCCCGACGTCTTCGCGACCTGGGGCGGCGGCGTGCTGAAGCAGCAGATCGACGCCGGGCTGGTCAAGGACATCAGCGCCGACGTCGATCTGACGAACTTCACCACGGCCTCCATGGCCGCGTACCAGTTCGACGGCAAGACGTACGCGCTGCCCACGGACATCGGCATGGTGGGCTTCTGGTACAACAAGAAGCACTTCGAGAAGGCGGGCATCGCCGAGCCGCCGACGACCTGGACCGGCTTCCTCGACGCCGTCAAGAAACTGAAGGCCGCCGGCATCACCCCCATCGCGCTGGCCGGCAAGGAGAAGTGGCCCGGCCACTACTACTGGGCCTACCTCGCGATGCGCATCGCCGGGCTGCCGGCGCTGCAGCAGGCCGGCACCGACCACGACTTCACCAAGCCTGAGTTCGTCCAGGCCGGACAGCAGCTCAAGGCGCTGGTCGACCTGGAGCCGTTCCAGCGCGGCTTCCTCGGGGCCGGCTACTCGACCCCCGACGGCCAGTCCGCCAGCGTCGCCAACGGCAAGGCCACGATGGAGCTGATGGGCCAGTGGGCGCCGACCGTGCAGGCCGACTCCGGCGAGGGCCTCGGCGAGGACCTCGGCTTCTTCCCGTTCCCCGAGGTCGAGGGCGGTAAGGGCGCCATCACCGAGGCGTTCGGCGGAGGCGGCGGCATGGCCGTGGGCGCCGACGCGCCCAAGGAGGCCCTCGACTTCCTGAAGTTCCTCACCAGCACCGAGAACCACACCAAGGCCGTCGAGTCCGGCGCCGTCCTCCCGGTCCTCAAGGGCGTGGAGAGCGCGGTCAAGGACGAGAACCTCAAGGTCGTCGCCGAGTCGCTGGCGAGCGCCACCGGCTTCCAGCTCTACCTGGACCAGGCGTACCCGCCCGCCGTCGGCGCCGAGGTCAACGACAGCGTGGCCGAGCTGTTCGCGGGCGCCAAGACCCCGGAGCAGGTGGCGCAGGACATCACCGAAGTGGCCAAGAGCGAGAGCGAATGACGACCGTGACCCGCCGGCCGGAAGCGGAGACGCTTCCGGCCGGTCCGCGCCGCCGCCGCAGGCGGGGAAGACCCCGCAACCGGCTGACGATCGCCCTGTTCGTGCTGCCGGCGCTGGCCCTCTTCCTGCTGCTCGTGGTGACCCCGATCCTGGTGGCCGGCTACGCCAGCGCGTTCAGGTGGAACGGCTTCGGCGGCCTGCCCACCGACTTCATCGGCTTCGGCAACTTCACCAGGCTCTTCGCCAGCGACATCTTCTACACCGACCTGGGGAACCTGCTGCTGCTGATCGTGGCGACCCTGGTGATCCAGCTCCCGTTCGCGCTGGGCATCGCGATGCTGCTGCACCAGCGCATCAGGGGGCGGGCGCTCTACAGGCTGGTGTTCTTCGCGCCGTACGTGCTGTCCGAGGTCATCACCGGCGTGCTGTTCTCGCTGATCCTGTCGCCGGAGAACGGCATCGCCAACCAGCTGCTCGGCCCGCTGGGGCTGGAGTCGGAGTGGCTGTCGCACCCGGACAGCGCGCTCTGGTCGATCTTCGTGGTCATGACCTGGAAGTACTTCGGCTTCCACATGATGATCTACCTCGCCGGGCGGCAGAACATCCCGAACGAGCTGATCGAGGCCGCCAAGATCGACGGAGCGGCGGGCTGGAAGATCTTCCGGTACGTCACGCTGCCCCTGCTCGGCCCCACGATCAGGATCAGCGTGTTCCTCTCCGTCATCTACACCATCCAGCTCTTCGACCTGGTGTGGATCCTCACCGAGGGCGGGCCCGCGCACGCGTCGGAGACGCTCGCCGTCACCATGTTCACGCTCGGCTTCGAGCGCGCCCAGGTGGGCTACGCCAGCGCCATCAGCGTGGTGATGTTCGGGCTCAGCCTGGTCTTCGCCCTGGCGTACCAGCGCCTGGTCATGCGGCGTGACCTGGAGGGCGCGACCACCGCCATGGGAGGGAAACGATGAAGCGCACGACCCTGCCCCTGCACGCGATCGCCTGGGTCGTCGGCGCGTTCATCCTCATCCCCGTGGTGTACGCGCTGCTCGGCGGTTTCAAGAGCACCCAGCAGCTCTCGGTGAACCCGTTCGGCCTGCCCAGCCCGTGGGAGCCGGGCAACTACACCGAGGTGCTGGCCGAAGGATCGTTCTGGCGCCAGGTCTGGAACAGCACGTTCATCGCCGTCGCGACCACCGTGCTGGTCGTCGCGCTGTCGGCGCTGGCCGCGTTCGTCTTCGCCCGCTTCGCCTTCCGGGGCAGGGAGGCGCTGTTCACACTGTTCACGGCGGGCCTGATGTTCCCGTTCGCGGTCGCGATCCTGCCCATCTTCGTGATGCTCCGCACGCTGAACCTGATCGACAACCCGCTGGGCGTGATCCTCGTGCAGGCCGCGTTCGGGCTGCCGTTGACGATCATCATCCTGCGCCAGTTCTTCAGGAGCATCCCGGGAGAGATCGAGGAGGCGGCCACGATCGACGGCTGCTCGCCGTTCGGCTTCTTCTGGCGGATCCTGCTGCCGATGGCCCGCCCGGCGCTGGCCACCGTGTCGGTGCTGGCGATCGTGGGGAGCTGGAACAACTTCATGCTCCCGCTGGTCGTCTTCAGCGACGAGCTGAGCTGGACGCTCCCGCTCGGCGTGCAGCAGTTCCAGGGCCAGTACAGCTCCGACACCGCGCGGGTCCTCGCCTACCTCGTGCTGGCCATGGTGCCGGCGCTGGGGTTCTACGCCATAGCGGAACGCCACCTGATCGGTGGTCTCACAGCGGGAGCGACGAAAGGGTGACCATGCTGCACGTCTCCGGAGCTCGGCTCCGCACGGCCGACGACCGGCCCGTACGCCTGCGCGGGGTCGGGCTGGGCGGCTGGATGAACATGGAGAACTTCATCACCGGCTATCCGGCCAACGAGGCGTCGATGCGCGCGGCGGTGCGTCAGGTGCTGGGCGAGGAGCGGGCCGCGCTCTTCTTCGAGCGGCTGCTCACCTCCTTCTTCACCGAGCGGGACGCGGCGCTGCTGGCCGGGCTCGGCATGAACTGCGTCCGCATCCCGATCAGCTATCGGCACTTCGAGGCGGACGACCGGCCCTTCGAGATCATCGAGTACGGCTTCCGCCACCTGGACCGGGTGATCGGCCTGCTCGGCGCGCACGGCATCTACAGCGTGATCGACCTGCACGCGCTGCCCGGCTCGCAGAACCAGCACTGGCACTCCGACAACCCGACGCACGTGGCCGCCTTCTGGCAGCACCGGCACTTCCAGGACCGGGCCGTGCACCTGTGGGAGGCCATCGCCGACCACTACCGCGACAACCCGTGGGTGGCCGGCTACAACCCGGTCAACGAGCCGGGCGACCCGACCGGCAAGGTCATCGGCCCGTTCTACGACCGGCTGGTCAAGGCGGTGCGCGCGGCCGATCCCCGGCACGTGCTGTTCCTGGACGGCAACACCTACTCGACCGACTTCTCGATCTTCAGGGAGGTGTACGAGAACACGGTGTTCGTCTGTCACGACTACGCCCTGGCCGGGTTCGCCCACGGCGGCGGCTATCCCGGCTACACCCAGGGCCGCTGGTGTGACAAGGACGAGCTGGAGCGCACGTTCGAGCAGCGGTCGCGGTTCCAGCGGGAGACCGGCACCCCGCTGTGGGTGGGCGAGTTCGGGCCCGTCTACACCGGGGACCCGGAGCGGGACGGGGAGCGCTACCAGATCCTGCGCGACCAGCTGGAGATCTACGACCGCCACGAGGCCGGCTGGTCCCTGTGGACCTACAAGGACGTCGGCCTGCAGGGCCTGGTGTGCGCGGGCGGGCCGTACCTGGAGAGGTTCGGCCCGTTCATCGACAAGAAGCGGCGGCTCGGCGCGGACCGATGGGGCTCCACGATGGAGGAGGGCGCCGAGGCGCTCGCCCCGCTGCACGCGCTGGTGGAGACCGAGTTCCCCGCCTGGGACCCGTACCCGTGGGGCGCCCGCTACCAGACCGACGACCTGGTGAGGCACATCCTCATCGCCCAGGCGCTGCTGCCCGAGTACGCCGAGTTGTTCAGGGGCCTCGACGACACCGAGCTCATCGCGCTGGCCGACTCGTTCGCGCTGGAGAACTGCCGCCGCCGGGAACCCCTGCTGGACCTGCTGGGCGCCGCCCTGGACGGGGCCGCGTCACCGTGACGCGAGCTGGAAGGTGTCCCTGTTGTCGCGCGGGTCCGGGTCCAGGAAGGTGGAGCCGACGGACACGGTCGCGCTCGGCCGGTCATCACGCGGGATCCGGACGGGGACGCTCACTCGTACCGACTCACCCGGGCGGATCAGCGCGAGCGTGCACGTCACCCGCCGCCCCTCGCCCTCGCAGCCCGGCGCGTCCCCCGCCCGCGAGCCGGGCGGGAGCGTGAACGTGACCGGCACCTGGGCCGCCGCCATCAGCCCTCTCATGGTCACGGTGGCGGTGACCTCGCGGGCGGTGCCCGAGCCCTCGACCGACAGCGCGTCGTACACGCCCGCCGGGTCCGCCCGGCGCACCACCGCGCCGAAGCTGTCCCGGCCGAGCGGGTTGGCCACCGCGTAGCCGTGGCCGGCCTCGTCGTTCGCCCCGGACGTCAGCACCCCGATCAGCAGGCCGTCGTCCCTGGTCAGCCAGGGACCGCCGCTGTTGCCCCCGTACAGGTGGCAGTTGTCGGTGCGCAGCCGCCCGCCGGTCTCGCCGCGCACCGCGTGTCCGGCCCACGGCCGGGTGCGGGCCAGGCACCAGAGCTGGCGGGTGCCGTCGTACGGGGCGTCGCTCGGGTAGCCGAGGCTGGCGACGGTGTGGCGGCCGCCCTCGTTGCGCAGCGGCGTGAAGCCGCCCACCGTCCCCTGCAGCGTCGCGCCGCCCCGCCTGCCGACCTCGACCAGCGCCAGGTCGTAGATGGAGTCCCAGTCATAGGGCGACACGCCGGTGAAGGACCGCGGCTTGTAGACGCGCCGCGCTCCCCACACGCCGTACGGGGCGCGCTCGCGCAGGCTCGCGGCCTTGCCGTCGTACGCGGGCACGAACGCGATGTGCTCCGACCAGGTGGCGCGCCCGCCCCTCCCGGCCACCCCGTACACGCAGTGCGAGGCCGTCGCCACCAGCAGCTTGCGCGCGGAGCGCACCACCGCGCCGCTGCACGACCTGCGGTGACCGGCGGCGTCCAGGAAGAACAGCCGGCCGGTGGCCCTGCTCTCCAGCGTCCGCCGGTAGGGCTTGCGCACGCGGGCGTAGCCGTTGGCGTCGGAGCCGGGCGTCAGCCGCTCGTTGCGCGGCACGCTCACCCTCGACCCCGCCGACCGCGGGATGACGACGTTCTCCGGCAGGTCGACGGCGTCGGCCCTGGACTGCTTCCTGGCCGTCCAGTAGTCGATCGCCCGCTGCGGATCCATGACCGGTGAGACCTCCGCTCCCGGCACGGGCGGCGGCGCGGCGGCGGCCTCCACGGGCGGCGCGACCAGCGCGGTGCTCACCGTCACCAGCGCGACCAGGGTGCTTCGGCGTGACATCGGTCCCCCTCCAGAACGAATCCCAGAAGCACACTAAGTCACGACGACGACACGATAGGTGAGCGACGCCACAAGGTCACGGACTGACGGACATGGCGTAACCGGACGTGGCGGTGTGCCCGGCGCCGTTGGTGGCCGTGATGGTGACCCACGGCCGCGCCGGATCCGGATCCTCCGGCTCGAAGGGGGCCCACGCGGACTCCAGCGGGATGTCCCGGCCCGTGCCGGGGTCGTGCCACTCCTGGGACGCCTCCACCGTCACCGGCCCCGAGCCCGCCCGGTGGTAGGTGAAGCGCAGCGTGCCGCCCCCCAGGTGGTAGCCCTCGACCAGGACGCCGGCCACCCCGTCCCGCACGGCCGGGGTCGCGCGCGCCACGATCGGCTCCTGCCAGCCGGCCGCCAGCTCGTCGGCCAGCGACGGCGCCGACGGGTCGTCACGGCAGGTCAGGAACGGGTCCCAGCCGTACGCGATGATCTTGGTGCCGTGCGCGGCGGCCGCCGCGACCTGCTCGTCCACCCGGGCCTTGGTGGTACGGCCGCGCAGCGGGAACGGGTCGGCCCGGCCGCACTCGCCCGCCACCTGAGTGGGTTCGAACACCTCGACGTTCACCCACAGCCGCACGCCGGGCGTCACCCGCCGGGCCGCGGCCTCGATGTAGTCGCGGGCGGAGCCGTAGTAGGCCTGCCGGTTGGTGACCTTGCCCGTGACCGGCTCCAGCCGCGGGTCCACCGGCGCGTCCGCCTCGTCAGGCCCGTGCACCGGGACCTTGCCGACCCCGCGCCCGTCCTGGATCGCGATGACCATCGGCGCCCCAGCCCGGGTGGCCGCGATCTCGTCGAACCCCTTCTCCACCTGCTCCGGCGGGAAGCCGCGGCCCCGGCGCGCGTCCCAGAACGGGCTCACCATGATCGTCACCCCGGGCCACGCGCCGGCCACCACCTCGTGCTGCGCCGCGTACAGGGCGATGATCGGGTCGTCGCCGGCCCGGCCCCGCATGGCCAGCTCGAACGACTGGTAGAGGCCGCCGAGCGCGGGCGAGGCCCCGTACCGCTGCCGGTAGTCGGCGACCACCCGCGCGGTGAAGGCGTTGAGCGCCGGCAGGTGGGCCAGGTCGGGCAGCCACGGCTTGGCCCCGTCCTTGGGGGGCACCGGCAGGCCGGGGAAGACCTTCATGCCCTGCGCGGCGGCCTCGGTCATCATGTGCCCCACGCCGTCGCCGTCGGCGGCGACCAGCAGCAGGTCGTACGTGGACGCCTCGCACGAGTCGCCGAGCATCAGCCGGTAGTAGACGCGCCCGCCGTTCTCGATTCGCCGGTCCAGGCCGGGGCAGCGCAGCACCCCGGCCCCGAAGTGCTCGCTCGCCGTGTACGTGTAGACCTGCCGGATCGTTCTGCCGGTGTCGCGGGCGGCCTGGTAGCAGGTCCTGCCGTCCTCGACGCAGTCGTCGAATGCGCCGCCCACCCGCCCGTCCGGGCCGACGGACGCGGGCAGCAGCCGCGCGCCGAACGTGATCAGCGTGTCGGCGCCCACCCCGTGGATGGCCTCGACCATCCGCCGGGTCACGCACGCGTCGGAGCGCGGGATCATCCAGTAACCGGTGATCGGGTAGCGGGCCAGGACCCGGGTGTCGCGCGGCGGGCACTCCCCGGGACCTGCCCCGGGGAGTGCCCCGGCCACCCGGCCGACCAGGCTGTCGGGCACGAGGGCCAGCACCACCACCGTGACGGCGACCGCCATCCGCAGGATCCGCTGCAGCACACCTGCCCCTTCGCGCCGGGAACGGTTCACACGCTACTTCGCGCGGCCCGATCAAGTTGGGCCTCCTTGCCCTCGAATCCGGCGTCTACGCTTTGTGAACCCGAGCTGTCAGCGAGGTGAACTCCCCATGACCGCGCTCGATCGACGATCCTTCCTCTCCACCGGCGGCGCCCTGGCCACCGCCGTCGCCGTCCAGACCCTGGCCGCGCACGCCTCCTGGGCGGAGACGGGCCGCGAGGCCGCCACCGGCGGCGAGGGCTACGGCCCGCTCCGCCGCGCACCCAGCGCGAACACCGGCGAGGAGCTGCTCGCCCTGCCGTCCGGGTTCTCGTACGTGGTGCTCGGCAAGACCGGCACCCCGATGTCCGACGGCGTGCTCACGCCCATCGCGCACGACGGCATGGCCGCCTTCCCCGGCACCCGCCGGCACACCGTCCGCCTGATCCGCAACCACGAGGTGCGCACCACCCCCGGCACGCCCGAGGGCCGCGTGCACGTGCCCGGCTCGGCCCGGTACGACGAGCTGGGCGTCGGCGGCACCACCACGCTGGAGGTGGACCTGCGCAGCGGCGAGGTCCTGCGCCACTTCGTCAGCCTCAACGGCACGATCATCAACTGCGCCGGCGGCCGCATGCTCGGCGACCGGGGCTGGCTGACCTGCGAGGAGACCACCGCGGGGCCGGCGGGCGGATGGCAGCGCAAGCACGGCTACGTCTTCGAGGTGCCGCTGCGCGGCCCCTCCCCCGGCAGACCGGCCGCGTCCATGCCGCTCACCGCGATGGGCCGCTTCTCGCACGAGGCGGTCGCCGTCGACCCGCGCACCGGGTACGTGTACGAGACCGAGGACGACTCGGGCAAGCCCGACGGGTTCTACCGGTTCCGCCCGCGCGACCCGGAGAACCTGGCCCGGGGCGGCGTGCTGGAGATGCTCAAGATCAAGGGCGTGGACGGCTACGACTGCCGCGAGGGCCAGCGGATGGGCGCCCGGCTGCCGGTCGAGTGGGTGCGCGTCGACGACCCCGACCCGGACCTGGAGGGCGGCGCCCCCACCTGCACGCAGCAGGGGCTGGCCAAGGGCGGGGCGAAGTTCAACCGGCTGGAGGGCTGCTGGTGGGGCGACGGTTCGGTGTTCTTCAACTCCACCAGCGGCGGCGACGCCAAGAACGGCGACGCGCCGGGCGCCGACGGCTACGTGGAGGGGTACGGCCAGGTCTGGCGGTACATCCCCGGCCGCGAGGGCGGGACGCTGGTCCTGGTGTACGAGTCGCCGGGGCGCAAGGAGCTGGACTCGCCGGACAACCTGACGTTCACCCCGCGCGGCGGCATCGTGCTGTGCGAGGACGACGCCTCCGACGCCGACGCCGACCCGCACCCGCTGGCCCCCGGCCTGGCCAACGTGAACCGGCTGATCGGGCTGGACCCGCGCCGCGGCCGGCCCTTCGAGTTCGCGGTCAACATCGCCGACGACAGCGAGTTCGCCGGGGCGTGCTTCAGCCCCGACGGGTCGGTGCTCTTCGTCAACCAGCTCGGCTCGACGGCCTCCCTCGATCCGCCAGGGCGCACGTACGCGATCAGGGGCCCGTGGCGGCGAGGGCCCCTATAGACCGCGTACGCGGGGTCGTCAACTGCGAGAGTGTCCCAAATCTGCCGCAGGTGATGGGCTGACTGGGCCTTCTCAGGGGCTGCCTTCGGGCATACGTTCCGTTCAGCACGCTTCGGGGGCATGAGTTGCCGTGCGGATCTCCCTCTAGCCATCCCCTGAGATGGCCCCGCGCCCAGACGGGCGCATGACTCCACCGCCGTCACATGGAAAGTGCGACATGACAATTCGCCGAGGCGTCGTCCGTGCCCTCGCCCTGGTCACGGCACTCGCTCTCCCACTCTCCCTCACGTCTCCGGCCCAGGCCGCCGGAGGGCTCGACGAGGTCTTCGCCAAGCTGCTGGTGAAGCAGGTGAAGGGCGCCAACGTCAGCAAGCACCTCAAGGCCTTCCAGGCCATCGCCGACGCCAACGGGGGCAACCGGGCGGCGGGCACCTCCGGTTACGACGCGTCCCGTGACTACGTCGCCGACAAGCTCCGCAAGGCCGGTTACAAGGTCACCCTGCAGCCGATCGATTTCGTGGCGGGCTGGGTCGAGAACAGCCCGCCCGTCCTGGCGGACTACACGCCCAACGAGGACTTCTTCACCTTCCAGCCGTCGCCGGCCGGCGACGTGACGGCCCCGGTGCAGGGCGTCGACCTGACCCTGCCGCCGGCCCCCACGCCGACCTCGACCAGCGGCTGCGAGATGGCGGACTTCGCGGGGTTCACCGCGGGCAACATCGCGCTCATCCAGCGCGGCACCTGCCCGTTCGCCACCAAGGTCCGTAACGCCGGGTTCGCCGGCGCGTCCGCGATCATCGTCTTCAACGAGGGTCAGCCGGGCCGGACCGAGGCCAACCCGCTGGACATCGGCGAGTGGCGGGCCGGGATCCCGATGATCTACGCCGACTTCGCCGTCGGCAACGCGCTGGCCACCACGGCCACGCCGGTGCGCCTGGCGGTCGACGCGACGCTCACGCTCGGCACCAACGACAACGTGATCGCCGAGAGCCGCTGGGGCGACTCGCGCGACGTGGTCATGGTCGGCGCCCACCTGGACAGCGTCCCCGAGGGCCCGGGCATCAACGACAACGCCTCCGGCAGCGCCGCCATCCTGGAGACCGCGCTGCAGATGCGGCACTTCCCGGTCAAGAACAAGGTCCGCTTCGCCTTCTGGGCCGCCGAGGAGATCGGCCTGCTCGGCTCCGACCAGTACGTGGAGAGCCTGACCCAGGCGCAGCGCGACCGGATCAGGGTCTACCTGAACTTCGACATGGTCGCCTCGCCCAACTACGGCCTGTTCCTCTACGACGGCGACGACTCCGACGCCACCGGCGCGCCCGCCGGCCCGCCCGGATCGGCGCAGATCGAGGCGCGGCTGGAGAAGTTCTTCAAGGACCGCAAGGTGCCGACCCGCGGCACCGACTTCGACGGCCGCTCCGACTACGGGCCGTTCATCGCGGTCGGCATCCCCTCCGGCGGCATCTTCACCGGCGCGGAAGGCATCAAGACGCCGGATGAGGCGGCCCTGTGGGGCGGCACGGCGGGCCAGGCCTACGACCCGTGCTACCACCTGGCCTGCGACACCCTCACGAACGTGAACGCGTTCGCGCTGGACGTGAACTCCGACGCGATCGCCGACTCCACCGCCCGGTACGCGTTCGACCTGCGCACCATTCCGGACCGCCCGGCCGGCGCCCGCGCCGCCCTCTCCTCCGCAACCGCCCAGAACTGACGCCCCGGAACGGCGGGGCCCTGCCCTCACAGGACCCCGCCGTTCCATACCGCCGGTCAGGACTCTGTCCCGAGGCGGAATGTGCTCTTCCCTGACCACGGCGGGCCGGGCAGGCCGAAGGCTTGCTCACGGCGCCCGGCCCGAGGGGTTTCCCGAGAAGATTTTCTTCTTTTGACCTTCGGTGCGAAGTTCCGCGCCCATGATGCTCAGAGCACCCGGATCACCGTCACCGAGTCGGTGGGGAGCCCGCCGCCGGACGGGGTCATGTCCACCCCCGCCGGGCGCGGCCGGTGCCCCGGGACGCCGTCGAGGCCGAGCGTGATGTCGGCGACCGCCAGCCGTGGCCGCGTCGCGCTCTCGAACCGGAGCATGAACTCCACCCCCTCCTCCGGCGGCGCGAAGAACTGCACCTCGAACGGCCACGCCCCGCCCTCCGGCTCGTACGCGGGAAGCGTCACCGGCGCCAGCCCCGGCACCTCGAACGAGCCACCGATGACCGCGACGTCGGCATGCAGGTTCAACTGGTAGGCCCCCCGCTGGGACCGCACCCGTACCCGCAGTGTGGTCTCGCCGCCGTCGCGCCGCTCCTCCAGCACGGTCAGCTCGGGCGCGGGCAGCCCGGCGGCGGGCGCGGTCCCCACGCGGGCGGGCACCTGCCGGTACGGGAGCGGCAAATCCCAGGAGGCGGGCACGTCCGGCGCCCGCTCGGCCGCCCACGGGTGCGGCGGCTCGGTCATGCTCACCCACGCGGCCTGCCGGGCGTCGGCGTCGAGCACGTACGCCAGATGCGCCAGCCGGGGCCGCTCCTCCCCGAACCGGTTGACCCCCAGCCCCACCCCGCCCAGCACAAGAGCAAGCACCCCAGCCACCACAGGCCCACCCCACACCCCGACCCACCGCCAGACCCGCACACCCGAACCGCCTTCCGCGCCCGTCCGCCGCCCGACGCGCACACCCGGACCGCCTCCCGCGCCCGTCCTCGGCCCGACGCCGGTCGGCTGGACCGGCGCGCCGCCCCTCGCAGGGACGGCCGCCGGGGCTTCGCCGCGCGCAGGAACTGCCGCCGGGGTCCGGCCACCTCCCGGGGTGACGGCGGCGAGCAGGGGGAGCGCCGACAGGGCGGCGAAGGCGTAGAAGAGACCTGCGGGGGCGGCCATCACCAGCCCGATCGCGGTGCTGATGGACCGCGCTCCCACGCTGAACATCACGACCGCCGGCGCCACCCCGCACGCCAGCACGACCGTCCCCAGCACGGGCCGCCGCCGCAGCCCCAGCGCGCCCGCGAGCCCCGCGGCCCCGGCGAGCGCGGTGAGCGACCCGTAGTTCGACGCCCCGGGCATCAGCAACGCCGCCGCGACCCCGAGCACCGCCAGCCAGAACAGCACCCCGACGGTCAGCACCACCGCGTTCAGCCACCGCCGCAGCGCCACGTACGCTCCCCACACGACGGCCACCGCCATCATGACCAGGCCCAGTCGATACGGCTCCGGCCGGTACGGATCGCTGACCAGATCCCCGTACCCCGGCTCCAGAGCCACGAGCGCCGGCCACAACCCCATGCTCAGCCCGGTGACCACGACCAGCACCCCGAGCACGGCGACCATCCCGGCGACCAACCGCGGCACCGTCACAGGCGCCGCACCCCCGAACCTGGTGGCGGCCCGTGTCCGAGCAGGGCGGGTGCCGCCGGACGCCGGCCCCGCACCTACCCCACCGTCCGGGACGGTCCCCGGCTCCGCCCTCCGGGGTCGTGCCGAGAGACGGGTGTACGCGGCGAGGGCCAGGACGGCGAGGGCGGCCAGGACAGCCAGTGGGGTGGCGAGTCCCGCCGGGTAGCGGAACACCACACCGAAGATCGTGAAGAACACCTCGTCCCGGGGCTGCCGAAGCTCACGCAGGTCGGCCGTGCCGAGCTCGCGGACCATGGCGAGCGCGTTGTCCCCCTGCATCTGCAGCGCCGCCCGGTCGAGGGCGGCAGGGGTGTCACGGGGGTGGTGGTAGTAGGCGCGCCCGCCGGCGAGCCCCAGGTCGATCCCGATCCACCCGTTCTCCTCCAGCACGGTCAGGTCGGAGTGGAAGCCGGTCCCCCGGTAGGCCCCCACCATCGCGGACTCGCCCACCGGGTGCGGCATGGCCCGCGCGAACGCCCCCACCAGGGCGCCGCCGCCGGGGGTCACGTTGTAGACGGACGACGGGGCGGCGTTCCCCGGCCCTTCCAGGTTGACCACGACGCCGCCGTCCCGCGCCATGGGGTGACGGAGGAACGCCTCGGCCCCGATGAGCCCGGGTTCCTCGCCGTCGCTGAGCAGCAGCACCAGGTCGTTGCGGAGCGGAGGCCCGGCGCGCAGGGCGCGGGCGATCTCCAGGATGGCGGCCACGGACGCCTTGTCGTCGCTGGCGCCGGGCGTGGTGGGCGTGGAGTCGTAATGGGCCGCCAGCACGACGCGGCCGGTGGAGTCCGCGCCGGGGACGACGGCGATCACGTTCTCGGTGACCCCGGCCACCACGTCCCCGCCGAACGGGTGCGCGCCGGCCCCCGTCTGCACCTCGGGCCGTAACCCGAGCCGGGTCAGCTCGGCCACGAGATGGTCGCGGACGGCGTCGCCCGCGACGGACCCGACGGGCGTGGGCTCGCCGGCGATGCGTTCGAGGACGGGCCAGGCCCGTTCGACGCTGAACGAGCCGGGCGGCGCGTCCCGCCCGGCCGGGGCGGGCGGCAGTTCGGCCAGCCAGGCGGCGACCGCGAGCAGGGTGACGGCGACGAGGGCGACGGCGGCCGGCAGCCGCCGGGAGAGAGCGTCCATAGATGCATAATGAACTGTGCACAATGGATTGTGCAAGCTTACTTGTGCACAATTCACCCCCGAACCCCAGCTAGCAGCGGGCAAAGTTGCACAGAACTCACGCGACAGTTAGGTTGACGCCATGGCTGAGCACGGCACGCGCAAGCTCGACGACCTTGAGGCGCTGCGCGCGCTCGCCCATCCCCGCCGTCAGCGCATCCTCAACCACCTCAGCGCCCACGGCCCCGCCACCTCCGCCGAGCTGGCCCGCGAGCTCGACCTCAACACCGGCGCCACCAGCTACCACCTGCGCGAGCTGGCCAAGCACGGCTTCGTCGAGGAGCTGCCGGAGAAGGCGCACGGCCGCGAGCGCTGGTGGCGCTTCGTCCCCGCCGACCTGCGCTTCCCGCTCCGCAGCGAGCAGGACGAGGAGACCAGGGCGATCATCGACGAGATGAACGCCCGCGCGATCGCCGACGACATGCAGGCGTTCCGCCGCGCGCAGGCGGCGGTCGATCCCGGCGGCTGGGGCGACGCCTTCCCCTACTCGCGGGGCACGATCCGGGTGACGCTGGAGGAGCTGGCGGAGTTCTTCGAGGAATACATCGCGCTTCTCGGCAAGTACGACAAGACGGCCGAGGAGGCGGGCCCCGGGGCGCGGCGCGTCCACACCCGCTTCTTCGCCTATCCGGAGTCCGACGGGTGAGCCATCACGGGAAGAGGGTGCGATGCGGGTCGTCGTGACGGGAGCGCACGGCAAGGTCGGCCGCGCGGCCGTGCGGGCGCTGATGGGCGCGGGCCACGAGGTGACGGCGGTCGACGTCACCCGCCCGGTCTGGGAGCGGCCCGACCCGGCCGAGCCCGGCTACCGGCAGGCCGACCTGACCGACGCGGGCCAGGCGTTCGCGGTGGTGCGCGGGGCGGAGGCGGTGGTGCACGCCGCCGCGATCCCCGACCCCACCCACAACCCGCCGCACGTGGTGTTCCAGAACAACCTGATGGCCACGTTCAACATGATCGAGGCCGCGGTGGCGCTCGGCGTGACGCGGTTCGTCAACATCTCCAGCGAGACCGTGCCGGGCTTCTTCTTCGCCGACCGGCCGTTCCTGCCGTCGTACGCGCCGATCGACGAGGACCACCCGGTCGCGCCGCAGGATCCGTACGCGCTCTCGAAACACTTCGGCGAGCAGCTCATGGACGCCGCGGTGCGCCGCACCGGCATCCCGTGCGTGTCGCTGCGGCCGAGCTGGGTGCAGCACGAGGGCAACTACGCCCGCAACCTGGGGCCGCAGCTCCGCGACCCCTACCAGCCGAGCGCGGGGCTGTGGAGCTACATCGACGTGTACGACCTGGCCGACGCGATCGTGCTGGCCGTCGAGTCCGGGCTGCCCGGTCACGAGGTGTTCTGCATCGCCTCGCCCGACAACGCGGCCAACCGGGGGCTGGCCGACCTGATCACCACGGTCTACGGCGAGGCGATCCCGATCAGGCCGCTGTCCAGGCCCGACGCGTCCGGCATCTCCTGCGAGAAGGCCGTCCGCCTGCTCGGCTGGCGGCCGTCGCGCTCCTGGCGCGACTACCTCGGCGAGGACGGGCGGCCGCTGCCGGAGAAGGCGCGCCCGTGACGCCTCGCCTCTGACCGCCGGACGCCGAAGGGCCGTCCGCCTCCGAAGGCGGACGGCCCTTGATCGGCGTCAGTTGCTGAGCGGACCGAACTCCTTACGGGTGTCGATCACCTCGCCGAACACCTCCCAGCGCTCACCCTTGAACTCCATGAGCTGCATCGACTCGATCGGGAAGGCGTCGTCGGCCGAGGTCTGCATGGTCACGCCGGGCAGCAGCATGTCGACCTGGACGTTGTTCAGGTTGCGCACCGACTCCATCAGGCCCTCGCGGGTCTTGCACGGCGCGGCCTCCAACGCCTTGTGGAAGCTGCTCGCCACGGCCCAGCCGAAGGTGTGGTACGGGATGTTGGGGTCGGCGCCGGGCGCGTACTGCGCCATCTTCTCCTTGTAGAGCTTCATCTCCGCGTCGTCCGCCCACTGCGGGTCGTTCGGGTCCTTGTAGTACGAGGACGACACGACGCCCTGCACGTTCTCGAAGCCGACCGGCTTGAGCACCGTGACGGAGGCGGCGACGTTGTTGACGATGTGCAGCGGGTTCCACTTGGTGTTCTTGGCGTCGGCGGCCAGCGCCTGCGAGCCGAACTTCGGGGTGGTGACGTTCAGGAACACGTCGGCGCCCGACTCGGCCAGGTTGCGCATCTGCGGCTCGATGCTGGGGTCGGTGACCTCGTAGCTCTGCTCCGCCACGACGGTGACGTCCGTGCCCTCGATGGCCCGCTTGAAGCCGCCGAACAGGTCCTCGCCGAAGTCGTCGTTCTGGTAGAGGACGGCGACCTTGGCGCCGGGCTTCTCCGTCTTGAGGTACTGGGCGTAGACGCGGGCCTCGGAGACGTAGTTCGGCTGCCAGCCGATGGTCCACGGGTGCTCGGTGTCGGTGCCCCACTGGGAGGCGCCGGTGGCGACGAAGACCTGCGGCACCTTGCGCTGGTTGGTGTAGTCCCAGGTGGCGGTCGTGGAGGGGGTGCCCAGCGTCTGGAAGAGGGCGAACACCTGCTCCTGCTCGACCAGCCTGCGCGCCTCCTCGACGGCCTTCGGCGGCTGGTAGCCGTCGTCGCGGACGACCAGCTCGACCTTGCGCCCGTCGACGCCGCCCTTCTCCGCGTTCACGTAGTCGAAGTACGCCTTGATGCCCTTGGGGATGTCACCGTAGGCGGACGCCGGCCCCGACAGCGGGTAGATGCCGCCGAGCTTGAGCGTGGTGTCCGTGATGCCGGTGGTCTGCTGCCCCTGGCACTGTCCCTGGGCGGCGCTGGTCGTCGCCTGCCCTTCTCCGGTCTCCCCTCGACCCCCGCAGGCCGCCGCGGCGATCACCAGGGTGGCCGTCACCGCCGTACGGCCGATCGCAGTAAAACGCATGTCGTGTTACCCCTTCCGGAGGGTCTTCTTGAGAGAGTCGTTCGCGCGCCCCGCCAGGCCGGCCAGGCCGGTCGGGGCCACGTACATCACCGCGATGATCAGCAGGCCGAAGATCACACCGGGCGCGGCCTCGTTGATGTCCTGCGAGAGGCTGGGCACGAACATCACGAACAGCGCGCCGAGCACCGGGCCCGACAGCGACCCGAGACCTCCGACGACGATGCCCGCCAGCAGCGTGATCGACAGCGTGACGGGGAACGAGTCCGGCGAGACGAACCCGATCACCCACGTGTAGACGCAGCCCGCCACCCCGGCGAACATCGCGCTCCAGGCGAAGGCGAGCGTCTTGTAGTACGAGAGCCGCACCCCCATGACCTCGGCCGCGATCTCGTCGTCGCGCACGGCGTGCAGCGCCCGCCCCACCCGAGACCGGAGCAGCCCGGCGGCCAGCAGGAACGCCGCCACGGCGACGGCCAGGGCGAGGAAGTACAGCCACTGGTCCTCGGCCAGGCCGCTCCACGCGGGCGGCGCCGGCTTGGCCAGCGACAGCCCCATGGACCCGCCGGTGACCTCCTCGAACCGCTTGAGCAGCGGCACCAGGAAGATCGCGATGGCCAGTGTGACGAGCGCCAGGTAGAGGCCGCGCAGCCGCATCGCGGGCACGCCCAGCACCAGCCCCAGCAGGAACGCCACGGCGGCGGCCACGGGCAGCGTCGCCAGGTACGGCAGCTCCCAGTGGAACATCATGATCGCTGCCGCGTACGCCCCGGCGGCGAAGAACGCGCCGTGCCCGAGCGAGATCTGCCCGGCGTGCCCGACCAGGACGTTCAGCCCGAGCAGCGCCACCCCGTAGACCAGCACCATGGTGAGCTGGAAGACGTGGAACGGCACGAGCTGGAACGGCGCGTAGATCGCGGCGGCCAGCAGCACGCCGGCCACGATCCACTGCCGGCGGACCCGTCGCCCCGGCGCCTGCGCCTGCCCCCGTGGAGGCGCGCCGGCCCTGCTGGTGACCTGTGTCGACTCGCTCATGCCCGCTCCACCACCGCTCGCCCGAACAGGCCCTGGGGCCGCAGCAGCAGCACGCCCAGGATGATGATCAGCGGCACGCCGACCTTGAGGTCGGGCCCGATGGCCCCGACGTAGGCTCCGGCCAGGGTCTCGGCCACCCCTACGATCAGCCCGCCGGCGACCGCCCCCGCCGGGCTGTCGAAGCCGCCGAGCGTGGCGGCGGCGAAGGCGTAGATCAGGACGCCGCCCATCATGTTCGGCTCCAGGAACAGCAGCGGCGCGACGAGCACGCCGGACACCGCGCCGACGGTGGCGGCCAGCCCCCAGCCGAGCGCCAGCGTCACGCCGACCCGGATGCCGACCAGCCGCGCGGAGACCGGGTTGGTGGCCACCGCGCGCATCCCGAGCCCGATCTTGGTGTGCTGGAACAGCAGGTAGAGCAGGCCCATGACGATCCCGACGACGGCGAAGACACCGAGCGTCTGGAAGCCGACGGTCAGCCCGCCCACCTCGAAGGCGCCGCCGGGGAACGGGTTGGGGAAGTCCTTGATGAGGAACGACCAGATCCACCCGGCGGCGGCGTTGACGAAGATGAACAGCCCCACAGTGACGATCACCAGGGTCAGTTCCGGCGCCCCCTCGACCGGCCGGATGATCACCCGTTCGATGAGCATGCCGCCGGCGAACGACACGACCAGCGTGAGCACCAGCGCCAGCCAGAACGGCATGCCCGCCGCGGTGAACTGCCAGGCGATGTAGGTGGAGAACATGGCCAGCTCGCCCTGGGCGAAGTTGACGATCCCGGTGAACTGGTAGATCAGCACGAGCGCGAGGGCCAGGCTGGCGTAGATGGCGCCGGTGCTCAGCCCCTGGATGACCTGTTGCAGGAATCCGGTCATGGTCAGACCCGATAGCCGAGGTAGGACTGGGCGACCTGCTCGTCCTCCTGGATCTGCGCCGCCGTGCCCGAGAGCACGATCCGCCCGGTTTCCAGGACGTGCGCCTGCTGGGCGATGCCCAGGGCGAGATGGGCGTTCTGCTCGACGACGACCACGGTGGTGCGCTCCTGTTCGTTGATGGTCCGCACGATGCGGAAGAGCTCCCGGGTGATCAGCGGGGCGAGGCCGAGCGACGGCTCGTCCAGCAGGAGCAGCCGGGGGCGCAGCATGAGCGCCCGACCGAGGGCGAGCATCTGCTGCTCGCCGCCGCTCAGGCTGCCCGCCGCCTGCTTGAGCCGGGGCTTCAGCGCGGGGAAGTAGCCGTAGATGCGGTCGAGGTCCTCTTCCAGGCGGTCGCGCCGGGTGTAGGCGCCCAGGCGCAGGTTCTCCTCGACGGTGAGCGGCATGAACGTGCCCCGGCCCTCCGGCACGTGCGCGACGCCCATCCTGGCCAGCGCGTCGGGCGAGCGGCCGAGCAGCTCGGCGTCGCCGAGCCGGACGCCGCCGCGCCCCTTGACCATGCCGGACAGCGCCCGCAGCAGAGTCGTCTTGCCCGCCCCGTTGGGGCCGAGTATCGCGCAGATCTCGCCCTCCCCCACGGTGAGGCTGACGTCGTGCAGCACCTGGCCGCCGCCGTATCCGGCGTTCAGCCCGGAGACCACCAGCTCGCTCATACCGCCGTCCCCAGGTAGGCCTCGATGACGCCGGGGTCGCGCTGGACCTCGGCCGGCGGGCCTTCGGCGATCTTCTTGCCGAAGTCCAGGCAGACGATCCGGTCGCAGGTGCTCATGACGAAGCCCATGTGGTGCTCGACCACC
The DNA here is from genome assembly GCF_008017515.1 of Nonomuraea sp. C10. Lineage (NCBI taxonomy): Bacteria > Bacillati > Actinomycetota > Actinomycetes > Streptosporangiales > Streptosporangiaceae > Nonomuraea > Nonomuraea sp. C10. Next base: position 6,502,949 of record NZ_VPFF01000001.1, read on the forward strand.
ACCACGGTCAGGTCCAGGTCGTCGCGGATGGCGCGCAGGGTGCCGGCGAACTCCTCGACCTCGGCCGAGCTGAGCCCGTTGACCGGCTCGTCCAGCAGCAGCAGCCGCGGCTCCGCCGCCAGCGCCCTGGCCAGCTCCACCCGTTTGAGCGTGCCGAAGGGCAGCCCGGCGGCCGGGTGGTCGGCGACGGCCGACAGGCCCAGCCGTTCCAGCACGGCGTCGGCCTGGGCCCGCAGCCGCCGCTCCTCGCCGCGCACGCCCGGCAGCCGCAGCGCCGCGGTGAGGAACCCGGCCCTGCCCCGGTGGTGGGCGCCGACCAGCACGTTGTCCCGTACGGAGATGCGCGGGAACAGGCCGAGGTTCTGGAACGTGCGGGCGATGCCGAGCGCCGCGATGGCGTGCGGCGGCACCGCGAGCAGGTCCTCGCCCTCGTAGCGCACCTGCCCCGCGTCGGCCTGGTAGCGCCGGGTCAGGCAGTTGAACAGGGTGGTCTTGCCGGCGCCGTTGGGTCCGATCAGGCCCACCATCTCGCCGTTCCCCACGGAGAATCCGACGCCGTCGAGCGCCGTGATGCCGCCGAACCGGACGGTAAGATCGTGTACTTCCAGCATCCGGCCTCCTGGGGCACAGCGAGCGGAAGAATGTTCTGAAGTTGGGGTCAGCGTAGGTTCGGCCCGTCTCCGGCCGCATTGGGCACGGCGACCCAACATGTGCACCGAAGGTTGTCCACAGGACACAGCGACTGTCTCGGAGCGGTTACGAGCCGTTGACCTCCCCGCAACCACCGGGGATCATCCCGGACATGTCCAGTGGTTCCGGTATGGAAACGTTCACTGGTGCGGAGCCGGTCCGGGCGCAGCGCGCGCGGATCCTCTCCGAACTACTCTCCGACGTCGAGAAGCTCGCCGGGGCGGCCGTGGTCACGATGCGCGCCGAGATCCCGGCCTACGCGGCCCAGAGCGAGGAGTTCCTGGCCGACGTGCGCGACCAGGTGGTGCGCCATTACCGGGGCAAGCTCGCCGTGCTGTTCGAGGACAGGACGGTGAAGCCGGACGACATCGCCTACGTCCGCCAGGCCGCGATGCGCCGGGCCAGGGCCGGGATCGCGCTGGCCGACTACATCAACGCCTTCAGGGTCGGCCAGCAGGTGTTCTGGGAGTCGGTGCTGGCCAGGGCTGGCCACACCGCCGCCGGGCGCGAGGCCGCGCTGTCGCTGGCGGCCCCGCTCATGCGGTACTGCGACTTCGCCAGCACGCACGCCGCCCACGCGTACATGGAGTTCCAGCAGTACGCGGCCGCGGAGGCCGTCCGCGAGACCCGGGACCTGCTGGAGACGCTGCTGGCCGGCGCGGTGCCGACGCGCGGGCCGCAGCTCGCCGCCGCGCAGGCGCACGGGCTGTGCGAGGACACCCGCACGCCGCTGCTCGTGGTGGTCGCGGTCGTGCTCGGCCCGCGCACCGCGGTGCCGCGCGGGCCGGACCGGGGCGCCGACGCCCGGCACGCCGCGTGCGCGGCGCTCGCGAGGCTGAACACCGGGGCGAACGCCAGGACCGGAGGGCGGACGCTGTCGGTGGTGCGCCAGTCGGAGATCGTGGCCGTCCCGGTGCTCGGCCAGAACGACGACCCGGAGGAGCTGTGCGACCGGCTGCAGGCGCTCCGCGAGTCGCTGCTGGCCGAAGGTATCGTGCTGGCGATGGGCATCAGCACGGCCGGCGGGGGCATCGCCCGGATCCCGCAGGCCTACCAGGAGGCTCGGGCGGTGATCGACTTCCTGCCCGAGGACGGCGGGGTGGCCGCGCTGCCGCGCATCACCCCCTTCCAGTACCTCGCCCTGGGCGCCGACGACACCGCTCGCAATCTCGTCGACCCGCGCATCACCTCGCTGCTGGACGAGGACCGGGCCAGGGGCGGCGTGCTCACCGCCACCATCCGCGCGTTCGCCGCCGCCGACCTCAACCTGCGCACCGCCGCCGAGCGGCTGCAGATCCACCCCAACACCGCTCAATACCGGCTGCGCCGCATCCAGGAGCGCACCGGCCGGAGCCTGCGCCACATCAACGACCTCGTCGAGCTGCTGGTCGCGATCGCGCTGCAGGACTCGCTGCCTCCCACCAATCCCGAGCGGAAAAGACTGGCCACCGCGACCAATGAGGACCGGGGGACCTCGGACGTACGGTCGTTTCCATGAACCTCGCCGACCGGCTCCACACCTCCGCCGAGCGACTCGGCGAGAGAGCGGTCATCACGCTGGACGACGCGGTGCTCAGCTACCGGGCGCTGGACGCGATGTCCGCGCGGGTGGCGACGCTGCTGCGCGGCCGGGGCATCGGGACCGGGGACCGGGTGGCGATCATGCTGCCCAACGTGCCGGAGTTCGCCGCGGTCTACTACGGGGTGCTGCGCATGGGCGCCGTCGTGGTGCCGCTCGACCCGCTGCTGCGCAAGCGCGAGATCGCCGCGTACGTGAGCGACTGCGGGCCGCGCCTGCTGATCGCCTGGCACGCCTTCGCCGAGACCGCCGAGGCCGGCGCCGCCGCCACCGGCACCGACTGCTTCTTCGTGGTGCCCGACGAGTTCCGCCGGCTGCTGCGCGGCCTGGCCGCCGACCTCGGGGTGGCCGCGCGCGACGACGGCGACACCGCCGTCATCCACTACACGGCCGGCACCACGGGCCGGGCCAAGGGCATCGAGCTGACCCACGGCAACCTGGGCGGCACCGCCGCGACCATCGCCCGCATGCACGCGCTCGGCGTGGACGACGTGGTGCTGGGCGCGCTGCCGCTCTACCACTCCTACGGCCAGACGTGCTCGCTCAACGCGACCGTGCACGCCGGGGCGCGGCTGACGCTGATGAGCCGCTTCGAGGCGGGCCGGGCGCTGGAGATGATGCGCCGCGACGGGGTGACGGTCTTCCAGGGCGTGCCGACCATGTACATCGCGCTGCTCGACCACCCGGGCGCCGCCGACCTGTCGCTGCTGCGCATCTGCGTCTCCGGCGGCGCCCCGCTGCCGCTCGACGTGCTGCGCGCCTTCGAGGAGCGCTTCGGCTGCGCGATCGTCGAGGGGTACGGCCTCAGCGAGACCTCCGCGGTGGCCGCCACCAACAGGGGCGGCGACGGCCGGCGGCCCGGCTCGATCGGCTGGCCGGTGCGCGGCATCGAGATGCGGGTGGTCGGCGACGACGGCCGCCAGGTGCCGTGCGGCGACATCGGCGAGATCGTGGTGCGCGGCCCGAACGTGATGAAGGGCTACTGGAACAACCCGGCGGCCACCGCCGAGGCCATCCGCGACGGCTGGTTCCACACCGGCGACCTGGGCCGGGTGGACGAGAACGGGTTCTTCTTCCTGGTCGACCGGCGCCGCGACGTGATCCTGCGCGGCGGCTACACCGTCTACCCGCGCGAGGTGGAGGAGGTGCTGTACGAGCATCCGGCGGTGCGGCAGGCCGCGGTCATCGGGGTGCCGCATCCGGAGCTCGGCGAGGAGATCGCCGCCGTGGTGGCGCTGCGGGAGCCCGTGGATCCGGACGAACTACGCGCCTTCGTCAAGGAACGGGTCGCGCCGTACAAGTATCCCCGCCACATCTCGGTCTTCGACGAACTTCCGGTGAGCCCGACCGGTAAGATCCTCAAGCGTGCGATCGCGCTGCCGCTCAGCACGCTCCCCCCGCCGGCCCGTGCCAGCGGGCGTGCAGCTCGCGGCTGACCGCGCAGGAGGGCCCGTGTGAAGCCGATCACCCACATCTTCGACGTGGAGCCAGGCCACTACGACGTCAGCGTGGTCATCGGCGGCGCCACGACCCAGGTGCTGGCGGAGGCCAGGCGGCTGATGGTGTGGGCGTCGCCCGGCGACCGGCCCGCGCGCCGCGACTTCACGGTCAACGTGCGCACCCCGGAGAGCCAGCAGAACGGCTTCGACGGCGACGGCAGCCCCGGTCTCACCCTCACGTTCACCGGCCCGGATCCCGAGGTGAGCTCGGTGCACCTGAGCCCGGCCAGAGGGCGGAGCCTGTTCCTGGCGGGCGACTCGACCGTCACCGACCAGGCCACGGCCCCCTACACCGGCTGGGGGCAGCGGCTGCCGCGTCACTTCCGGCGCGGGCTGTCGGTGGTCAACCACTCGGGCTCGGGCGAGTCGTCGGCGTCGTTCCTGGCCAAGCCGGCCATGTGGGCGGCGATGCGCGACCAGCTCGGCCCCGGCGACGTGGCCCTGGTCCAGTTCGGCCACAACGACAAGCACACCAGCGCGGTGGAGTTCCGCGCCAACCTCACCCGCCTGGTGCACGGCATCGAGGCGAGGGGCGCCGCGCCGGTGCTGGTCACGCCCGTGGTGCGGCGCCGGTTCCGGGGCGGATGCCTCGACCAGGAAGGGCTGATCGTCAACGGGCTCGGCGTCGACCTGCCGGCCGAGGTGCGCGCGGTGGCCGCGGCCCAGGGGGTGGCGCTGATCGACCTCACCGCCGAGAGCCGCGCGCTGGTCGAGGGGCTCGGCCCCGAGGGGTCCGAGCGCCTCTACCTCACGCGGGAGAAGGGCGACGACACCCACACCTCCGAGCACGGCGCGACGCTCTTCGCCGACCTGGTCGCGGCCGGGCTGCGCAGGCTCGGGCTGGTGACCCCGTACCTGATCTGATCAGGAGCCCGTCTGGGTGGCGCGCAGCCACCGCAGCGCGCCCCTCGACAGCGCGACCAGCACGTCGACGGCCTCCTCGATCTCCGGGTAGCGGCCCTCGATGTGGCCGATCGCCAGGGCGTTGGTGGCCGCGTTGATGCCTTCGGCGATCATCTCCAGGCGGCGGCGGTCGCGCTCGTTGTCGGCGGTGTAGCCGAGCGCGGCCAGGTCGGCCGCGTGGTGGTCGCGGTAGGCCTTGGCGGTCTCCGTGGCGAACTCGCGCAGCGGCGAGGACGGGTCGTGGCGGGCGCGCAGCTGGATGCGCAGCAGCTCCGGATGCCGGGAGATGGCGTCGAGCGGGATGCGGAAGGTGTCGCGGTGGCTCTCCAGCTCGGTGGGCGCCTCGCGGGCCTGGCGGCGGGCCTCGCGCATGGCGCGGCGCAGGCGCTCGCCGCCCTCGTCGCCGAGGGCGCGCAGGAGATCCTGCTTGTCCTTGAAGTGCACGTAGAAGCTGGACTGAGCGATGCCCGCGGCCTTGGCGACCTTGACCGTCGTCAGGCCCGCCTCACCCTCCTTGTCGAGGATCTCCAGGGCGGCCCTGATCAGTCTCCGCCTGGTCAGGTCCTTGGCCTCGCTCCTGGTGAGCGGTGTGTTGGTCACGGGTTACCTTCTCTCGTCCACCGATAACTGTAGTTGGACCGATCCCCGGTAACGATCCGCCCTCTGGCGCTTGTGCGAAGTTTCACCGATAGTACTATCGGTGAAATTGCTCTCGGGGGATGACCGGGAGGAGGCGTGGATGAAACGCTGGACCAGGCCGTTGGCCCTCGCGCTGGCGGCTGTGACCTTGGTGGCGTGCAGCGGGCAGCGGCCCAGCGCGACGCCGGCGGGCGAGTCGCCGTCGGACTCGTCGGGGCCGAAGGCGGGCGGCAAGCTCGTGTACGCGCTGAGCGCCGACGCCAACGGGCTCAACCCGGTGACCGACCAGTTCGCGGCGCAGAGCTACAGCATGGTCACCACGATCATCGAACCGCTGGTGAGCATGGACGCCGAAGGCGCCTGGAAGCCCTACCTGGCCGAGTCGCTCACCCCCAACGACAAGTACGACGAATGGGCGATCAAGGTCAGGGAGGGCATCTCCTTCCATGACGGCATCGCGCTGACCGGCGACATCGTCAAGGCCAACCTGGAGGCGCAGCAGGCGTCCCCGCTCAACACGGCCGTCTTCCAGCCGCTCGACTCCATCGAGCTGACCGACCCGATGACGGTCACGGTCAAGCTCAAGCAGCCCTGGGTGGCCTTCCCCTACTACCTGGCCGCGCAGGTCGGCATGATCGTGCCGCCCTCGTCGCTGGCCGACCCCCAGGCCGCCAGCCTCAAGCCGGTCGGCACCGGGCCGTTCGTGTTCAAGGAGTACGTGCCGGACAGCCGGATGGTCGTCACCAAGAACCCCCGCTACTGGCGCAGCGGTCTCCCGTACCTGGACGAGATCGAGTTCCGCGTCCTGCCCGACAGCCAGACCCGCGCGCAGACGCTGGAGGCCGGCGGCGTCGACGCCATGGGCACCACCCGCGACGAGGACATCGTCAAGTACGGCGAGCAGAAGGACGCCTACACGGTGTACCGGACGCAGGGCATGCCGGCGCCCGAGTACACGTTCATGCTCAACACCGCCGTCCCGCCGCTCGACGACGTCAGGGTGCGCAGGGCCCTCGCGCACGCGACCGACCGCGACGCCGTCGTCTCGACCCTGCGCGGCGGGCTGACGGAACCGGCCGACGGTCCCTGGACCAAGGACTCCAAGTGGTACTCCGACCAGGGCGCCTACCCCGCCTTCGACCTGGCCAAGGCCACCGCCCTGGTGAAGGAGGTGGAGGCGGAGAAGGGCCCGGTCGAGTTCGAGGTGATCTCCACGCCCGACCCCAACACCATGCAGGGCGTCGAACTGGTCCAGGACATGTGGCGCAAGGCCGGCATCGACGTGACGATCAAGCAGGCCGACCAGCCGGACCTGATCAACCGCGCCGTCATCGGCAACTACCACGCCACCGTGTGGACCGCGTTCTCCTCCTCCGACCCCGACGGCGAGTACATCTGGCTGCACCAGGCCTACGCGCAGCCCGTCGGCAAGGTCTCGCTCAACTTCACCCGGCTCAAGGACGAGCAGCTCAGCAAGGCGCTCGACATCGGCCGGGTCTCCCCTGACGAGGCCGCGCGCAAGCAGGCGTACGCCACGGTCCAGGAGCGGCTGCGCGAGCAGGTGCCGTACGTCTTCCTCGACCACCTCACCACGGGGGCGATCATCGCGAAGACCAAGGTCCGCGGCATCGACGAGCAGATGCTGCCCGACGGGGAGAAGCGTCTCCCGCTGACCGGCGCGCCGATCCCCTACCACCCGTTCTCCGGGGTCTGGATCAGCACACAGTGATCCTCGTCGTCCACCGGCTCGTCCGGCTCGTGGTGGTGCTGCTCGTGGTGACGTTCCTGTCCTACGGGCTGCTCAACCTCCTGCCGGGCGACCCCGTCACGCAGATCCTCGGCATCTCGGCCACCGAGGAGGCCCGTGCGCAGCTCCGCGCGGACATGGGGCTCGACCAGCCGCTGATGGTCCGCTACGCCGACTGGCTGAGCGGCCTGCTCTCCGGCGACTGGGGCACCTCCTACATCTCCCGGGTGCCGGTCGCCGACGAGCTGGCCGAGCGGCTGCCGGTCACGCTGGAGCTGCTCGTCGCCGCGCAGTTCGTGGCGCTCGGCCTGGCGATCCCGGTGGGCGTGGCCGCGGCCCGCCGGGCCGGGGGCGCGCTCGACCAGGCGCTCACCGCGATGAGCTTCGCGCTGCTGTCCACGCCGGTGTTCGTGCTCGGCGTGCTGCTCATCCTGATCTTCGCGGTGACCTGGCAGGTCGTGCCCGCCACCGGGTGGACGCCCATCTCGGTGGACCTGGGCTGGAACCTCACCTCGGTGCTGCTGCCCGCGATCACGCTCGGCTGCGGGCAGCTCGCCGTCTACGCGCGGCTGCTGCGCGCCGACCTGATCGCGACCCTGCAGGAGGACTACATCACGCTCGCCAGGGCCCGCGGCCTGTCGCCGCGGCGCATCCTGTGGCGGCACGCGCTGCGGCCCTCGGCGATCTCGCTGATCACCGCCGTGGGGCTCAACCTCGGCGCGCTCATCGGCGGCACGGTGATCATCGAGACGCTCTTCGGGCTGCCCGGCATCGGGCGGCTCATCGTCGACTCCATCTTCTCCCGCGACTATCTGACCGTGCAGGGAGGCGTCGTGCTGATCTCGGTCGGTTACGTGCTGGTCAACTTCCTGGTGGACGTCGTGTACGCGGCCGTCGACCCGAGGATCCGTCGTGCGTAGGCGCTTCGGAGCCGGATTCTGGATCGCGACCGCGTGGATCTCGCTGGTCGTGGCCGCGGCCGCGCTGGCCGACCTGCTGCCCATCCCGGGCTACGACGAGACGCTGGTCGGCCCGCCCCGGTCCGGCCCGAGCGCGGAGCACCCCTTCGGCACCGACGGCCTCGGCCGCGACGTGTTCAGCCGCGTCGTGCACGGCGCCCGCGTCTCACTCGGCGTCGGCATCGGCGCGGTGGTGCTCGGCCTGGGGCTCGGCGCCCCGCTCGGCGTCCTGGCCGGATACCGCAAGGGCTTCGCCGACGCGGTGATCATGGCGGTCAACGACATCGCGCTGGCCTTCCCCTCGCTGGTGTTCGCGCTGGCCGTGGTGGCCTTCGCCGGGGCCAGCCTGCGCAACGTGCTCATCGTGCTCGGCGTGCTGGGCATCCCCGCCTGGGTGCGGCTGATCCGGGGCGCCACGCTGTCGTTCGCCGAGCGGGAGTTCGTGCTCGCCGCCCGCGTCCTCGGCGTACGGGACCGCCGCATCCTGTGGCGTGACATCATGCCGAACGTGGCGGTGCCGGCCGCCTCCTACGCCTTCATCGGCATGGCCGTGGTCATCGTGGCCGAAGGCAGCCTGGCCTTCCTCGGGCTGTCGGTGCAGGCTCCCACCCCGACCTGGGGCGGGCTCATCAACGAGGGCCGCACGCTGATGGAGACCGCCCCGCACGTGGTGCTGGCGCCCTCGATCGTCATGTTCCTGACCGTGCTGTCGTTCAACCTGGTCGGCGACCGGCTGCGGGCGCTGACCGACGTGCGGCAGAGCGGGCTGGAGCCGGCCCGGCAGTCCGCGCCGCTGCCCGCGGCCCCCGTGGCGGAGCCCGTCACCGGCGCCCTGCTCCAGGTCGACGACCTGCGCACGCACATCCACACCCCGCGCGGCACGGTCAAGGCCGTCGACGGGGTGTCCTTCACGCTGGAGCGCGGCCGGACCCTCGCCATCGTGGGCGAGTCGGGTTCCGGCAAGTCGATGCTGATCCGTACCATCCTCGGCCTGCTGCCCGCCGCCGACGTGTCCAGGGGCGGGCACGTCCGCCTGGAGGGCGACGACCTGACGAGGTTCACGCCCGAGGAGATGCGCCAGGTGCTCGGCCGCCGGCTCGGCACCGTCTTCCAGGACCCGATGACCGCGCTCAACCCGGTCCGCACCATCGGCACCCAGGTGACCGAGCCGCTCCGGGTGCACCTGGGCATGAGCCGCAAGCGGGCCCGCGAGGAGGCGGCGCGGCTGCTCGCCTCCGTCGGCATCCCCGACCCGGCCCGCACGCTGGGCCGCTACCCGCACCAGCTCTCCGGCGGGATGCGCCAGCGGGTCACCATCGCCATGGCGCTGTCCTGCGGCCCCGACGTGCTCTTCGCCGACGAGCCGACGACCGCGCTCGACGTCACCATCCAGGACCAGGTGCTGCGCCTCATCCACCGGCTGCGCGAGGAGCGCGACATGGCCGTGGTGCTGGTCAGCCACGACCTGTCGGTAGTGCGGCAGTGGGCCGACGAGGTGATCGTCATGTACGCGGGCAAGGTCGTCGAGCACGGCCCCGCCGGACAGGTCTTCGCCCGGCCCCGGATGCCGTACACCGAGGCGCTGCTGCAGGCGGCGCCGCGGCTCACCGACCCGTCGCACCACCGGCTGCGGGTCATCCCCGGCCGTCCGCCGGACCTGGCCGACGTCCCGCCGGGCTGCCCGTTCCGGCCGCGCTGCGCGTACGCCCAGGACCGGTGCGGCGCGGAGGCCCCGCCGCTGACCGGCGACCACGACCATCTCTACGCCTGCTGGCACCCGACCGGATCGGCGGTCGCCGGCGCGCCGGAAGGAGCCGAGAGCCATGGCCGGTAGCGGGACGGCGCACCTGCGCCCGCGTGACGAAGTGCTGCTCCAGGTCGAGAATCTGTACGTGGAGTTCCCCGCCGGGCGCGGCCGCACGGTCAGGGCGGTCTCCGGCGTGAGCTTCGACCTGGCCAAGGGCGAGACGCTGGGCATCGTCGGCGAGTCCGGCTGCGGCAAGTCGAGCACCGCGCGGGCGCTCATCCAGCTCCCGCGCCCGCGGGCCGGCTCGGTGCGGCTGGACGGGCTCGACCTGACCTCGCTGCGCGGCGAGGCGCTGCGCCGGGTCAGGCGGCGGCTGCAGATGATCTTCCAGGACCCGATCTCGTCGCTGAACCCGCGCCGCCGCGTCCGCGAGATCGTCGAGGAGGGGCCGAAGGTGTGGGGGCGCGGCGCCCTCGACGTCGACGAGGTGCTGGAGGCCGTCGGCCTGGACCCGGCGACGGCGGCGGTGCGGCGGCCGCACGAGTTCTCCGGCGGGCAGTGCCAGCGTGTCTCGATCGCGCGGGCGCTGGTGCTGGAGCCGGAGGTGGTGATCTGCGACGAGCCGGTGTCGGCGCTCGACGTGTCGGTGCAGGCGCAGATCCTCGCCCTGCTGGAGGACCTGAAGGAGCGCTACCGGCTGACGCTGGTGTTCATCGCGCACGACCTGGCCGTGGTGAAGAACGTCAGCGACCGGATCCTGGTGATGTATCTCGGCAAGACGTGCGAGCTCGCGCCCAGCGAGGACCTCATCGCCCGGCCCGCCCATCCGTACACCAAGGCCCTGCTCGCCGCCATCCCCGGCAGCGGGCTCGACCTGCCGCCGGCGGACCGGCTCATCAGCGGCGAGCCGCCGTCGCCGGTCGACCCGCCGTCCGGCTGCCGCTTCCGTACCCGCTGCCCGCGCGCCGCCGAGAGATGCGCGCGCGAGGAGCCCGAGATCCGCCCGGTGAACGGCGGCGACCACTACGTCGCCTGCCACTTCCCCGACATCTAGGAGAATGCCATGGCCATCGATTTCACCCTCGCCCCGGAGCACGAGGAGATCCGCAAGGGGGTACGCGCCTTCATCCAGGAGGTCGTGATCCCCGCGAGCGACGAGCTGAGCGAGCGCGACCGGGACGCCTACCTGCGCGGCATCTTCGCGCTGCGCGAGAAGGCCAAGGCGGAGGGCCTGTGGCTGCCGCACATGCCGAAGGAGTGGGGCGGCATGGGGCTGGGCCACGTCGAGCTGGCCATGGTGCAGTCGGAGGCGGCCAAGACCCGGCTCGGCCCGTGGGTGCTCAACTGCCAGGCCCCCGACGAGGGCAACATGCACACACTGCTGCACTGGGCGGACGACTCGCAGAAGGAGAAGTACCTCCGGCCGCTCCTCGAAGGCCGGCAGATGTCCTGCTTCGCCATGACCGAGCCCGAGGTGGCCGGCTCCGACCCCACCCTGATCCAGACCCGCGCCGTCAAGGACGGCGACGAATGGGTGATCAACGGGCACAAGTGGTTCATCTCCAACGCCCGCCGGGCGAGCTTCGCCATCCTCATCGCCAGGACCGAGGACGACGTCCCCGAAGGCCACCGCGGCGCCAACACCGCCTTCCTCATCGACCTCCCGCAGGAAGGCTGGAACGACGTCCGCGAGGTCGAGACCATGCACGGCTCGACCGGCCACAGCGAGATCGTCATCAAGGACCTGCGGGTGACCGACAGCCAGATACTCGGCGGACGCGGCAACGGCCACCGCCTCGGCCAGTATCGCCTCGGCCCCGCCCGGCTCGCCCACTGCATGCGCTGGATCTCCCAGGCGGAGACGGCCCTGGACATGATGGTCGACCGGGCGCTCAACCGCCACAGCCACGGCTCCCTGCTGGCCGAGAAGCAGGGCGTCCAGTGGCTCATCGCCGACTCCGCGATGGAGCTCTACCAGTGCAAGCTCATGGTGCTGCACGCCGCCTACAAGATCGACCGCGGCGAGGACTTCCGCACCGAGGTGTCCATGGCCAAGCATTTCGTGGCCAACAGCCTCAACCGCATCATCGACCGGGCCATCCAGGTCCACGGCGCGCTCGGCTACTCCACCGACACGCCGCTGGCCCATATGTTCCAGCACGCCCGCTGGGCCCGCTTCGCCGACGGCGCCGACGAGATCCACCAGATGCGCATCGCCGAACGCACCATCGCCGCCTACCAGGCCACCGGCTCCACCGCCTCGGCCACGGGTGACCTCCCCCTGTGAGCCGACGGCCGCCGCCCACACCTGCCACCGGGCGGCGGCCGTCACCCGGCTTCGTCGCACTTCAGGTGTTCTGGAACGGGGTTGTCCGATCACTCTCGGTAAGGCATACTGAAAACGCCGCACCCCCGGTGGGTGACGGAAGTGAGGCCGGGCCTCCCGATGGAATCGGGCGTCCGGCCTTTGCGCTTTCATCCTCAATCAACGCACACGACTCTGACACGCTCTTGCAGGCGCTCGAAGCCGGCGCCATGCCCATCGATCCACCAGGTGGTCGCGCTGACCACCGCATCAGCCGCCCAGAGCAGCGGCTCCTGGTGCGAGGGCCGCCAGTGGACCATGATCGCCTTTGAGATGACCCGCGACTTCCGCAGGGCCATGACGAACAGAAGATCCAAGTGGTCCTGGCTGGGCGAGCGGCTTTCGACGACGACTTCCGTCACACCGGCACCTTCCAGTTCGAGAAGAAGGCGCTCAAGGCAACGTCTACGTGCCCGCTCGGTGCGGCATGTGGTGTCGTAGATGTGTACGGCGACAACAGCGGCAAGGGGCAGCTTGGAGATCGCATCGGCGATGACGAGCTGCCTGGCGATGGGCTCGTCACGCCAGTGCAGGCGAGGGTTCTTGCCGAGGCGCAGAGACTCCAGTGTCAGACGAGCGTCGTGGTGGCCGGTGGCGTGAAGGGTGATCGCGGCCATGGCGTAGATGTTGTCGTCGTCGGGACGGCGGCGCATACTCTCGTCGACAAAGGCCGTAAACATACAGTCAATATATCGTCACCCAACGTGAAAGCTGTCGCGCTACGCACCCAGATCCTGGCGGACTACGAACGCCGCGAGGGGGCCGCTTCCGGAACAGGGCCGGGCACGCCAGATCTTCGCCGGTTGTTCGCGGGACATGCAGGGGACGGCTGACCGGGTCAAGGGGATTTGCGTGAGCGGTGCTCGACGACGCGGTCACCGCGGCCGGGGTAGGACATGATGAGCAGCCGCTGTGCGCCCCGTTCCTCCCCCTCCCAGGGGATCCGGCTCATATGGACACGGATCCGGTAGTGGCCCTTGCCGTGGGCGGCGAGGTCGGGGAGCAAGGCGCTGCCCAGCCCGTCGTGCAGGACGATGCTGCCTTCCGGGCTGTGGTAGCCGACCTCGACGACGTGTGCCCAGCCCTTGGTCTCCATCGGCGGGCGGCGGGCGGACTCTTCACCACCGTCGCCTTCACGGGCTTGATCAAAGGGCGGTGGCGGGGCACCTTGGCGCATTCGCGCTGCTGCGCCGCCTCCCAAGCCAGCGATTCGCGCTGCTCGGCCTCGGCCGCCGCCTTCAGCGTGGCGGCGGCGCGAGGACAGATGCCCGCCAGGAGGGTCGCCAGGTCCGCCGGGTCGAGGCCGTCGCTCTCGCGCAGTCCTGCCAGCTCGCGCGGGTCGGCGCGGGTGTAGGCGCCGCACAGGCGGTGCCCGTAGACGATCAGCCTGCCGTCCGGCATGCCCTGCGCGAACGACGGCTTGCCTGATGTGCGTACCTCGCACACGAAGGCCCGCTCACCGGTGATCGACGGAGCCGAGGCGTCCCACCGCCGCTCGTCTTCCGCCCGCTCGCAGGCTCTTGACGTGGTGACGGGCCCGGGCACGTGGTCTGACACCGGGACCAGGACGAGCACTGCCATCGCGACGGTCCCGGCGAGCGCCGGCCTCCACGGTCCACGAGGATCGTGCCCGCGGCCAGGCGCCGGCTCCCTCGGCCGGCTCCCGAGCTCGTTCGCGGTACGGGCCAGCCATACCAACCCGAACACCTCGAACGCCCGGCTACCGATCGAGATCCAGTAGAAGGTGGCAAGGCCGTCCGGGACGAGGGTGGAAACAGTCACCGGCAAGAAGAAGTCCGCTGCCGGCACCGCTCCGAACCACACCGTGGCACGGCTCCACCGGCCGTCCCTCCCCTGGGCGACCAGCGTCAGCACCATCCAGACGAGCCACGGCAACCCGAACAGACGGAGTGAGCCGACGTCGAGCACCATGTCCGCCAGCCCGGCCACCGGACCGTACACCCCCGCCACCAGCGCGACCGTTCGCACCACCGTGGAGGCGCGGTTGAGCACCCGGTAGAGCAGCACCACCAGAGCCACCCGCAGGGCGTCCTCCAGGATGCCGACCCACCACGGCGAGGGGACGAACTCGAAGAGCAGCGACGCGTACAGGACGGACCGCAGGAGACGAGCGTCCCCGGCCGGCTCGGCCTTCTCCTTCATGGACCGCCCGCGCAGGATCTGCCACAACCCCCAGCCCTGCAACACCCCCAGTGCCACCATCGGCAGCACCGTCGCCCACCCGCCAGGACCCTGGCCGAGGACGCCGGTGAGGAGCCAGAGATGGCCGTCATCGGTCACCGCGGCGACGGCCCCCGACACGACGACCGCGACGACGAATCCCCCGGCTACCACGGCGGCGACCCAGCCGAACCTGTAGCGGCGCATCGGTCACTTCCTCGCATCTCCCGACAGGAGCGCCCGCGAAGATCAAGTCCTATCCGGCGCGGACGCCGTACGGAGGAGGTCAGGGATCTTGCTGTACGCGAGCAACCCCCATAAGTCCGGATAGAACCCGCCACACCCTAGCGGTGATTCGATCATGTTCCCGACGGATCGGGCACCCCCCGAACCACCCCTCTTGATCACGGGTCTAAGCAGGTGATCGAAGAGGGGGCGACATGCTGAAGAGATCCGTGGCCGCCGTGCTCATGGCGCTGGTGGTCGGGGTGGCGGGGGCGCCGTCGGCCGCCGCCGGGGAGAAGCCGTGGGTGAGGCTCGCTGGGACGGTCGGCACGGTCAACGACGGGCTACCGGTGCGGCTGGCCTCGTACTCGCTGATCTGGGACGCCGGCCAGGCCTTCCACGGCTACCTGCGCGAGGGGAGGACGTTCGTCAAGACCCGGTACCGGGAGGCGCTGGTCGCGCCCGGTGGCCGGTGGGTGGCGGGTGTGCCCGACCGGCGGCTGTGGCGGGCCACCGAGAAGATCGACCTGATCGACCGCGGGACCGGCCGCACGCACGCCGTCAGGATGCCCGCTCCGGTGACCTCGCCCGAGTGGTCGGCGGACGGCGGCACCCTGCTGCTCACCGCGTACCGGAAGCACCGCGACGGCGCTCTCACCGTCATCGGCTTCGTCACGCTGGACGCGCGCGACCGCGTCCCCCGCCTGGTCAGGACCGGCCCCCAGCGTCGGGTGGCGGACTGGGAGATCGGCCGCGGCTTCCGCTTCTTCTTCGCCGGCCCCGGACGGGTGATGGCCCGGCACGACCACAAGGGCGGGGTCGCCGTCTACGACATGGACGGCCGGCGGCAACGCTTCTACAAGGGCGTCGGCGCGTTCGACGAATGGGCGGCGGTGACGGTCGCCTCTCCCTCGGGCCGCCTGTTCGCCACCGTTCTCGGCGAGAACGACAAGGGCCGCCGGATCGGCGTCGTCGACGCCGCGACGGGGAGGGTCGTGCACCGCGTCGGCGGATACGCCGAGTCCTTCGCCGGCTGGTACGACGAGAAGCACGTCATCGTGATGCGGGTGCGCGGCAGGACGCAGATCTTCCAGCGCGTCTCCCTGTCCAGCGGAGCCACCCTGGACCTCATCAGGGAGAAGCTCGTCGCCGGGCCCGCCGAGTACGAACCCCACCTGGAGCGGGTCAACTTCGTCCGGTCAGCTTCTCAGCCCTGAAGGACTGAGCTTGCGACTCCTCGCCGTCGGTGGCTTCGACGGTCCAGTCCGCGTCAGGCAGCGTGACTCACTGCCCAGCTGGTGACACCGCGTGCGGCGATGTTACGAGCTGCGTTGACGTCGGCGTGCTCAGCGAAGCCGCACGACGTACAGGCGAACTCGGCCTGGCCGGGCCGGTTGTTCTTGTCCACGTGCCCGCAGGCCGAGCAGGCCTGCGAGGTGTAGGCCGGGTCCACCCAGACCAGAGCGACACCGGCGCGGGCCGCCTTGTAGGTGACGAAGTGGCCGAGCTGGTGGAAGCTCCATGAATGCAGCGTGACCCGCTGGGGCTTGCGGAGCCGTACCCGGTCGCGGATGCCCTGGAGATCTTCCAGGGCGATGCCGCGCCCGGTGCGTGCAGCCTCGGTCACGATGCGCTTGGCGATGGTGTGATTGATGTCGGCGGCGAAACGCGCCTCAGCGCGGCGTCGTCTCTTCAGCAGCCGTTTCGCGGACTTGGTCTGCTTGGCCTGCAGGCGGCGGCGCAGTTCCCGGTGGCGGTGACGGACCGCGTTCAGGGTCTTGCCGCTGTGACGGACACCAGCACCGGTGCTGGTGGCGGTGGTGGCGATGTTGGCGATCCCCAGATCCACCCCGATGAATCCGTCCGGGGCCCGCACCGGCACGTCCGGCAGGTCGCAGGTGGCGATGAGGAACCACATGCCATCGCGGTAGACGAGGTCTGATTCGCCCTTGCGGTGAGCGGCCAGCGTGCCGAGCTGATCGGCCGAGGCGGTGAACGCCACACCCTTCATCCGCCCGCCCACGGTCCAGATCGACACCGTGCGGGCGTCCATCTGCCAGGACAGGCAGCGGTCGTCGAACGGCTGGGCCGCGCCGGGGCGAAACATGATCGGCCTGGCCAGGACCCGCTCACGCCGCGCGGAGCCGGGCCTGCCCAGATTGCCGTTACGGAGGTTGGCGTGCAGGGTGGTGTAGGCGTCGGCGACCTTCTTGATGACGTGCTGCGCGGCCTGGGCCGCCAGCCCGTACCCGTCCTTGATCTGTCCGTAGGCGTGCTTGCGCAGGTCGTAGTTGCGAAACACCCGCCGGTCGTGGGCGAGCGCCGCCACCCAGGTGGCCGCGTCGTTGACCGCGCGCAGTGTCGCCTTCAGCGCCGCCGCCTGCTCGGGCGTCGGCAGGAGCTTGACCTGCACCACCAGCTTCACCTCGAACACACTAGCATTAGGTCCATGTCACCGAGATGGACACCGGATTCTGAGGTGAGAAGGGGGCGAAGCGTTGTCTACTCGCTTCATGCGCATTTGGTCTTCATTCCGAAGTATCGGCGAGGTGTGTTCACCGACGAGATTCTGCGTCGCTGCGAAGGCATCATGATCGAGGTGTGCGACAGTTTCGGAGCGGAGCTGGCCGAGTTCAACGGCGAGGAAGATCACGTGCGCCTGCTCGTGCACTACCCACCCAAAGTCGCCCTCTCGACGCTGGTGAACAGCCTCAAGGGCGTGTCCGCCCGGCTCCTGCGCAAGGAGTATCCGGCACATATCCGTAAGTACCTGTGGGGCGGGCATTTCTGGTCGCCGTCGTACTTCGCCGCCTCCTGCGGCGGCGCACCCCTATCGATCATCGAAGAGTACATCGACAAACAGAGACGCCCGGGCTGAGCCGCTCGACGGCCGGCCGGTCACCACCGCTCGGGCCTTGGCGGCCCTCCCGCGCTGTCGTTTCCTCCCGGGCGTGAACGCCCGGGGTCCCACGCCAGATCACGCTGAACCGATCTCGCCCGCGGCACGTTCCGGTAGGCATGATGATCCGATTTCTGGCCGTGCTGACGCTGGTGGCGGGGTTCCTCGTGGCGGGCGGGGGCACGGCGCACGCCTGCTCGTGCGCGTCGCGCGAGCCGGCCGAGCGGATGCGTGACGCCGATGTCGTCCTCACCGCGACGGCCACGGCCGTACGGGTGGACGAGCCGATGCTGAACGGCGGGCGGGTGACGGCGACGCTGCGGGCCGACCGCGTGTACAAGGGCCCGGAGCGGGACGAGTTCGAGGTGGTCACCAGGGCGCAGGGGCCCGCCTGCGGCTACGCGTTCACCGAGGGGACCCGTTATCTGGTGTTCGCCCGCGAGGGGGACGAAGGGCTGACCACGTCGCTCTGCTCGGGCAACGAGGTGCTGGCGCCGGGTGCGGGGCCGACGGCCGTGGCGGCGGGCGCCGCTCCGCGGGCGACGCAGCCCTCGGAGCCCGTGTTCCCCGTCGCGCTCGCCGTCCTGACGGCGGCCGCGACGGTGGCCGTGCTGACGTGGACGTTGACACGGAAGCACGGTCAATAGGATCACCTTATGAGCAGCGCCCACATCGCGATGGTCGGCATCCCCGCCATCAGTCACGTCCTGCCGAGCATCGAGGTGATCGGGGAGCTGGTGGCGCGCGGGCACCGCGTGACCTACGCCAACGACCCGGTCGTGGCCGAAATGGTCACCGGCGCGGGCGCCGAGCTGGTGCCCTGCACCTCGACGCTGCCCGTCGCCGACCACGACTGGCCGGACGACCCGATCGCGGCCATGCGGATCTTCCTGGAGGACAACATCCAGTTGCTGCCGCAACTGGAGGCCGCGTACGACAAAGACCCGGCGGACCTCTACCTGTACGACATCGGCGGGTACGCGGCGCGGGCGCTGGCCGAGCGGCAGGGACGGCCGCTCGTGCAGCTCTCCCCCTCCATGGTCGGCTGGGACGGCTACGACGAGGAGGTGGCGGCGCACCTCTGGCAGCTGCCCGGCGCGGACGCCTACCGGGCGCGGTTCGCCGAGTGGCTGGCGGGCAACGGCGCGACCACGACCGACGCCGACGCCTTCTCGGGCCGGCCGGCCCGCTGCCTGGCGCTGATCCCCCGGGCGATGCAGCCGCACGCCGACCGCGTGCACGACGGGGTGACGTTCGTCGGCCCCTGCAAGAAGCCCACCGGCGCCTGGGAGCGCCCGGCGGGGGCGGCGAACGTGCTGCTGATCTCGCTGGGCACGGCCTACACTCGGCAGCCGGAGTTCTACCGGCAGTGCCTGGCCGCGTTCGGCGACCTGCCCGGCTGGCACGTCGTGCTGCAGATCGGCAAGCACACCGACCCGGCCGAGCTGGGTCCGATCCCGGGCAACGTGGAGGTCCACTCCTGGGTGCCGCAGCAGGCGATCCTGGAGCGGGCGGACGCGTTCGTCACGCACGCGGGCATGGGCGGCTGCGGCGAGGGCCTGCTGGCCGGGGTGCCGATGATCGCGGTGCCGCAGGCGGTCGACCAGTTCATGAACGCCGACCGGCTGGTGGAGCTGGGCGTGGCCCGCCGGATCGACACGGCCGACGCGACGGCCGGCGCGCTCAGGAGCGCCCTGGCCGAGCTGACCGCCGACCCGGAGGTGGCCGGGCGGCTCGATCGGCTGCGCGAGGAGTCCCGTGCCGAGGGCGGCACGATCCGGGCCGCCGACCTCATCGAGGCCGAACTAACCAGGATGTGAAAGTTTCACCGCCGACCAGGGCGGATGTGACGGTCCGTTGACGGGGCGGCACTGACACCAGAAGATCCTGGGAGCGCTCCCAAAACCCGAGGATCCCCATGATTCGACGCCTGGCCGCCGCACTGGCCTTACTCACCGCGTTCGCCCTGGCCACTCCCGCGCACGCCGCCGACGAGGGCCCGGAACAGATCGTCAACGGCACCTTCGACGAAGGCACCGGCCCCTGGTGGGGCACCGGCAACCTCACGCTCGGCGTCGACGACGGCCGGATGTGCGTGGACGTCCCCGGCGGCACCGCCAACCCGTGGGACGTCATCATCGGCCAGGACAACCTGCCGCTGGTCGAGGGCGAGACGTACGCGTTCTCGTTCTACGCCTCGGCGACCCCGGCCAAGGTCGGCAGGGCGCTGGTGCAGCTCCCGGTCGACCCGTGGACGCAGTACCTGTCGGCCGCGCCGGAGATGAGCGTGTCGGGCAACGTCTACCGCTACACCTTCACCGCCCCCGTCTCGCTGCCGAACGCCCAGGTCGCCTTCCAGATGGGCGGCAGCGCCGAGCCCTGGAGGTTCTGCATGGACGACGTGTCGCTGCGGGGCGGCGCGGAGCCCGAGGAGTACGAGCCGGACACCGGCCCCCGCGTGCGCGTCAACATGGTCGGCTACCTGCCGTCCGGCCCCAAGAACGCGACCGTGGTCACCGAGGCGACCGAGCCGCTCACGTGGGAGCTGAAGGACGCGTCGGGCCGTACCGTCGCACGCGGCAAGAGCGACCCGCGCGGCGTCGACGCCAGTTCGGGACAGAACGTGCAGAGCATCGACTTCAGCGGCCACCGCAAGCCGGGCGCCGGCTACACGCTCACCGCCGACGGCGAGACCAGCCGCCCGTTCGACATCGCCGAGAACCTGTACGACGAGATGCGGGTGGACGCGCTGAAGTTCTACTACACCCAGCGCAGCGGGGTCGAGATCCGCGACGACCTGCGGCCCGGCTACGGCCGCCCCGCCGGCCACGTCGGCACGGCGCCCAACCGCGGCGACACCTCCGTCCCCTGCCAGCCGGGTGTCTGCGACTACTCGCTCGACGTCAGCGGCGGCTGGTACGACGCCGGAGACCACGGCAAGTACGTGGTCAACGGCGGCATCTCGGTCCACCAGCTCATGAGCCTGTACGAGCGCGACAAGGCCGCCTTCGCGGACCGTCAGCTGCGCATCCCGGAGAGCGGCAACGGCGTCCCCGACGTGCTGGACGAGGCCCGCTGGGAGCAGGAGTTCCTGCTGAGCATGCAGGTCCCGCAGGGCGAGCGGCTGGCCGGCATGGCGCACCACAAGATCCACGACGCGCAGTGGACCGGGCTGCCGCTGATGCCGCACCTGGACCCGCAGCCGCGTGAGCTGCACCCGCCGTCCACCGCCGCCACGCTCAACCTGGCCGCGACCGCCGCCCAGGCCGCGCGCGTGTTCGCCCCGTACGACGCCGCGTTCGCCGCGCGCAACCTGGCGGCGGCCCGCCGGGCGTGGGCCGCGGCCGTGGCGAACCCGGACCTGCTCGCCGACCCGAACGACGGCGTGGGCGGCGGCGCCTACTCCGACACCGACGTGAGCGACGAGTTCTACTGGGCGGCCGCCGAGCTGTTCATCACCACGGGAGAGAAGGAGTTCGCCCAGTTCGTGCTGGCCTCGCCGCACCACACCGGCGACATCTGGCGTGAGCGCGGCTTCGACTGGGGCAACACCGCCCAGCTCGGCCGCCTGGAGCTGGCGACGGTGCCGAACGCGATCCGGGACCGCGAGCGGGTGCGCCGCTCGGTGCTGGAGGGCGCGGAGAAGTATCTCGCCGTGCAGCGCGACCAGGCTTACGGGCAGCCGTACGGGCCGCCGGACTACGACTGGGGCTCCAACAACCTGGTGCTCAACAACATGGTGGTGATGGCCGTCGCCTACGACCTGACGGGCAAGGAGAAGTACCGCGCCGGCGTGCGCGAGGGCATGGACTACATCCTCGGCCGCAACGCGCTCAACCAGTCGTACGTGACCGGCTACGGCGAGGTGTCGTCCCAGAACCAGCACAGCCGCTGGTACGCCCGCCAGCTCGACGCGTCGCTGCCCAACCCGCCACGCGGCACGCTCTCCGGCGGGCCGAACTCGGCCATCCAGGACCCGGTCGCCCAGCGGCTGCTCCAGGGCTGTGAGCCGCAGTTCTGCTACGTCGACCACATCGAGTCGTGGGCCACGAACGAGCTGACCATCAACTGGAACGCCCCGCTGGCCTGGATCTCCGCGTTCCTGGCCGACCGGTCCGGTCACGCCGGCTGCGACGTCCGCTACACGGCGCAGGGCGGCCGGAACTTCGTCGCGCACGTCACCGTGCGCAACACCGGCGGCAAGTCGCTCGACGGCTGGAATCTGCGCTGGTCGTTCCCCGGTGCCCAGCGCGTCCGGGACTCCTGGGGCGCGGCCGTCTCCCAGGACGGGCCGGTCGCGACCGCGAAGAGCCGCGGCAAGCTGCGGCCCGGCGCCACGGCCGCCTTCGGCTTCGCCGGCACCGCTCCCGCCGGCCCGAACCCGTCACCCGAGGTGTTCCACGTGAACGGAGACCGCTGCCGCTAGAACGCGAAATCAGTCCGACTGGTCTAAAATCAGGCCATGCGACCTGAAATCAAGACGGACGGACTGCGCTCATGACCACGACGGTCCTGTGGCTGGGCACGCTGGGCTCGTGGCTGTTCATCGTCACGTTCGTGCTGGACGGCTGGACCCGGCCGGGATACCGGCCGGTCCGGCACGCGGTGAGCGCGCTGGCCCTCGGGCCGCGCGGATGGGTGCAAGGGGCCAACTTCATCGTGTGCGGCGCAGCGATCACGGCGGGCGCGGTCGCCGTCGCGGGCGCGCTCGGCAGCGTGCCGCTCGCCGTCGTGATCGGGGTGTTCGGGCTCTCGCTGGTCGCCTCGGGCGTCTTCCCGATGGACCCCATGCGGGGCTATCCGCCGGGAACCTCCGAGGAGACGCCCACGGAGGTGTCGACGGCGCACAAGCTGCACGACTACGCCGGGGCGCTGGTCTTCTTCGCGCTGCCCGCCGCCGCGCTGATCGCGGCGTTCGTCCTGCCCGAGACCGGGTGGAAGTGGTACTCGGCCCTCACGGCGGCGGCCGGGACCGCCGGTTTCCTGGCCTTCGGTCACGCGTGGGAGACCGACCACCCGAGGTCCGGGCTCGTGCAGCGCGCCACGATCGTCGTGGGCTGGGTCTGGCTCGGGCTGCTGTTCGCCCACGCGGCGGACGTGTCGGGATGAGCGGGCCGGAGGGTCACGAGCCGCCGGGGCGGAAGCGGCCGTCCTTCATCGAGCAGGCCCGGCGGGCCCAGATCGTCGAGGCGGCCGCCGAGGTGGTGGCGGAGGTGGGCTACGCCCACACCTCGTTCGCGCGGATCGCCGAGAAGGCCGGCATCAGCAAGAGCGTGATCAGCTACCACTTCGGCAGCAAGGACGAGATCCTCCGCCTGGTGGTGACCCGGCTCTTCGAGCGGGGCTGGCAGCACATGGAGCCCCGGATCGCGGCCGAGAAGACGGCCGCCGGGCGGGTGCGCGCGTGGATCGGGTCGCAGCTGGAGTTCTTCCAGGCTCATCGCGTCGAGTTCCTCGCGATGAGCGAGATCATGGCCAACCACCGCGGCGAGGACGGCTCGTACGCCTACTCGGACGAACTCGCCGAGGAGGTCGACGGGATCGCCGAGATCCTCGCCCAGGGCCAGCGCGACGGTGAGCTGCGGTCCTTCGACACGCGCGGCGTCGCCAACATCATCGTGCGCTGCGTCGACGGCGTGCTGGAGTCATGGGCGATGGACCCCGGCGTCGACCTGGACCAGCAGACCGCCGTGCTCCTCGATTTCATCGACCACGCCATCGGCGCGGGCTAGGCCGCCTTCTCCTGGGCCGGGCGCAGCGCCGCCACCAGCGTGGCCGGCTCGTCGGCGAAGAAGCGCACCGTGGTGACCTCCGCCTCGGCGCCCAGCGGGCGGACCGCGGTGACCGGCTCCGACAGCTCCACCACCACGTTCACCTGCGACGCCACCGCCACGGTCAGCCGCTCGTCCTCGACCCTGACCAGGCCGGCCTCGTTGTAGGAGCGCACCGTGCGCACCGAGGCGACGAGCTCGCGCGGGATGCGCAGGTCGAAGAAGGCGCCGTACCTGATCCGCAGCTCGCGGCCGGTGACGACGTGCGGCCGGGTGACGCAGGCGGCCACCACCGCGAACCCGACGAGCAGCCCGTACAGGTCGGCGACCAGGATCGGCACGCGGATCCAGGCCGGCACGTCGAAGGCGCGCAGCACCACCTCCACCACCACGACCTCGACGGCCATCATGACCAGGAGGAGGATCATCGTCGCGGACTGGGCCCTGGAGTAGGACACCGCCAGCGCGCCGGGCGGCACGCCGTCCCTGCGTCGGGCGACCCACAGCGCGAGGCTGGCCATGCCCTTGGCGTCGAACCCGGCGATCCTGCGCAGCACCCTCACGCCTGCTCCTTCAGCATGTCGACCATCAACCGGAACACCTCGCCCTGCGCGGGTGTCAGCTCTTCGAGCATGGCGTCGAGCCACGGCCCGCCCGCCGGCGGCAGGTGCTCGATCACCCCGCGCACCAGCTCGTCCGGCATGTGCGCGGCCAGGTCGGCGGCCAGCTCGCGGACCCGCGGATCGCCCGGCTCGGCGTCGGCCAGCCCGTCGAGGCGCCGGTAGAGCTCGTGCGCGCGCTCGCGCATGCCCGGCTCGGCGAGCGGCCGCATCAGCTCGACGATCTCGTCGCGCATCCCGGGGTCGGCGACGGTGTCCATGAGCGTGAGCATCTCGCGGTCCATCTCGGCGAACGTCGACCCCTCCGTGTCCAGGTCGCGCAGCACCGCCGCCATGTCCGGGGAGACCGCCGAGTCGGCCCGCAGCTCCCCCTCCTCCAGCAGAGCCGCCAGCCGGACCCGCCGCGCCGCGATGAGCTCCTGCTGCCTGGCCAGGTCGGAGTCCAGCTCCAGGAGCACCTCGCGCAGGTCCCTGCCCCGGTCGTCGGCGAGCACGTCGCGGATCTCGTCCAGCGACAGCCCCAGCTCCGCCAGCCGGCGGACGCGGGCGAGCAGCACGGCGTCGCGCAACCGGTAGTCCCGGTAGCCGCCGGCCGTCCGCGCCGGCTCGGGCAGCAACCCGAGTTGGTGGTAGTGCCGCACGGTCCGGGTGGACACCCCGACCAGCGCGGCGAGCTCGCCGATCCGCATGCCCTCATTAGAGACCTTGACGCTACGTCAAGGTCAAGCCGGGATGATCGGGGGGACTCGCTCAGCCTAGTGGACGCACCCCTGGACGAACGTGGGCGCGCAGTTGGTGGGGGTGTTGCCCCGCACGATCGACCGCGTCAGCGTCACGGCGCCGGGGGCGCCCTCGTTGTCGATGCCTCCCGGGGCGTTGTTCGCCGTGTTGCCGTTGACGATGCTGCGGATGATGGACGCGGTGCCGGGACCGATGTTCGCCACGCCCCCTCCGACGGTGCCGGCCGTATTGTCGTTGACGACGCTTCCGGTCACCACCAGGATTCCGTCGCTGGCTATTCCTCCGCCTTTCTCCCCGGCGCGGTTGTTGTTGACGACGGTGTCGATGAACGTCATTCTCCCGTCATTGGCCGCACCGCCGCCGTTCCTGGTCGCGGTGTTGTTCTGAATATTGCTGTTCGACACGTTGACGACGGCTCCGGCGACGCCGCCGAGACCACCGGAAAAGGTGGCGGTGTTGTTCCGGATGAACACTCTGTTGAGGTTCGTGGTCCCACTGTTGACGGCGACGGCTCCGCCGAATCCTCCTGGGGAGGTCCTCGCGTCACCGCCGAGGAGCTTGACCCGGTCGAGGTTGAAGTCGCTGTTGACGGTGAACAGGCGGAACGCATCGGCCGCCGGGTCCCGCTGGATCGTGCTGTTGCCCCCGCGGATGGTGAGGGGCGCGTCGATGGCCGGAAGCGGGCCGGTCAAGTCGTTCAGGACGTATCTGCAGCCGGGCGTCAGATAGAGCGTCGCGCCCGACGCGGCGTTGTCGATCGCCTTCACCAGTGCGCGCCCGGAGCACGGTACGCTCGCCCCCGCGCCGGCCGCCGGCGCTCCGACCGCGAGCGCGGCGGCCGAGAGAATGGCGCCTCCGACGATGGCGCGAATTCCGTTTATATACATCGAGCCGTTCCCCCGAATCGGACTGATGGTGAAATGAGTCGCATTGAGCGTGATGGTCATGCCCATGGCACAGAAGCCCTACACGTAAGACTTATCGGACATAGACATGAAAGCAGTTCATTTCTCACATAGTCCCTATTCGGGGCCGTTAACAGGCACAGCTGATGCCGGACTACCGGTTGTCCCTACCATGGGGTGATGATCTCCGTCATGAGCGGGGCCGGCATCTCGACCGGGTCCGGGATCCCCGACTACCGCGGTCCCAGCGGGCTGTGGCGCCAGGACCCCGACCACGAGAAGCTCGTCACCATCGGCTACTACCTCGCCGATCCCGAGATCCGGCGCCGGTCCTGGGCGTTCCGCCGGGGCAGCCCGGCGCGCACGGCCGAGCCCAACGCCGCGCACCGGGCGCTGGTGGAGCTGGAGCGGGCCGGGCGGCTCGATCGGCTGATCACGCAGAACGTCGACGGCCTGCACCAGAGGGCGGGGTCCAGCCCTGACCGGGTGCTGGAGCTGCACGGCAACATGTTCGGGGTGGTGTGCGTCGGATGCGGCGACCGCTCGACGCTGGACGAGGCGCTGGACCGGATCGACGACGGCGAGCAGGATCCCGCCTGCCAGGAGTGCGGCGGGATCCTGAAGACGACCACGGTCATGTTCGGCGAGAACCTGTCTCAGGACGTGATCGCCGAGGCGGCCGAGGCCGCCGAGCGGGCCGAGGTGTTCGTCGCCGTCGGGACGTCGCTGCAGGTGATGCCCGCCGCGTCGCTCGCCGCGCTGGCCGAGCGCAACGGGGCGCGGCTGGTCATCGTGAACGCCGGGCCGACCCCGTACGACGACCTGGCCGACGAGGTGATCAGGGACCCGATCGGCGAGGCGGTGCCCCGGCTGGTGGCGCGGCTCATCGGCTGAGCTGGAGCCGGTCCGCCGGGAACGGGGTGACGGGCGTCGACAGCGTCCTGGCCTGGCCCGGCCCGCAGAGCGCGAGCAGGAGGTGGCCGACGAAGGCGGCGTCGATCGGGTGGGGGACGATCTGGCCGTTCTCGTCGACGGTCTGGTACTTGGCGCGGTTCAGGCCCACGGAGATCTGGCGGCTGCCGTCGGGGCTCGACAGCGACTGGGTGATCATGCCGAAGACGCCGCCGTCGTGGCCCCAGAAGCGGCCGCAGGGCAGGTCGAGCGCGTAGAGGCCGAGACCGTACTCGATGACGCCGCCCCCGGCGGACACGGGCACGGTCCGCCGCATCTCGGCGAGCTGGGCGGCGCCGACCAGCTCGCCCTGGAGCAGCGCGCGGTAGAAGCGGTTGAGGTCGTCCATGGTCGACACGACGGCCCCGGCCGTCCCCGCCCACGACATGTCGTAGACGCCGTAGTCACGCGGCGGGTCGATCAGCCCGTACATGGACTCGTACGCGCCGGAGCTCGGCCCGGGGATGCGCGGCGTGCGCGGGAACGAGGTGTGCCGCAGCCCGGCCTCGCGGATCACGTGGCGGGTGATGTAGCCCTCGGCGTCCGTGCCGGTGACCTTCTCCAGCAGCAGTCCGGCGAGGATGTAGTTGGTGTTGGAGTACGAGCCCGGCGTCGCCCCCGGCTGCCCCGTCGGCGCGGCCTGGAGACCGAGACGCGCCAGCTCCTCGGGCTCGATGCGGCGGAAGCGGTGCTCGTCCAGGCTGGCCGTGGAGCCCTCCAGCAGCGAGGGGAAGGCGCCGGGGATGTAGTCGGCGATGTGGCTGGTGTGGTTGAGCAGCATGCGCACCGTGATCCGGTCGCCGGGGACCAGGTCCGGCAGGTAGCGGCTCACCGGCGCGTCCAGCTCGACCGTGCCGCGCTCGACCTGCTGGAGCACCGCGACCGAGGTGAACGTCTTGGTGATGCTGCCCACCCGGTGCACCATGTCGGGCTTCACCGGCCGCCGGGTGCGCACGTCGGCCACGCCGGAGGCGCCCTTCCAGGTGTCGCGCCCGTCGCGTACCGCGGAGTAGACCCCGTACATGCCTGCTTCGTGGACGGCGTCCAGCGACTCCCGCAGCTCGCCCCCGCCGGGCACGGCCGCCTGGGCGGGAACGGCGACCGCCCCGGCCACGAGCAGCGCGCTCACCCCCGCGAGCACGCGTGTCATGATCGACATCTGCTACCTCCGGACTCGGCGTCAACGTCACGCACGAGCCTGGTCGATCATGGGCCGCCGGGGCCAGTCCGCTCAGTCACCGGCCGGGCATGACACCTGTCATCCCCGCGCCATGACAACCGGATTCGTATGATCCCCTCATGAATCCCCTCGACCGCATCGCCCGGGTCCGCCTGTCGTCCGTCTACCTGCCGCTCGACACACCGGTCAGCGACGCCAAGGTGCTCACCGGGCGGCAGCGGCCGATGACCGAGGTCGCCTTCCTGTTCGCCGAGATCACCACCGAGGGCGGCCTGGAGGGGATCGGGTTCTGCTACTCCAAGCGGGCGGGCGGCCCTGGCCAGTACGCGCACGCCTGCGAGATCGCCCCCGAGCTGATCGGCGAGGACGCCAACGACATCCCCAGGCTGTGGGAGAAGCTGGTGTGGGCCGGCGCGTCCGTGGGCCGCGGCGGGCTGTCAATCCAGGCCGTCGCCGCTTTCGACATCGCGTTGTGGGACCTGAAGGCCAGGCGGGCCGGGCTGCCGCTGGCCAAGCTGCTGGGCGCGCACCGCGACTCGGTGCGCTGCTACAACACCTCGGGCGGCTTCCTGCACGCCCCGATCGAGCGGGTGCTGGAGAACGCCGCCGCGGCGCTGGAGCGCGGCATCGGCGGCATCAAGATCAAGGTGGGCCAGCCCGACGGGCGGGCCGACCTGGCCAGGGTGCGGGCGGCGCGCGAGCTGCTGGGCGAGGAGGTGCCGCTGATGGTCGACGCCAACCAGCAGTGGGACCGGCCGGCGGCGGCCCGGATGGGGCGGGCGCTGGAAGAGTTCGGCCTGGTGTGGATCGAGGAGCCGCTCGACGCGCACGACCACGCCGGGCACGCCGCGCTGGCCGCCGCGCTCGACACGTCCGTCGCCACCGGCGAGATGCTGACCAGCGTCGCCGAGCACGCCGAGCTGCTGCGCGCGGGCGGCGCCGACATCCTGCAGCCGGACGCGCCGCGGATCGGCGGCGTCACCCCGTTCCTGCGCCTGGCCGCGCTCGCCGAGCACCACCGGGTGCAGCTCGCCCCGCACTTCGCCATGGAGATCCACCTGCACCTCGCTGCCGCGTACGGGCAGGAGCCCTGGGTGGAGCACTTCGAGTGGCTGGAGCCGCTGTTCGAGGAGCGGCTGGAGATCCGCGACGGGCGCATGCTCGTGCCCGACCGGCCGGGGCTCGGCCTCACGCTGAGCGAGCAGGCGGCCGGGTGGACGGCCGAGCGGCGCGAGTTCACCCGCCCGGCCTGATCGGCGGGCCGGAGGTCAGGCGGCGACGACCAGCGCCTGCGGCGCGGCCTGCTTCATCCGGGTGCGCAGCCACAGCATCTGGGCGGCGGTCTCGCTCTCGCACACGGAGACCACGCCCAGCAGCTCCCGGTCCCTGGCGCCCTGCGCGGCCTGGCCGATGAGCGTCCACGAGATGTCGCACTCGGCCGCCATCAGGTAGAGGTCGTGCAGGTCGCGCAGCAGCCCGAGCCCGCCGGTGCGGGAGCCGGAGAACAGGGTGGAGTGCAGCCGCTCCGGCTCGTCCGGCGACTCCTCCGAGTAGCGCTCGGCGAACGGCCGCAGCCGGCCGGCGTGCGCGTCGCACTGGGCGGCCAGCCGCTCGCACACGTGGAACACGTCCGGCTCGTCCTTGTGCTGCTCACCGACCTCACGGAAGGCGGACGCCAGCTCGGTCTGCGAACGGTGCAGCAGCCCCAGGTAGTGGGCGAGATGCATGGCTCACTCCTCCTCGACGTGCTCGTCCGCCTCGGCGGCGGGCCCGCCGGCGGTGACCGGGACGCGCGGGTCGGCCGGCCGGTTGCCGACGGTGGGCGCGGCCGGCACCGCACCCTCCGCCGCGGCCACCTTGCTCAGCCGGACCGCGGCCACCTTGAAGATCGGCTGCTTGGACACCGGGTCCCAGCTCGTCATCGTCAGCTCGTTCGCGGCGCGCGCCGCCCCGTCGCCCGGCCCTGACTCGTCCCGGTCCCAGTAGCCGTAGTGGAACGGCACGAACACCGTGCCCCTGCGGGTGCCGCACACCCGCGCCCTGGCCTCCAGCGCGCCGCGCGGCGACTCCACCCGCACCAGGTCGCCCTCGCCGACCCCCAGCTCGGTGGCGTCCGCCGGGCTGATCTCCACCCACGGCTCCGGCGCCGCCACCGCGAGCTGCGGGGCGCGGCCCGTCTTGGTCCGGGTGTGGAACTGGTAGACGGTGCGGCCGGTGGTCAGCGTCAGCGGATACTCCTCGCCGGGCACCTCGGGCGACGGCTGGTACGGGGCCGCTTTCAGGAACGCGCGTCCGCGCGGCTCCTTGGCCCGGTAGCTCTCCTCGCCGTGGGCGGCGCCGGTGACCAGGTCGTGCCCGTACGTCTCGCAGTAGTCAGGGTCGGTGTTGAACCTGCCGCCCGCGTACAGCCGCTCGGTGCCGAGCGGCCACTGCACGCCGCCGCCGCGCAGCAGCTCGTACGTGATGCCGGTGTAGTCGCACGGCCGCCCCGCCGAGCAGGCCTGCCAGGCCCGGTACGCGGACTCCGGGTCGTGCCACTTGATCAGCGGGGCGCCGTCCTTGTCGCGGAAGTCCATGCGGCGCGCGTAGTCCAGGAAGATGTCCAGGTCGGAGCGGGCCTCGCCGGGCGGGTCCATCGCCTTGTCCGACAGGTGCACCGTACGGTCGGCGCAGGTGAACGTGCCGGTCTTCTCCCCCCAGGTGGCGGCGGGCAGCACCACGTCGGCCAGCATCGCCGTCTCGGTCATGAAGATGTCCTGGACGACGACGAACAGGTTCTCCTGGGCCAGGATGCGGCGGATGCGCGCCAGGTCCGGCAGGGAGACGGCGGGGTTCGTGGCCGAGATCCACAGCAGCTTGATCGAGCCCTGCTCGGCGTAGCGGAAGATCTGCATGGCGTGCGTCGGCGGCGCCCAGTGCGGGATGACGGACGAGTCGACGTTCCACAGCCGGGCCAGCTCGTCGATGTGCGCGGGGTTGTCCCAGTTACGCATGCCGGGCAGGTCGCCGTCCGCGCCGGTCTCACGGGTGTTCTGCGCGGTGGGCTGCCCGTTCATCTGGTACAGGCCCGCGCCCGGGCGGCCGAGCATGCCGCGCAGCAGGTGGAGGTTGTTGACCTGGCACGCGGCCGCGGTGGCCTGGTTGGACTGGTAGAAGCCCTGCAGGACGGTGGAGAGCAGCCTGCGGCAGGTGCCGATGATCTCCGCCGCGCGTTCGATGTCGCGTACGGGCACGTCACAGATCTCCGCGGCCCACTCCGGCGTGCGGTCGCGCACCGTCTCGGCCAGTTCGTCGAAGCCGAGGGTGTGGGCGCGCACATACCGCTCGTCGTACCAGCCCTTGTCGAGCAAGCGGTGGACGATCGCGTTCATCAGCGCCAGGTTGGTGCCGGGGCGCACTGCCAGGTGCACGTCGGCCTCGCGGGCGACGGCGGTCTGGCGCGGGTCGACGGCGATCAGCGCGGGCGGGCGGGGGCCGCGGCGGCGGTCGAGCATGCGCATCCAGAGCACGGTCTGCGTCTCGGCCACGTTGTGCCCCCACAGCGCGATGGCGTCGCAGTGGTCCACGTCGGTGTAGGAGCCGGGCTGACCGTCGGTGCCGAAGCTCTCCTTCAGCGCCGCCGCCGAGGTCGCGGTGCACAGCCTCGTATTGCCGTCCATGTGCGGCGTGCCGATGCCGGCCTTGCCGATCACGCCGAGGGTGTAGTACTCCTCCAGGTACAGCTGGCCGCTGGTGTAGAAGCCGAAGTGGCCCCAGCCGCCCGGCCCGTCGAGCAGCTCGCGCGAGCGGGCCGTGATCCGGCCCATCGCGTCGTCCCAGCCGGTCTCGACCAGCCGGCCGTCCTGCCTGACCAGCGGCCGGGTGAGCCGGTCGGGGCTGTTGTTGGCCTGCCAGCCGTACAGGTCCTTGGGGTCGAGCCTGCCCCGGTTGACACGGTCGCCGGCGCGCCCGCGCACGCCGACGATCCGTCCTCCGGCGACCGCGATGTCCATCGCGTCGCCGTTGCTGTGCAGGATCGAGGCCGCCCGGACCCAGCGGTCCACGTCGGCCTCGGCGACGCCCTCCTCCAGGAACATGTCCACCCGTACGGGCCAGGTGGCGCGCCGTCCGATCTCCCGGGGCAGCACCCGGCGCACCGGTCCGGGCAGCGACGCCGCCACCCGTTCGGCCGCCGAGGGCGGGCCGTAGGGGGTGCGCCTCCCCCACGGATCTGCGATGCGATCGGACATGTCGGCGGTCCTTTCCACGACGCTCGGTCAGGGGGATGCCCGGGGCAGCTACCCTGACCGGCGCCGGGAACACGGACCTGTCAGAGGTGTCCCTGGCTGCCCGCGGTGGCCAGCTCGCGCAGCTCCTCGGTGAGGCTCTCGCGGACCTTGGTCATGATGCGGCCCTGGGTGGCCTCGTCGGTGACCTCGAACACCACCCGGGCGAGGAACACCGCTCTTCGATCGTCGACCCCGGCCCTGGCGCCCACCCTGCGGATGAACTCCTCGCGGCCGAAGTGCTCCCCGGTGCCGAGGCCGCCGTAGACCTCGGTGCGGCGCAGGTTCTCGCCGATCTCGTGTGGCAGCTGGGCTGCGAGCTTGTCGGCCAGGCTCTCCGGCAGCCGTTCGCCGAGCGTCTCCAGCGACGCCCGGATGGCCCGCTCGGCGTGTGCCCGGTCGCCCAGACGGGCTCGGGCCTGTACTTGGCCAACGAAGTCGTCATGTCTCATGATTTCCCCCTTTGTCCTTACCTGCGGCTACCCGGGCACCGGACCATCACAGAGGGGCTGACACCAGGAATCGGTAAAGCTCCAGCAGCACTGACGGTCTAGGAGCCGTTCTTCTCGCCGACCTCGTACGCCCTGAGCTCGGCGGCGGGGATCTCGACGGCCCGCACCTCGACGGCGGGCACCTCCAGCGCGGGCACCTCGACGGCCGGGACGCACTCGTTCCGGTCGTTGCAGGCGTACGGCCTGATCAGGTTGCCGCGCATCAGACGCGGCCGGACCAGCGGCGCCCGGACGAGGGGAGGCCTGACCACGGACAGGACGACGCCCCCGTCCTTCGGCTCGGTCTGGCACACCTCCGGTGTCGAGACGCCCTCGGCGTGCTGCGCGGGCGCGCTTGCGCCCTCGGCGCGCACCGGGTCGAGCTTGATGCCGCCCGCGTCCAGGCCGGGGATCTCGACGGGCGGGATCTCGACGGCGGGGATCGACACCGGCGGGATCGACGCGGCCCCCAGGCAGCCGCCGGGCGCGGGCTTGATCTCGGTGCACTGGGCGGGGATCCGCTGGGCGGGGAGGTCCACCCCCAGGATCGTCACCTCGGGGACGACCTCGCCGCCGATCCGTACCTCCGGGATCACCACCGGGTCCGCGTGCACGGCCGGGATGTCGACCGCCGGGATGAGCTCGCCGTGCCGGCAGCCCGTCGGCTCGGCGGGCGCGCTCTCCGGCGCGGCCGACCGCGCGGCCGGGGACTGCCGCTCCGCGCCGCCGCCGCCCATCGCGCCGCAGGCGGCGAGCATGATCGCCAGGAGGGGGGCCAGGACGCTCGTGATCGCTGATTTCCGGCTCACGGTGAGCACGGTAGGGCATCGACCTTCAGGATCTGTTCAGAGCCGCGAAACGGTGCACGGTGTCCGAGTGGAGCACGCGGTGGAACGCCGGCGCCTGCCCGCCGGCCCGGCCGGTCGCGGTGACCACGGTGACCACCACGTACGGGCCGGCGCCCGCCACACCGGCCTTGCCGTACGCGTACCGGGCATGCGTGCCGCCCCGCCGCCAGCGGATCGCGTCCGACGTCCGCTTGGACAGGCTGACGGCGGCGGCGCGGGCGCGGTGCTCGGTGGGGAAGGCCAGCAGGAGCTGGACCGCCCGGAGCTTCCCGTCCCGGGCGGAGTAGGCGATCTGGGCGGCGTGGTCGCAGTGGTTCCTGCCCAGCACGCGGCCCCTGCCGTCGACGGGGTCGCAGGTGGGGTGGTCCCAGCCGCCCACCTTGGCGGCCGTGAGCTTTCGGCCCAGGTCCCGGTCGCCGAACTTCTCGTGGCTCAGCCGCGTGTCCACCGGGGCCGCCGTCGTCTGGTGCGGCGTCAGCGTGGGGGGATCGGCGGGCGGCGCCGGGATCGCGTGCAGCTGGTACGTGATCGCCGCGACCACCGCCCCGCCGACGGCGAGCACGGCCGCGGTGACGGCCAGGCCGACCGCCAGCGCACCGCGCCGCCTCCTGTCGGCCTCCCGCTCCGGCGCGTACAACCGCGGCGCGGGCCCGTCCGGCGCGTACGGGGGAACCCCGAAGTCAGCGGGCGCGTACTTCCCACCGGCCCGCCGCAGCACCTTCCTGAACCTCCCGCCCCGCTCCTCCCCCACGGGCTCGCGAGTGTGGTCGTCCCGGGATGGCGGATCGTCGCCCGCTGAAAACGACATATCCCGTATTCTGCTGAAATTTCACCACAGCGACCCAGTCTTTTCGATCATGCGACCCAGCCGTTCCAGCCCCGTTCAGAGAACGACCCGGTACGACGCCGTATCCCGCCGCCGGAACCCCGCCCGCTCGTACAGCCGGTTCGCCGCCTCCCGCTCCGGCCGGGACGTCAGGTCGACCGTGCGCGCCCCCCGCTCCCTGGCCAGCTCCAGCGCCCGCCCGGTGAGCGCCGCCCCCACCCCCTGGCCGCGCGCCGCCCCGTCCACCACGACGTCCTCGATCCGCGCCCGCACCCCGGAGGCGAGCGGGTAGACCACCAGCGTGAGCAGGCCCACGACGACGCCCCCGGCCCGCGCGGCCAGCACCGTGTTCCCTTCGGAGCCGACCACCCGCTCCACCGCCTCCCGGTCGATCGCCGCCCCGGCGGAGAGCTGGGGCAGCAGCCGCCCGAACGCCGCCACGACCTCGTCACTCGCCTCACGCACGGCCTCGATCACGACACTCATGCCACGACCCTACGGAAGCCGTCGGTCTTGTCGTCGCA
The DNA here is from genome assembly GCF_008017515.1 of Nonomuraea sp. C10. Taxonomy (NCBI): domain Bacteria; kingdom Bacillati; phylum Actinomycetota; class Actinomycetes; order Streptosporangiales; family Streptosporangiaceae; genus Nonomuraea; species Nonomuraea sp. C10. Next base: position 6,537,504 of record NZ_VPFF01000001.1, read on the forward strand.
ACGGTGGGTAGCGTGCGGAGTATGGGGGATTCATACACGCTGGGTCCGGAGACGGGGCAGTTGCTGGTCGAGACGAGGCGTACCGGTCTGGGCGCCAAGGCCGGTCATGACCTGACGATCGAGGCGGACCGATGGCGCGGCGAGGCCGTGGTCGATCTCGACGACCCCGGGGCGAGCCGGGTGAGCGTCGAGGTGGAGGCCGGGTCACTGCGGGTGGTGTCGGGGACGGGCGGGGTGAAGCCGCTCACCGACTCCGACCGGCGCGACATCGCGCGCAACATCCAGGACAAGGTGCTCCACACCGGCCGGTTCCCGGCGATCGCGTTCCGGTCGCGGCAGGTCACCGGGACGCGGGAGTCGTTCCGGGTGGAGGGCGAGCTGACGATGGCGGGCCAGACGCGGCCGCTCACCCTCGACTGCCGGTTCGACGGCGAGCGGGTGCGGGGCAGTGCGACGGTCACGCAGAGCCACTGGGGCGTCAAGCCGTACTCGGCGTTCTTCGGCGCGCTCAAGCTGGACGACGACGTCGAGGTGCGCTTCGACGTCGAGCTGGTCAGCGCGGCTTCCTGAAGAGCGTCTCCTGGGTGATGCTGGCGGCGAGCCGGCCGTCGCGGGTGTGGATGGTGCCGGTGTACCAGCCGCGCCCGGCCGACACGGTGTGCGGCACCAGGTCCATCAGCACCCACTCGTCCATGCGGGCCGGCCGGTGGAACCAGACCGCGTGGTCCAGGCTGGAGCCCGAACGCGCGCCCTCCCCGTGCGGGACGCCGGTCACCCCGCTGGAGATGTCGGAGAGGTACGTGAGCACGCACGCGTGCAGGAGCTGACCACCGGGCAGGTCCTGGGTGCAGCGGGCCCAGAACCGGGTGGGCCATTCGGCCGCCGCGTACGGCTGCGGCGGCAGCCGGCTGTCCATGGAGAACAACCGGGGCAGGCGCACGGGTTCGAGCCCGTCCGGGTCCGGCGCGTCGGGCGCGGGGTGGATCTGCACGTCCGCGCCGGCCTCGGGGACGTGGAAGGACGCCGACATGTTGAAGATGACCTTGCCGTTCTGGATGGCGACCACCCGCCGGGCGGAGTACGACCGGCCGTCCCTGTCACGGTAGACGCGGAACACGGTCGGCCGGGCCGCGTCGCCGCTGCGCAGGTAGTAGCCGTGCAGTGAGTGCGGCAACCGGTCGGGCTCCACCGTGTCGCCCGCCGCGGCCAGCGCCTGCGCGGCCACCTGTCCCCCGTACAGCGGGAACGGTTCCTCGAAGACGGTCGTGCCCCGGTAGAGGTCCTCTTCGAGCTTCTCCAGTGTCAGCAGGTCGAGCACGGTGGGAGCGGCCACGGGACTGAAGGTCGGCATGAGGCAGACGGTAGAGGACGCGGCGGACCTGGCGCGAGCCGGGGGTGGTCGCTGTGAGAAGCTCGGCGGGTTGTCCGGAATGAGAGGAGTGTCCGGTGGCCGAGGACGAGGACGAGCTGGTTTACGAGGTCGACGGCGGGGTGGCGGTGATCCGGCTGAACCGCCCGCGCTCCCTGGGCGCGTTCACCTGGCCGATGATCGACGCGTGGGCGCGGGCGCTGCGCGAGGCGCAGGACGACGAGGGCGTCCGGGTGGTCGTGCTGACCGGCACCGGCGAGGGCTTCTGCAGCGGCGTCGACCTGAAGGCGCTCGACGAGATCGAGGCGACGCCGATCGAGCGCAAGCGCATGCTGACCGACCGGGTCCACAAGGTCGCGCGGGCGGTCGAGGACCTGGACAAGCCGCTGATCGCCGCGGTCAACGGGGTCGCGGTCGGCGCCGGGATGGACATGGCGCTCATGTGCGACATGCGGTTCGCCGCCCGGTCGGCCCGGTTCTCCGAGGGTTACATCCGCATCGGCCTGGTCCCCGGCGACGGCGGCGCGTACTTCCTGCCCCGGCTGGTCGGCCCGGCCAAGGCGATGGAGCTGCTGATGACGGGCGACTTCGTCGACGCCGACGAGGCGCTGCGGCTGGGCATCGTCAACCGGGTCTACGACGACGAGACGCTCATGGCGGAGACGATGGAGTTCGCCAGGGGCATCGCGGCCAAGCCGCCGATCGCGATCTCGATGATCAAGCGGGCGGTCCACCAGTCGATGCGCACCGACCTGCGCACCAGCCTTGACCTGATCTCCTCCCACATGGCGATCGTGCAGGCGACCGACGACTACGCGGAGGCCATGAGCGCGTTCCGCGAGAAGCGGCCCGGCGACTACCGCAACCGTTGACACGGCAGAACATTATTCGATAGGTCAGGAGCATGGTCGCAGCCGACGAGTTCGAAGAGATCCTCAAGCAGGTACGCCAGTTCGTCCGCAACCGGGTCGTGCCGAGGGAGCAGGAGATCGCCGACTCCGACGCGATCCCCGACGACCTCCGCCGCCAGGCGGCCGACATGGGCCTGTTCGGCTACGCCATCCCCGCCGAGTACGGCGGGCTGGGGCTCGACATCACCCAGGACGTCCGGCTCGGCTTCGAGTTCGGTTACACCAGTCTCGCGTTCCGGTCGATGTTCGGCACCAACAACGGCATCGCCGGCCAGGTCCTGGTCGGGTTCGGCACCGAGGAGCAGAAGGGCCGCTGGCTCCCGTCGCTGGCCTCCGGCGAGGTCACCGCGGCGTTCGCGCTGACGGAGCCGGAGGCGGGCTCCGACCCGTCGGGGCTGAAGACCACGGCGGCGCCCGACGGCGACGGCTGGGTGATCGACGGCGGCAAGCGGTTCATCACCAACGCCCCGATCGCCGGGTTGTTCGTGGTGTTCGCCCGGGTCCGCCCCGCGGACGCGGCGGGCAGCGGCATCGCGGTGTTCCTGGTGCCGGCCGACGCTCCCGGGGTGGCGGTGGGGCCCAAGGACGCCAAGATGGGCCAGGAGGGCGCCTGGACCTCCGACGTCACGTTCACCGAGGTCAGGGTCGGCGCGGACGCGCTGGTCAGCGGCGAGGTCGACGCCGGTTTCCGGGCGGCCATGACCGTGCTGGCGCGCGGCCGGCTGCACATGTCGGCGATGGCCGTCGGCCTGATGGAGCGGGCGCTCGACGAGTCGGTGGCGTTCGCCGCGCACAACCGGCAGGGCGGCCGGCCGGTCGGCGACTACCAGCTCGTGCAGGCGATGCTCGCCGAGCAGAAGTCCCTGTGCATGGCCGGCCGGGCGATGGCCGCCGAGGCCGCCCGGCTCTGGCTGACCGGCGAGGACCGCAGGCTCGCGCCGTCCGCCACCAAGCTGTTCTGCACGGAGTCGGCGGGCCGGGTCGCCGACCTGGCCGTCCAGGTGCACGGCGGCAGCGGCTACATGCGCGGCGTGCCGGTCGAGCGCATCTACCGCGACGTGCGCCTGCTCCGCCTGTACGAGGGGACCAGCGAGATCCAGAAGCTGATCGTCGGGCGCGAGCTGATGCGCGGGGCACGCGCGTGACACCGGCCGGAATGTCCGCCCCGCTGGAGGGTCTGCGCGTCGTCGAGCTGTCCGGCTACGTGGCCACGCCGCTGTGCGGGATGACGCTGGCGCAGCTCGGCGCCGACGTGGTCCGGGTGGAGCCGATCGGCGGCCAGGCCGACCGCTCCCGATGGCCGCTCGGCCCGTCCGGCACCAGCCTCTACTGGACCGGGCTCAACAAGGGCAAGCGGGCCGTCGAGGTCGACTTCCGCTCCGACGAGGGCCGCGCGGTCATCGCCGACCTGGTCGAGCGGCGCGGCGTCGTGGTGGCCAACGCCGATCTGCCGGGGCTCTCGTACGAGAAGCTCCGTGAGCGCCGCAAGGACCTGATCCACGCGCTGCTCACCGGCAGGCGCGACGGCGGCACCGCGGTCGACTACACGGTCAACGCCGAGACCGGGCTGCCCGCGGTGACCGGGCCGGCCGGGGAGGCGGGGCCGGTCAACCACGTGCTGCCGGCCTGGGACATCGCGGCCGGGCTCTACCTGGCGACCGGGCTGCTGGCCGCCGAGCGGCACCGGCTGCTGACCGGCGAGGGGCGGCGCATCACGGTGGCGCTGCGCGACGTGGCGCTGTCCATGGTCGCCAACCTCGGCTATCTCGCCGGCGCCCAGCTCGGCGGCGAGCCGCGGACGAAGGACGGCAACCACTTCTACGGCGGCTACGGGCGCGACTTCCGCACCGCCGACGGCCGGCGCGTCATGCTCGTGGTGCTCACCTCGCGCCACTGGTCCGACCTGCTCGCCCTGACGGGACTGACCGCCGCGGTCGAGGCGGTGGAGCGGGCGCTCGGCGCCGACTTCCGCCGCGACTCCGACCGGTACGCGCACCGCGCGGTCATCGGCGGGCTGCTGGAGCCGTGGTTCGCGGGGCGGCCGTTCGCCGAGGTGGACGCGGCGCTGTCGGCCAGGCGGCTGCTGTACGCGCCGTACCGGACGTTCGAGGAGCTGGCCGCGGACCCCGACGCGCTGCTGGCCGGCAACCCCGTCCTGGGGATGCTCGACCAGCCCGGCGTCGGCCCGCACCTCTCGGCGGGCTCGCCGGTGGTCGTGGACGGCGAGCAAAGCCCGCCGCGCCCGGCGCCGTCCGTCGGCCAGCACACCGGCGAGGTGCTGCGGGAGGAGCTCGGCTACTCGGCGGCACGCCTCGCGGCGCTGCGCGACAAGGGCGCGATCGGCTGACCCGTCACCCGGCGGGCGCGATCATGCGGCGGATCAGGGTGTGCAGGTAGGCGCGGAAGGACTCCACCACGCCCGGCTGGACCGGCTCGCCCCGCTTCTGCGGCCAGTCGGGCGACACGTGGCGCATGCCGCCCGACAGGAACCCGTAGACGCACCACACCACGGTCCAGACGAGGTGGTCGCCGTCCACGTCGTCCGGCGTCAGCTCCCGGATGGTCTCCGCCACCTCCAAGGCGAGCGGGCGCGAGAACATGCCCTCCAGGTCGGGCGTGTCGGCGGCGTCGCCCGTCCAGCGGTGCAACCACAGCGACAGATACTCGGGGTGCGCGACGTTGTAGTCGAGATAGGCGTCGACCAGGTCGAACGCCCCCTGGACCCCGGGGACGAAGGACCTGAGCGCCGGCTCCATGGCCGCCCGCTCGGCGTTGACGGCGCGGACCATCACCTCGTGGTAGAGCTCCGGCTTCTCGCCCACCGTCTCGACCAGCCGGTCCACGTCGGTCCCCGCCGCCTCGGCGATCATCCGCATCGACGTCCAGTCGTATCCCACCTCGGCGAACATCCTCGTCGCCACGCCGATCAGCCGGTCCGTCTCCGCATCCATGACCATCACCTTAAGTGATGAAACCATCACCCTCCGGAAGGCTCTCCTCGTACTCGCAGGGCGTCAGGTGCGGCGGTAGGCCAGGCGGCGCAGCAGGATCTCGGCGGGGCCGCGGTGGTCGGCGCGGCGCATCAGGTCGGCGATCAGCAGCGAGACGAGCCAGGTGGCCACGGCCACGCCGGTGGCGCCGGCGATGCCGAGGTCGTCCTGCAGGCCGAGCCCGAAGGGGAAGAACATCACGACGAACGCGATCGACTGGAACAGGTACAGGCTCATCGAGCGGCGGCCGAGCGCTTCGACGGCGGTGATCAGGGGACCACGGCCGCGGGCGGCCAGCGGGGCGATCAGGCCGACGGCGCAGGCCATGGCGATGCCGCCGAAGTATCCGGTGAGCGGCTGCGCGACCGAGGCCGCCACCACGGCCGGGCCGGACGCCCCGGTCCACAGGCCGGTCTGGATGAGCGCGGCGGGGACGGAACCCGCGACGGACACGACCGTGGCGATCACCGTGAAGCGGACCAGGAGGCGCCGGTGCCGCTCCGGCTCCTCCAGGATGCGCCGCCGGGCCGCCCACATCCCGAAGAGCACCCCGGGCAGCACGATGACGGTGCCGAGGACCAGGCCGAACGGCCAGCCGACCATCCTGGTGACGAACAGCTCGCCGAAGCCCCGCGCCCCGGCGGCGATGGTGCCGAGGGAGAAGGTGGAGAGCCCCTGCATCAGCGCCACCCACATGGCGAACCCGACCACGGCCGTGGCCGGCACCATGAGCGTCCCCGCCGTCCACAGCAGCGCCTTGTCCCCACGCCGGAGCATCCCGGTCAGCACCACGGCCGCCAGCCCGTACGGCGCCAGGATGTCGATCGGGACCAGCAGCGCCACGTGCGCGAACCCGATCGCGATCAGCCACCACCCCCGGCGGCGCAGCAGCTTGCGGACCGTCACCCAGTCGGCGCCGCGCCTCGTCCGGCTGTTCAGGAGCTGGACCAGCGAGTAGCCGAACAGGAAGGCGAACATCGGCCGCGCGTGGTTGTTGACGAACAGCACGTGGAAGAACTCGGAGACCGCGTTGGCCGCGGCGGAGCCCCGGTCGACGGCCACCACGAACAGCGGCGCGTGCGCGAACGCGATGGCCAGCAGCATGAAGCCGCGCGCCAGGTCAGGGGCCAGGGCCCTGGCCGTGGTCGCCGGCCTGGCCGGTTCGGACGTCTGCAACACAGGAAGCACCCCGTTCTCCGATGAAGTTCTCGTGGCCCCGACGCTACGGACGCGATCACCCGCGGGGAATCCGGCTAGAAATACGACAGGGGTAGACCTAGATGCACCTTCGGCCCGGGCGCGTTCGGTGCAACTAGCGTGGCGGGCATGGACGAACAGGAATGGCAGCAGGAATACGCGATGCTCGCTCTGCGTCTCAACCGGCACCTGAACGGTGCCGGGCTCGTCTACCGGGGGCCGGCCGAGTGGAGCGAGCGGGCGCAGGCGGAGCCGGTCCGGCCGCCCGGCGACCTGATCGCCGGCGCCGACCGGTTACTGGACCGGGAGCTGACCCCCTACCTGCGGGCCCAGGTGGTCGCGATGCGCGCGGTGGCCCGCTATCTGGACGGCGAGCGGCTCCCGCTGACCGACTACGGCGAGCTCGCGCTGGGGCTGCGGCCGCGGTGGGTGCCCGAGCTCGTGTTCGAGGAGGCGCACGACCGGCTGGACGCGGCGTTGCCCAGGGCCGCCGGCTCGCTGTCCGACCGGCTGCACGCCTGGCAGTCGGCTCACGCGCTGGACCAGATTGACCGGCTGCCCGCACTGGTGGACAAGGCGGTGGCCGAGACCCGGGCCCGCACGGAGGCGATCGTCCCGCTGCCGCCGGACGAGGTCGTCGGCTGCCACCTCGTGCCGGAGGCGCACTTCCACGCCGCCGGGCACTACGCGGGCGACCTCAAGTCGGTGATCTTCATCAACACCGGCATCCCGTTCAACGTGGCCGACCTGTTCTACGTCGTCGCCCACGAGGGCCATCCCGGTCACATCGCCGAGTCGCTGCTGAAGGACCTGGGGGCGACCCGGACGGACCAGCGGGTCCGGTTCATGCTGGCCCCGTCGTTCGCGCTGAGCGAGGGGCTCGGGCTGTGCGCCGAGGAGATCCTCTTCCCGGGGGACGAGGCGCAGGCGTGGCTGACCGACAACGTCCTGGCCGACCTGGGGATCCGGCCCGACGGCAGCGACTTCGCGGCGATCCACCTGGTCAAGAACGCGCTGTGGGGAGTGTGGGGCAACGTCGCCTACCTCGCCGCCGAAGGGCGGACGGACGAGGAGCTGGCCGGTTATCTGGCCCGCTGGTGCCTGTACGACGACGCGGAGATCGCCAGGGCGCTGCCGTTGCTGCGGCCGTCGGCGATGAGCCCGTACATGTTCGGATATTTCCACGGATGGGAGCTGTTGCGGCCCTGGCTGGCCGATCCCGCCAACGTCCGCCGCCTGCTCACCGAACAGCTCCTGCCGTCCGACGTGGCGAAACCCGTCTGATCATGACCGGCCGGTCAGCTCGGCATGCCCCGGCCGGGTCGCGCGCGCGTAGGAGTGGGTCGTCGCGGCCAGGAGCCCCATCGCGGCGATCCCGATCACGCCGTGGTGCCACTGCCAGCCGATCCCGATGCCGACGAACCCGTCCGCCACCATGATCACGGCTCCGGCGCCGACGCCCGCCAGCGCGACGGCCAGCACGAGGAGCATCAGCGCGCGCGGCACCCGGCGGCCCGCCCCGGTCACCGTCAGCAGGACCAGGGCCGCGCCGAGCAGGCCGTTGGCGGCCGCCATCCACTGCGCGGCCGCCACGTCCATCATCTCGCGGGCGTAGCGCTCGTAGTCGGCCGCAGGAACCACCGGGCCGCCGGGGAAACCCAGCTTGCCCTGCGCGGCGTAGACGGCCTTGCCCACGGCGTAGCCGAGGAACAGCACCGCCGTCGTGTACGCGGGCCAGCGCGCCTGGCGCACGGTCATGGGCAGCTCCCTGGAGTTCGAGTTCGGTGCTTCCAGGATCGGCGGGCCTCCCGGCCCCGGCCTCCCCCGCACGGGGGAACAAGCTCCCCCGCCGGATGTAGAGAACCGCCGGGCGGCTCCGACCACCCGGTGGCAGGCGCGAGAAGGAGCGCTTGGAACTGAAAGGCGATGAGATGAGCAGAGTCATCTGCGACATGGCGATGTCCCTCGACGGCTTCGTGGCCGGGCCGAACCAGAGCCTGGACAATCCGTTCGGCGAGGGAGAGAACGGGCGGCTGACCCGGTGGATGGTCGACGAGCCGGAGCTCCACAAGGCGGAGATCGAGGCCATCACCGCCGCCGGCGCCTTCATCATGGGCCGCAACATGTTCGGCCCCGGCCGCGGCGCCTGGGACCTGGAGTGGAGCGGCTGGTGGGGCGAGCAGCCCCCGTACCACGCGCCGGTCTTCGTGCTGACCCACCACGAGCGCGAGCCGCTGCCGATGAAGGGCGGCACCACGTTCACTTTCGTGACCGGCGGTCCCGAGGAGGCCCTGCGCCTGGCGCGCGAGGCGGCGGGCGACCGTGACGTCGCCATCGCCGGCGGCGGCATGACGGTGAACCAGTACCTGGCGGCGGGGCTGATCGACGAGCTGCGCCTGCACGTCGCGCCGGTGCTCCTGGGCCGCGGCGAGCGGCTGTTCGACGGCCTGGCGGACATCGACCTCGAACCGCTCGGCGAGCCCTCCCGCACCGCGCTCGTCACCCACCTCACCTACCGGCCGGTGAGGTAGCGGACGGACGGGGCGCTCGCCGCCCCGCCCGGCTATCTGAATGCCCAGCTGACCCGGGGCAGGGTCAGGGACCTGCGCTCGTTTCCGTACGAGGCCAGGCGCCGCGTGCGCCCCGTGGTGACATCGAGGGCGTACGCGACGAGCTCCCGGCTGCCCGCGACCACCGTGACCTCGTCCCGGTTCAGCCAGATGCCGGTCCCGTCGATCCGGTCACCCGGCGGCAGGCCACGCATCGAGACCTTGCGCAGGGGCCGCCCGGTCCTGGCGTCGAGCAGGGTGAGCCTGCCCGGCTTGAGTTCGTCGAACTCGACGGCGACGACCGTGCGGCCGTCCGGGGCGAGCTCGCTGAACATGATGAACACGCCGTCTAACCGCACCGGCTTGCCGCCTCCGGTCACCGGCGTCACCCACAGGTGGATCCGGCGCCGATCCGCTCCTCCGCCACCTTGACAGGGGAGACCACCTCTTCGCCTCCGGCCATGTCCCTGATCACGTGCGCCCCGGCGTCGCGGCTGTAGTAGGCGAGCCTCCGCCCGTCCCGGCTGATCGCGAGCGGCACCCGCGGGGCCTTCTTGGAGGAGGTGAGCGCCTGCGGCAGCCGGTACGTCCCCTTCTGGGTGACCACCCGCCACTCCACGGCACTGCAGTCGGAGCGCCGCGTCATCTCGTCGACCTCGCACGGCGTCTGGTACGCGTAGCGGATCGCGCCGACCTTGCCCCGCAGGTCCGGCACGTCCTGCCCCTGTGTCGCGACGATGCCGGCGGGGTGCGGCCAGACCGCCACCGCGCCCGCCGTCGTCGCCGCCAGCGCCGTGACCGCCGCCTCGGTCAGGTCCTCCCGGAAGCGCAGCACGATCACGGCCCGCTGCTTGCGGGTCAGCTGGGCCGGCGCCCGGCGGAGCATGATGCGGTCCAGCGTGGCCTCGTCGTGGGAGACGCCCGCTTCGGGCGGGTGGGCGCTGAGTAATTCCGGGCGGGCGCGGCGCGTCCAGGAGATGTACTGGTTGACGAGCGCCTTGCGGGTGTACGCCTCGGGGTTGCCCTTCCTGTCCAGCTTCGACCACTGCCCTGCGACGTTGGCCAGGACGCTCTGCAGCAGGTCCTCCGCGAGATGAGGGTCCCCGGTGAGCAGGCGCGGTCCGCCGGGCGGAAGGTTGCACCTCAGCGGGATCGCGCGGTGAGGCGGTTGCTGTAGCGGGCGAGCATGGCGGTCTGGGACGTCTCCGGGATCAGCCTGCCGAGAAGCGGTGGGATGCGCCAGTTGGCCGGGTTGCGCTTGGCCATCCGGGAAACCAGGGAGATGTGTGGGTATCGGGCTTTCTCGTAGGCGCGCAACCGTACCGCCGGGTCGCCGTCCCTGGCCAGCTCGCGCCCGAGCACCCAGACGTCCTCCAAGGTCTGGTTGGCGCCCTGGCCCAGGGTGGGCGGCATGATGTGGGCCGCGTCGCCGAGCAGGGTGACGCGGCCCTTCCCCCAGACCGGGCCGACCTTGCGCCAGTGGTGGCCGAAGAAGGTGAGATCGGCTTCGGTGGCGGCGGCGAGCACCTCGGGCACCGGTGACGCCCAGTGGCCGAACCGGCGCCGCAGCTCGGCCAGCGGCGCGGCGGGCCGCCGGTCGCCGGGCGACCACGGCACGTCGAACCACCACTGCAGCATGCCCTTGCCCGCGGGGATGAGGCCGCACGCGCCCTCCCGTCCGGTGATCATGAGGTGGCGGTGCGTACGGGTGAGCTCGATGTCGATCGGGCTGAGGCCCTGCCAGGTGCCGAAGGTGGCCGGTCGGACGCCGGCGTCACCCCACAGCCGGTGCCGCACGGCCGAGTGGTGACCGTCGGCGCCGATGAGCAGGTCGCCCGTGGCCGTCGATCCGTCGGCGAAGGTCGCGGTCACCCGGTCGTGGTCCTGGGTGACGTCCTGGCAGGCCTTGCCGTACTGGACGAGGTCGCCGGGCAGGCCGTCGGCGAGGAGTTCCATGAGGTCGCGGCGGGAGACGGCCCTGGTCTCGAAACCGTGGTGGGCGGCGGCGTGGGCGATGTCCATGCTGACGCGCAGCCGGCCGCCGGCGGTCATCGCGTCGATCCGGTCGACGCGCCCGCCCACGTCGTCGAGGCTCACGCCGAGGTCGTGCAGCACGGCGGCGCCGTTGCTGAAGATCATCAAGGCCGCGCCGCCGGTGCGCCACTCCGCGGCCCGCTCGTACACGCGCACCCGGTGCCCGGCGGCGAGCAGCACCCGGGCGACGGCGAGGCCCCCGACGCCTGCTCCCATGACAAGGATGTCCATATCTTTCTCCAACTCGGAGTATCTTCGATTCGAAGATACTCCGGGGTGGAGTAGGTTGGGAAAGTGCCCCACAAGCAACCCGAGGACGCGATCTTCCGCGAGTTCCTGGTCGCGGTCCTGCTGCACAACGAGGCCGTGGCCGACCGGCTCGGCCTGCAGCCGGTCGACGTCGCCGCCGCCATCCTGCTGGAGACGCGCGGGCCCATGACCGCGGGCGCGCTCTCCGAGGAGCTCGGGCTGCCGTCCGCCTCGACGACCCGGCTGATCGACCGGCTGGAGAAGGCGGGCTACGTGCGGCGGGTGCGCGGCGAACGCGACCGCCGGATGGTCACCGTGCAGTTGGTCGAGGGCGGGCTCGACGACTACGAGGCCGCCTGCGAGTCGTCCAGGCGGCACCTGGCGACGCTCGGCGCGCACTACACCCCGGAGCAGGCGCCGCTGCTGCTCGACATGCTGGCCCGCGTCGGCGAGGCCCACCGCGCGGCCACCAGGGAGCTGCGCGGGAAGCCTGCATGAGCGGCGGCCACGCGCACTACGTCATCGTGGACGGGTCCGGTCACCGCGTCTGGTCGCGCGACAGAGCGGCCGAGACCCTCTACCACGACCTCCTCCGCGGCCCCGACCGCGTGATCGCCTTCATCCGCGAGCAGCGGGGCGGTCACCGCGACCACTGGATGAACTCGATCTGGTGGCAGGGCGTCGCGCTCCTCGACCTGCCCGCCCGCCGCCTGCTCGTCCACACCGACCAGTGGATCCCGGGGCCCGACCGGCACACCTCGGTGCTGGAGGTCCGCGCCTGGCTGCGGCTCGTCGCGGCCCTCTGGCCGGGCTGGACGGTGACCTGGGCCGCTCGCGGCCTGCACCAGGTCATGGACTACCTCGCGCTCCCGTACGACACCGTGCTCTACCTCGACGAGACACCGGCGCCGCGCGCCCGCTGGGCCCAGGCGCCCGCGGAGGACGACCTGTCCGCCGTCGCCGACGTCCTCATCGCCGCCCGCGACGGGGAGCGGCTGTCGTTCGGGGGCTGGTGGGCCGCCGGGCTGGCCGAGCCCCTGCTCGCCGGACCGGGCGTGCTGCTGACCCCGCAGGAGGAGGCCGTCCCGTTCGCGGCGCTGGAGAACGTCCCCTGGAACGGCCTCTACGTGGACGCCCCCGGCCGGCGGCTCGACTGGTGGTCGCTCGACTGCTCGCTCGACCCGCGCGACCTGCCCGCCCGGTGGCCGGGTTGGGAGCTGACTGACCATGGCGACGCGTTCGAGGAGGTCGCCGCGCTCATCGGCCCCGAACTGCTGCTCGACGTGGACACCGAGGAGGAGGTGTTCCGCAGGGTCGCCGCATGGTTCGTCGCCGACGCCGCCCCGGACGGCCGGGAGGCCCTGCGGGCGGTCGCGCCTCCGTGAGTGACAGCGGCGCGGCGGCCGCCGGGCCGCCGCGCCACGGGGTACGAGGTCAGCCCGCGCTGCAGGAGACCGTCGGCCAGGTCCAGTTGCCGTTGTGCTGGATCGTCACCCCCCAGTTGTTGCCGCTGCCGTTGGGCCTGGCGGTCAGCACCTGGGAGCTGGGGTAGCTGGCGCTGATGTTCCAGGTGGAGAGGATCCTCGCGGGTGACGGCACGTTCATCGTCACGGTCCAGTTGCTCGAACCGCTGACCGAGACGCCGAGGTTGTAGCGGTCGCTCCACTGCTGGCCCTGCGACAGGGTCGCGGTGCAGCCGCCGCCCGGGTTGCCGGGGTTGCCGGGGTTACCCGGGTCGCCGCCGGTGCTGCCCAGGGTGATGTTGGAGTTTCCGCTGCTCTGGTATCCCTCGGTGGCCATGATCATGTAGTCGTGGTTGCCGAGGTTCATCCCGTTCCTGGCCCAGGCGTCGAAGTGGTTGCCGGCGGTGATGGTGCCGCCCGTCCGCTTCGACTGCCGTACGCTCCAGTACTGCTGGAACGTCCTGGTGCCCTCGATGGAGGGGGCGTTGTAGCGGGTCGTCTCGTAGATGTCGTACGTGCCGCCGTCGCTGGTGACCGTGCCCTTGTACGTGCCGGTCGGCCGGTAGGTGCCCCAGTTGTCGACGATGTAGTACTCGACGAGCGGGCTTCTCGTCCAGCCGTAGAGCGTCAGGTACGCGTTGCCCGAGGGGTTGAAGCTGCCCGAGTAGCTGACCGTCCTGCGTCCTCCGGGGTTCCAGCCCTTGCCGGCGACGAAGTTGCCGGTGTTGCGCCATGAGGTGCTGTAGTTCCCGCCGGAACCCAGCTCCATGGAGACCGTTCCCTGGCTGTCGGTCCAGAACGAGTAGAAGTATCCGTTGTTGTTGCCGGTCTGGTTGGAGGTGATCGGGGCGGCGTGCGCGATGCCGGGCATCGCGACCGCCATGACCAGCGCTGCGGCTACGGCGCAGGATCGGCGGACGAAGGATGTGATGCCGCCGCGTCTGCGGGTGCTCTGGGGGGCGGGGGCGCCGTTCATGTGTGCTTCCTCCTCGCGAAGGCGGAGAGCGTGATGCGAACTGGCGACAGTGTTCATCCGGCCCCGAAAGTTGTCAACGATTCCCGAAACATATCGGAGACGGCGTGTCAGGTTACCTACCTGGCCACCGGCTCTACCTGGCCTATCGGATCTCCATGTCGGAGGTGAAAGTTTCACCGGCACCCGTAGGACGAGCAATCCCCCGCCGACCCTGGCGGTGATCACTATGATGTCGCGAATGCGGAGATTACCCTTACTGGTCCTGGTCGGCGCGCTGACCGCCACCTGCTGCGGCACCGCCTCGGCGGCCACTCCCGGCGAACCCGCCCGTTACGCCAAAGGGCGCTCGCAACCGGTCAAGGACCCGGTGTTCCCCGCATACGGCAACCCGTCGATCGACGTCCTGCACTACGGGCTGAAACTGGGCTGGCAGCCCGACCGCCGGAGCCTGACGGGCACCGCCGCCCTCACCGTCCGGGCCGTGAAGCCGATCAAGGAGATCAGGCTCGACTTCGGCCGCGCCCTGAAGATCGACCACGTGACCGTCGCGGGCAAGACCGCCAAGCCCGGGCGCAAGGGCGACGACCTGACGATCCCGCTCCGCACTACCCTCGCCGCGAACAAGTCCGCCCGGGTGGTGATCCGCTACCACGGCGTACCGAAACCCCACAACTCCGGGCAGATGCGCTACGACCTCGCGCGGCTCGGCCTGCGCTCGTCCGCGGACGGGTCGGCCTGGGCGCTGCAGGAGCCCTTCGGCGCGTTCACCTGGTTCCCCGTGAACGACCACCCGTCGGACGAGGCGCTCTACGACGTCGCCATCACCGTGCCCAAGGGCTGGGCCGGCGTCGCGCACGGCACGTACGGCGGCAAGACCGAAAAGGGGCGCAAGGTCACCTACCGCTGGAAGTCGACCGACCCGGTCGCCAGCTACCTGACCCTGTTCACCGTCGACAAGTACCGGATGCACCGGGCGAAGGGCCCGCGCGGCCTCCCCATCACCTACTGGGTGCGCCGCGAGGACAGGCATGCCCTGCCGGTGATACGCCGGATGCCGGAGCTGCTGCGCTGGATGGAGAAGAAGGCCGGTCCCTACCCGTTCCCCAGCGCGGGCCTGGTCGCCACCAGCGACTCCGGCATGGAGACCCAGCAGATGATCACCCTCGGCGGCGACTACCTGCGCCCCGAGGTGGTGCTGCACGAGCTGGCCCACCACTGGTTCGGCAACAGCGTCGGCCCGCGCACCTGGAAGGACGTCTGGCTGAACGAGGGTTTCGCCATGTACTTCCAGATCCAGTGGACCGCCGACCACAGCCCGGGCTCGATGGACGACCACATGGACGACCTGCGCCTGGAGGAAAGGTTCGCGCGCCGGCTGGCGGGCCCGCCGGGCGACTACCGGCCCGAGCGGTTCGCCGACCACAACGTCTACTACGGCCCCGCGGTGATGCTGCACGAGATCAGGCGGCGCATCGGCGACGACAGGTTCTTCGCCCTGACCCGCGCCTGGGTCCAGGAGCACCGCAACACCGGCCAGGACCGGGCGTCGTTCACCGCCTGGGTCAACGAGCACACGGGCGAGGACTTCACGGAGCTGATCGACGCCTGGCTCGACTCCAGGACCAGCCCCGAGGACTAGCCGGCGCCCGCCCCACCGGGGACGGGCGCCGGCGCGAGGGGTCAGCGCAGGTCGAACGCGCGCAGCGTGGTCTGCTTGACGCGGTTGCCCGCCGCGTCCCACGCCTCGACCTTCAGGCTCACCGCGCCCTTGGTGGCGCGGTAGGCCGGATACCTGGCCCCGGCGGTGTAGACGCCGTCCCGGCCGCGCCTGAGATCGGCGGGCTGCCAGGTGGCGCCGTCGTCGGTGCTCGTCCAGAGCCGGACTCCCGCGATGGCGGGCATCTTCGCGGCCGACGGCCCGTGGTAGGCCTCCAGCTCGAAGGTGTGCTTGCGGCCGGCGGCCACCGTGTTCCCGGTGGACAGGCTGTCACCGAGGTCGTAGCTCACGTACACCGCGGGGGTGGTGCGGCAGTGCTCCACCGGGCCGTCGATCCACCAGGCGTAGCAGTTGAGACCGGGCTTGACGTGGTCCTCGCCCGGCGGGGCGGTGAACGTCCACTCGACGTCCTGCAGGTCGTTCCTGGCCGTCAGCCGGTAGACGCCCTGGCCTTCCGGCAGCGGGTAACGCGGCAGGGTGGCGAAGGGCTCGACGGGTGCGTTCGGGATCTCCCGGCCGTCGCGGTACAGGTGGATCTCGTACCGCGGCTGGAGGTCCCCGAAGGCCACGCCGTCGTCACGCCGCTCCCCGACCCCGCTGACCATGGACGGGGTCACCCAGAGGTTGCCGTCGTGCACGCAGATCGCGCACGGCACCCCGACCACCAGCTTCTCCAGCGGGGCGGCCTTCGGGTCGGCGAGCTTGAACACCTTCTCCGAGGCGGTCGCGGCGCCCGGCGTGCTCGGGGTGGTGAACCACCGTTGCGTCGTCCGTCCCGGCTTGTCGAAGACGTCGACGCGGTAGCGCGACTCCTCGGTCTCCGCCGCCGGATCGGGCGTGGTCAGGGCCGACATGCCCGTCGAGTGCACGATCGTACGGTCCAGCGGCCAGACCCACTGGTGCCTGCGCTGCGGCAGCGGCAGTGACCAGCTCACCGCGTCCGTGCCGGTGCCCGTGTAGGTCACGTCGTCGGTGCGCCACGTGCTCCGCCATACCGAGGCCTTCCTGTACGGCCCGGCGTGCATGTCGAAGTCGACGCGGTGGAGCTGGCGGTCGGTGACCTTGTAGTGCATGGAGTCCGGGATCCGGCCGTCCGCGTACGGCTTGAACACGTAGGAGTACGGGGTGTGCGGCGTGCCCTCCACCCGGATGGTGACCCGGCCCCGGCGAGCCTCCTCGCGCACCTTCACGCCCTCGGCGTGGGACACGTACGCGATCGGCAGGTTGACCGGCAGCAGCGGCCCGCTGAACGGCTTCTGCGCGAGGGCCAGCGGGATCGGACAGGAGGCCGGCCGCTCGTTGAAGGCGAGGATGCCGGCGGCGCCGGCGTCCCTGATCGGCCCGACGCGCTCGATCTGGAGACCGCACTGCGGCCCGAGCGACCCTTCGGCCGGTTCGGCGTCGATCAGGACGAGCGCGCCGCGCAGGTCCTTGCCCGCGAGGTCCTCGGGACGGCCCTTGCCGGCGTCGACGACCCGCAGGTCCCGCGTGCCCTCGAAGGGGACGTATCCGGGGTGCAGCTCCGCCCGGTCGAGGACGTGGACCCTGGAGACCGGGTTCAGCGACAGCCGCTTCGGCGTCCGCGCGGTCATCGTGACCTCGGGCACGCCGAGCTCCCACTGCCCGGTGAAGCGGAACGCGCCCTTGGTGACCTTCTTGGTCGGCAGCGCCCACACCTTCTCCCACGCCCCGACGGGCGCCCCGTTGAGCAGGGTGCCGCCGTAGATCTGCCCGCTGGGGAGAGTCCGCTGGAAGAAGACCTCGTAGCTGTTGTTCAGCGGCTCCGCGGTCTTCGGCGTGGTGAAGCGGATCTGGGACGCCTCGCGGGCGTCGAGGGTGATCTCGGTGTCGCCGGTGACGGTGAGCTCCGGCTCGAACAGCCAGCCCCGGTTGGCGCGGTCGTCGCCGTCCACCCAGTCGAGCACCTGCAGCACGCTCACGGTGCCCGCGGGCACCCGCGTCACGATCACGCCCACGTCGTGCACGCGATGCGGGCCGAGCTCGCCCTTGGTCCCGTCGACGTCGACGACGCTCATGGCCGTCGGGGTGCGGGGCTTGCCGTCCCTGTCCAGGGTGCGGATCGTGAGGTCGAACTTGGGGACGTCGCGCACCGCGCCCATGGGCGTGGTGAGGCGGACGCCCTCGGCCTCGGCGATCACGGCCCCGCTGTACTTGCCCAGCTCCAGCCCGGCCGGATCGAGGGTGACGGTCGTGCCCGCCGTGCCGCCGGCGGGGATCGTCAGCGTCGCGTCCGCGACGCCCACCTTCGCCCCACCGCTCATCTGCGCCTTCAGCGCGAGCGTGACGGGCTGGTCACCCAGGTTCGTGTACGAGACCTCGCCGGTCTTCGGCTCACCCGATCCTTCGAGCAGGCCGAAGTCGACGCCGCCGCCGGTGGTGAAGACCCGCTGGCCGGTGGCCCTGTCCAGGTCCAGCCGGCCGGCGCCCTGCTCGTACACGGTGAAGCCGTCGTCCTTGGCGGTCGACATCAGCGCGGCCTTGAGCTGCTGGGCCGTCCAGTCCGGGTGCCGCTGCGCCATGATGGCGACGGCGCCGGCCACGTGCGGCGTGGCCATCGAGGTGCCGTTGGCGCCCGTGTAGTGCTCGTCGACGGGGGCGCCCATGGCCGTGCCCGCCGCCCGCGCGGCCACGATGTTCACGCCGGGAGCCGCGATGTCGGGCTTGAGGCCGGAGTCCCCGACGCGCGGGCCGCGGCTGGAGAACGGAGCGAGCTGGTCGTCCTTGTCGACCGCGGCCACGGTCAGCGCCGCGTCCGCCGCGCCCGGGGCGCTCACGGTCTCCTCGTTGTAGAGGTTGCCCGCGGCCACCACGAACAGGGCGCCGGTCTCAGCGGTCAGGTCGTCGACGGCCTGGCTGAGCGGGTCGGTGCCGTCCGTGGGCGTGCCGCCGAGGCTCATGCTGACGGCCTTGGCGCCGCTGCGCGCGGCCCACTCCATGCCCTCGATGATCCACGACTCCATGCCCTCGCCGTTGTCGTTCAGCACCTTGCCGACCGCGAGCCGTGCGCCGGGGGCGACGCCCTTGTGCCTGCCGCCCGAGGCCGCGCCGGTCCCGGCGATGGTGGCGGCGACGTGGGTGCCGTGGCCGTGCCCGTCCTGGACCGGCTGGTCGGGGACGAACGACCGGCTGTCGGCGATCCTTCCGGTCAGGTCGGGGTGGGCGGCGTCGGCGCCGGTGTCCAGGACGGCGACCGTCACGCCGGTCCCGTCGTGCCCCCGCTCCCACGCCTGGGGCGCGCCGACCATCGGCACGCTCACGTCCAGGTCGGCCTTGACCTTGGCGTCCAGCCAGAGTTTGGCGATGCCGCCGCCCAGCGTGCCGGGCGCGGCCAGGCCCCGCCTGGCGTCGGGCCGCTCGCGCACGGCCGCCCAGAAGGCGCCGGTTTCTGCCTTGTCGACGTCGAGGGCGGAGGCGTGGATGCTCTCCAGCGTCCCGGTGGGCTCACTGGCGGGGATGGCCGCGGCCGAGCGCTTGAGTGACGCCTCGGCCTGGTCCTCCGGATACTGGACGATGACCGGCACCCGTTTGGTCGCGTCGTCGGCGTACCCGTTCTCGGCCAGATACTTGACGTCGAACAGCCGCTTGTCGAGCAGCCCCGCCTGGACGGCGGAGACCGCGTCGTCCGGGAGCACGAAGACGCCGTCGGGCGTGAACTGGGTGAACAGGTTGACGCGGCGGCCTTCGTCCCGCGTGCCCGGGGCGGTCTCCACCCGATACTTGCCGGCTTCCGACCGGCTCAGCTGGACCTTGTCACCGGTGATCAGGGTGACGACGACCTTGCCGGCGCGCACGCCCGACAGGGTGACGGTCTGGGTCCGGGCCTGCGCGGCGGGAGCGGGGGTGGGCGTGGTCCCGTCGGCGGCCGACGCCGGGGTGGCGGCCAGCGCCGTGGTGAGCATCGTGGCCGCGGTCAGGATCATGCCTGCGCGGCGCGCTAACGGGGGGCGGGGCAGTGCCATGGTGGCCTTTCTGGAGGGGGTGGTCAGGCGGGCTCGAAGCCGTCGGGCGGCAGGAGCGGCTCAGGCGGCTCTGACGGCTCGGGCGGCTCGGGTGACTCCGTCGCCTCTTCCTGGCGGTCGTCGGGGCCGGGCTCGGAGGTGGTTTCGGACATGCCGCAAGTGTCGCCACAGCCAGGCGGAATGGGGTATGGGGAGCCCTATGGGGAAAAATCCCCAATCTAGGAATTCAGATGGCGGGCGAGCTCCGTCCGCGACCGCGCCCCGACCTTGCGCATGGCCGCGCTGACGTGCTTGTCCACCGTCTTCGGCGACAGGAACAGCTCCTTGGCGATCTCCTGGTTGGTCAGCCCCTCCGCCGCCAGCCGGGCCACCTGTTCCTGGCGGGCCGACAGCGCCTGGTCGCCGCCGTTCTGCGCCGGCGCGGGCGGGCGGACTCCCCACCGGCGGCCCAGTCCCGTGGCGCGGTCCAGGTCCCACCGGGCGTGCAGCCCGCCGTACAGCGTGACGGCCCGGCCCAGGTGGACGGCGGCCTCGGGGTCGTCCAGGGCGAACAGGCAGGCGGCCGCGTGCTCGTGCGCCTGCGCGGCCTCGTACAGCGCCGGGATCCGCTCGAACGCCTCGGCCGCCGCGGCGAACTCCCGCGCGGCCTCGGCGCCGCGTCCCCCGTCGGCGGCCAGCAGGCCGCGGGCGTGGCCGAGAGCCGGTCCGGCCAGCGGCGCGTCGAGCCCGGCCAGCTGGGACGCGTGCCTGTCGATCACGTCCGCCGCCTCCGCGGCGCGGCCGGCCGCCAGCAGCGCCTCTGTCAGCGCGGGCAGGGCGCGGACGGCCACCGGCCACAGCCCGCCCGCCTCCCAATGGGAGGCCGCCTCGGCGGCCGTCGCGATCGCCTGCTCCGGTTCGCCGCGCGCGGCGGCCAGCCTGAGCAGCATGCTGATGGGCAGGACGAGGTCGTCGAACTGGCCGCGCGACTGGGCCATGGCGATCGCGTCGAGCAGGGGCGGCAGCGCCGCCTCCTGCCGCCCGAGCACCGCGCCGAGGCAGGCGGCCACGATGTCGACCAGGATGCGCTCGTGCGGTTCGTCGCCGAAATGGCCGCGCAGCTCCTCCAGCCGCGCGGCCAGCCCGTCCCACGAGCCGTCGAAGTAGTCGGCGGCGGCCAGGTTCACCAGGCAGCGGAGCTCCAGCCGCCCGCGGAGATCGGGCTCGGCCCCGTCCTCGATCGCCGCGGCCAGCAGGCGGCGGGCCTTGCGGTGGTGACCGCTGAACAGGGCCGCGCCCCCGATGGACCGGTAGGCGTTGACCTCGCGGCGCAGCAGCCCGCGCCCGCCGGTCTCGCGCAGCAGGTCCTCCGCCAGCCCGTCCCAGCGCGGATCGCCGATCACCACGAAGATCATCGCGATCTTGCCGAGCACCAGCATCCGCATGGCGGGGTCGCCGACGGCGGGCAGGGTCGCGAGCGCCCTCTCCAGCCAGGCCCTGCTCTCGGCGGGCGGCAGGTCGCTGGGCGGGCGGCCCACTCCGACCATGGCCCAGGCGGCCAGCCCCGGCTCCTCGTCCAGGTCCTCGACCGCCTGGGCGAAGGCGTCGCCGATGCGCGCGATGTCCGTCCGCGTGCGTTCCAGGTGGAGGGCGAGCAGGAAGCGGAGCCTGCCGCGGAGCGGGCGCGGCACATCCCCTTCCAGCGCGCCGGTGATGAGGCCGGCGACGGGCGGCGGGCGCAGCAGCTCCAGCGCGGCCCAGCCCAGCTTCACCGTCAGCTCCGCCCGCCGTGCCGCCGGCAGGTCGGTGTCGCGCAGCACGTCCTCCAGCAGGCGCGCGGCCTCGGCGTCGTCGCCCAGCCTCGACGCCTGGTCGGCCGCCTCGATGGCGGTCTCCACCCACTGCTCGGCCCGTCCCGCGTGCCGCAGGTGGTGGGCCAGGCGGCCCAGCGGCATCGGTCGAAGCCCTCGTATGAGATCCGCGGCGGCGGCGTGCAGCGCCTGGCGGCGGCCGGGCGGGATCGCCTCGTAGACGGCCTGCGCCGCCAGCACGTGGCGGAACCCCACCGCGCCGCCCGTCTCGGCGAACAGCCCCGAGCCGAGCACCTCGTCGATCGCCCCGGCGTCACCGTCGGCGAGCACCTCGATGGGCACCGGCGTGCGCAGCACGGCCGCCCGCTCCGCGGCGCGCTTGGCCCCGTCGGAGAGCTGCGCGACCCGCTCGCGCACCGTGACGCGGACGCCGCTCGGCACGTCCAGCTCGTTGAGCGCGCGCCGCGCCCATCCGCCCTCCCATTTGATGAGCGTCCCCCGCGTGCGCAGCAGCGCCAGCAGCTCCTGCACGGCGAGCGGCAGGCCGGACGCCCGCGCGCGGAGGTGTTCGGCGAACTCGGCCGTCACCTGGTCGGCCTCCAGGATGGCCGACGCCATGATCCGCGTCTGGGCGGCGTCGAGCGGCGGCAGCACCAGGTGCGCCACGCTGATCGCGTCGGCCGTCCGCGCGGTGATCGCGCGCACCGCCGCCGGCGCCTCCTCGCCCCGGTACGTCAGCACCACGCGGAGCGTGTCGGGCAGCACGGACATCAGGTAAGTGAGGAACTCGACCGTCTGCCCGTCCGCCCAGTGCAGGTCCTCCACGAGCAGGACGGCGGGACCGAGAGCGGCCATGACCTCGGCGAGCCCCCGGAAGAGCCGGTGACGCTCGGCCGCCCGGTCGTCGGGCAGCCGGGGCTTCTCGGGCAGCACCCCGGCGAGCTCGGGCAGCAGGTCGCGCAGCGCCCCCGCGACCGGCGTCAGCTCCGCCCCGGCCAGATCGGGCGCGCGCCCGCGCAGCGCCTCGACGATCGGCCCCAGCGGGAACGGCTCCCTGATCTGCACGCACGACCCGCTCAGCACCCGCATCCCCGCCACGGCCGTGTCGCCGAGCAGCTCGGCGGCCAGGCGCGACTTGCCGATGCCGGCCTCGCCCTCGATCACCGCCACGGAGGGCGCGGTGGCCACGAGCGCGACGAGCCGGGCGAGCTCCTTCTCCCTGCCCACCAGAACCGGGGAGATCACTCGGCCAGCTCGCACCCGAGTATTCAACTGCACGCGCTTTCACAGATCAATCGTCACCCTATGGGCGGTTTCCAGGACGGCTCATGACGCGCCGAGCCGGACCTCCGCCACCGGGCGCCAGCTCAACGCCGCCTCCTGGTCGACGATGTGGATGCTGCGGATCGTCACCTCACGGTCCGGCAGCCGCTCCCCGAGCGCGTCGATGACGGGGGCCGCGGGGCCGTCGGAGTTGCTGTAGGCCAGCGTGACCCGGGGTGTCCACGGCTCGTGGTCCAGGACGCCGTCGCGGCCCGTCGCCGCCCGCGTGGCGAACTTCGCCGCTTCGAGCAGCGGCCGGAGCCGCTCGACCGGCCGCGCCTCCAGCGCGACCGACTCGGGGTGGTACAGCACCCGGCCCAGCGTGACGGTGAACGGCTCGACCCGGGCGAGCTGGCCCGCCGCCTCCTGGGCCATCACCCGTACCTGGTCGCCGGTGATCTCGTCCGAGCGGCCGGCGACGAACGTGGTGAGGTGCACGGACTCGGGTGGCACCCGATCGAGGCCGGGAACGCCGGCCAGGCGGTCGTGGGCCTCCTGGACGATGGCCCGCGCGCCCGGGTCATCCCCCAGCAGGACCTGCCAGTAGAGCCGGTCCTGCGGTCGCCGTCTCTCCCAGCAGTCGGCCATACGCGTGGGGAGTGAGCTCACACATCCTCCTCGGTGGGGGCGGGCAGAGCCCGAGCGGGGTTGAACGTGTCTAATCGTGCCGATCTGCTCACGTAGCGTGGTCACGATATCGGAGCCGCGCGCGCGAAGGACGGCCAATCGCACGCACCGCCCGGCTCAGTCCTGTGGCTTGCGCCAGACGATGCTGTAGCGCGACAGGAGAGACCGCCCGCCTACCGGTAGGCGGGGTAGTAGGGCAGCTCGGCGACCTCCCAGTGCGCGGTGGTCTCCAGGCACGCCCGTACGGCTTCCTGAACAGCGGGGAACTCGCCCGCCTCCAGATGCTCCAGCAGGTAGCCCCACCGGTGACGCAGCAGCTGGCGCCTGCTCGGCACCGGCGTCCGGGTGGAATGCGTGGGCCGGTCCCGTTCACGTGCCCCCGGCATCATGGCCCACGTCATGAACATCGTCCAGGTGGCCACGGCCTGCCGCACCCCCGCCGCCCAGAGTCCGTCGTCGGCCAGCTCGGGATGGACGACGACCACCTCCTCGCGGTACGCGTCCTCGATCTCCGCCGCCTGCCCGGGCGGCAGCCGGAACACGCACCAGCACGTCGCGAACGGCATGCGCACGTAGGCCGCGTCGAGAAAGGCCGAGTGGTATCCGGCCCTCTCGAAGTCGAGCACGCGCATCCCGCCCGCTGTCAGCAGGTTGTTGTCCGGGCAGATGTCACCCGGCGAGAAGACCGGGAACCGCTCCTGGTCCGCCTCCAGGGCCGCGAGCTCGGCGTCGAGGCCCGCGGGCACCGAGGGCAGCACCTCTCCGAGACCGCCCAGGAGACGCCGCCCCGCCTCGCCCCCCGGAGTAGACGGCCCGCGCCCGTTCCCACTCCCGCCGCCTCCCCGCGCCGGCCACGGCGATCCGCCCGTACGTCCTGGCCCAGGCGAGCAGCCCGTCCCTCGCCGCCTCCGCCGACTCCCCGAGCAGCAGGTCGGCCAGACTCGGCGCGACGCCGAGATCCGACATCACGACGAGCGGGAAGGACGGGTCCACCGCCAGCAACCGCGGCCCCGACCCGCCGCAGAACGGCAGCCCGGCCGCTTCGGCCGCGAACCCCGCGACCTCCCGGTACGCCTTGACCACCACGGTGCCGCCACTGGGGGTCGCACACCTCAGGACGTGGCTGCGCGAACTCCCGCCGAGATCGACCGGCCCGCTGACCTCCTCGCCCAGGACCGCCGAGGCCGCCGCCAAGATCCTCTCCACGCCTGCACCCTAAAGGATCGCGGTTGGCGGCATTCCTACCGAATCCAGAGGAACGCCTGCCGATGAATTCGACGGCCGGGGCAGGTCTACCTCTTTCGGACACGGCAAGCAGGGAGAAGACATGGACACGAAAGCACTACCGCCCGTCGTCGACGCCGCCACCTGGCAGCGTGAGCTCGAAGCGCTGCGGGTCAGGGAGAAGGCCGCGACCCGGGAGCTCGACGCCATCGCCGCCCAGCGCCGCCGCCTGCCGATGGTGCGGATGCCGGACTACACGCTGGAGGGCGAGGACGGACCCGTCCGCCTGGTGGACGTCTTCGAAGGCAAGAGCCAGCTGATCGTCTACAACCACATGTGGTTCCCTGGCAAGGAGTGGCAGTGCCCGGGCTGTACGGGGTTCACCTCGCAGTTCACCCGGCTGGAGTTCCTGGACGACTACGACGCCCGGTTCGTCATCGTCACCCAGGGCCCCATCGACGAGGCACTCGCCTACAAGCGGCGGGTCGGCAACAAGATGACCTGGTACTCCACCGCGAACAGCCCGTTCGGCGCCGACGTCGGCGCGCCGCCCGGCGAAGGCTTCGCCGTCAACGTGTTCCTGCGCGACGGCGACACCGTCTACCGCACCTGGCACACCAACGGCCGGGGCACCGAGCAGCTCACCCACACCTTCGCGCTGATCGACCTCCTGCCGTACGGACGGCAGGAGGAGTGGCAGGACTCGCCCGACGGCTGGCCGCAGTCGCCCACCTACAGCCGCTGGGCCTCCTCCGAGGACATCGCGGCGCAGTACGGCGACGACAACGCCTGAGACCCGGCGCGCAACCACCAGGAGACGACGGCGAGCCAGCTGGAGATGATCACCGCGGCGGCGGCGAACCGCAGGCTCGCGCTGTCCTCGCTCCACGGCGGCACCGTGAGGACGAACGTGGCGACGCTCGTCGCGGCGCTGTACACCGTCCGGCCGCGGCGTCCCTGACCGGCGAACCGCCGGGCGAACACGAGCCCGGCTGCGATCAGGGACAGGAACGCCGCGGCCGCGAAGACCGTGTGCAGGAGGCTGTTCACGCTGAGGTGCCCGGGAAGACCCTCGGGGGCGCCGACCGGCCAGCCCAGGGCGGGGTCGGGGGCGAAGATCCCGCCGCCGATCATGCCCACGCCGTAGACGAGGACCAGCGCCGGCCCGGACGTGCCCGCCCGTCCGGGGTGCAGCGCCCGCCGGATGCCGGCCGCGAAGAGTACGGCCAGCAAGCCCGTGACCATGAAGTTCGCGATCTGGAGCCAGCCGAGGTCGCCGAGTGTCAGCGAGCTCAGCGCGTGCTGGGGCAGGTCGAAGCCCTCGCGGGTGAAGGCCTGCGCGAACGAGACGACGGGGAAGAGCACCCCGGCGAGCGCGCCGCAGCTCAGCAGGAGCGTGGTTCGGCGGTGTTGGGCGGTCATGGGTCCGGTCCTTTCACGAAAGGGTGCGTACCGCATGACGACGAACGGAAAGCCGCCGGATGGACACGGGCGCCGACCCTAGAGGGGCGTGCAGGGAGTGATCACCTGCCGGTGGATGATCACGTCGAACCACTGCGCCGGCGACCCGCCTTCCATGTACGACTTCTGCGCCGCCGCCGGGACGTAGTCCGAGTAACCGCGTACCTTCGCCGGCGCGCGCAGCCACGCGCGCACGGCCTCCGGCGCCTTGGCGCGCAGCCACGCGCGCACGGCCTCCGGCGCCTTGGCGCGCAGGTCCACGACGTACTGGGCGCGGCCGACGTCGCCGAACACGCGGTTGGCGAAGCCGGGGTCGGGGCGCGGGACCGGCGCCGGGGCCACGCCGCAGCCGTCCCCGGTGCTCAGACTCCCGTGGTCGAACAGCACGCCGATCGAGCGGTAGCGGTCCCCGTACCAGCGGCGCAGGTAGGAGCCCGCGCTGTCGAAGGCGACCGCCTCGCCGCCGAGCACCATCCGCAGGCCCGGCGCGGCGGCGGTGTGCGCGCTCGCCGCCCAGTAGGCCACCTTGTCGCCGGTGCGGCGTTGCCACCAGCGGAGGTTCTCGGCCGCGCGGGCGTCGCGGTAGGCGTAGACGTCCTCGAAGGGCAGGCTGAACGCCTCGTACCAGGAGAGGATCTGACGGGCGTGGTGCAGGGCCAGCCGCTGCCGGTCGTTCCCGGGCAGCCCTTCGACCAGCTCGTACACCGCGCGGGCATGACGGATGTAGGGCCGCTTGTCGGTCACCCCCATGTACCACCTCAGGTTGGCCCCGGCGTCCTCGTGGCGGGGCCGGATGGGCCGCAGGTGCCGCCGCAGCTCGCCCAGCCGCTGCGGGGCGGCCTCGGTCACGTACGAGGAGACGGCGTCGTGGGCGAGGGAGCGGGTGGCGTAGTACTCCACGCCGACGAACCGCACCTTGTCGTCGTGGCCCGCGTTGTACGCCCGCAGCCAGGCGAGCACGTCGCGCACCTCGCGGTTCCGCCACGTCGTCGTCAGCTCGCCCATGAGCGCGTCGAGGTCGCCCTCGCCGGTCAGGACGTACCGGTTGACCCGCACGCTCGTCGTCCAGTCCTCCTCCCACGCGATCGAGCGGAACCCCATCTCCTCCACGAGGAAGCGCAGGACGCCGAACTTGATCGTGGCCTCCTCGTGGGTGCCGTGGCTGGACTCCCCCAGGCCCACGACGGTGGCCGCGCCGATCGCCTCCCTGGTGACCTGCTGCTGGGCGTTCTTGTCGATCCAGTCGACGACGTGCGGATCGACGGCCAGGACACCTGCCATGAGCAAGCGCAACATGATGACTCCCGTTTCTGCAAAGGGACGGTGAGCCCAGAGTCCTGCTCGTCCCGGCGCCGGCGCGTCCGCCGGGCGTCCCATCGCGAACTACGCCCGCCGCCCTAGGGGATCGGACCGGACCTCCCCCTAGGGCGGACCCTTAGGCGTGAGGCAGTAGACGCGTGACCCGCCGTACCTGTGAAGGCGTAGACCGACTGCCTCCCGTCGCCGGATGTTCTCCGCCAGCCGTCTCGCCAGTCTGGATCCAGACGGAAACGACACCGACGGGGAGAAAGAAATGATCGAGAACGCGACCTCAAAGCTGACCGCCTGGCTGTCCAGGCACAGCATCGACATCCTGCGCGTCAGCCTCGGCCTGGTCTTCGTCGCCTTCGGCACGCTCAAGTTCTTCCCAGGAGTCAGCCCGGCCGAGGCCCTCTCGGTGGCCACGCTGGAGAAGCTGTCCCTGGGCATGCTGTCGGGCTACGCCGCCCAGCTCGTGATCGCCGGCATGGAGGTCTTCATCGGCCTCACCTTGGTCACCGGCAGACTCCTGAAGACCGGACTGGTCGTGATGACCGGCGCACTGGCCGGCTTCTTCGCACCGTACGCACTGTTCTTCACCGACCTGTTCCCCGGCGCCCCCACCCTGGAGGCGCAGTACATCTTCAAGGACATCGTCCTGGCCGCCGCCGCCATGGTCATCGGCGCCCGCGCCCTGGGCGCCCGGCTGGTCCCGGCCCGCGAGCGCCGCACGGAGCGCGTTCACGTGGCGGCCTGACCCCTCCCCGACGGTGCCTCCCGGACCGGTTCCGGGAGGCACCGTTCTGCTTGAGACATAGCCCGCGTCCGGCTGCTGGGCCCCACCTCGCCTGAGCATCCGGCCCCGGCTCTGACACGGAGCTCCATCAGTTCGCGGAGACCGTGAACCGCACGGGTTCACGGAGTACCGAGGCAGCGGTGGGGAGATCGGCCAGGCGGGCGGACAACGTCTGGTGGGCGGCGTCACGTGGCAGTACATCGGTGAACTTGAGACCGCGCAGCGCCCTGTCGTCCGCCTCCGGAGGGCGTAACCGGGTGTCGAGGTCCCGGATAGCGTGCCGCCACCTGCCGGGTTCCATGTCGCTGCGCAGCCTGATGTACAGATCATCGCCTCGCTGGAGAGGGTCCGTCAGCGGGCCGAGGGTGCTCTTCAAGGTGGCGTTGGCCCGATGGCCTGCCCAGGTCCACCAGCGGAGGTCGCCCTCCTCACGGACGATCACCGTTCCCCCCGGCTGTACCGTGCCGCTGCGCTCGTTGCGCAGCCTGGCCAGCACCGCGACGGCCCTGCGCGTGAGCCGTACCGGCGGATCAGCGCCGAGAACGACGTCGCGCATGGCGCGGGCAAGTGCGTAGGAGACGCCGCCTGACACCGATGACGCCCAGCGGGCCTCACCGCCCATGCTGTCCACCGGCTGTACGAAGCCTCGCCGGCGCTTCCAGTCGATCCAGTCCACCTGCCAGGTGCGCCCGGCGAGCAGGAGCAATCGCTGCCCGGGCGCCGCGCTGGTCAGCACGGCGGGATCGGTCCGTCCGATCTCCGCACGACCGTGAAAGACAGTGAACTCCGGCGGCGCGGTGAACACCGCAGTCAGATCCATGAAGTGCCGGCGGCCGAACCGCCGTTCCGCTTCGGGTCCGACGAGTAGCCCGCCCCCATCGCGCTCCAGGAAACCCTCGGCGACCAGATAGTCAAGCACCTGCTGGGCCTCTGCGAGCCGGAACGGGTCAAGGCCGTTCCACCAGTCGGGCCACAGCGCGTCGCCGACCCTCCCCTCCTGGAGGGCGAGCGCGAGGAGTTGCTGGGCGACGATGTGCCGCGGCTCCGGAGGCGGCTCGATCGCTTCGACGTGCCCCTTGCCCCACAACACCAGGAGCCCGGCCGCCGCGAGCAGGTCGTCGTCGGTGAGCGTGAGCAGCAGGCAGTTGCGGCGGGTGCCCGCTCTGCGGCCCGTACGACCGAGCCGCTGCAGGAACGAGGCCACCGACCACGGCGCGTTGATCTGCACCACGCGGTCGAGATCGCCCACGTCGATGCCGAGTTCCAACGTGGATGTGGAGACGATGACGCAGTCGCGGGCCTGGGCGAACGCCTCTTCGGCGCGGCGGCGCTCGTCCAGAGACAGTGAGGCGTGGGACACGAACGTGGTGACGTCGTGTCCGCGCAGCGCCTGCGCGAGCTCCTCGACCATTCGCCGGGAGTCGCAGAAGACCAGCCGCTTCTCGCCCTCGTGCAGTGCGGCTATGATCCGGGCGGCGTTCGGGATCGATCCCACGTAGTCGAGCTCGACGTCGGGTTCGGCGGCCAAGGCAGTCGACTCGGGGGCGAGGACCCGCGCTGGGCGTTTCCCGGCGCTTGAACCCTGGAGCCAGGTGAGAAGCTCGGCGGGATTGCCTACCGTCGCGGAAAGGCCGATCCGCTGCAGCGGACGGCCAGTCAGCCGGGTCAGCCTCTCAAGGACGAACAGCAGATGCCAGCCGCGGTCGTCCCGGGCGAACGCGTGCACCTCGTCCACCACCACCGCGCGCAGGTCGGCCAGCAGACGGCGGTGGTCCACCCCGTTGCTGATCAGCATGGACTCGAGGGATTCCGGGGTGGTCAGCAGAATGTCCGGCGGATCACGCAGGATCGCCTGTCGGCGGGAGCCGGACACGTCGCCGTGCCAGAGCTCCACCCGCCTGCCGAGCCAGCTCGAGTACGCCTGCAGGCGCGGCAGCAGGTTGTTGAGCAGGGCCTTCAGCGGGCAGACGTACAGCACGGACAGCCCGGTCCAGGCCCGCTCCTCCATGGCGGACAGGAGCGGGAACACCGCCGCCTCGGTCTTGCCGCCCGCCGTCGGCGCGATCAGCAGCGTGTCCTGCCCCTCGCCGATGGGTTCGAGCGCCTCCGCTTGCAGCGGTCGCAGCCGCGGCCAGCCCATCGTGTTCGTGAGGTGGTAAGCGATAGTCGGATGCAGCGCGAGCGCCGGTGAGGTCATGGCAGATCGAGCTCCACCTCGTCCGCGGAGACGGCGGCCCGGCTCCGGCGGAAGGCGTTCAGCTCGTCCTCGCTCAACTCGCCCTCCGTGACGGTGACCTGCCGGTAGTCCCTGCGCGGGTCGAAGTCCTCATGGTCCGACACCCGGTACAGCACGTCGGCGACGAGCTTGCGGAGGAAGATGCGGGGCGCCACGCCTACCCCCAGGTGCCCGGCGACCGACGTGGCAAGATCCTTGATGTAGGCGTCGTCGACGAGGTCCCTGATCCGCTGTTCGGCAGGATTCCCCTGGGCGTACAGATCGCGTACGGCGCCGCCCAGCTCAACCAGCTTGTCCCGGTCGAAACCGGTGAGCCGGATCTGCACCGCCCGGGCGGTGTCGAACCGGGCATCGGTCTGGAAATCGGTGTGGAGCCGCTGCGCGAGCGGAGTGAGCCGCTGAACGCCCTGCTGGCCGTCGTAGAAGGCCGGGGTGCCGGTGATGACGAGGTAGAGACCGGGAAACCGGCCCTTGTCGACCTCATCGATGAGCTGCCGAAGAGCGTTCAGGCTCCGCTCGCGGTTGTCGCTGCGCATCCGCTGCAGAGTTTCGACCTCGTCGAGCACGACGAGCAGCCCTGGATAGCCGCAGTCCCGCAGCACCACGAGCAGGCCCTGCAGGAAGTGGAGAGCCGCGGTCGAGTCGAGGTCGCCTTTGAGCCCGGCATAGCGGCGGACGCTCGCCGCGACGTTCGGCTCACCGCCCACCCAGGCGAGCAGGCCGTCCGCGGTCGCGTTGTCGCCCGATAGGCGGGCCCGGCGGTAGAAACGCAGCGCGGTCGCGAACGCGGGCGCGTTCTTGGCGGTCTCCGCCAGCCGCGTTTCGATGAGATCCTCGACCGCCGCCGTCATCGCGTTCCGATCGTCCTTGGCGACCCCGGCATCATCCTCAAGGGCGAGGAGCCAGGTGTCCACGATGTCCCGCAGCGCGCTCGGCGGCGAGGTCGCCGTGCTCAACGCGCCGATCAGCGACCGGTAGACGGTCTCCAGCCTGTGCAGCGGTGTGGCCCGGTCCGAGATCTGGATCTCGCTGGTGGCCATCCTCTTCCGCTTGGCCCGCTCGGCCAGCCACCGGGCGAAGAACGTCTTGCCCGAGCCGTACTCGCCGCGGACCGCCTTGAACCCCGCGCTGCCCGCCGTCACCGCTGCCAACTCGTCGTCGAGCGCCTTCTCGAACCGTTCCATGCCGACCGCGAAAAGGTCCAGGCCGCTTCGCGGCACCGTCCCACGGCCCAGGGCCTCGATGATCTGCCGGCGCCTGGCCCGGCTCACCTTCGGTGTCACGGCTCATCCTCCTCGAAGAACTGCTCCTGCAGCAGTCGCACGTTCAGTTCGACCGTACGGTCGCCGTCCTTCAGTGTGATCACCTCGGTCTGCTCCACGTTGAGCAGGTTCTTCACGGCTCGCATGAGCAGGACCGTCCTGTCGGCGGGGTCTCCGAGCAGCACCGCCACATTCGCCACCGAGTCCCGCCCGGTGCCCGCCGCCAGGTGATCGATGAGGCGGGCGACCGCGTCGTCGTCGACGGCGCCGCCTCGCGGGGCCATCTGCCGTTGCTCGGCATAGGCATCCGAGTCGATCACTCGCCGGCCCAGCGTCGTCGCTGCTTCCGCCGCCGATGATGGCGACGGCGATGCCCCTACGGACTGACGCGGTGCCGCCTGTGACCCGGACACCGGCACGGGCCGCGGTCTCGGCGGTGCCGATACGGGCTGTGCCCCCTGAGGGACGGACCGCGGAGGCGTCGGGGGCGGTTTCATCACCTTGCCGGGGGAAGCCGTCCGCCCATTGGGCGGTAGGACGGGAGTCCATCTCCGCTCGGAAGACGGTGAAGGTGACGGCTGCGGGAGGACGGGACGGCTTCCCGATGCCGGTCTGCTGACCGTCACGCTGCGCCGGCCCGTACCAGGCAGATTGATCGGGGCGACGGGCCCGGCGGGGACTGACTGCTGCGGACGGGAAGGGCGTGTCACCGCGATGCGCTTGCGACCGACCAGCGCCTGCACCCATTCGGCGGCGCTGGGACGACTGCCTCGCGGACCATGCGCACGGGTGAAGAGCTCCCTGACCGCCGTGAGCACCTGGTCCGGCAGCCCGGGGAGCAGCGTCGGCTCCTGACCGGGCCGGACCGACGCGGTCCGCGCCAGCACCCGGCCGACCAGTAGCGCGAGCTTGTAGCGGTCCGTGTCCAGTTCCGGCCCGCTGGACGGCTGGTACGGATCGTCCCAGTCGGGCGTGTGCGCCTGCCGGAGCACCGGCTCTCCCCCATGCCGGCGCAGTCCGTCGCAGTCGAGCATGAACACCTTGTACGGAGCGCCCGGGCGCCACAGCAGGTTTCGGAAGGACAGGTCTCCGACCACCCACCCGTGGGTGTGCAGCAGGTCGATCATCTTGGCGGCCATGGTGGCGATCTCGAGACGGCCCGTGATGCTCGGCTGGTGCAGGCTCTGCCAGGCCCAGTTCGGCTCGTACAGCAGATACTGCAGCTCGACCAGCTTGGGCTTGCCGCCGATCGGGCCGTAGAACTCCCGGGGCACATGCGGCATGAGGAAGCCTGTTACCCGGCCTTCGTGGACCACTCTCGCGACGGGCCAGGCGCACTGGGCCAGCAGGAAGCCCACTTCTCCGGCCGTCCGCCGATGACCGAAGTCGACGAGTTCCGCCAGTGCCCTGCCGTTCACGTGGCCGACGTGCGGCATGTACTCCTTGTAGACGAGGTTCTCCGGCCCGAGGACACGGATGATCACGCCCTGGCCGCCTTTGTCCAGGGGATCGGGCTCAAGGGGCAGTGTCCCGCGCTGCCGGTCGAGCGGATGGGGGGTGAAGGCCATTCAGCCCCTCCAGATGCAGACGGCGGTCCGGTCGTCGTCGTGCGTCCTGGCCCGGAAACTCATCTGCCAGAAGAACTCGGGCAGTGACGGCGGTCCCATCCGCCACCAGTCCGACAGTCGCGTGCTCACCTGCGGCGCGCGCATCGGCTTGGCCAGACCGTCGGTGCACAGCAGCAGCATGTCGCCCGGGTAGAGGTCGGCGTGCCCGACCTCGACGTGCTCGACGTCCCGTGGCAGGGCGCGGGTCGCCGAGGTCGCGACCGCATCCGCGGCTTCGTCCTCTCGAAAGCACGACGTCCACACGCCTCTGTGTAGCCGCCAGGCGGTGCAGTCGCCGACCCGCATGATGACGGCGCGATGCACGGACGCCTCGGGCAGTTCCTCGACGACGGCGGCGAGGAAGGTCGTCGACAGCTCGTCCGGTGCAATCTTGAGGTTCTCCGCCCGCTCGTTGATGTCGCAGGCGATGTTCTCGATGAGGCATCGGGCAGCCGTCATCGGCTCGGCGCAGAAAAGGAAGTCAGGCAGGTTGGCGTGCGCGACCTCGCAGGCCGTGGCCGCTCCGAGATGTGACTGTTCCTTGCTGCCCAGGCCATCTGCCACGCAGGCGAGCAGCCTGCGGTCGCCGTCGTGCCAGAGCCCCATCGCGTCCTGTCTCGACGTGCCGTAGTAGCGATGCGCGTCTCCTCTCACGGACGCGGCGCGTACCTCCAGGCCGGGCAGGGTGCAGCCGTCGATCTCCGTGTCCGGCCGCCGCACCGACGGCAGCGGCCCTGGCTTGGAGAGCAGCCTCGGGGTGCGGCCGATGACGAGTGGTTCGGGTATCCCGGGCGCGGCCTCCACCGTCTCGGCCGCCGAGAACTCCTGAACCTGTTCCATGTGCGGTTCCTTTGGTCAGATGGGGTCGGGGGCGAGGACCGTGTACCCCGGCACCTGGTCGGGGATGATGAGCTGGGCGGCGCCCGAAGGGTTGGAAGACGACGCCACGGCCGACTGGACCACGGAGTTGAGCAGCTGCCGCGCGAACTCCCGCAGCGCCTGCGTAGGTGCCATGTCGCCGTCGGCGATGAACGCCCGGAAAGTGGCGATCTGCTGCAGGGTCGCCGCGTCCACGTCGCCGAAGCCGAACGCCAGGATGGTCGGGTAGGCCTTGAAGTCGCGGCTGACCAGATTCTTGTGCTCCGCCTGCCACTGGTCGGTGGGGAGCCCGTCGGTGAGGAAGAACACCGTGGGCCGGTACGGCGTGTGCCCGGACTGCTTCAACGCCGCGATGTCCTGCTCGATGGTCTGCTTGAGCAAGGAGAACGCGGCTCCGTAGTTGGTCGCGCCGCGCGGCGTCAGCTGGTGGATGGAGTGCACGTCGTTGAGGTCGGCCAGCGGGAGCAGCACCTCGGCGGTGGTGCTGAAACCGATGATGCCAAGCCTGGCCCGGTCCGCGACGACCGGGTTGCTGGCGATCTCCTGGTAGATCAGGGGGAGCTCCTGGTTGATGGCGTCGAGCGGCGCGCCCTGCATGGAGTACGACTCGTCGCAGACCAGGTAGAAGGGGAGTACCTGTTCGCTCATCAGGTGGTCCTCAACTCTCGCGGATGGAGGAGCAGCCGTCGGAGACGAAGTAGATCTCCATGGAGATCGACCCGCTCGGGGCTGCCAGGTCATGAAAGTTCCGGGTCGCGGCGGTCTGGAAGATGCGAGGAAACGCCTTGCCCGCGGCCGCGTTGACCCGGGTCGCCAGATGCACGCCGTTCCCCGCGCCGCCGTCGGCGCCGAAGGTCAGCACCATGCCGGCGTGCCGTCCGGCCAGCCGCTTCTTGTACTTGCGCAGCTCCCGCTTCACCTGGCCGAGCAGTTCCCGGTCGGAGGCGCCGGGGTGCACCCGGAAGGAGACCTTGGTGGGCTTCGCGGCCACCCCCGCGGCCCGCGTCGCGCAGGGTGACGGGGACGGGCTCGGCGACGTCGTCCCCTTGCCCGCGAGGGATTTGGCCGGGACGGGCGGCGGTGCCTGCGCTCCCAGCATGATGATCGTGAGCGCCAGCAGGAGGTCGGCGAACAGCCATCCCGCGAGGAGCAGCGGTGCGACCGAACCGCGACGGGCGGTCACGGTGAGGCCGCCTCGGTGTCGGAGGGCGGGTATGCCGTGGCGCCGGCGGCGGTGACCGCCGCGGCGACCTGCCTTACCGTGTCGTCGAGGCGGGCGATGGCGGCTTGGAGTCCGGCGATCTCGGGAGCGGTGACCTCGCGGACAGCTGACGGGACCTCCTGGAGGGTCCGCGCGAGGTCGGCGGGAAGCCGGTCCAGCGCGTCCCGCGTCTCCTCCAGCAGCCGTACGGTGCGTCCGGCGGTGTCCGAGACCATCTCTATTCGCGCGGCGTGCGCGCTCGCGGTCCCCGCCCAGTCATCGAGGGCCTCTCTGACCTCGGTGCCCGCACCGCCGAGAGTGGCGGCGAGGGTGCCATTGGCGTCGGTCAGGACCCGGCTGATCCGGTCGCCGCTCACGCTGGTGGCCGTCTCCACCCGGCCCACGGCGGAACCGAGATCGGCAGTGACGCTCACGAGCTCACCGACCCGCACGTCCAGGCTCGCCGCCGTGTCGCGTACGGCCTGGTCGGTCGAATCCGCCAGCTCGCGCACCGCCTGCCCGGTCGAGGTCGCGAGGTCCCCGACGACCTGGCCGGCGGATGCCGCCATGTCGCTCACGGCCTGCGCGCTCAGTGCCGCCAACTCGTCGACCGACTTGCGTACGGCGGTGGTGGAGTCGAGGATCACGTTTCCTAGCCGGTCACCCACGCGGTCGACCGCCTCATCGGTCTTCTCCCCGACCGAGTCGATGGCGTACGCGGTCCGCTCGACCGCCCGGAGCAGGGTCTCGGCGGCGGAGGTGACCGTGGCCACCTGCTTGTCGAGGGTCGCGATCGAGTCCCGCATGTCGGCGACTCCCGCCGTCAGCGCGTCCGAGGCCTGGCCGGAAGCTTCGAGCGCCAGGTCGAGCGCCTCCACAACCTTCGTGTAGACCGCCCTGGTGGTCTGGCCGAGCTCGTGCATCTGGGCCGCGCTCT
This sequence comes from Nonomuraea sp. C10, assembly GCF_008017515.1. Taxonomy (NCBI): domain Bacteria; kingdom Bacillati; phylum Actinomycetota; class Actinomycetes; order Streptosporangiales; family Streptosporangiaceae; genus Nonomuraea; species Nonomuraea sp. C10. The sequence goes on from NZ_VPFF01000001.1 coordinate 6,573,581, forward strand.
TGGTCAACTCGGCCTGGAACCGGGCCGGAGAGGACAGCCGCACCTGGGCGAGCACGAGGCTCGCCCGGGTCAGTGCGGCCAACAGCTTGGCGCGGAGGGCGTCCACCTGCTCCTCGGCCCGCTGCTCCAACCAGCGCCGCAGCATGCGCTCGCCGAGGGTGACGGCTATGAGCAGACCGATGGCCGACAACGTCAGCACGGCGACGCCGTCGAACTGGAGCCAGGCCGGCAACCTTCCGCCGAAGCCCTGCTGCCACATCTCCAGGAACGGCCGGCGTGCCGCCTCGATGCCGCCTGCCCCGAGGGTCTCGCCGTACGCCGTCGTGGCCTCCTTGAGCCCGTACCAGGTGACGCCGATGGGGAGGAAGACGAGAACGGGCTGGAAAAGGTCAAGAAACTTGAGCAGCCGATACCATTTCGGACCCACTTCCGAAACTGCCGGGATGACCGATTCTCGGGGCGGGAAGGCGGCGAACAGATCCACCTCACACCAGCGCTCGGCCTCGCTGGGTGTCGTGGTGGCTTTCGCCAGCTCACGAAGCTGCTCAGCGCGGAGTTTCAGTTCGGGGTGCCGCGCGAGATCCCGTAATTCTCCGGCGAGTTCCTGGTCCGTCACGGAAGACACATGTCCTTCGGGTCATGTTTGGGTGCAGCTTTAAAGAGGGTTCCGGATGGACCGGTCCATTAGCTGGAAACTGCGTGATTTTTGCGGCTTCTGGTACTGATGTCAACCGTTGTGCTGAATCTGCGATAGCGGCGGGAACGACCCATGGCGACGCCACCTCTCAACGACGACTGAGCGTCCAGGAACCGTCGGCCGTGACGGTGACGAGGCGGGTGCCGGGCGACAGGAGGACCCTGCCCTTGTAAGGACCGATCTCGTTGATGAGCAGGTCGCCGTAACGGCCGACACGGGTGTAGCCGTACACGATGAAGTTCGACTCGCCGTTGTGCGCGGCGCGGAGAGTGCGCAGGCCGCGGGTGGGGGTCAGCTTGAGCACCTGGTCACCGGTGCCGCGGATGGTGCCGGCGCACCAGCAGCGGGCCTTGCTGACCGGCTTGAACGTGGCGGTCCAGGCGCCATCGGCCTTGATCCGCAGGCCGACCGTGCCCTTGCTGTCATAGGCGTTGAAAAGAACGGTGCCCTTGTAGGGCCCGATCTCGTTGACGAGGAGTTCTTCGGTCTTGCCACGCCGATTGATGGTTTCGACGATGAAGTTGGACGCTCCGGCGTGAGCGAATTGGACGAGGCCGGGCTTCTTGGTGGCGGGAATGCGGATCACCTCGTCACCTGTGCCGCGGAACTTCGTGTCGGCGTTCGCGGCGGTCGGTGTGGCGAGTACGGCGACCGCCAGGGTCAGGACGGCGAGCAAACGGCGGAGCATGTCTTGTCTTCTCCTCGTGACGAAAGGGTCGGGGCCGGAAGAGGGGTCGGCATCAGCGTGTGAGAGTGACGGTGACGCCGTCGGAGAAGATCGAGTCGTGCAGTTCGACGGCCTTGAGCTTGATGTTCTCGGGAACGTCGAAGAGCAGGATTCCCTTGACGGCGTTGCCGGGGTTGATGTTGTTGAGGAAGGCGTTGGAGTCCTTCAGCCCGAGCACGGCGGCGCCGGAGTCGGCGTCGAACTCGCGTCCCTTGGCATCGATGAGCTTCTGGGACGAGTCGTGGAACATCTGGGCCTCGTCGCCGATGTTCTTCACGGTCAGGTGGATCAGCACGTACTTACCCTGGGCCTTGGAGATCGTGAATCCTTCGCCGACCTGCGACAGCCCCTTCTCGACCTTGGTGACCTTGAAGGAGAACTTCCCGTCCTTGACCACGTCGCCGATGCCCGCCCGTTTCGGCTCCTCACCGTCCGGGGCGGAGGCGGCCGTGGTCTCTCCGGTCTTGTCGGAGCCGCCGCCGAGGACCGCACCGAGGAAGACCAGCCCCACGAGGACGGCGGTGCCGATCAGCACGGCTTTCAGGCAGCCGCCACCTCTCTTCTGGACGATCACGGTGGGCGGGTGGGGCGGTGGATAGCCGTGCTGCGGCTGCTGGGGATTTGTGTGCATGGCCGGCTCTCTTCGTGGCGGTCGGCGGGGATCTTGTAAGCGCAGGGACTACAGGAAGGCAAGTAAAGCATGCTGTGAACCGTACACACAAGATAAATATTGGTTGCTAGAACTTCGTCCTGAGATCGTGTTCCGATCAACCACGAGTGACCGGCACGCGGGGCCCATGGACTCGGGGTTGCAGGTGAGCAGCTAAACTGTGAATCTCTTACACGGCGCCCCTCCGACGGGCCATCTCCTGAGGGCGATCGCCCTCAGGAGTAGACGGGACACGAGGAGGCCGACGATGGCGGGAGACGAGGCGACCGTCACAGCGGCCGACATCGCCCGGATGGTCGGCGTGGGCCGCGCGGCCGTGAGCAACTGGCGACGACGCTACGAGGACTTCCCACCCCCTGTCGGAGGCACCGCGACCAGCCCTGCGTTCTCCCTGAAAGCGGTGGAGGAATGGCTTCTCCACCAGGGCAAGGTCGAGGAAGTGCCGCTCAGGGAGCGCGTCTGGCAGCAGATCAGGAACGCCGCCGACGACCTGCGTCTCGGCGAGGTAGTCGCCGAAGCGACCGAGCTGCTGAGAGGCCACGGAAAGCGCCGGCTCGTGCCTCCCTCGGCCTGGGGGCTCCTGCGGGATCTCGCGGAAGAACAGGGAAGCGCCGAGGCCGGCGCCTTCCTGCTCGACCGCTACGCCGAGGTCCACTCGCGCCGGCTCTTCGAGACGCCGGCCGAGATCGCGCACTTCATGGCGAGGCTGGCCGGCCCTGATGTCCGATCCGTCCTCGACCCCGCGTGCGGGCTGGGCGTGCTCCTCACCACGATCCGCGAGGTGGAACAGGTGTACGGCCAGGAAGCCGACGACTCGGTGGCCAGGCTCGCCCGGACACGCCTGGTGCTGGCGGGGATCGAGGGTTCAGTGCGGACCGGTGACTCTCTCCGCCACGACTCCTGGCCGGGGGTAACGGTCGACGCCGTCCTGTGCCACCCCCCTTTCAACGACCGTAACTGGGGATACGACGAGCTGGTCAGCGACCCCCGCTGGGAGTACGGCATGCCACCGAAGGCGGAGTCCGAACTCGCCTGGGTGCAGCACGCCATGTCCCATCTGAAACCCGGCGGCACTGCCGTCATGCTGATGCCCGCCATCGCCGCCGGCCGCCGCTCGGGCCGCCGCATCCGGAGCAACCTGCTCCGGCAGGGGGCGCTCCAAGCGGTCGTCGGGCTGCCGCCCAGGATGGGCGCGGGCACGGGCCTCCCTCTTCACATCTGGGTCCTGCGGAGGCCGATCGAGGGCGGCCCGATCCCTTCGCACGTGCTGATGGCCGAAGCCGAGCCTGAAAGCTTCGATGAGATCGCCGAGCGCTGGCGTGAGTTCCGGGTGGATCCTGAGCGAGCCGCCCAGGGGCCGGGCGCGGTGCGGTCGGTGCCCATCATCGAATTGGTGGATGAGAACGTCGATGTCACCCCCGCTGGACATGTGAGCCATGTGGGCCAGCCATCGGCGCACGATTTCCCCGCGGTGCGCGAGCAACTGCTCCACCGCGTCGAGCGGTTGTCGACGATGATCCCCCAAGCCGTGCCCTCCGCGGCGGCCGCGGCGATGCCCTCGGTCCATCTCTCCGAGCTGGAGCGCGTCGGGGCGATCCGGGTGCTCAACGCCGGGCGCTTCGAGATATCGGGAGCCGGTGACCTCGTCCTGACCGACCATGACCTCTTCTCCGGGACCACGCCGCCGCACCGCACGCACCCGGAAGGCCGCGTCCTCATCGAGCCGGGTGACGTCGTCGTCGCAGCCAGGTCAGGAGAGTTCGCCGCGAGAGTGGTCACGGAGAGAGGGATGCTGTTGGGCCCCCGGCTCACCCTGCTGCGACCCGATGCCCAGCGGATCGACTCGTACTTCCTCGCGGGCTTTCTCAGAGCCCTGCCCGCGACCATGGGCACCGGCACCCACTCGGGTGTGAGCAGGTTCGAGCCTCGCCGCGCTGTCGTGCCACGCATGCCTCTGGAAGAGCAGCGGCGGTACGGTGAGTCATTCAGGAGAATCTTCGAGTTCGAGGACGAGCTGCGCAACGTCAGCAACGCCGGCCAAGCCGCTGCCGCTTCATTCCTCAAAGCGCTCGGCAAGGGCGATCTCACTCCCCCACCGGCGTAAGCGACCCGATGTTTATCTGTGAACCGAAAACACAACTGTTGTTGCTATGGACATCGGTTTGGTATCTGCCGTAGATTCCAGCGGGTACTTCCGGGGGCGGATGGGGCTTGGATCGTTCCCCATGCCGGCCCAAGCTGGCAAGGGCCGTCGGCAAGGAGTGAACGGTGACGAGTGCGACCTCTGAGAGACCGGCCATCGGCGAGCTGGTTTCGGTCCGCGGGCAGCGCTGGGTGGTCGGGGAAGTCGAACCGGGCGAGAGCAGCACTCTGGTGACCCTGCAGAGCGTCGAGGACGGCCGGTACGGCGACACCCTCGACGTCGTGTGGGAGATAGAGCCGGGCCGCCGCGTCCTGCCCAGCGGTTCCCTGCCCGACGTCGGCCCCGACGGGTTCGACTCGCCGGAGCGGCTCGCCGCGTTCCTCGACGCCATCCGCTGGTCGGCCGTGACGAGCGCCGACGTGAAGACCCTGCAGGCGCCGTACCGCTCCGGGGTGGCCATCGAGGACTACCAACTCGAACCGGTCTCCCGCGCCCTCGACGCGCCCCGCGTCAACCTACTGCTCGCCGACGACGTCGGCCTGGGCAAGACCATCGAGGCCGGTCTCGTCGCCCAGGAGCTGCTGCTGCGCCACCGGGCGCGGACCATCATGATCGTCTGCCCGGCCGGTCTCACCCTGAAGTGGAAGGACGAGATGGCCGACAAGTTCGGCCTGGACTTCACGATCATCGACACGGAGCGGTGCGCACAGGTGCGACGCACGCACGGCAGCGCCGCCAACCCGTTCACGGTCTACCCGCTCAGCATCGTGAGCCTGCCCTGGTTGCGCGGGCAGAAGGCCCAGCGGCTGCTCGACGAGGTCCTCGACCCGGGCGCGATGGAGCGCCGGTTCGACCTGCTGATCCTCGACGAGGCCCACCACGTGGCGCCCGCCGCGCCCAAGCAGGTTTACGCGGTCGACTCCCAGCAGACCAAGCTCATCCGCCGCCTCGCCCCGCACTTCACCCACCGACTGTTCCTGTCGGCGACGCCGCACAACGGCTACCAGGAATCGTTCACCGCGCTGCTGGAGATTCTGGACGACCAGAGATTCGCCCGGGGCGTTCCGGTGGACAAGTCTGCCGAGAAGGAAACCGTGATCCGCCGGCTCAAGCGGCACATCGTGAACGCCGACGGCACCAAGCGGTTCCTCGACCGGGACGCCCGCGCGATCCCGGTGCCGTATCCACCGGACGAGCGCGAGGTGCACGACCTGCTCAAGCAGTTCGCCAAGGCGCGCAGGGCCAGGCTCAATGCCAACCTCAAAGGCCGCAAGGCCGCCGACCTCGTCACGCTGCTGCTCAAGAAGCGCCTGTTCTCCAGCCCCGCCGCCTTCGCCCACACCCTCGACGTCTATCTCGACGGCGTACGGGACCTTCCGGCCGCGCCCGTGGAGGACGACGACGAGGAGTGGATGGACGACTTCTGGGACGAGGCCGCCACCCTCGACGACGAGCCGCTCGCCGAGGCCGAGGACGACGCGCTCTCCATGGCCGCCCCCCTGCAGGGAGTCGCCGGCGATGAGGAGATCGCGCTGCTGGAGCGGATGCGCGCCTGGGCCCGCGACTACGATTCCGCGCCCGACGCCAAGGCCCGCCGGCTCATTGACTACCTGCGCGCGGTCTGCCGCCCCGACAAACACTGGACCAACGAACGGGTCGTGGTCTTCACCGAGTATCGCGACACCCAGAAGTGGCTCGTGGAGCTGCTCAGGCAGGAAGACCTCGGGGGCGACCACCTCGCCGTGCTGCACGGCGGCATGTCCGCCGCCGAACGCGAGCAGCTCCGGGTCGCCTTCCAGAAGGACCCGGGCGAGCACCCCGTACGGATCCTGGTGGCCACCGACGCCGCCAGCGAGGGCATCGACCTGCAGAACCACTGCCACCGCCTGGTCAACTACGACATCCCGTTCAACCCGAACAAGCTGGAGCAGCGCATCGGCCGCGTCGACCGCTGGGGCCAGAAGCGCACACCGGACATCCGCCACTTCATGGGCACCGGCTGGGACAAGGCCGTCGACTCGTACGAGGCCGACCTGGAGTTCCTGTCCCGAGTGGCGAACAAGGTCGCCCAGATGGAGGAGGACCTCGGCTCGGTCAACGCCGTCCTGGCGAGGGCCGTGCAGCGGCGGATGCTCGGCGACATCGCCGACTACGACGTGGAGCAGGCGGGCGCCTCCGAGGGAACCGTCCCCGCCGAGACGAACGTCGGCGAGCAGGTCCGCAGGCTCCGGGCCAACCTGGACGAGACCGTCGCCGAGCTCGGGATCACCCCGGAGAACGTCAAGCGCGTCGTCGACACCGCCTTGGAGCTCGCCCGGCAGCAGCCGCTCACGCCACACCTCGACGAGAAGCACCTCACCGAGGGCCTCTACGACGTGCCGCCGCTCACCGGCTCCTGGGAGCGCGCCGCCGCCGGGCTGCCGGCGAAGCAGACGAGGAAGGACGAGGCGCCGTACCAGCGCCCGGTGACCTTCGACGCCGGGGCGACGCTCGACCCTGAGGGCCGGGTGCGAGACGACGTCGTGCTCGCCCACCTCGGGCACCCGCTCGTCGCCATGTCCACCCGACTGCTGCGGGCGGCGGTCTCCAACAGCGAGATCGGCCTGCACCGGGTGACGGCGGTGGTCAGCGACGATCCCGCGCTGGAGACCACCCTGTCCGGCGCGTTCTCCCGCTTCGTCCTGGTCGGCGGCGACGGGGTGCGGCTGCACGAGGAGGTTCTGTACGCGGGCGGCTGGGTGCAGGAGAGCGGGCGGTTCCGCCGCCTGGAGAACCTGACCGTGCTCGGCGGCATCGTGGACCGGGCGCTCACCCAGGGCACCCCCGCCTCCGCCCCCGTACGGCACCGCCTGGCCGAGGCGTGGCCGCGCGTCGCAGGCCCGCTCCTGCAGTCGATCGACTGGCGTACGGAGCAGAAGCAGGACCAGCTCGAACGCAAGCTGGCCCAGCGCAGGGAGGCCGAGCAGACCCGGGTCGCGGCCAGCCTGGAGCGGTTCGAGGCCACCCTGCGAGCCAAGCTCGCCGAGGGCGATCAGGGCGACGCGCTGTTCAGCCGGGCCGAGGCGGCGCCCAGCAAGGAAGAGCGCGACCAGTACCGCAGGGACCGCAGATCCTGGGAGGAACGCCTGGCCGGCCTCGGCCGGGAGCGCGACCGGGAACTGGAAGCGATCGCGGCGCGCTACCGTGACCCACGGCCGCACCGGTTCCCGGTGGCCGTGGTCTTCGTCGTGCCGAGGCGGGAGGCGACCCGATGAGCAGGTTCACCAGAGACGTCGACCACCAGGGATGGCTCAGCCTGGTTGAGGTGACCGGGCCGTTCCTCAGCATCCCGGTGCTGCGCTCCACCTGGCCGGCGCTCGACGCCGTCGACCGGCAGCGGCTCGACGCGCTCCGTCTCGCCCACGCGGCGTGGCAGAAGGGCCGTGACCGCCGTGCCTGGGTCGAGCACGTGCTGCGCGGGCTGCTGCGCTGGGGCGACGCACTCCACGTGGGCGGGCCGGAACGCGCGCTCGATCACCTCGCGATGGACGTGCCCGAGCACGACACCACGCTCACGCCGTCGTTCGCGCTGGCGGTGCCGGGGCACGCGTCCAAGCCCGACACCGTACGGCTGCTCGGCATGATCACCAGCGGGCACCCCACCGCGCGCATGAAGCTGTCGAAGTGGGCCGCCACGCCCACCGACCGGATGGCGCAGCTGTGCCGGCACCACGGCGTGGAGCTCGGCCTGGTCACCGACGGCCGCTGGTGGACGCTCGTCTGGGCGCCCAGGGGCGGGGTGACGACCACGGCGGTGTTCGACGCGATCCCCTGGCCGGAGGCCGCCGAGCGCGACGTGCTGCGCGCCTTCGTCTCGCTGCTCGGCTTCGACCGGTTCTTCTCCTTCCCCGAGTCCGAGCGCCTGCCCGCGCTGCTCAAGGCCAGCCTCGACAGCCAGGAGGACATCACCGAGGCCCTCGGCGTCCAGGTCCGCCAGGCCGTCGAGCTGCTCGTCGCCGCCATCGGCCGGGCCGGTGTGCCGGGCGAGGTCACCGCGCACGAGGTCTACCGGGGCGCGGTGTCGGTGATGATGCGGGTCGTCTTCCTGCTCTTCGCCGAGGAGCGCGGGCTGCTGCCGTCGGACAACAAGGTGTACGCGGCTGCGTACTCGGCCGGGCGGCTCTGCGCGGAGCTGGAGCAGCGGGCGATCGAGGGCAGCGAGGAGGAGCTGGAGAACAGCCACGCCGCCTGGCATCGGCTGCTCGCCCTGTTCCGGGCGGTGCACAGCGGGGTTGAGCATCCGCGGCTGACCATGCACGCCCACGACGGGTCGCTGTTCGACCCGGACGCGCATCCCTGGATGCCGCTCACCATCGACGACCGGACCGTGCTGCACATGCTGCGCGCCGTGCAGTACGTCGAGGTCGGCAAGGGCAAGAACCGGGAGCGGCGCAGGCTGAGCTTCCGCTCGCTCGACGTCGAGCAGATCGGTTACGTGTACGAGGGTCTGCTGTCGTACGACGGGTTCCGTGCGGCGGACACCGTTCTCGGCCTGGTCGGCAAGGCCGGCCGGGAGGAGGAGGTCGAGCTCGCCGACCTGGAGGCGCTGGCGCGGGACTCCGGTGACGCTCTGGCGGAGAGGCTGGCGGAGAAGTACAAGGACTCGGGCATCGGCAGCGTGGCCGCCCTGCGCAGACGGCTTGCGCCGCTGGACGAGGCGGGCACGCTGGAGGCCACCCGCAGGCTGCTCGCGGTCACGGGCGGCGACGCGGAGCTGGCCCGGCGGCTGCTGCCGTTCGCCGGCCTGCTGCGCGACGACCTGCGGGGGCTGCCGGTCGTCATCCTGCCCGGGGCGCTGTTCGTCACGGAGTCGGCGCTGCGCAAGAACACCGGGACTCACTACACGCCCCGGTTCCTAGCGGAGCAGGTCGTGGAGGGCGCTCTGGAGCCTCTGGTCTACTCCCCCGGCCCGCTGCAGACGGCCGACCGGTCACAGTGGAAGCTGCGCAGCTCGGCCGAGATCCTGGGGAGGGATGGGCATCGGGGGTTGAAGATCGCCGACATCGCCATGGGCTCGGCGGCGTTCCTGGTGGCCGCCGCGCGGTATCTCGGGGACCGGCTGGTGGAGGCGTGGTCGCAGGAAGACCATGAGGAGGCGGCAGCCTACCTGGAGAGTGCCGGGGAACGTACGGCCGACGCCGATGCGGACCCCGTCGTCATCGAGGCTCGGCGGCAGGTCATCGAGCACTGCCTATATGGCGTGGACATCAACCCAATGGCCGTTGAGATGGCCAAGCTGTCGTTGTGGCTGGTGTCGATGGACCCGGCCCGGCCGTTTACGTTCGTGGACGACCGGCTCGCGGTGGGTGACGCGCTACTTGGAATCACGTCGTTGGAGCAGCTCAAATACATGCACCTGGTGCCTTCGCGAGGGCGCAAGGTGCACAGCGACCTGCTGGAACTGTCTAAGAATGTGCAGCGGGTCGTCCGCGACGCGGCCGAGAAGCGGCGGCATCTTACCGAGATCTCGGTGGATTCGAACGGCATCGAGGCGCTGAACAAGAAGCGCAGCATCCTGTTCGAGATCGACAACGACACCCGCCAACACCGCCTGTTCGCGGACCTGCTGGTGGGGGCATCGCTGCGGTACGCCGTGGAGCAGGGCCGGATTGGTGACGCACCGGTGCCTCCTCAGCCGGACAAGCTGCGCGGTTTCGACCGGGCCTCTCTGAAGGTAGCGAAGCTCACGAGTGCACTGGTGAACGATGAGACCAGTAGCAAGCCAAAGGCCGAGGAGACTCGGAAGGAGTGGCTGGCCACCGACCAGATCCCAGGCTCCTTCAACCGCCAGCCGGTGCATTGGCCATTGGTGTTTCCGGAGGTCTTCAAGAAGACTGGCGGCAGTTCGGCCAGTACCGGCTTCGACGCCATCATCGGCAACCCGCCGTTCCTGGGCGGCAAAAAGATCAGCGGCAGCTCGGGGTCAGCCTATCGGGAGTACCTCGTCTCGGCTCTTGCTAAAGACGTCAAAGGAAATGCCGATCTAGCCGCCTATTTTGTCCTGCGCGCCCACTCGATACTCAACCCTAAAGGCCAGACAGGCCTGATCGCGACGAACACTCTCGCCCAAGGTGACACCCGCGCAGTCGGCCTCGATCAAGTCCTAGCTGCAGGATCTACGATTAGGCAATCCATCAAGAGCCGCCCGTGGCCTTCTCGCAGCGCCATGCTTGAATACTGCGCTATATGGACGAGCAGAGGCCAGCTGGAAGGCCAGGCCGACCGGATAGCAGACAACGCGAAGGTTTCCGCGATCACATCGTCGCTTGAACCGGCGTCCCGAGTTGTGGGGAAGCCGGAGAGACTCGTGGCAAGTCAAGGCCTTGCTCATTTCGGTTCACTTGTGAACGGTATGGGGTTTACGATGACGCCTGAGCATGCTCAGGTATTGATCGATCGAGACCAACGAAACCGTGAGGTCCTCTTCCCATACTTGAATGGACAAGATGTAAACTCTCAAGTCGACTTCTCGGCAAGTAGATGGATCATCGATTTTCGAGATTGGCTGGAAGAGAAAGCGAAACACTACCCGGACTGTTACGATCAAGTAGTTCGGCTTGTGAAGCCGGAGCGTGACCAAAATAGCCGCAGGATCTACAGAGAGCATTGGTGGCAGTACGCCGAGAACCAGATGACGATGCGTAAGGCTATAGTCGGCCTGAAGCGGGTAATCGTTATCGCACTGGTGAGCAAGATCGTAATGCCGGTAATGGTGCCGACTGGGCAAGTCTTCTCGCACATGCTCGGTGTGTTCGCGACAGATGATGCGGCGATGCTTGGGTTGCTGTCGAGCGCGTCACATTACTGGTGGGTGCGCACTCGGGCGTCAACGCTGGAGACGCGAATTCGCTACACGCTGTCTGACGTTTTCGAAACGCTGCCACTGTCGGAATTGAGCGAGGATGTGCGGCACCTTGGGGATCAACTTGACACCTACCGGCGAGAACTCATGCTCGCCCGCCAGGCTGGCCTGACCGCAACATACAACCTGGTCAACGATCCGTCGTGCCAGGACGAGGACATCGTCGAGCTGCGCCGGATTCACCGGGACATCGACGCGGCGGTCTGTCGAGCGTACGGCTGGGACGACATGCTCGACCGCCTCGACCACGGCCATCACATCGTAGGAGGCCGGGAGACCCGCTACACGGTCGGTCCCTTCGCCCAACGCGAGTTCGTGGATCGCCTGCTCGAACTCAACCACGAGCGCTACGCCGAAGAGGTCGCCAAGGGCCTCCACGACAAGAAGAGGTCAGCCAAGACTGGCCGCGCTCCCAAGGAGCCCAAGGCGGCCCCGCCCGGACTGTTCTGAACCGGGTAGCGGCTCTGTGGCAGGGGCCGTCATAGCCACTTTTGTACGAAGTCATCGTCATAGTCGAGGTCGCCATTCATCATTAGGATTGCGGCACCCAGGTTCATGTTTGATTCCCTGTCCGGTATGGCGCAGTTAGCGCATATTGCTCCGCCGTGCTCTTCGTCATAATCGCTTTCTCCGTCGAACGTCTCGTTGTACTCGTCTCGGACATCTGAGACATCAAATTCCGTTTCGCAGTTCACACACTTTGGCATGCGCCAAGCCTAGTACGAAAGCCACCGCTTGAGAGAGGCAGTAGAAGGTGTTGGGCCAGAGGCGTCGGAAAGTATCGTGGAGCAACGTCGAAATTTTCCAGGTGGTGAGCGTGAGGATTTCCGTCCTGGAAGGCATCGACCCCAATCAGGCCACCGGCACGCTCTGGCCCCCTACACTCTCAACTGCGAAGAGCCCGTCATGATCCGAGTGGTAACCGCTAGACTTCAGCGCGTCTGCGATCGCGAACTGATTGCCTCGATCAGCATTGCCCGTAAGTGGGGCAGAGGCCCTCCCACCTGCCCCACCCCGACGCTTCAGAGAGAAACGGATATATGACAGACATCCCTCAGGTGATTACCACGAGGGGGAGCGACCGCTACCACGCCAGCGAGGACTGCCCCATGTTCCAGGCGAGTCGGCGCGGCAGCGAAAGCCAGGGTAACCGCCTGCATAATCTCTTGCGAATGCCCGCAGCAGAAGCGCGGGCCGACGGCTGGACGCCATGCCCCGGATGCGTCGACAGCGGAGATATGTGAACGCCCAAGCAGCCAGCAGTTCGAGGCCCTTTCGCCACCCTGACCATCGAACTCCTCATCGAGCGCGGTCTATCACTTCCCGCACTTGTGGTACGTCCCGGTACGGCGCGAGCCGGTCGAGGACAACACGATGACGACGCGCTGTCCTGTCGCTGGCCACGTCCTTCGAAAGGTCGAACATCCGCCAGGCAGCACGAGCCGCTTCCTCTGGCTCGTTGGCATCTGCGAGCGCGACGACGAGCCACGATAGGTACACCCGCGTTCCGCAGATGTGTAGCGAGAAAAGCACATAGATCTGTGGCCTGAGCTGCGGAAATGCTTGCAGGCATGCTGATGCGGCGTGTCACTAGGTGCCAGCGTCGTGGCTGGTCAGGCGTCTGTGGCGGGTGTAGCTTCGACGATCTTCTTTGGGGTCGGGATGTCGAGTTTGGCCAGGATGTCGCGCTGGGGCTTGGTCAGTTCGGCGCGCTGGCGGAAGGTGCCGGTCGGGCCGGTGAAGGTGGCGACCGTCAGGAGGTCGAACTCGTCGCGGATGCGCCTCCAGGTGGCGCCGGTGGTGGTCTCGATGATGCGGATCAGCAGCAGGGCCAGCCAGCACAAGATGACGTGGGCGCGGATGCGTTCCTCGAGGCGGTGATAGACCGGGCGCAGGTCGATGACCTGTTTCATGTCGCGCCAGCCCCGCTCGACCTCCAGCAGTTGCTTGTAGCCGAGGGCGATGTCCTCGGCTGGCAGCTTGGGGTCTGAGCAGCGCAGCAGGTACTTGCCGTCCAGGTTCGTCTCGGCCTTGACCTTGGCGGCGTCGATGCGCAGCAGCCCGTTGGGGGTGGTGCGCAGGTAGCGGTTCAGGCCGGGTTTGGTGGAGATGACGCCGCGCAGTTCGGCGCGTTTGGTGGCGCTGAGCGTGTCGGTGCCGGCGATCAGCTCCTCCAGCTGGGTGACCAGACGTTCCCGGATGGCCGCATCGCGTTCGGCGCCGTCGGGATTGAAGCAGATCACGAACCGGTCGGTCTCGCCGATTCGGACCTCTTTGACCTTCAGGTTCTCGGCCACGTCCTGGTAGCGGCCTTGGCGGGACAGGGCGGCCTTGGCCTCGGCCGAGCCCGAGCGCAGCCGTTCGCCGATGATGTAGTGGTGGTCGCCTTGGCGCAGGTAGCGGCGGTTGTCGGCGGAGGCGAAGCCGCGGTCACCGACCCACACGATCTTGGATAGGGTCCAGTCTCGCATGTCGTCCTTGACCTGGCGGATCAGGGCGGTGTCGGTGGTGTTGCCGGGCCAGGACCAGATGCGGACGGGGATGCCGTCGCGGGTGACGGCCATGCCGATGACGATCTGCGGCAGGTCGTCGCGGTGGTCCTTGGACTTGCCGCGGGTGCGGAAGCCCTTCATCACCGGTCCGCTGCCGTCCTCCTCACCGGTGTTGCCGGGGTCGGGAAGCGGGACGCCGCGCTGGTCGCGGGCGATCGGCTCATCGCCTTCGTCGATCTCGAAGTAGGTGGAGGTGGTGTCGAAGAACAGCAGGTCGACTTCTAGGTTGAGCAGGGTGGCGACCTGGTCGAACACCTTGCGCTCCACGGAGTTTTGGACCTGGTGCAGCCAGTCCATCGCCCGGTAGCAGGCATCATCGCTGCAGGCGGGCAGGCCGTCGATGTGGGCGTTGCGGCCGATCCAGTGGGAGGCGGCCAGCTTGGAGGAGGCGTCCAGGGCTCGGTTGGCGACCAGCGCGAACAGCACCCGTTCGGTGAACGGGCTGCGCCGGGTGGAGGCCAGGATGCGCGTCATGATCGTGTCGATCTTCAGCTGCCGCCAGAGCTGGTCGAGGAGATAGACGCCGCCGTAGGCGGCCGAGCCGATGAAGGTCAGTTCCGCGCCCGAGGTGAGGGCGGCGGCGCGGCCCGGGTGCAGCAGCCGGCATAGCGAGCCGACCAGGCGTTCGACGGCGGCGCGGTCGATCTGGTCTTCGCGGCCGAAGTTGTGCAGGACTTTCATCTTGGCGGCTTTGGCGATGGGATCCCACTCGTTGTGGGCGAGTTGGAGGTATCGCACCGTGGTGCCGTTTTTGTTCTTCCGGCTCGTGGTCCTGACGAACATGTCACCAGACCGTAGCAGCGTGTGCGCAGGCAGTGATGGTGTTATCGCTGAAATCGTGTCACTAGGGCCTTTCGCCGTTTCCACCAAGTCGTAAGCCACCGACCTGCGGTTTCACACCCGAACATGCCCTGGATCATGGATTAGCTGCGGAACGCGGGGTACAAGGCGAGCTCGCGGGCGTGAGTGGCGTCGTAACGGTCCAGTACGTCGGTGAGCAGCGGCACTGCGCGAAGCGGTCGGCGCAGTTCGGTGTAGGCACGTGCCTCCATGATCTGCAGCTCGCTCGCGTCCACCCAGTACAAGTACGGGGGCTCGTCTTCGCCGCTGCGCTGTTCAAGGGCGGCCCTGGCCTCTTCCAGCGCTCGCATGGCAGGCTCAGCTTCTTCGACTTGGACATATGCCCAGGCGAGGCGGTCCCAGGCAAGGGCGCGCGCCCGCGCCGGCGCGTGTGGCCCGGCCGCGTCGAGTGCCGCGCGGGCGAGAGTCACCCCCTCTTGAGGGTCGCCGAGGTTGGCGGTCTGATAGGACAGGGAGCCGAGGAGGTTCGAGGTTCGACTCCAGGGTGCCGTCCCCGGCCTCTCGGGCGGCGCGGATGCCGAGGAGATAGACATTGGCTGCTTGTTCGTATCGTCCGGCGTCGCTGGCGATCCATCCGGTGATCTGCGCGAATTCTCCGATCACGCCGAGCAGGGCGCGGCTTGTGTGCTCGGTGCAGGTGGCTTCGCGGTAGAGCCGTGTGACGGCGTCGAGTTCGCGGAACGCGGGCTGTAGGAGGTCCCCGCCAGCCAGCACGTCAGCCAGGCGCAGACGATGGGCTCTCGCGGACAGGTCGGCGATGGCGCTCATTCCGATGCGCCGCCAGTGCGGGTGGGGAGCGGGGTGAGGGCATCGCTGCCGAGCAACTTGGCGAGGACATCGTCAAGGGTCGGGGGGCACGGAGCCTGCGGCATGTCGAACAATTCGGCTTCACTGGTCCCGAATGCCCGGGTATATAGCAGGCGGTAGGGATCGCGCGGCTGGTTGTGTCCGGCTTCGTACGCCTTGATTCGGCGAACGATCGTCTCCCGAGCGGGAAGACACTTGCGCGTCTCCTCGTCAGCGGCTTCGACGAGCCGCCGGGCCATCTCTTTCTGGCTCCAGAGCCGCTTGCGACGCTCGGCGCGCAACCGTACGGCCCATGCGGGGAGTTCGGTCACCATCGTGAGCACCTCGCTGTCAGACGTGGGGGCGTCGTGGTCGTGCTATCGGGACCGGAGAGGCGCGGTCAGCCGGTCCCGGCTCGTGCCGGTTGTTACTACGTTTCGAGCACATAGGGAAGGATGATCTGCGACTTCGTCATGAAGGCTGGGCCGCAGGCGCGCAGAGCTCGCGGTACGCCTCGCGCAGTTCGGTAGCCTCGGGTGCACGCTTTGTTTCCAGGCCTCTGACCACCTCGGCTGCCCGCCAGTAGTTGGAGGGAACGAGGAGTCCGCTGGTCATCGCGGTGAGAGTCAGGTGTCCCGCCTCGTCGGGCTGGTCGGCGGCCAGGAGCGCGAGAGCCAGGTCGAGCCGCGCGGCCACGGCCCTGCGTGGCCGTGGCGGGCCGTCGGTCGTCGACTCCAATCGAGCGAGCACTCCTCGGGAGTACGGCTCGGCCGATGTATCACCGAGCCAGCACAACGTGGTCGCGATGTAGGCGTCGGACTTGGCGGGATCGTACCGGTAGTGATGTTCGGGCCGGTCGGGGACATGCAGAGGCGCGACGAGCCGCATCACCCGGTTCAGCGTCTCGTGAGTCTCCCGCGCCTCGCCGAGGCGTGCCCAAGCCCTGCCCTCCTGCGCGGTCGCCTGGATGTGCGCCGAGCTGCCGCTGGGCGCGACTCTCTGCGCTGCCTGGGCAAAGGTCAAAGCTCGCCCAAAGTCGCCTTCGGTGAGGACCTGCCACGCCTCCGTCTCCAGACACCAGGCGGCGATCTCACGATGCTCTGTTTCCTTGGCGAGTTGGGCAGCCGTCCGAAGCCGCGCGGCGGCGGCCGGAAACCAGCGCAGGTCGATGAGACAGGTCGCGGCCAGAAGCGAGAGCCAGCCGCCGACCACCAGGAGCCGCCGATGCTCGGTGAGCGTCTTCTTGGAGTCCAGGAGTTGGGACACGTAGTAGAGGTGACGGCGCACCCGAACCAGCAACTCACGGGGCGGCGTTCCGGCGTAGGCCACGGCCAGGTCATCGACCGCCAGCTCCAGCCGTTCGAGTGTCTCCCGCCCGACCTCGGTTGCTGCGGCGCGACGAGCAAGTTCCAGAGCGTCCCACTCGTCGTCACCGTCGCGCCCAAGGTTTCCAGGGCTGTGCTCGAACAGCTCGTCCTCGGTGAGGTCGAAGGCGCGGGCGTACAGGAGGCGGTAGGGGTCGTCGGGCTGGTTGTGCCCCGCCTCGTACGCCTTGATCCGGCGCACGATGCTCTCCCGGGAAGGGAGCCGGGCTCGTACGTCGTCGTCGGCGGCCTCGACCAGGCGTCGGGCCATGTCCTTCTGGCTCCAGAATCGGTTGCGGCGTTCGGCGCGCAGCCGTACGGCCCATGCGGGGAGTTCGGTGACCATCGTGAGCACCTCGCTGTCAGACGTGGGGGCGTCGTGGTCGTGCTATCGGGACCGGAGAGGCGCGGTCAGCCGGTCCCGGCTCGTGCCGGTTGTTACTACGTTTCGAGCAGATCCAGCTTGCGCTTGAGGTCGTTCCCGTTCCTGTAGGGCCATCGCCGGGGGTGTTCTCGTTGCAGGCGTCCAACGACTATCCCTGGAGCGATGCCGATCTCCTCGGCGAAGGCTCGCACCGCCGCCTTCGAAGTCAGCCCGGCCAGTCGGGAAGCGTACTGAGGCGGTATGAGGGTGTCCGCTGAGAACCGGTCCGCTTCCAGCTCTTTCGGGTCTTCGATGTCGGTTCTGCCCGCGATCTCGATACGCATCTCGTCGTCACCGTTCAGAACATGGTGGATCTCGTGGAAGAAGCTGAACCAGAGCTGATCATCGGTGCGGTAGCGCTGGCTGAGCTGGATTACGCGCTTGGTTCCGATCTTGCGCGTGACACCGCTCACGCGCGCACCCTTGACTTCCTCGGTGAAGACGACGGCGACACCGCTGGCAGAGCAAATCTTCTGCAGCCGCGGCCGGAACTCCTGGGCGGGCAGCACGGTAAGGGACCGCAGCTCAGGGAGCGAGGCCCGAAGAGCGGTCGCGTCGAACGAGCCGCACAGCATCTCCCGCGCCTCGATCTCGCCGAGGCGCAGCCACGTGGCCAAGGGGCCGAGCTTCGAGTCCTGGACCTTCGACTTTCTGAACGCGCACGCCGCCGGTTGCTCGTACAGGTCTCGCCACACATCGACCGAGGCGACGGAGAAGAAGGCGAGAAGCTGATCGATACGCGAAATCTTGTCGCTCGGCCCTTCAGGGAGGATCTTGCGCTTCACCAGCTCGGACACCGGAAGTTCCTTGAGCCATCCGGCGTGTTGCTCCAGATCTCTGGCGGAGCGCAGCCGTGCCCGTGTGGACTGGTAGTCCGCCTCAAGCCGGTTCCAGAGCTTCGCCGGCGTCCCGACTACTCGTTCCAGCGATTCCGCCACCTCGGGGGTGAGGCGTACGAGTCCGTGGATCAACTGGTTGACATGCTTCGGGGACAAACCGACCCGCTCGGCCAGCTCACGCTGAGTCATCCCCTTCTCTTCGAGAAGCTCCCGCAGGGTCTCCCCCGGCGGCACCGCGTAGTCGAGATCTCCAGCCGCGTACAGCGTGCGCGTGGTCTTGGCCCTGGCCATTGCTCTCCCTCCCCACGGTGTTGTACCGCTTGTCGTTCAGCCCGCTGATGCCGGCGTCAGTGGTAGTCCACGATCTCGATGAGCACGACCGAAGTGATGGCCGTCCAATCGAGCGAGCCATGATCGTCCGCGATCCACTCCTCAGGCTCGAAAATGAGTCGGTAGTTGGCGTCGATCCGAACGGATAGCTGCCCCTTCCGGTCCCCCGTCAGCTCCTCGCACCGGCCGCCGAGATGACGCACGTCATCGAGCGTCTCGGCCTGCTGGAAGTGCTGAATACGCCTCGCCAAAGCGATGGCACGGTCATGCCCAAAGTGACGGCGCCGCTCCCTGTCGGACTCACACCTCTTCCTGAACTTCGCATCCTCGTAGTACACCTCCAACCTACCTGCGCCTCCCACCTGCGAGATTTACCTAGGAGGTAAAGATGGCATCACCGTACTGGAAGCGCCATAGATTTGCACACAAAGCGTGCCCGAATGGCTACCAAGTGTGAATAATGAGAAGGAAATCCTTGGCGGAGGCCGGAAGCAACTGGGCATCACGGCGGCACAGCCGCACGGCCCGTGCCGGAAGTGCAGTCGCCATCGCGAGCACCTCCCCGTCAAGCCTGGGGACGTGCTGACCACCCTTAGTGTCCCCCGATCGCACCTGTGATCACAGAATTACTCACTGTTGTAATCGGAGGTGACGCGATCGAAGCCGGGGTCCGTAGGCGCTGGAACCGCCGTACGGACCCCTTGATCAGGATGGTGGTCCTGACCCATGACACACGATAGGGCTGTAGTCGCCGCTCGTCCGGTGTTCGCCGGGTGGCGGATCATGCGCAGCGACGCCGGACGGTTTTGGGCGACGCGCGAGCGACCGTTCCCTCGGGCCGTCGAGGACGCGGGCGCGCACCGTACGGTCGACGCCGACGACCTGGTAGGGCTGTGCCAGGTCATCGCGGAGCAGGAGAGCATCGCCGAGCAGAAGTGCCGGATCGTACGGACAACGCGGTGACCGGCTCCGCCGTCGTTCTCGCTCCACTCGATGTCCTCACGGACGAGGACTGCCCGGGGATCTCGCCGCATCCGGCCGTGCCGCGCTCAGGGCGTACGGCGCTGCGGTGGATCGAGCAAGGCGTCGGACCCGGCCGGGTCGTCGCGTACACCTGCTCCTGCGGGATGACCGCCTACGAGTTGGTCTCCTGCGCAGGCGTCTACCAGATCCGCCGCCGGACCCTTCCCCGCCGGGGCGTGCCACCCGTGGCCTGGACGGCCGAGCGGTGGCGCCGCGAGGAGGCGTTCGAATGGTGGCGCCGCCTGCTCGCCGGCCAGGCCCGATGAGCCGCCCCGCCGGTCGGGGATCGAACCCGGCCGGCGGGGCCGCGGGCGGCCTGACGTACACCCAGGGGTTCAGGCCGCCCGCCCGCACACCCCTCCCCCGCGGGACGACAGGCGGATTGTCGGCGGCGGGGGATACGGTTAATCAGTGGAACTTACTCCCCAACAGGTGCTCGACCTGCGGATGTCCAGCCTGCTGCTGCGGGCGTCGCCCGGTGGCGCCGGGCGGGCGACGGGCGTGGCCGAGGTGGTGACCTGGCTCGGGGCGATGCAGGCGCAAGACCTGGCCAGCGGTCTGTGGTCGTTCGGCGCGCGACTGCCTGGACACACTGCCGCCGACGTCACCGCCGCGCTGGAGCGGCGTGAGGCGCTGCGCACCTGGCCGATGCGCGGCACCATCCATTTCGTCCCGTCCCGCGACGCCCGCTGGATGGTCGAACTGATGGGCGTCCGAGTGCTGAACGGCGCAGCGAAACGACGCGAGCAGCTCGGCCTCTCGGAGGAGACCGCCGTGCAGGCCATGGAGGTGCTGGGCGCGGCCCTGGCCGGCGGCGGGCGGCTGAGCCGGTCGGAGTGCCTGGCCGTGCTGGCCGGCAAGGGCATCGACACCAGCGGCCAGCGTGGCTATCACCTGCTGTGGTACGCCAGCCAGCGCGGCCTGCTGTGCATCGCCCCCAACATCGGCAACGAGCAGAGCTTCGTGCTGCTCGACGAGTGGGTCCCCGACCCGCACCGGCCGGAGCGCGACGAGGCGCTGGGCACCATCGCCCTGCGCTACTTCCGCGGCCGCGGGCCCACCACAAGGCAGGACTTCGCCGGCTGGACCGGCCTGACCGCAGCCGACGCCAAACGCGGCATCGCCGTGGCCGGCGACGCGCTGGCCCGGGTGATCGTCGACGGCGTGGAGACGTACCTCGACGCCGCGCTCCTCGACACCGCCCCTCCCCCGGCCGGCGACGACGAGGTGCTCGTGCTGCCGGGGTTCGACGAATACCTGCTGGGCTACAAAGACCGCTCGCTCATGGTCGCCGACGAGCACAAGGCAGCCATCATCCCCGGTAGCAACGGGGTCTTCCAAGCCACCGTGGTGCGGGCCGGCCGGGTCGTGGCCACCTGGAAACGCACCCTCACGAAGAGCCGGGTACGGATTGCCGTACAGTCGCTCGCCCCACTCAGCGGAAGCGACCGGGCGGAGGTCGAGCGGGCGTTCGAGCAGTACGCGCAGTTCATGGAACTCGCCCTGGAGGTGCGCTGGCCGTGACCCGCCGGCCGAACTCTGCGGCGTCTGGCCGCGGCCGTGGTGTTGGTAGGCGAAAAGCCGAGGAACACCCCTGTCACCAGCCCAGGTCATCTCTGGGGAAGGGCGGCGAACAATCTGGTAGGGAAGGTGAAGAGCCGTGATGACCGGACATTGTCGGAACGCCGCGCTTTCCCCCTCCGACCATGCGACAACTGCTCGACGCCGACCGCCGCAGAACCGCGGACCGTGATCCGGAGGATAAAGAACAAGCTGAGGGCGACGTGGCCCCCATCGTGCATAACCTGCTTATATCCTAACCAATGGGAGTCATCGGATGTTCATGAGCGTTTCGCCGACGACCATAGCACGCCAGAGTTCTTGGACGGAGCTGCATAGTATGCGCAGCCGCTGGAGGTCCTTAGCCCGCAGCCAATCAGAGAGGATCCGGATAGTGAGTGCTTGGTTCATCGTAAACCGAGAATCCAGGGCGGCAAGGGCATCTATCGCAGCCTGAAGGCGCTGCCGAGATTCGTTCGAGGTGTGTGTGAAGTAGTTTCGGGTTTCTCTTAGAACCTTGTATTGTAAGGCTACCCGGTCAGGCACAGCATCTAGCTCTGCTTGGGCGTCCGGCGAAACCCAGCCATCGTTGATACGCGGGTCCCCTCCGCCCAAGCCATCAATATATCTATCGGTCAGAACTTCCGCTGGTGACCCTTCTATCAGTGCGAGATGCTGCTTCTTGGACAGAGAGTTTCCTTCCAGAAGGCGTGTCGCTGCAGTGGAGTCGGCAGCTACCACTGCCCGCAGCCAGGCCCTTCGCCGGAACTCGAACTCCTCTGTGTAAGAGCGCAGGAAGTTTTTTACGAAAGCTGATGCCTTGGTTTGCGGGATGGCAGCAAGCTCCTCAACGAAGCGCTTCCATTCGCTCTGTGCATCGTGGAGAGCGCGAGTGCTATGCGGTATTCGGTTGACTTTCGAAGCCCTTTGCCCATGTGGAGGCCTGTCAGCGGCCCAGCGGACGTTGCTCCAAGTCTTGTAGCGGATCCGGACGGCTCCCCAGGACGGTCTGTCATATCCAGCTCGGCCCTCAGAGTCGACCCACCTCTGGTATCCCTCAATGCTCGGCACATGGCCATGAGTCTCTGAGTAGTCGAAGTAGTCGGAGATCGCTGACTCGTAGTCCTCATCTCGATACTTCAAGGGACCACGGCTACGGCCCTTCGAGTTGATATTGAGGCCGATGTTGCGCAGGGCGTCCGTCCAGTACCCCTCGCCGAGCCGATTTATTACTGTAAGACCTGTTGGAGGCCAGAGAACGGGCCTTGTGGCCGCCGGCAAATTCCACTCATTGATAGCTTGGAGACGTAACTTGTCGTAGCGCTTCCTTGTGATCGTCACATCGGGGCTATCGCGGCGAAAGGCACGCGCGGCTGCGATGAGGCACAGCACTGATGCGACGTCGGGGCGGGGTACCCCCTGCTCCTCGAGTGCTGCCGCGACCTCCCACGCCTCCTCGAAGTCATCCGCTTCAAGTGCGACCTTGGAGTTACCAGCCAGGTTGAGGCTTCGACCCAGTAGGTACCAGACCGCAGCCTCGGTGACCCTCGCAGAAAAGAGCTCCGCGTCGCGCGCGTGCCAGTGTGCAAAGACAGCATTGCTGGCGCCAATACCCTTGCCAACGATAGTGATGTCAACGTCGGGCAGGATTACCTGGAAGCGAGCGATGACTTCGGCACGGGACGTGCCGCAGGCCGCGAGCATCGCGATCGTGTCCTTGTATTCGGAGGTGAAGGCGGCGACGGCTTCCTGCAGGTGTTCGATGGGAGGCCTACGATGGCGCGGCCTCGGTGCAGCCACCCCCTGCAGAATCTGATTTACGCGCGGAGCGGTCAGGCCGTACAGCTCAGCGATCTCCCGCTGGCTCATCCCCTGCTCGTACAACCGTTCAATCTGAATGTCGCGTAACTCCTGCATCCGCTGCACAACACCTCCACGGGTTCAACGCGAGCTGACCAAGTCAGTCTCTAAGCGTTCCCCTTGCAGAGATCTACTACCTCAGGTGATGACCTCATTCTGCGAGGCGAGGTGACCTGTCCGGGGTTGAGGACGTCCGGCTACAGGCATGCCTCGTCCACCTTGCGATACGAGTCCGTGGCGATGCGCTGTTTCCGCTAGGGTTCGTGCCACTTGGTTACTCACCCGTTTGACAGCCTCGGCGGACGGCGTTCAGCACCTCCTAAACATCGCAAAATGCGTCGAATTCATCACGAATCGCTCGTACAGCTCGTTGGCTGCCTTTGGTGTCCAGACCTGCGGGTTTTGGGGCGAACTGGGACATCACGGCTAAAATGCCTTTGTCTATACGCGCTGCCCAACGGCTTTCTATTCGAGCTCGCTGAGGTGGCAGAACGCGGCAAACCAGGGGCGTCGAAGGTAGCGTGGGCACGTCGAAGTCCTCCGTCGGACGATGAGCGCAGGAGCTCCCATCCTCGACCCAAACCGGGGATCGTCGCGCGCACCCGACTCCGGCGAAAAGCCACTTTTCCCTGCCCACGGTTCAGGAGTCGGTGATGAATGACGAGGTTCAACTGATCTGTGATGGTGATGGCCTGGCAGTCATCGGGAATCCGACCGCTGTCGAACGCTTCCTGGACTCTGAGGGGCTGCCGTCGAAGGACCTCGGACTGCAACGGCTCGGATCTGTTCTCCGCGCCGGGGCCGGAGTCGCACAGGCAGGTTCCGAGATTGCCGCCAACTCAGGTCGCTGGGTGAAGCTGACCAAGGAGTCCGCGCAGCTTGTTGAGAGATTCGGGCTAATGGAAAGCAAGACGCCAGGCGTCAGCCATGCCATGGTGGGGCGGCCGGGCTCGATCAAGTCATGGCTCCAGATCAGGAAGGGGCCTGGATCGATTGCGCCCAACCCTGCGCTTCTTGCTACTGCTGCAGGGATCATGGCGCAGGTTGCGATGCAGCTCACCATGAACGAGATCACCGGCTATCTCGCCACGATCGAGGAGAAGGTCGACGATGGGGTGCCCGCTGACATCCGGACACGGACCTAAGTAGGGTTCTGGAAGTCCGGAAGGTAAGGGTCAGTGTCGAAGAAGCCCAGGCAGTACTCTCCCGAGTTGCGGTCCGAAGTCGCGTCATACGTGTTGGATGGAAATCACACGGTCGCGCAGGCCGCTCGCGCATACAACCTCGTTGCGGAAACGATCCGCAATTGGGTGAATGCCGAGAAGGAAAAGCGTAAGGGTAGCACGACAGAGGCGCGCGACTCGGTCGACCGAGCCCGCCTCGCAGAGCTGGAGCGCCGAAACAAGGAACTCGAAAACGAGATCGCCTTCCTAAAAAAAGCGGCGGCCTACTTCGCGAAGGATCAAGGGTGAGCGAGAAGTTCGCCCTGATACGTGCGGAGAAGGCCAACTTCGACATCGCGATGATGTGCCGGCTGCTCGGTGTGTCAACGTCCGGGTATTACGAATGGCGCGATCGGCCGCCGTCGGCTCGGGCACGGCGGCGCGAGATGCTCAAGAAGCGGATCCGCGATGAATTCATCCGCTCGGAGCGGACTTACGGATATCGACGAGTGCACGCCGAGTTAGCTCGTCGGGGTGTCGAGTGCGATGACGAAACGGTGCGGCTGCTGATGAACGCGATGGGGCTGGTCCCGGTGCAGGTCAAGAAGCGCAGGAGCCTGACGGTGGCGGACGCGGCGGCCGGGCCGATCCCTGACCTGGTCGGACGGGACTTCACCGCGCGCGCACCAGGCGAGAAGATGGTGGGCGATATCACGCAGATTGATACTGGCGAAGGGGCGCTTT
Source organism: Nonomuraea sp. C10 (assembly GCF_008017515.1). Classification (NCBI taxonomy): domain Bacteria; kingdom Bacillati; phylum Actinomycetota; class Actinomycetes; order Streptosporangiales; family Streptosporangiaceae; genus Nonomuraea; species Nonomuraea sp. C10. The sequence continues at coordinate 6,598,225 of NZ_VPFF01000001.1, forward strand.
TTCTGGCGACCGTCATCGACTGTTTCTCGAAATCGGTGATTGGCTGGTCGATGGACACGCGGTATCCTGCGAGCTTGGTGGGCGCGGCGATCGATATGACTGCCGGACGGCTGGAGTTTCCCGAAGGCGCAGTGTTTCATTCGGATCGAGGAAGTCAGTATACTTCGTTCGAGTTCGGTCAGCAGCTGGCGGCGCACGGTATCCGTCGCTCGGTCGGAAGAACCGGTATTTGCTTCGACAACGCGATGGCGGAATCATTCTTCGGGAAGCTCAAGACCGAGCTGGTCCACCATCGGAAGTTCGGCACCCGGGCCGAGGCGCGCCGGGCCGTATCAAGTACATCGAGGGGTTCTACAATGCTCGGCGACTTCACTCCGCGCTTGGTTATCGCGCGCCACTAGAAGTCCTTGATGAATGGTTTGAGGATAGACAGGCCGCGTGATAGAGTCACGCATATATTTGCATTTGGGACTGTGTCCGGAATTGCCCGGGCTCCTCAACGATGTGCTGCGCGCCCAGAAGGACGGCGTGTTGGCCCCATGATCGGAGTGGGCTTCGTCATCGAGGAGGCCATGACCATCCGAGAGACGAGGGGCCGGGTCGACGAAGTTACCTGGTCGAAGATACAGACCGCGCCGGTGACGATCGCAGAAACCCAGGCGTATGCGTTGCGTCAACTCGACTCGCTCGCGGAGAAGCTGGAGGGCATGACCAATTTCGGTGGTCTTGCCAAGGCGGCCAGAGAAGCAGAGTCCAAAGGACAGGAGTGGCTCGCTGTGTTGGCTCGCTGCTTCCAGTTGCAAGACGCGATCGCCGTGCTTGAACTTGACCGGGTTCTGGACGCGTCTCTGGGGGAGTTGGACGGGCATCGTCTCGGATTGAGTGTCAATCCCCTCAAACCGTGGAGACGGTCCTATGCCACAGCGGCCCTCACCAGGGCCGATGATGCTTGCCTCGTCTCGATCATCTGACGCTCGAATGTGACAGGCGGCAGCCCGTCGTTGGCGCTGTGCCTCCGCTTGACGTTGTAGAAGTCCGCGATCCAGGTCGCGATCTTCAGCCGGGCCTCCGCCCTGGTACGGAAGTGGTGACGGTGCACAAACTCGACCTTCAGCGTGCTGTTGAGCGACTCGGCAGCCCCGTTGTCGAGCGCGCACCCGACCCGGCCCATGGACTGCACCACCCCGTGCTTGCGGCATTCGGCCTGGTAGCGGGCAGCGGTGTACTCCGACCCGCGGTCCGAATGGAAGATCACCCCGTCCACGTCGCCGCCCCTGGTGGCGACCGCCATCTGCAGCGAGGCGACCGTCAGCGCCGCGTCGTGATGCTCGGACATGGCGTAGCCCAGCAGCCGACGGGAGAACAGATCCTCCACCGAGGCCAAGTACAGTGGCCCCTCATCGGTGTGGATCATTGTGACGTCGCCGACCCACAGCACGTCCGGAGCGACCGCGGTGAACTTCCGCCGCACCAGATCCGGCGCGGCCGGCCGCTTGCCCTGCCGGGTCAGCGAACGAGGCTTCTTCGGCGCCCGCCCAGCCAAGCCGAGTTCGGCCATCCGCCTGGCCACGGTGTTCTCTGACACACGCCAGCCCGCCTCGTGCAGGTCCTGGGTGATCCGCGGTGAGCCGTACGTACCGCCCGAGGCCGCGAACAGGCGCTTGATCTCCGCATCTAACCGGGCCCGCCGCTGCTGGCGGGCGGTCGGCGAATTCGCCCCGATGCGGTTCTTCCACTTGTAGAACCACGACTGGGAGACCTCCAGCGCCCGGCAGGAGATCGCGTGGTCGATGCCGTAGTCGGTCTTCTGGGAGCAGATGAAGGCCGCCACGCTCACCGGCCCATCGCCTCTTTCACCCACAAGACCACGGAACGCTTGAGGACATCACGCTCGTCCTCCAGCTCCGCGCGTTCCTTCTCCCAGGCCGCCTTCTCCTTGGCGTGCTGCCGGGCCAACTCGGCCTTCTCCCGCCGCAGCCGCGCCAGCTCCTCCTCCGCCGACTCCTTCAGCGTCCCGCCTCCGCTGTCGCCACCGGCCTGCCCTGCCGCGAGCCGGTCCATCTGCACCCAGTTGTACAGCGTGTACTCGTTGATGCCCAGATCCCGCGCGACGTGCGCGACGGGCTTGCCGGTCTCCCTGACGATCCTCACCGCCCCAGCCCGGAACTCCGGATCAAAGCGACGCCTCGTGACTCCTGCCACGACCAAACCTTTCCTGGTTCGGTCTCCACGTTACGAGGGGAAGCCCAGATGACGAGAAAGGCTGAGTGAGCGCCGGTAGGACCACGAATGTTCCTCTACGGCATGCCTTGGCTCTCGCTATGACGCTCTCGTGAAAGAGGTAGGCGCTTACGATCTGGTTACTCCTCGTTCAGATGCCGCCCAAGAACAACTAGCGTGGCGCTAACGGTCAGTCGAGGAAGGACACCGCCACGTGTTCGATCGGCAGGAGAAGCTGTTCCCAGCGGGAGCCGACCAGGGCGATCTGTTCGGTGGCGAGGAGGCGCAGGCCGCCGGCCCGCCGGGGATCGAGGCGCAACATCCGCTGGACGTGCCGCAGGACTTTCCGCCGGTCACGTCGTTCGCAGTCAGGGACGCGTTCCAGGAACTGGTCGAGCGTGACTTGCTCGGGCCGTACGACGGCGACTTCGAGGAGTTGCCGCTGGGGTCGCATGGGCCGCGCGACCGCTATCTGGTCGGCATGCTGGGTCCGAAGCCGTCGCCGAAACGGGTCGCCGAGGATGCCGGCGAGCTGCCGGAGACCGAGATCGGTGCGGAGGGCGACGGCGGCGAGAGCGAGCTGCCGCAGGTGCTCACCCCGCAGAACCTCGGCCGCCTGTGGGCGTCCTCGATGGGCATGTCGTTCGCCGTCCCGGCCGACCTCGACGAACTCGCGGTCACTGCCCGCTGGGGCGAATACGCCAGGGTGGAAACCCAGGTGGAGAACGCCAAGGGCCGGCAGCAGACCACCCGGGTCTGGGCCCGGAAACAGGTCGAGCACCCCGGACCCGTCCGGCTCGACCAGCCGGCGCAGAAGATCCTCCTCACAATGGAACGTGCCGATGACCCCGGCGTCCTGCTGGCAGTGACCGTGCGGCCTCAGGGTGACGGCCGACGCGTCGTCGAGCTGACCCTGATCAACCAGCAGGTCGAGCCGGACAGCATCTCGGACACCGCCTGGCTGTTCCAGGCCGAGCTCGTCGTGACGGCTCCGCCCGGCGCGCCCGCGCAGGTCTTCCTCCCGATCGACGACCCGGTGGACGGCACCCGGGAGAGTGGCGAGGGTGACGAGGCCGACCTGGAGGACAAGCACCTGCGGCTGCTCTACCGCGACGAGCGCAGGTACGCGGTCGGCCGCAACGTGGCGGTGCACGCCGAGGTGGCTCCCGATGAGCGCCGGGCCACCAAGCTGCGCACCACCTGGCTGCCGTTCCACGACGTGCCGGCGACCGTCGCTCCGGTCGGGGCAGGTACGGCACTCGCCGCAGTGGAACTGTCCATGGACGCCCTGGCGCAGGCCTCGCCGGAAGCGCTCGCGACCGGGCTGGCGCCGCTGGCGGACGGCTACTCGGCCTGGCTGGACGACCAGGAGCGGGAGATACCCACGCTGCCCGAGCCGCTGCGCGAGGCGGCCGTCGTCGCGGTGGGGAAGGCGCGCAAAGCCGCCGAACGCATCCGGACCGGCATCGGCCTGATCACCGACAGCACGTCGGAACGGCACGAGCAGGCGCTCGCGGCGTTCAGGTTCGCCAACGAGGCCATGGCGCTGCAGCGGCGCCGTACGGCCGTGGGCAAGCTCCGCGACGAGCAGGGGCTCACCTTCGACCAGGCCATGGCGGAGGTGGAGACACAAGGGGTGAGGGCGGCGAGCTGGCGGCCGTTCCAGCTCGCGTTCATGCTGCTCAACCTGCCCTCGCTGACCGACCCGGCCCACCCGGAGCGGACCGCCGACCACACAGCCACGGTCGACCTGCTGTTCTTCCCGACCGGTGGCGGCAAGACGGAGGCGTACCTCGGGCTCACCGCGTACACCTTCGCGATCCGGCGGCTGCAGAAGGTCGTCGGCTCGGGAGGGGAGGCGCGCAGCGGGCTGGACGGCGTGGCGGTGCTGATGCGCTACACGCTCCGGCTGCTCACCGCCCAGCAGTTCCAGCGGGCCGCCGCGCTGGTGTGCGCCTGCGAGGTGCTGCGCCGCGAGGCGCCGGAGACGTGGGGCGAGGAGCCGTTCCGCATCGGCCTGTGGGTGGGCAGTGCCGTCTCGCCGAACTGGTTCGTCGAGGCCAAAGACCAGATCCAGGAGGCCAAGGAATCTCCTGACAGTCGCAAGACCAACGTCCTGCAGACGCTGTCCTGCCCCTGGTGCGGGGAGAAGCTCATCGCGGGCGTCAATCTCGACATCGACGAGGAACGCCGCCGCGTGCTGCTCTACTGCGGGCGCGGCAGCGAGGGCGACGCCGAGCCGTGCCCGTTCTCGCGCCTCGGTGAGGACCGCATGCTGCGCGCGCTGCCCGGCGTGGCAACGGACGACGAGGCGTACGCGCGGCGCGAGGGACTGCCGATCCTCACCGTGGACGAGGAGATCTATCGGCTGGTGCCGAGCCTCGTCATCGCGACCGTCGACAAGCTGGCGCAGCTCCCCTGGCGTGGCTTCGCCGGTCACCTGTTCGGCCGGGTGAGCCGGCGTTGCCCCCGGCACGGCTACCGGCACGACGACATGGACGACCTGATCGGCTGTGGCGGCAGACACAACGCCAAGGGCCGTCTGCCGAAGGTGGAGAGCCGCCCGGTCGTCCGGCTCCGCCCGCCGGATCTGATCATCCAGGACGAGCTGCACCTGATCTCCGGAGCGCTCGGCACCGTGGTCGGCCTCTTCGAGGCGGCGGTGAACGAGCTGTGCACCTGGGACGCCGCCGGCAGGCCAACCGGTCCTAAGATCATCGCGTCCACCGCGACGACCAAGCGGGCCGACCGGCAGGTGCTCGGCATCTTCGGCCGGGAGCTCGCCGTGTTCCCGCCGCAGGTCATCGACGTGACCGACACGTTCTTCTCCCGGCAGGTCCCCATCACCAGGGAGAACCCCGGGCGGCGCTACCTCGGCGTGTGCGCGCACGGCGTGCGCATGAAGTCCGCCGAGATCCGGCTCGCCGAGATCCTCCTGCTGGCCGGGAAGACGCTGTTCGACCGGTACGGCGATCCCGCCGACCCCTACATGACGCTCGTCGGCTACTTCAACGCGACGCGCGAGCTCGCGGGGATGCGGCGCTACCTGGACGACGACGTCACCACCCGGATCAGGACGCACGGCAGGAGCAAGGGCCTGTCCGAGCGGCTGCTCAGCCGTACGGACCTGCTGACCATCGTCGAGCTCACCTCACGCATCTCCTCCGGAGACATCAGCGACGTGCTCAAGCAGCTCGAGCTTGGATTCGACCCGGAGCTGGATACCTCACGCCGCCTGCAAGCGTGCCGGGCGGAGATCGCCGACGTCATGAAGGAGAAGGACGAGGCGAAGCGCCGAAGGGCGCACCCGCTCGCCGAGCGGTATCGCGCTCTGCGCAGCCTTCGGCGCAGCGCCAGGCCGCCGGTCGACGTCGTGCTCGCCACGTCGATGCTCCAGGTGGGCGTCGACGTGTCCCGGTTCGGGCTGATGGTGGTGACGGGCCAGCCGAAGAACACGGCCGAGTACATCCAGGCGTCCTCCCGGGTCGGCCGTGATGCGTCCCGCCCAGGTCTCGTCGTCACGCTCTACAACTGGTCCCGGCCGCGTGACCTCGCCCATTACGAGGATTTCGAGCACTACCACGCCACGTTCTACCGGCAGGTGGAGGCGCTGTCGGTCACTCCGTACACCGCCCGTGCCCTGGACCGGGGCACGACCGGAGCGTTCGTCGCGGCCGTACGGAACCTCGAGGAGACGCACTCGCGCAACCGCGACGCGGAGGACGTGGCACTCGACGGCGACCTGGTCGGCCGGATCATCGACCGTTTTCTGCGACGGGCGGAGGTGGCCGGCGGCCCGCGCGGCAGGCAGGCTCTCGACGAGCGGCTCAAGACCCTGATCGACCTGTGGAACGCGGCCAAGGACAGCCCGGCACGGCTCGGCTACGAGCGGAAGAAGGGCAACGCCAAGGAGATCGTGGACGGTCTCATCCATCGGGCCGGCAACGGCCCGTGGGACGCCCTGACGGTCGGCAACTCGATGCGGGAGACGGAGAACGAGGTGAACCTGCTGCTGCCGGGCGGCGGGGAGATCTTCCTCGGGCCCGTGAACGCGCCGGAGTGGGGGTTCCCTGCCGGACCGGCTGAGACCGACGAGCCGGTGGGCGACGAGATGGGCGTATCCACCCTGGACGGAAAGGGCAAGTGATGGCGGAGTTCTCCCTCTACCGCCGCCGGGTCGGGGCGGTCCGGCCCAGCCATCTGATGTTCACCTCCGGCGTCGGCTCCCTCGTCGACCTGCCCAACTTTTCCGTGCTGGTGAAGGGCCTCGACGACTGGCAGTACAAGGCGTCCGAGGACCCCGAGAGGAATTCCGCGCTCATCACCGAGCCGCGGCTGCTGGCGGCCGTGCAGAAGCTGCTGAGCAAGACGGTCCGTGAGCTGCGGCCCGCGCCCTGGCTGCCCGGCACCGACACCAACCCGAACGGCGAGGCGGCCAGGACCGGCGTGCCCGTCGTCCCCTTCCCGGGGTGGATGCGGTGCACCGCCTGCAACCTGCTGGCCCGTATCGACTCCAAGGCGTTCGAGTTCGAGAACGACAAGCCGAACAAGCCGCACGAGGCGCGGTTCTTCCACCAATGCGGCAAGGGAAACCGGAAACGCCTCGTGGTCGGCGCCCGCTTCGTCCTCGCCTGCACGGACGGGCACCTGGACGACTTCCCGTACCTGGAGTTCGTGCACCACGGCGCGCCCTGCTCCGTCGCGGCCAAGCCGAACCTGCTGATGGAGGACCGGGGCGGGAACATCGGCGCGAACGTGCGCATCGTCTGCCAGCGCTGCAAGGCCGAGCGGAACATCAGGGAGGCGATGGGCAGGCGAGGCCGGGAGCGGCTTCCCCGCTGCCGGGGACGCCATCCGCATCTCGGCACGTTCACCGGCTGTCCGAAGCAGCCGCATGTGCTCGTGGTGGGCGCGTCCAACCAGTGGTTCGCGCAGACCCTCTCGGCTCTCGCCGTGCCGAAGACGGGGGGGAGCGAGCTCGACGCCCAGGTGGCGAAGTTCTGGGGCAACCTCCAGCACGTGCAGGACCCCGGCATGCTGCCGTTCATGCGCTCGATGCCGCCGCTGTCCTTCGAGTTCGAGAAGTGGGGCGACGAGGAGCTGTGGGCGGCCATCGAGCGGTACCGCATGGAGGAGGCCACCGGGCAGGATCATGAGGTCGACGAGTACCCCGACCTGCTCACACCCGAGTGGGAGATTTTCTCCAGCGCGCACCTGCCCCCGCCGAGCGACGACTTCACCGCCCATCGCGACCCGGACGAGCCGGTGCCGCCGCTGCTCAAGGGCTTCTACTCGGACGTCCTCCAGGTCGAGCGGCTGCGGGAAGTGCGTGCGGTGATCGGCTTCACCCGGCTCGACGCCCCCGACCCGGAGGACCCGACGCTCGTGAAGCGGGTGCCGCTCGCCCGATCGAAGCCGACCTGGGTGCCGGCGAGCGAGGTGCGAGGCGAAGGCATCTTCCTGCGCCTGCCCGACGACCTCCTCGCCCGCTGGGAGGAACAGGTAGAGCGTTCGGAGGCCCTGCTGCTGCACAAGGAGGCGTACGGCCGGTTCCGCGAATACCGCCACTCGGCTCGCACCGGCCAGCCCTTCAACGAGGAGACTCGCTACAACCACTGGCCGCTACCTCGTTACTACGCACTGCACACGCTGTCACACCTGTTGATCCGTACGATCGCGCTCGAATGCGGTTACAACTCGGCCAGCCTGGCCGAGCGGATCTACGCGGGCACGGAGGACGACCCGCGCAGCGGGATCCTGATCTACACGGCCGTGCCGGACGCCGAGGGCACCCTGGGCGGCCTGGTGTCTCTCGCCGAACCCGACGAACTGGTGCGGCTGACCCGCCGCGCGCTCGCCGAGGCCAGGAGCTGCTCCTCCGATCCCCTGTGTGCCGAACGGCTGCCCCGCAAGCCGGAGGACTTCCTGCACGGCGCGGCCTGCCACGTGTGCCTGTTCGTCTCGGAGACCACCTGCGAGCGTGGCAACCGATTCCTGGATCGCAGATTCGTCGTGCCGATCGACGATCCGGCCCTGGCCCTCTATCGCGACCTGCCGTGAGCAGCGTCCACTCCCGCTTCGAGGCGGTCGCAGCGGACGCGGTGGAGCGCCTCGGCCCGGTGCACCTGCGGACGCTGGCCGACCGGATCGCCGAAGGCGGCCCGGCGTCCGGGATCGCCAACGCGGTGCCGCAGCCGGACTTCCCCGATGTCGCGCGACGCGTCCTGTCCGCGCAACTGGCCCTCGGCATGCCCAACGGCGAGACGGCGATCTACCTCCATGGGGTGGCTTCCGGCTACGAGCGGCATCGGGCCACTACCACGGTCGAGTCGGTGTGGACCGGGCCGGCCACGCATGCCGTACCCGTCCGATCCACCGCGCAGGTGCTCGTCGACGTGGCGGGCGAGGCATCGCACGAGCTGGTCATCATGACCTACTCGGCCACGGCGTACCAGCCGCTGCTCGACGCGCTGGCCCGAGCGCTCGAACGTGGAGTGTCGGTGATGGTGGTCGTCGAGACCCTGCAAGGTGCGGGGTCGGCTCTGAACGGTGCCGAGCCTGCGCACGCGTTCACCGGATTGCCAGGTCTGGAGTTATGGCACTGGCCGGCGGACGAGCGCGCGGAGCAGGGCGCGAAGATGCACGCGAAGCTTGCGGTCGCCGACCAGCGGGTGCTGCTGGTTTCCAGCGCCAACCTGACCCAGTCGGGTGTCTCCAGGAACATCGAGGCCGGGCTGCTGGTCCGGGGCGGCCCGGCGCCGCAGCGGGCGGCAGAGCATGTCGCCCGGCTGCGCGCCCGCAGCGTGCTGCGACGCCTGAGTTGAGCCGTAAATGACCTTGATACTTCCGCGGAGAGCGAGGCGCTGTGGCAAGGGGCAGGATCGTCGCCGGTCGTTACGAGCTCGACCCGCTCTCCTGCAGGAAGGGCGGGATGGGGGAAGTCTGGTTCGGATACGACAAACGGCTGGACCGGCCCGTGGCGATCAAATTCATCCGGGTGGACCGGCTGTCAGGCGGCGCCCCCGACTCCGAGCTGACCAAACGCTTCGTCCGCGAGTCCCGGACGACCGCCCGCCTGGAACACCCGGGAGTGCCCGCGGTCTACGACTGCGGCACCGAGGGAGACAACCTGTATTTGGTCATGCAGCTCGTCAAGGGTTCCCCAGTGAGCTACCTGCTCGACGAGGTCGAGCAGGTGCCGATCGGCTGGGCTGCGGCGATCGCCACCCAAGTGTGCTCGGTCCTGGCTGTCGCCCATGCGGAGTCTCTGGTGCACCGCGATCTCAAACCCGCCAACCTCATGCTCTGCCAGAACGGCACCGTCAAAGTGCTCGACTTCGGGGTCGCCGCCGCGCTCTCCCCCACCGCTACACGACTCACCGCGACCGGCATCGTGGTCGGCACAGCCGAATACATGGCCCCCGAACAGGCGATGAGCGGCACCGTGAGCCCGCAGACCGACCTTTACTCCCTCGGCGTCATCCTGCGCGAGCTGCTCACCGGGACGAACCAGTTCGCCGGTGAGACACCGCTGGCCTCCATGCGCAGACACGTGGACGATGCACCACAGCCGCTGAGGGCGCTGCGGGCGGACGTCCCCGAAGAGCTCGAAAGGCTCGTCCTCTGGCTGCTGGCGAAGAACCCTTCCCAGCGGCCACCCAATGCCGTTGTCGCGTACGAGCGGTTGCTGCCCTTCTGCTGTGGCCTGCCTCCCCTGCCAGACTTCGTAGCAGTCGATGCCTCGCACCCCGTGCTCATGTACGCGGCCGTCATCGGGCGTATCGGGACGTCAGGCGAGAAGACACCGAGCGAGGAAACCACCCAGACCCCGGCGAAGGCTCCGGTGCCGGAGTCGTCATCCGTACCCCCGTACCAGCCACAGGACAAAATAGCCCGAGCCCGGAAGGAGAGCAGCGTCCTCAAAGCCGAATCTCGCTTCAGACAGGCCGCAGAGGTGCTGTCGAATGCGGTGGAAGCGGCGGTGCACTCCCTAGGACCAGAACATGACGAAGCGCTCCAATTGCGCATCGAGCTGACCGACGTGTTGTTCCTCGGTGGCGATTACCGGCGCGCCGCATCCGAATTCCAGCGGCTGATAGCGGATCTGACGCAGCGTAAGGGGCCAGACGACGACCACGTCCTGCGGTTCCGCTTGATGGAGGCGAACTGCCGTGCCGCGCTGGGCGACATCGGTCTCGCGCTCACCCAGCTCCGTCGGCTGCTGCAGGACGAAGAACGGTTCGGCGTGGACGAGGAACGCATCCTCGACCTGCGGCGTCGCATCGGGCTGTTGGAGCTGGGCTCTGGCGATCGTACGCGAGCGGGCGAGTCTCTCCGCGACCTGCTGCCCGATCTGGAGCGCCGCTATGGCTCCCGGCACCCGAACGTCGGCAAGGTCCGGGAAATACTCGAAGAACTGGCCGAACAGAAGGACGGCCTGGGGCTCCAGGCTATTCGACAGCCGCCCGAAACACGGGGTCAATTCGGCTTACATTGAAGGTCGAGCGATCACCAGGAAGGGACGGACAGTTGGCCACTCTCTCTGTGCTTCTCCACCAGATCGACCATGGCACCGTGCTCCTCCCCGAGTTCCAGCGGGGTTACGTGTGGAACCGCGATCAGGTTCGCGGGCTCATGCGGTCCCTCTACAGGGGGTATCCGGTCGGCGGTCTGCTCCTGTGGGAGACCGAGCCGGAAATGGCCTCCGTCCGCGGCGGCGCCACGGACGGAGGCGTGCGGCTCCTGCTGCTCGACGGCCAGCAGCGGATCACATCGTTGTACGGCATCATGCGCGGTAAGCCGCCGGCCTTCTTCGAGGGCGATCCCTCGGCGTTCACCGGGCTGCGGTTCAACGTCGAAGAAGAGACATTCGAGTTCTACGGTCCGGCAAAGATGCGCGACGACCTGCGCTGGGTCGACGTGACCAGGCTGTTCGTCGAAGGCCTGGATCCGTTCATCGATACGTTCGCGCGGTACCCGGACAAGTTCTCGACCTACATCGCCCGCCTGAACCGCCTGAAGAACCTGGAGAACCGGGAGTTCCACGAGGAGAAGATCACGGGCCCGGACAAGAACGTCGATGTCGTCGTCGACATCTTCAACCGGGTCAACTCAGGTGGCACCGCGCTCTCCAAGGGAGATCTCGCCCTTGCCAAGATCTGCGCACAGTGGCCGCCCGCTCGGCAGGTGATGCGTGATCACCTGCGGCAGTGGCACGTGAAGCGCTTCGACTTCTCTCTGGACTGGCTCCTACGCAACATCACCGCCGTCGCAACCGGTCGTGCTGTCTTCACCGCGCTCGACTCCGTCACGGACAAGGAGTTCGAGACAGCACTCACCAAGTCGGTCGGCCACGTCGACAAACTACTCGGGGCGGTGTCGGGGCGGCTGGGACTCGACCACGACCAGGTCCTGATGGGCCGCTACGCCATTCCCGTGGTCTCTCGCCTGCTTCACCTCACCCCGGGTGGAGATTTCCTGGACAGCGCGCATCGGGACCGGGTCTTGTTCTGGTACGTGCACGCGGCGCTGTGGGGCCGCTTCGCCGGCTCCACCGAAACCGTGCTGGCCCAGGACTACGACACAGTGGAACGCTCCGGCATCGACGGGCTGATCGCGTCGCTTGAGCGCTGGCGTGGCGGCAACCTCGAGATCAGGCCGCACGATTTCGAAGGCTCCACACGTGGGTCGCGCTTCTACCCTCTGCTCTACATGCTCACTCGTGTGCATGGCGCTCGGGACTTCGGCAGCGGGCTCCAGTTGCACGCCGAGATGCTCGGCAAGCTGAACTCGCTGCAGGTCCACCACATCTTTCCCAAGGCGCTGCTCTACAAGGCCGGCTACGACCGCGTCCACGTCAACGCGGTCGCCAACTTCTGTTTCCTCACCCAGGACACGAACCTGATGATCGGCAAGCGTCCGCCGGAGAAGTACTTCGCCGAGGCCGAGGAGAAGCACCCAGGGGTTCTCACCTCGCAATGGATCCCGATGGATAGTGATCTGTGGCGGGTGGAGCGGTACCAGGACTTCCTCGAGGCGCGACGTGAGCTGCTGGCACAGGCGGCGCAGGCCTTCTTGACCGGGCTGCGCGATGGGGCCGCCCCTATCGTCGCCGAAGGACTGCGCCCGATGGCCGTCCTCTCCGACGGACAGGACGATGTCCGGGTCACCCAGATCGAGGCGATGGTCGAGGAATTGATGCGGCTCGGCTACGCCGAACCGGCGTTGGACAGCGAGATCGCCGACCCTGTCACCGGCCGAGCCCTGGCTGTTGCCGAGGCGTTCTGGCCCGACGGGTTGCAAGCCGGCCAGGGCAAGCCAGTCGTCCTGGAACTGGATCACGCGGTAGCGGACCTGTCGAGACTGGAGGAACTGGGGTATGAGGTCTTCACCTCGGTGGACGCTCTCCTCGGCTACGTGACACGCCGCAACGAGACGGCCGCGGGAGACAATCAGATCCCACCAGAGCCCGCCGCGGCCGCCAGTCCGGTGAGCGGTCCAGCCCACGCGGAGTTCGAGACGGCGATGCGCTCCATCTACGACAGGGCGCGCAGAGAGGCCAACTACAACGCTTCGTACTTTCGCAGCATGTTGGCCGAGCACGGCAGCCTGGCTACAGCGCGCAAGCTCCTGCACTCGCCTGCTGTGTCCGACGGCTTCGCGGCGCTGTGGGAACGCGGTCGGCTGGACCTGACCGTAGAGGCGTTGGTCCTGCGGCCCCGATTCGCGGAGCTGTTCACACCCACCGAGATCGAGATCGCCAGGCACCGTCTCGAACAGTTCGGCTGGAGCAGCCCATCGGCGTGACGGCTGGTCCTGGGTCTCGGCGGCGGCTACTCCGACGAGGAGCCGAGCCGTAAGGCCCCCGCTTGACAGATCAGATTCCGCATAATGGTCCGGTTGACGTGCCCTTCGATGAGTCAGGATCTGCAGGGGAGGGTGAGGCCGAGGGCTCTCACGGGACAGATCCGCTATGACAACCTGCGCAGCGCGGTTCTACGGCCATGCCATCAGGCATTCACGCTCCAGTGCCACCGCCCGGTCGTACGCCGTCCACATGGTGAAGACCCTCTGGCGATCCGGGCCGAGGCGTGGCCGACACCTGTGCCATCTCTGTCATCGCCTGACCGAGCAGCACGATCTGGGCCTCTGTGGCGCAGCGATAGATCGGGTCGAGGAGGTTGGTCCGCGCCGCTCACACGCCTCGGCGACATGGGCGAGCGCGGCATTGCGCGCGGCCCGCTGCTGCGCGGCCCAACGCCGGCGCGCGGAGACGGTGGCGATCACGGTCCCGGTCAGGAGCACTCCGCTCGGGTCGGCTCCGGCGCTGACGGCCTCCGACGACGAGCACGACCCCGAGGGTACGTCCACGGCGTTCGAGCGGGCCCACGTCCAGGCCCTTCTCGATCAGGCCCTGACCCACCTCGCCGAGCTGGACCTCGCTTCCGAGCGGCTACGCGATGGCACCTACGGGACGTGCGCGAGGTGCGGGCAACGCATCCCCATCGAGCGCCTGAAGATCCTCCCGGCCATCAAGACCTGCGTGAAGTGCGCCTCCCGCCGCCGCTGACCCGCTCTCACATGAAGTTGCGGGTGTGCAGGGCGGCCAGGTCGGCGGCCTCATCAGCCGGGAAACCGAGACGGACCAGGCGGTTCCTGCGCCCTTCGAGCATCTCCGTCTGGAGCAGCTGGACCGCCGCGTGCCCCCGGGCGATCGCGGCGGGACTCCACTCACCGGCCGCCAGCACGGTCAGGGCGTCGAGCACGTCCGCGTTGATGCCGGCGGTGTCGGCCAGCGCGTCGTGCCGCCGCTCGATCGCTCCTCTGAGCGTGCCCCGGAAGGCGGGATCGGCGCGGGCCTGCTCCTCCAGGTGAGCGATGCCGAAGGCCACGTGACGGGCCTCGTCCTGGTGGGCCAGGGCCACGATCCGCCGCGTGACCGGGTCGGGCGCGTACCGGTCCAGGAAGGACAGCAGGTTGAGGAAGCTGCCCTCGCCGAGCACCGACAGCAGGAACGAGGCGAGGGAGAAGTCGGGCTCGGCCAGCAGCGTCATCAGGGAGGCGCGCCCGCCGGCGGAGGAGGTCCCGAGCTCCTCGCCCTTCAGCGTCGCCCGGCGGGTGAACACCTCGACGTGCCTGGCCTCGTCCGCCGCCTGCACGGCCAGCAGCTGCATCACCTCCCGGAAGTGCGGGTGCACCCGGGCCAGCAGCCGTGCGGGGATGACCAGGGCGGCCTGTTCGTTCTCCACCAGGTAGGTCATCACCTGGACGACCGCCGCCTCGATCTCGGCGGGCAGCTCGAACGGGGTGTCCCAGTCGACCGCCGCCACCGGATCCCACTGCCGGGCCACCGCCTGCAGATACAGTTTCGGCGCCAGCTCGGACCACACGGTCTCCTTGCGGTCGAAGTCGAAGCGGACCGCCGGGCCGCCCGACTCCACCAGGGCCCCACGGGCCGCCAGCCCCCAGTGCGAGGGGGGCCGGGCGACCAGGCCGGCGGGTGACGATCCACCGGCCCGTTCCGCGCCGGCCCACCGGTCATGCCCCGCCCGGCCGCGGACGACCCACGCGCGCACCCGGCCGTCACGCTCGTCGCCAGGGAGCAGGTCGTGGCCCTCTCTGCGGCACCACGCGGCCAGGTGCACGACGAGCGCCTCGTCCGTACCGGCGACCGCGAGCCGGCCGCCGACGGGCAGCAGCGCCAGCTCCCGGCGCAGCAGGAGGTGCGCTCCCCGGTCGAACCCCACGTCCCGCAGGTCGAGGGCCCGGACCGTCACGGCCGGTAACCCTCGGCGGTGATCCGGCCAGCGAGGTCGTAGAAGCCGCCGGCGTCCACTGCGGCCTCCAGCTCGCCGTATCCGCTCGTACGGCCCGCCACCCAGGCGGTGAGACCCTCCAGATCGAGGAGCGGGCGCACCTCCGGGTCGGCGTAGGACATGCCGGTGAGCAGCTCGCCGAACAGCCGGACGGGCTCCTCCGGCGCGGAGTCGACGACGGTCATGTTGCAGTGGTCGTAGGCCGCCGTACCGACGAGGATCCGGGTGGCGCCGGGAGGAAGCGTGCCCTCGCGGCTGAAGAGCAGGTGGCTGGCGTCGACCATGCAGGCCGCGGCCACCTCGCCCGACAGCAGCGCCCGGGCGGCGTCGCGCTCGCCGCCGATGTGGTCGCCGTGCAGGCCCACCCCCACGTCGAAGCGACGTACCTCGAACCGCGCCCCCGCGACGCGCAGGTGATGCAGCGGCAGGAGGGTGGCCTGCGGGGAGTCCACGGCTCCGGTGCCCACGACCTGCCCCTTGAGGTCGTCCAGGGAGGTGATGCCGGAGTCGGCGCGTACGACCACGACGGAACGCAGATCGCGGTCGGTGTCGC
The DNA here is from genome assembly GCF_008017515.1 of Nonomuraea sp. C10. Lineage (NCBI taxonomy): Bacteria > Bacillati > Actinomycetota > Actinomycetes > Streptosporangiales > Streptosporangiaceae > Nonomuraea > Nonomuraea sp. C10. The sequence continues at coordinate 6,613,813 of NZ_VPFF01000001.1, forward strand.
GCATCACCAGGGGACGCACCGAGCGGCCGGCGGCGGTGGCCAGTCGGCGGGCGCGGACCCAGGCCAGCGGCGAGTTCCAGGCGGCGTGGACGCGTCCCGCGACGAGATCCTCGACCTGACGCTCGTAGTTGGAGTAGAGCACGAAGTCGAACGGCAGGCCGTTGCGCAGGAGCCAGGAGCGGAACCCGGTCCAGATCGGCACCACCTTCGCGTCGTAGGCCACCGCTCCCATGACGAGCGTCACGACGCGTCCCCGTCGAGCAGGGGCAGGCCGAAGGAGACCCTGCCCACGAAGTCGTGCAGCGCCTCCGTGGTGGGAGCCATGACGCGGGCGGCCAGGGCGTCGCGGAAGTGCCGCTCGATGCCGAGGTCCCGCCGTAGCGCCGACCCGCCGCAGAGCCGCATGACCTCGTCGCCGATCTCGACCGACGCCTCCGCCGCGACGGCCTTGACCTGCAGGACCCGCAGCATGGCGTCCTCACGCCCGGATTCGAGCGCGGCGAGGGTGTCGTTCAGGAACGCCCGGGTCTGGTCGGCCCTGGTGCGGACGCGGGCGTAGGAGGACCTCGCCGGGAGCTGGTCCGCCAGCCGCTGCCCCAGGTGGGCCAGGTTGGTCGTGGCCAGGTACTCGTGGGCCTTGGCCGCCAGCGCCTCGATGACGCCCAGGGAGAAGGCGGCGTTGAGCACCAGGAAGGTGGGCAGCACGGTGGCGAGCGCGATGTCGAGCCCGTCCCCGTCCGCGCCCAGCATGGCGGCGGCGGGGACGCGCACCCCCTCGGCCGCCATCGGGCTGGAGGCGTTGGCGCGCAGGCCGAGACCGTCGTAGGAGCCGCTGACCCTCAGCCCGGCCGCGTCGCGGGGCACCAGCCACAGCGTCATGGGGCCGTCACCGGACAGGGGCCGGCTCGACCAGACGTAGCCGTCCGCCTCGCCCGCCGCGGTGACGAAGCTCTTGCGCGCGTCGAGCCGGATCTCGTCCCCGTCGGCCTCGGCGGTGCTCAGCGGCGCCCAGAAGTGGCTGCGCGACCCGGCCTCGGAGAACGCCAGCATGGCCAGGTAGCGGCCCTCCGCGATGGCCCGGCGCACCTCGGCCGGGCCGTGCGCCTCGATCGCCGCGGTGGCCGAGTAGTGCATGAGGGTGATCATCGCGGTGGATCCGCAGGCGGAGGCGAGCTCGGTGATGACCTCGGCGGCGGCCCTGAGCCCCTGTCCGCCGCCGCCCACCTCCGCACTGCTGGTCAGACCGAGCAGCCCTGCCTTGGCCAGGGCCTCGACGGCGGCGCGGGGGAACTCCCCGGTCCGGTCGGCCTGGGCCGCGGAGGGTGCGACCACGTCCGCGATCACTCCGGAGACAACGGTGTGCATGCAGTCCCTTTCACTGATTTTCGGTGTGTTCCGCCAGGAAGCAGCTGTTCCCTCAGCGTGCGATGCGCCCGCTGGACCTGTCCGGCCTGACGAGGGTGCGGCCGGCTGGGCGTGCCGGACGCTGTCGATTCGCTTTCATCGGCCTTCCCGGATCTTGCTCGGGGTTCGACCATGACGTATGACCAGCGCAAAGTTACGGCTTGGCCGATTCGCAAGCGCTCAGGCACGCCGACCAGCCCTCTGCGAACGCGCACGGCTCATACGGGCGCCATGGTTGGTGAGCCGGCCGTTAGAGTTCATGGATGCTGCTGACAATCCTTGGCGGGTGCGGCGCGTGGCCGGCGGCGGGCCAGGCCTGCAGCGGTTACCTCGTGGAGCACGACGGGTTCAGGCTGCTCGTCGACCCTGGATACGCGACGGTGCCGCGGCTGCTGGAACGGATCACCGCCGATCAGGTCGACGCGGTGTTCATCAGTCACGGACATCCCGATCACTGTGCCGACCTGAACCCGCTGTTGCGTGCGCGTGCGTTACGTGATGACCCACCGGCGCCGTTGCCGGTGTACTCGCTGCCCAGCGCCCTGGATGCGGTGCTCGCGCTGGACCGCCCGGGGATGCTGACCGACGCTTATGTCCTGCACGAGTTCAACGCCGGCGACCAGATCGCCATCGGCCCGTTCCGCGCGCAGACCCGTCTACTGCCGCACTCGGTGCCCAATGCGGGCATACGGCTGACAGCGGGCGAGCGAGTGCTCACGTACACCGGGGACACCGGCCCGAGCCCTGATGTGGTGGACCTGGCGCGCGACGCTGACCTGCTCCTGGCCGAGGCCACATTCGTGGACCGGGTCCCGCAGGGTTCGCGGCGCCACCTGTCGAGCGCCCGCCAGGCAGGTCGGCAAGCCAAGGAAGCCGATGCCCGACACCTGTTACTGACTCACCTGCAGCCGGGCACAGACGCCACAGCCGCGCGAGCCGCTGCTGGGGCCGAATACGACGGCGAGATCGGCATCGCCACCTCCGGTCTCACCATCGATCTTTCTTGAGGCTTCGACAGCAGTGACGCCGATTTGCCGCCCAGGCCATCCAGGTCGAACGCCGCCGCACCGACCTCAAGAAGCGTTCTCATGTGGTGACCTCGCGTGCATGGAGACGTCGCACCGGTGACTGCCAGGGGGTGATGGAAATCGCGGCTGGCGGTTCAGCCCAGGGAGTCGAACTCTCCGGACCTGACGCCGCCGAGGAACGCCTTCCACTCGGCGGGGGTGAAGGTCAGCTTGGGGCCGTCAGGGTTCTTACTGTCGCTCGTGTTCGGAATCTCGCCCTTCTGGACAATGATGTCCGGAATCTATCCTGTCGCGTACGTGCTGCCCCGACGACCTCCAATTCGACTCCCTGAGGTGGCAGAACGCGGACAGGCCGGGGGCGTCGAAGGTAGCGTGGGCACGTCGAGGTCCTCCGTCGGACGGTGAGCGTAGGAACTCCGGTCCTGGAAGACCTCGACACCACCCCCGCGATCGCCCCACGCATCCCGACTCCACCCTCAACTGCGAAAAGCCCCTTTCCCTGCCCATCTTTCAGGAGTCGGTGATGGATAACGGCATTCAACTGATCAGTGACGGCGACGGCCTGGCGGTCATCGGGAATCCGACCGCTGTCGAACGCTTCCTGAACTCCGAGGGACTGCCGTCGAAAGACCTCGGAGTGCAACGGCTCGGATCTGTTCTCAGTAGCGGAGCCGGAGCCGTGCGGGCAGGTTCTGAGATTGCCGCCAACTCAGGTCGCTGGGTGAAGCTGACCAAGGAGTCCGCGCAGCTTGTCAAGAAATTCGGGCTGATGGAAAGCAAGACCCCAGGCGTCAGCCACGCAATGGTGGGGCAGCCAGGCTCGATCAAATCATGGCTCCAGATCACGAAGGGGCCCGGATCTGTGGTGCCCAACCCAACGCTTCTGGCTGGTGCTGCAGTGATCATGGCACAGGTTGCGATGCAGGTGACCATGAACGAGATCACCGACTATCTCGTCACCATCGAAGAGAAGGTCGACGATGTGCTGCGCGCCCAGAAGGACGCCGTGTTGGCCCGCATGATCGGAGTGGGCTTCGTCATCGAGGAGGCCATGACCATCCGGGAGACGAGGGGCCGGGTCGACGAAATCACGTGGTCGAAGGTACAGACCGCGCCGGCGACGATCGCAGAAACCCAGGCGTATGCATTGCGTCAACTCGACGCGCTCGCGGAAAAGCTGGAGGGCGAGACCAAGATCGTTGATCTCGCCAAGGCAGCCAAGGAAGCAGAGTCCAAGGGACAGGAGTGGCTCGCTGTGCTGGCTCGCTGCTTCCAGTTGCAGGACGCGATCGCTGTGCTCGAACTCGACCGGGTGCTGGACGCGTCTCCGGGGGAACTGGACGGGCATCGTCTCGGATTGAGGGCTGCCCGGAAGGACCGGCTGGAACTCATCTCACGGAGCACCGAACGCCTGATGGCCCGCATGGATGCGGCTGCCGGCACGGCCAACGCCAAGGTGCTGAGGCATCCGGCCAAAGCCCCGGCTGTAGTGCAGTCGAGCAACCATGTCTCGCGCGCCGTCATCGACTTCCACGGGCGGCTCGGGATCGAGCGCGTTCGGAAGTCATCGGAGGCGAGACGATGGGCGGACGCGGCCAAGGAGGTGAAGGACAAGGCGCTCGAGACAGGAGCAGACGGCGTCGATGCCGCCAGGCGCCTCGGCAACGAGACCCTTGACCGGGCCAGATCGGTGACGGGCAAGCTCTCCAGCGGGATCGCCGAGCGCGCGCTCCGTCAGCGCGGTGACGACGAGGAAACCTGAGTGGGCGCCTATCGTCAACCACCTGGGCTCTCCATGGCACTGGACCAGCGAGTCTCGCGAAACGCGCTGAACCAGCGCCCGAGCGGAGATGCGTCCTACGTCCGGCCGGTCAGTCCCTTCACCGGCCAACGAATCGGATTATCGATGCGATCAGGGACGCGGACAGGCGGCGGAAACCGTACGGAAAGATCGCCGGCCTTCACCGCGAAGGGTTCACATCGAACTCACCGGTCTTGACGCAAAGGCGCCCATCAAGCCCGTGAGGCAGCACGCGGCGGTCATGAACGGTCTCCAAGACCGTCGTCCACCGCGACGTCCTCCGGCTTGAGATCCAGCCCCGAGGCTGCCGCCTGCAGGTCGAGCAGGATGGCGAAGTCCTCGGCCACCCGGCCGGTGCCGACGCTGGCCTGGACGAGCTGGGCGGTGAGGGCGGTGACCGGCATCGGCACGTCCAGGGCGCGGGCGGCGGCCAGGCCCAGGTCGAAGTCCTTGCGCAGCAGGGGTGGCGTGAACGTCGGCGTGTAGTCGAGGTGCACGAACGCCGGGGACTTGTAGCGGGTGAACGCCGAGCCCATGACGCTGTCGTTGAGGAACGCCAGGAAGGCGTGCCGCGGGACGCCGCCCTTCTCCGCCAGTACGGTGATCTCCGCCAGCGTCTGGGTCACCACGCCCAGCATCAGGTTGTGCGCGATCTTCACCAGCCGGGCGGTGTCGCCCTCCCCCACGTAGGTGACGGACCTGCCGAGCGACTGCAGCAGGTGGGCGACCTGGTCATAGGTCTCCCGGGGACCGGACACCACCAGGCTGAGCGCGCCGGCCCGCGCCACCTTGGGGTTGCCGCTGACCGGCGCGGCCAGGTAGGCGACACCCTTCGCCTCACAAGCCCGGCGCACCTCGGCCGACGACTCCACGGACACGGTCGAGGAGTCGACCACTACTCCCGGCGCCGCGTCGCCCGTGAGCAGCCCGTCGTCGCCGAACAGCACCTGTTCGAGGACGGACGACGTGGAGACCGTGGTGAACACCACGTCCCGGTCGCGCAAGGCGCCGAGCGACTCCGCGACCGACGCGCCGTGTTCTTTGAGCGGCTCAGCCTTGGCGATGGTGCGGTTCCAGGCGGTCACGTCCACACCGGCGTCGGCGAGCCGCGCGGCCATGGCGACTCCCATACGGCCGGTCCCGATCCAGCCGACCCGCGGCCTGGACCGGTTCGTCGTCGAGTCGGTCATCGAAACTCCTTGAGCGACTGTGGGCCGACCGGCCGTCCGCCGAGGCGATCGCGCGGACTTCCTCGGCATCCGCGCTCACCTGGAACTTCTCCCAGGTCAGCGCAGGTAAACCGTCTCGACAGCCGCCCCGAAGCGGACTCGTCAGCGCGGCCGTCACCGTAGGTCGTACTGTCGCGTGAGGGCCAGCGCCTGCTTCTCGTCCACTTGGCGTGGCAGACCGGCCATCTTCTCGCGTATGTCCTCCAGAATGTCGGCACCGGCGCGGACCACGCGGGAGCGGTGGAGTTCTAGCTGGGCGTCGAAGAGCTTGGCCGTCGGGCCCACCCAGATTCGGCCGGAGTGGAACTCCTTGTAGGACTGCTCGATCGCCCGGGTCGCGTTCTCGATGAGCGGGGTGATCTTCTGCTCTGCTTCGCGTAATGCTTCGTAGAGCGGGTTGGGCACCATGTCCGTCATCAGGTCAGCCATTCTCCTCGGTGCCGGCGGCCGGGATGAGCTTGGGGGCGATGAGCTTCATGAGGGCCACGACGTCGGCGGCGTTGTCGCGGCCCTCGACGCCCTTCACGAGTTCGATCGACAAACGCGCCTTGCCTTTCACCAGCATCGCGCCCGCCCGGGTTTCCTCATTCGGGTCCACTGTGTAGAAGCCGAAGCCGTCGGGGACGATTTCCGGTAGTTGCTCGGAGACTCCATCGCGCAACTGATTCTCTATCTGGCCACGACTTCCGCCGGTGTCAAGCATGATGCGGAGTACTGCCCGACGCTCGCCGGTCGGCTCGAAGGCAGAGCAAGCGCCCACGACGGGGCGGTCCTCACCCGGGAGAGGGAGAGAACCGGTAATGAGTGGATCGACGACTCCGGTCACCCGCTCGACCGCCACTTTGGGAACATGATCGCATATGTAGGGTGGGGCATAAACCGTGGGCAGCGGGGTGGCGTCGACCTTGCTGGTTCCGCCCATGCAAGCGGAAGCACTGATGAGGGCGCATCCCAGGATGGCCATCCGACTGACTTTGATCACTGATACCGCACGAATCCGGTGGTGTAACCGTCGTCGAGAGCGGTTTGAACTCCGAGTGTTTTCCACGGGTTGTCCTCAGGACGTTTATAGAGCCAGGTGTGGTAGGCGTCGTAGCGTCGACCATCGCCGGCGCTCATCTCGTCGAACGACATCAGCGTCTTGCCGTCTGGCTTGAGGAAGTTGTTCGGTGCGCTGCGCGGATCGTCACCGGGTTCGACGTCGCTGAGCGACGCCCATGGGTGAGTCTTCGCGGGTGGGTCGGCCGCTCCGAAAAGACCATGGTCGAACATGGCCTGAGCAGTGAGTTGATGGACGAGGAACCGAGTCTGTTCGACGGTGCTGTTGGCGGCGAATACGGCTTCCTTTCGCGCGTTGCCCTGAACAGCGTCTTCGATCATGCCGGTCCACGCGCCCGTCACACTCGCCCCGATGGGCCATGACCCTGCTTGCGGGATAGCCAGACCGGTGTTGACCACGGCCGTGAGGATCTTCATGTTCCGTTTCTGGGTCTCGTCGAGCTCGTGCCCCTTCTCGATACGGGCGAGACCGGCCGCGTCGGTGATCAGGCCGAATCCCGCACCGATCTCCAGCCCTGCGGTGTTCAAGCTGTCGGCGCCCTGACCTGCGGCCACCTGACCTGCGCCATGGTTGAGGAGTCTGTCGCTCCATGCCGTTTGAGCCGAGGTCACCACTCCGAATGCCTTCTCGTCCTCCTTGAACGCCTCCTGCATCACGGCGCGGAGTTCGCCTTTGTTGAACCGTGCTCCCCAGTCCTCCCGCCCTGGGAGGTTCGGATAGTCCTCCATGAACACGCCTGGTTGTTCGAGGCCGACAAAGGCAACCCGGTTCACGTCGGATATGTACGCCGCCAGAATCCGCCCGATGGACCCGGCAGCCACCAAGGAAGGGCGCTCGTCCGCCTTGATCCGTTCAAATTGGAGATGCACGAGGTCGGAGGCGAGTCCGGCCGAGAGGTAGCCGCGCGACGGGTCCAGGGCGGTGCCCGCATGGTCGCGGAACGTCATCGTGGCCGCCTCCAGCGCCCGGCCCAGCGCCACACCACCGTCCTTCAGCGGCTTCTCCATCACGTAGAACCTCAGCGCCGACCGGTCGTAGGCAAAGAATTCCTGGGCCGCTTTCGGATGCCGGCCCAGCGCCTCGAAAACGTCCTTCATCGCGGACTGGTACATCGCCTCGGGCAAAGGCGTTCTCACCTGCCGGCCCGCGAACCACGGATCCTTTTCGGCCCGCGACGCTGAATCCACTTTCCTGGCCACGTACAGCAGAAAGCCGTGGTCGAACGTCCCATGCTTGAGCGCCCGCGCGAGCGCGAAGTACTCCTCCCGATCGAGGTCGGCCGTCAAGCTTTTCCGCCAGTCGGCGCCCAGGCGGGGACTCGCCGCGCCGAGAGCCTTGCTCAGAGCGGCTTCAAGGCGCTTCTCATCCCTTTGAGACACCGTCCTGCGCATGAGCGCCAGGTAAGTCTCCGGGCCGAGGGCATGCATGAGCTTCGTGGCGAACTCCGGGTCCTGCGCTCGCTTTTCCAGCGCAGCGAGGGCGGAGTCGCTGATCTTGCCGTCGGCGGAAAGGTGGCTGACAGCGGCGTAGACATCGGGATCGTTGAACGTCTTGCTGTAGCGGGCCTCGTCGAACGCGACCATCCCATTGACAGCCTGGCCGGGAGCACCCCAGTCCGCCTTTTCGGCGGAGATGGTCTCCTTGCGCCGACGTAATTCAGGACGCTTCGCGCTGATCCAGTTGGCGGCTTCTCTGAACGCGGTCAGGTATGAAGTATCCAGGTCGAACTGCTGAAGGGTACGCCTGATCTGCGGTTCACTGCTTTCGATGGTCGCGCCCGTACGGCCGAGAGCCGGCTCGAAAAGGTCCATCAAGCCGGGGTCGATGCCGGAGTAATCCCCGCCCAGATGAGGGCGTGGATCCGGAGAGCTCATGCGGGCCTCCAGCACGAACGGCGGGATGCACACTGACGGCAGGGCCAGCGTACTCCTGGGTCGGCCGCTCGTTGGATTCTCCGGTCACGACCGATATGGCGTTACTGCGGATCCGTCAGCCGATGGTACGTGAGCGAAGGCTCTGAAAGTTCAAGCGTATGAGAATCGAATACAGGGCCGGTCACGCCCTGACCGGCCGGTACCGTACACCCAGCTCGGCCGTGGGGTCATCGACGCCGAGGCGGTGGAGGTAGTGCGGCCGGCCACCGGGGAGGTCCAGCAGCCGGATGCCGTCGCCGAGCAGCACGGGCGCGATGTGCAGGTCGATCTCGTCGAGCAGCCCGCGTTCGAGAAGCTGGCCGCCGATCGTCGGCGAATGCACCTCGACGTTCTTCCCGCCGGCTGCGGCGAGCGCGATCCGTACCGCCTCGGCCACGTCACAGTCCAGGAAGGTGACGCCGTCGGCGGGCTTGGCGTCCTCGGGATGGTGGGTGAGCACGAAGATGGGTCCGGTCCAGGCGCCGCCGTAGACCATGCGGGGATCCGGGAAGTGGTCCCAGCCGCGCCGGCCGCCCAGGATCGCGCCGGTGGTCGCGACGTACTCCTCGATCGCGCCCGGCCGGGGCGAGATGCCGGTCATCATCCAGTCCATCTCGTGGTTGGGCCCGGCCACGAACCCGTCCAGGGACATGGTGAAGTGCCAGAGCACCTTGCCGTTCGCGGTCTGCGGTTCGATGTCGTTCACTGCTGTCTCCTCTGCCGGCCGATTGGCTCGTACGTATTGAGACCGCTTCCCCTGCGGAACCTCATCGGTCCAGCGAGAGGTCGAACGAGCCGACAGTCGGCAAGCTCACGCCAGGTGTTCGGCCCGTAGCGCGGCGCAGGTCTCGCTGACGATGTCCAGGAGCTCCTCGACCCGGTCGCGGTGGGTGCGGTGGCTGACGACGCACACCCGGATCATGTACCGGCCGTCGATCCGCGTACTGGACAGCAGCGCGCGGCCCCGGGCCGTCACGCGGCGCAGCAGCTCGGCGTTGAAGGCGTCGGCGTCGCCTTCCTCGGGCACCCAGCGGAAGGCGACGGCGGTCAGGCTCGGTCGCCACGGGACCTCGAAGCCGTTCTTGCGCAGCGTGTCGTGCACCAGTTCGGCCAGGTCGAGCTTCTCGTCCAGAGCCTGGCGGAAGGCGTCGAGGCCGTGCAGTTTGATCGGCAGCCACAGTCGCAGGCCGCGGAAGTCGCGGGTCAGCTCAGGGGAGTATTCGGTGAAGTTGGGGATGTCGTCCTCGTCGCCGAGATCCTGCAGGTAGGCGGCGTCCATGTGGTGGGCCTGGCGCAGAAGGGCGCCGTCGCGCACCAGCAGCGCGCCGGTCCCGTACGGCAGGAACAGGGCCTTGTGCGGATCCAGGGTGATCGAGTCAGCCAGTTCGATGCCGCGCAGCCGGGCGCGTCCGCGCTCGGTGAGCTGGAACGGGCCGCCGTAAGCGGCGTCAACGTGGAACCACGCCCCGGCCTTTCCGGCGACGGCGGCGAGTTCGGCGAGCGGGTCGATCGCTCCGGTGTTCGTCGTTCCCGCGCTGCCGATCACGAGGAAGGGCCGCAGTCCGGCCCGCCGGTCGTCCGCGATCATCCGGGCCAGCGCGTCCGGGGCCATCCCCAGGTCCGGGCCCGCCGGCACGGCCCGTACGTGCGCGCGCGGGAGGCCCGCCAGCAGGGCCGCCTTGGCACAGGAGGCGTGGGTCTGGTCGGTGACGTAGACGGTGCCGTCGAGGAAGCTCTCGCCGAGCCGGGCGACCCGGGCGGTCACGATGGCCGAGAAGTTGGCCATGGAGCCGCCTGAGGTGAGGATGCCGCGCGCCTCCTCGGGGTAGCCGAACAGGTCGCAGAGCCAGCGGACGGCCGTGGCCTCGATCTGCGCGCAGGCCGGGGCCAGCTGCCAGACGGTGACGTACTTGTTCATGGCCGCGGTCAGGAAGTCGGCGAGCGCGGCGGCGTACAGGCCACCGCCCGGCACGTAGGCGAGATAGCCGGGCCCGGCGCTGGCGGCGCCGTCGCGGGCCGCCGCGTGCAGCGTGGACAGCAGGCCGGACAGCGGGCTGCCCAGCTCAGGGGCGGGCTCGCGCAGCGCCCCCGCCAGGGCGGCGGAGCGAGCCGGGTCGAAGGCGGGCAGCTCCGGCAGGTCGCGCAGGAAGTCCTCGACGAAGGCCAGCACGGCCTCGCCCATCAGGCGCACCTGCTCCGGGTTCGGTTCCAGGGGGTACTGCGTGGCATCTGACATGATCCGTATCCTTACATCGCGCTTGTGCCGGCCGAGCCCGCCGGACCGCGTCCGTACTGGGCGACCTGTCCACCGGCACTGTTGCCCGCCAGTTGGTACGCGGACGTCCCGGGTGGTGGTGTGCACAGGCGTTGATCGCCGCGAGGATCCGGCAGCGTCTCAGGATGGCGAGGCATGACTGAGGAAACAAGCAAAAAGCCAGGTCAGACGGCATCTGACCTGGCTGATCGTGTGTGCCTCCGGTCAGTCGTCCCAGCCGGGCGGGGGGCCGAGCGGCGCCTCGTCGCTGTCCACGAGCGTGCAGGCGGCGACGGGCCCGTTGGAGATGTTCGCCCAGATGCCGGCGGTCTTCTCGTCGGCGGAGACGCTGAACTCCAGCACCGCCGTCTGCCCGGGCTTGATCGCGGCCGGGTCGATGCGGAACCCCGGTTCGTCCGTGTTGGGCGGCCAGATGTGGAACGGCCTGCCGTCGGCCGGGTTCTGCGCTTCCTGCCGGGACAGGAAACTCGTGCTACGCGGCTGCGGCGAGCATCGCTTCCCTCCCGGGATGTAGTCGACGACCGCGTTTACTCCCATGCCTCGGAGCGTGGCCTCCAGCGGCTTGGGGTCCTTGGCCTGGTTGATGGTGATGGTGAGCGTCCCATCAGCGTTCTTCGACACCGCGTACGCGGGTGTCCCACCGCCGAGGAGAGCCGGGACGCCCACGGCCACCGCGACACCCAGGGCCAGTGCGGGGGCCAGGAGGGCGGGACGGACCAGGCGCCGCCGAGGGGCCGACCTGCGGATTTCCACCATGACGAACTCCTTGAGTAGACGCTGCCGGCCGTCCGGGAGTTGCGGTTCCGCCTCGAACGGCAGCAACCCGGCCAGGGACTCGCGCTCGGCCTTGTTCATCGGTTCTCCTCCCGTACGGACCGGACCACGCTGTCGTGGTCACCCTTTACCTGTCGCGACGCGGAGGCCTGTTGCCGTTCCGCGGCGAGTTTCTCCAGCTTCTTGCGCGCCCTGGACAGGCGGGACCTGACAGTCCCCACGGCGACGCCCAGCGCCTGGGCCGCCTCGGCGTGGTCGAGCCCCGACCACACGCAGAGCGCGAACACCTCCTGCTCCTGTCGGCGCAGCGAGCCGTAGGCCTGCTGGACCGCGGCCAGCTGCTCGGCGGCGTCGATGCGGCCGATGATCTGGTCGGCGAAGTCAGGGATGGGATGGCCCTTGGGCATCCTGGCCAGGGCGTCGTCGTACCGCCTCGCCGCCCGGCGCAGATTCCGCGCCACGTTGGTGGCGATCCCCAGCACCCATGGCCGCAGCGACCCGCCGTCGGCGTCGATCCGATGCCGCAGCCGCCACGCCTCGAGAAAGGTCAGCGACAGCACGTCCTCGGCGGCCGACCAGTTCCCGGTCAATCGGAAGGCGTGACTGAACACCGGCCGGGCCATCTCCTCGAAGAGCACCTCGAACGCCTCGGCATCCCCGTCACGTATCCGGGCGCGCAGTGACATGTCCATACACAAGCACTGTCCGACCGGTCACCCTCATTCCCGCCGGGTGCAGTACTAGAGCGGCGAGGTCATCGGCGGCAGACCGCCGCAGCACACTCACCCTCTTTGTACGCCATGAGATCTTCAACGGGGATGTCGGATTATTCGCGCTGCCCTGGCGAGGGCCGGCCGGCATCGAGCCCTCGCTCGATTCAGTCAGTAGAGGCGATCCAGAACTTGGGTGGATCCGCCACCGGATCGATCACACGCAATCGAGCCGCCGATGTGGGGTCGATGCTCTGCAGCGTGACCAATCTCTGGCCATCCGCTGCCTCCAGCACCGCCAAGGCGCCGGGGAGCCCCGCGGCGACCGTAGCGATGACAAGACCCATCCCCGCCAGGCCCCCGTGCTTGTGCGGATACTCGATCCGGTGCAGACCCGAGGCCGCGATTGCCGCAACCTCACGAGGGCGCTGCATCTGCCGCCCGTCGTTGGTCACGACCGCGTGGAATCCCTCGGCAGCCGCCAGCGGATAGAGGCTCTCGTCACGCGTTCCGGACCAGCCGGACAGGTCAAGCAAGTGAACAATCTCGTGGTCACGATGAAGGCGCTGAGAGCCTGGTAAAGCGGCTTGGGGACGTTCTCATCCAGCAGCAGCCTCACGCGGTCCTCTGGGAGGTTCGTAGCTGTCGACATAGTCGGCGAAGTCCGCAGCCTCCAGCGCGGCCGTCGCCGTGACACTCGGGTAGTAATCAAGGATCCGATCAGCGGGAACACCGTCCCTGAGAAGCGCGGCGACCTCGTCATAGGGCACCCGTGTGCCCTCTATGACCGGGATCCCACCCCGGACCGCCGGATCGACCGTCACATGGTCACGTGGTCGTAGGAGGTCAGGGATATGGCGCCCGTCACGATAGAACGGCCGCAAAACGTCCACCATTTCGTGGATGACGACGTTGGCCTTCTTGCGGACGAGGTCGACCGCCTGATCGGGTGCAACCAGGTAGATGCTGCTGCCGTCAGCCACCAGCCGGTAGGCCGAGAGGTGATCGCATTCGCCCAGGTCGTCGCGGAGCGTGTCCAACGCCCTTCTGATCTTCTGCAGCGAAGCATCGTTACGCAGCTTGACGCAGGTTCGCAACGCCATCACATCCCCGGAACGAGTACAGGACGGGGCGGACGGCGGAAATCTCCGGAACCAGCACGGCTCCACGGCCCGAACCAGCCTTCCGCCAGTGCGCGAGCTGGCGAAGCGTGGCACCCGACAGCGCCGCGGCGAGCTTCGGACTGTAGGACATCCGCATCACCTCCTCCACATTCGAGCACGCGGAACGCTACCCGGCCATCATCGCAAAGATCTCCTCGACGTTCATGCTCTTCAAAGCGCCCGGACGTCAGCACATCGAGCAGTTTTCCTGTCACAGCTTGTCACCAACAGCCCGCCGCCAACCTGTGGTGAGGGCGCCACCTCCGGGCCGCAGGTCAGCCGGCCACGCGGCTTGCCGCGTTCGTACGATGCTCGCCCTGGTCGACCTGCTCGGTATGGCGAACGACGTGCCGCATCCAGAGGCGGCGTGATCACGACGGAGCTTATCCACAGAACATGATTCGTGTCCGAGCCGCGCTCCTGAGGCCGTCCATCCTGTCTTCACAGCAGGAAGGAGAAGCGATGACTGAGCACTACACCGTGGCAAAGCTGCGGGAACGCGGCTGGAGTCCGGCCATGATCCGAGCGCTTCTAGGTCCGCCCGACAGGCTGGCGTCCAATCCCATGTTCCGGTCCGCGGCACCGATGCCACTGTACGAGACGGAGAGGGTCCTCATCGCCGAAGAGTCGGAGGCGTTCGCCGGGCTGCGCGACAGGGCCGAGCGAAGATCCCGGGCGGCGCTGCTCGCCGCAGATCGCAGGCGTGACGAAACGCTCAGGCGCATCGCTCGCGTGCCGATAACGGTGCCGGTCGTCGGCTGGGATGTGCTGACCCGCCAAGCGGTCGCACACCGGAACCGCCTTGATGCGGAGCGGGCCTGGGACCGGCCTGATCACATCCCGGCACCCGCCCGGGAAGGGGAGGTCGACGAGCCGACCCTGCAGAGATGGGTGGTCAACTACCTCCGCCACGAGCTCACTGCGTACAACAGTGAGCTGGAAGGACTGTTCGGCAGGGTCGGCCAAGCGGCGGGAATGCGCCTGCTCAGACAGCGCATCTACGAGGCCATCCCCCGCGTGTATCCCCGGCTGACGGACGAGTGCCGACGGCAGCTTCACTCGCGGGAGTCACCGAGCTCCGATGCCATCGGGATCGGCCGATGGCAGCCGGACCCTGGTGATCGCGATGCCTGACGCGCCATCACCTCTCGTACTGCCGCCGGCGGGCCTTTCCCCTTGAACGTGGACACCTTGGAGACTGGATCTTGAGGTCCAGGGGAAGAGATGTCCCTGATGGTGATGAAGAACTACCCGCCCGAGTTCAAGGCCGACGCGGTGGCACCAGGGTCCTCGACCCGATCCGCCGGCTCGGCACGGTGATCGACAACGACGTGGCGCCCAGGCCCTACGCCGACACGCTCGTCGACGCCCGGCATCAAGCTGTTCACCCGGAGCGCCTTCGCCGGCCAGGAATCGACGCCCGACGGGGCCTACGCCAACTCCTCGCCTCCGCCACCGAGGAGGACGTCGCCGCGATCTGTCCGAGAGCCGTCCGCGAGCGACTCGCGGCGGTCAAACGACAGTACGATCCCGCCCGCCTGTTCGCCGGCAACCACGACATCCGGCCTTCGCAGGGACGAGCGCCCTTCCCACGATGGCAGGCGGCGTGACCGTCAAGCCGACCGTGTCACCGCCGCCCAGCGCCACCGACGGTCCTGGACGATCGCCATGACGCCGATGACGAACAGCGCGACCGAGCCGGCCAGGGAGACGAAGAGCCCGTCGCTGACCCATCGGAGAACAGCCTCGTCAGAGTTCCGGACGGTGAGGAGCCAACTGGATCCGCAGAGAATCAAGCCGACCGCCCCCGGCACGACCTCGGCCTCGTTCGTCGTCTTGCCCGCGGTCAGTGCCGCGACCGCGAACATGGCACCGAGCCACGCGACGAAAAACGGCGCCACGCCGGCATCCTCGAACCCGGTCACCTCCTCGATCGCCGAACCGCGCACCAACATCTTGCTCCACGGCAGGAAAGCGCCGATCGCGATCACGACTGAGGAGACCAGAGCGGAACCGGCGAGCGCCCGGCTGACGGGCGGCGCAGGGGGCGGCATCGGCCGGCTGTGGGGATGAAACGGGGAATAGTGCGGACCAGGAACCTGCATGATCGCGATGGTAGCCAGGCGTCCTATGCATTCCCTATCACCGTTCTCAGGCTGGCGATATCCGGTTGGGTCACCGCCGGGCGGGACCCTAGGCTCGACCGCCATGAGCGAGATCGACTACCTGGCCGTCAATCGCGCCAACTGGGACGAACGCGTGGCCATCCACGTGGCCAGCGACTTCTACGACGTCCCCGGATTCAAGGCGGGCGGCGACCCGCTGCGGGACTTCGAGATCGAAGAGGTCGGCGACGTCGCCGGCAAGTCGCTGGCGCATCTGCAATGCCACTTCGGGCTCGACACCCTCGCCTGGGCGAGGAGAGGCGCCCAGGTCTGCGGGCTCGACCTGTCGGAGAAGGCCATCGAGACCGCCACCGCCCTGGCCGAGGAGTGCGGCCTGAAAGCCCGCTTCGTGGCCGCGGACGTCTACGACGCCCCCGCCGCGCTGGGCGGCGCCTACGACATCGTCTACACCGGGATCGGCGCGCTCGTCTGGCTCCCCGACATGCGGCGCTGGGCCGAGGTGGTAGCCACCCTGCTCAAGCCGGGCGGATTCCTGTACCTGTCGGAGTTCCACCCCTTCACCGACATGCTGGACGACGCCGAGGGGTCGACCGTCACGTTCGACTACTTCAGGAGCGATCCGCAGATCTGGGACGAGCCGTACACCTACACCGGCTCCGAAGAACTGGCCAACACCACGTCCGTACAGTTCCAGCACACCCTAGGCGAGGTGATCTCCGCACTGGCCTGGGCCGGGCTGCGCATCGACTTCCTGCACGAGCACGACCACACGCTCTTCAGGCGCTTCGGCAACCTGGAGGCCCACGGCCCGGTTTACCGGCTGCCGGAGGGCCGACCGCGCATCCCGCTGATGTTCTCCATCAAGGCGAGCCGACAAGGATCGGCGCCATGACCCGTCAGGACCTGCCCTTCCAGGCCGCCGTGTTGAGCCCGGAAAAACTGCCAGTGGTTCGCGAGGAAGTAATCTCAGTGCTTGCGGCCCTATCGGCCGTCATGGCGATCCGGATGTGGTCGACGCTGCCGGCCAGGGCGGCACACGATGTCACCGGCGAGAGCACGGAGGAGGCCGTGACCGACGCCTCGTCGTGACGGGTCATGACACACCTGTGAGCCTGCCGGACATGACCTAGACATGAACGTCACCGACACGGGGCCGCCGCGCACCCAGCGCTTCGCCCACCTCTACGAGCAGACGTATGCCGCATTGCTGCGGTTCGTCGAGCGTCGCGTCCACCCCTCCCACGCCGAGGACGTGGTCGCTGATGTGTTCCTCGTCGCCTGGCGGCGCCTAGATGACGTGCCGCCGGCGGCGGAGGAAGCGCGGGCCTGGCTGTTCGGCGTGGCGCACCTCACTCTGCGCAATGGGATGCGGGCCGACCAGCGGCGGCAGGCGCTCACCGTTCGCATCGCCGACAGCCAGCTGACCGGCGCCGCGGCGGCCGGGCTGGACCCCGAGTCGGTGGCACGCCGGCTCGACCTCGTCCAGGCGTGGCGGCGGCTCAGCCCGCTCCACCAGGAGGCGCTCGCCTTGGCCGTGTGGGACGGCCTCACAGCCCCACAGGCCGCGCGAGTGCTCGGCATTTCTCCCGTCGCGTTCCGGCTTCGGCTCACCCGGGCCCGGCGTGCTCTGCGCCGCCACGCCGACGCGGCCCCCGCCACTACGACCCAGCCCGTGGCAACCGCCACCGTGGACTCCCGGAGCATGCGATGAACGACACCCTCGACCACGCCCTGCGCGACCTCGACCCGGCCGTCACTCCCGCTGACCTGGATACCAACATCGACCCCAAGGCTCGGGCCCTGCTGGCGCGGGTGGTGGCCACCGACCCGATGGAGGCACCCGTACCGACGACCAGCAGCCCGCGCCTGCTCACCACCAGGCGCCTCACCGCTGTCGGCGCAGGGGTGGCCGTCGGCATCACGGCAGCGCTGCTGCTGCCCGGCGTGTTCGGTGGCGGCTCGGCGATGGCAGCGTGGACCGCGACGCCGCACACGGTGAGCGGTGACCGGGCCGCCGACGCCCAGGAGAAGTGCCTCGACAACGCTCGAGACACCGCCAAGCGCACAACCGGGCGCGAGCTCGGCTTCCGGCCCGTGGTGACCGAGGGCCGGGGGCCGTGGACGCTCGTCTACGTCAACGACGACAGCAGTTACCTGGCCGAGATCACTTGCCTGCTCCACGATGGCGACCTCGTCGGCTCGCACGGCAGCACGCCGGGGCCCGACGCACAACCGCTTCCGCCGGTTCCCGCGGAGTCGGCGCGGGCCGCCCTCGGCGCGGTCATGAGCACGAGTGAGGAGAGCGTGCGTACCGTGACCGGCAGGGTCGGTGCCGACGTGGTGGGTCTGGAGCTCTCCACGGAGGCGAAAGGCAGCGTGACCGCGACCGTCACCGGCGGCTACTTCGCGGCTTGGTGGCCGGACGCGCCGACGACGGAGCAGCGCGAGAGAGTTTCACCTCGTGGCGGTGTCAAGAGCGTCACGGCAATCCTTCAGGACGGGTCACGGCACAGCGTCTCCCTCGAGGAGCTCACCGGCCGGACGAGCGCGCAGCTGAATACGTCTGCCACAGGCGGCTCCACACGCGACTGACCTGGCCACCCGCGGCGGCGCCGGCCTCACAAGCCGGCGTGGCCGACGGGTGGAGCTTCGTTTCCCGGTTATCGGGCAACCTGGCGAATCAGGGCAAGCCAACGTCGCCTCCCACTCGCCGCCAGCGGTCCACAAGCTCAACGATGGTCGGCACGACGTGCGGCGACTCCTGTCGGTGTGCCCGCAGCTCAGGTAGCCCAAGGGCCGGCACAGCGTGGAGGTGCTGCAGCGGCTCTACCACCGTTGCATGGCCGCCTACGACGAAGTGTGGATCGAGCGGATGGACCGCGCCCGAGAGGACGACCGATGATCAAGGAATCGCGCATGACTCGCGCATCTCGTCTCACGGTGTCGCAGGATGGCAAGGTCACGTGGATACGGAAACAAAGCAAAAAGCCAGGTCAGACAATGTCCGGCCCGGCTGATCGTGAGTGCCCCCTGTAGGATTCGAACCTACGCACCCGGCTCCGGAGGCCGGTGCTCTATCCCCTGAGCTAAGGGGGCTCAACGAGAACCAAGGCTACCAGTATCCCGCACCCACTCCGCACCAGATAACCGTCCGCCAACACATCCACAGAAAACCCCACGTGACCGCCCCGCTACCGCTAGCTTGACCGCCGTGGGTGACGTTCTTGGCAAAGTTCTGGTCGTAGACGATGACGAGGTCATTCGTCAGCTCATCGCCGTCAATCTCAACCTTGAGGGGTTCGAGGTGGAGACGGCCACCGATGGGCAGGATTGCCTGGATCGGGTGCTGGAGGTGCGGCCGGATCTGATCACGCTCGACGTGATGATGCCGATGCTCGACGGGTGGACGACGGCGGCGCGGCTGCGGAACGACGAGGCGACGCGGCACATCAAGGTGGTGCTGATCACCGCCAGGGCGCAGGACGACGACAAGCGCCGGGGCAGGGAGATCGGGGTCGACGCCTATCTGACGAAGCCGTTCGATCCGGCCGAGCTGATCCAGGTGGTGCGGGACCTCGTCACGGGATGAGGCCGTCGCGGCGGGCGATGGCCGCGGCCTGGGTGCGGGTGGAGACGTCGAGTTTGGCGAGAATGTTGGAGACGTGGACGCTGACCGTCTTCTGCGCGATGAAAAGCCGGCCGGCGATCTCCTTGTTGGTCAGCCCTTCGGCGACGAGACCGAGCACCTCGTGCTCGCGGGCGGTGAGCAGGCCGTCGGTGCCGCCGCCGCCGAAGCGGGCGCGGCGGGCGAGGTCGGCGAGGGCGCGGCGCAGGGGTTCGGCGCGCAGGCGGGTGGCCGTCGCGTCGGCTCGGGACCATTCGGCCTCGGCGGCGTCGCGGTCGCCTGAGGCGAGGAGGGCTTCGGCGAGGCGCCAGCGGGCGCGGGCTTCCTCGTAGGGGAAGAAGGAGAAGGCGCCGGCGACCTGGCGCCACAGCTCGGGGTCGGGGCGGCCGTGGACGCGGTGCCATTCGGCCTCGGCGCGCAGCGCCCACGCCTGGCCCTCGGGGCCCATCTGGACGCGTTCGCCGACGATGCCGGACTCGACGGCGTGGCGGGCGGTGGCGAGGAGGTCGTCGGCGCCGTCGGTGGTGCCGAGCTCGGCGAGGGCCCAGAGGCCGACGGCGGCGATGCGGATGCTGGCGGCGTCGCCGGCGAGCAGGGCGTCGAGGGCGGCGCGTACGTGGTCGAGGGCGGCGGCCGGGTCGCCCTTCCAGAGGGCGTGCTCGGCGGCCAGGCCGCGGAACATGTAGGCGATGAACTGGTCGTGCCTGAACGGGCTCAGCCACTCCAGGCGGCTCTCCACGTCGGGGCTGCCTCGGCCGACCTCGATGAACAGGGCGAACGACGAAAGCGTGGCCTCCGGGATGGTGCCGACGCGGGCGGCGAAGCCGGACGCGACCGCCTCGGCCTGGTCCCAGTCGCCGGAGGCGTAGTGGATGAGGAAGCGGAGGAAGCGCAGCTCGGTGCCGTAGGTGCTCCAGTTGAGGCCGGTCTCGTAGGCGAGGCGGATGCCGGCGTCGGCGACCTCGGCCGCCTCGGCCATGAGGCCCTGGTCGTAGTGGATGCGGGCGTGGTGGAAGCGGGCGCGCAGGTCCATCGCCAGGTCGCCGGTGCGCTCGGTGGTGACGAGCCGCACCAGGTCGTGGGCCTTGGTGAGGCCGTGGTGGAGCTCGGTGTAGATGGCGAGGATGATCTGGGCGCTCGTCTCTGCGTCCTTGGCGCCGGCGCGGCGGGCGGTGTCGAGGGCGCGGTGGGCGAGCTCCTCGACCTCGGCGTGGCGTGGGGTCCACAGGAGGGCGCGGGCGTGCGTGGCCAGGGCTCTGGCCAGCGAGACCTGGTCGGACGCGGTCGCGACCGCGTGTTCGGCGGCCACCACGGCGGCGTCGAGGTGGTCGATCTCGGCGAGGTAGTAGGCGAGCCGTTCGCTCACCTCGGAGGTCTGCGGCAGGGCGCGCAGGGCGGTGACGGCGCGGTGGTTGTCGCCGCTGTCGGCGGCGGCGACGGCGCTGCGGAGGGCGATCGTCTCCCGGGTCTCGCCGGCCAGCTCCTCGGCGCGGTCGACGCGGTCCCACAGGCCGAGCGCGCGGTCGTAGTGGTTGTGGGCCTCGGCGGGGGCGCCGAGGCGCTCGGCCTGGCGGCCGGCTTCGGCGGAGGCGGCCAGCGCGCCGGCCAGGTCGTGGCCGGCGAGGTGGTGGTGGGCCAGCTCGGCGGGCGAGGTGAGCAGGCGGGCGAAGGCGGCGTGGAGCCGGGTGCGCTCGCCGGGCAGCAGGTCGTTGTAGACCGCCTCCTGCAGCAGGGCGTGGCGGAACGCGTAACCCTGGCCGTGGACGCGGAGCAGCCCGCGCGAGACGATCTCCCGCACCGCCTCCTCGAACTCCGGCAGCGGCAGCCCGGAGACCTCGCGCAGCAGCTCGTCCTCGACGCGGCGGCCGGCGACGGCGGCGGCGCGCAGCACCCGCTGGCCGGGCTCGGAGAGCACCTCGACCCGGGACATCAGCAAACTTGCCAGGCCGTCGGGCAGGTCGTCGCCCTCGGCCAGGGCGGCGAACAGCTCCTCGGCGTAGAACGGGTTGCCGTCGGCACGGCTGATGATCAGGCCGAGGTCGCGGGCGGCGACGGAGCCGAGCGTGGACACGTAGTCGGACATCTCGCCGGCGCCGAGCGGGCCCAGCTCGACGCTGGTGACGGTCGGCAGGCGCTTGAGCTCGGCCAGGACCGAGCGGAGCGGGTGGCGGCGGTGGATGTCGTCGGTGCGGTAGGTGCCGGCGACGCAGACCCGCTCGGTCTGCACCATGCGGCTGAGGAACACGAGCAGGTCGCGGGTGGACCGGTCGGCCCAGTGGAGGTCCTCGATCACGAACAGCACCGGCTGGACCTCGTTGAGCAGGCCGAGCAGCGAGCCGAACAGCCGCTGCTGGGTGAGGCCGGCCTGCGGGGCGGTCTCGGTGCCGGGCAGGAGCTGGCCGAGCAGCGGGTGGGCGGCGGCGGCCGCGGCCACCGCGGGCTCGGCGCCGCGCAGGGCGTCGGCCAGCGGAAGGTAGGGCAGCGTGTCGCCGAGCTCGGCGCACTGGCCGACGAGCACGCGGAAGCCGCGCTCGCGGGCCTCGGCCACCAGCTCGGTGGTGAGGCGGGTCTTGCCGATGCCGGCGTCGCCGCCGACGAGCGCGACCCCGGCGGTGCCGGCCGCGGCCGCTTCGAGCACGCGGACGAGCCGGGAAAGCTCGGTCGCTCGCCCGACGAGAGAACCGTTCACGCCGTCACTATGCCATGCGGGGCCGACAATCGATTGGCCCACCTCAAGCGGGGCGGATTGGCCCTTATATGGGGACCAAACGTGCTCGTACAGTCAGCGCATGGTCTCCCTCACGACGTTCCTGCTGTTCGCCACCGCTTCGCTCGCCCTGGTGCTGGTCCCGGGGCCCAACCACCTCTACATCACCGCCAGGGGGCTGGCCCAGGGCCGGTCGGCGGGCCTGGCGAGCGCGCTCGGGGTGGAGGCGGGCACGCTGGTGCACATCGCCGCGGCGGCGCTGGGGCTGTCGTACGTGATCTCGCAGTCGGCGACGCTGTTCGCGATCGTGAAGTGGGCGGGCGTCGCTTACCTCGTCTATCTGGCGATCAGGGCGTTCACCGCGAAGGACGACGAGACGACGCGGGAGCCGCCCCGGCAGCCGCTGCGGCAGGTGTTCCTGGAGGGCGTGCTGGTCAACGTGCTGAACCCCAAGGTGACGCTGTTCTTCCTGGCGTTCCTGCCGCAGTTCGTGGACCCGTCGGCGGGGTCGCCGGCGCTGCAGGTGGTGGTGCTCGGCCTCACGCTGCTGCTGCTCGGGCTGATCTCGGACGTCGTGTACGCGGTCGCGGCGGGCGCTCTGGGCGGCCGGCTCGCCCGCAGGGCCAGGACCTTGAGGTACGTGAGCGGTGTCGTCTATCTCGGTCTTGGCGTGGCCACCGCGTTCGCCGGGAGAAAATGATCGCATGGCGCCGAGGAAGCAGCAGGAGATCTTCGACGCGACGCTGCGTCTGGTGGCCGAGAAGGGCTACGCGGGGCTGACCGTCGAGGGTGTGGCGGAGCGGTCCGGGGTGAACAAGACGACGATCTACCGGTGGTGGCCGTCGAAGGCGGCGCTGCTGGGCGCGGCGCTGGTCGAGGCCGACCTGCTGGGGTTCACGGCGCCCGACACGGGGAGCCTGCGCGGCGACCTGGTCGCGCTGGTGGAGGGGGTGGTGCGGCTCCTGTCGGAGCCGCCGGCCGCGGATGTCGCGGTGGCCGCGCTGGGCGCGGCGGTGGAGCATCCGGAGCTGGACGCGCGGCGGTTCTTCGCCGACCGGTTCGCCAGGGAACGCGAGATCTTCGAGCGTGCGGTACGGCGGGGCGAGCTGAAGGAGTCGGTCGACCCGATGCTCGTGGTCGACCTGCTGGCCGGGGCGGTGTGGGTCAGGTCGGTGTTCCGGGGGGTGCCCCTGCCTGACGGGTTCGCGCGGGACGCGGTCGCGGCGGTGCTGGACGGGGTCGGCTGAAGGCCGCGTACGGCGGGAGCGTGCCGT
Organism: Nonomuraea sp. C10; assembly: GCF_008017515.1. Lineage (NCBI taxonomy): Bacteria > Bacillati > Actinomycetota > Actinomycetes > Streptosporangiales > Streptosporangiaceae > Nonomuraea > Nonomuraea sp. C10. The sequence goes on from NZ_VPFF01000001.1 coordinate 6,636,902, forward strand.
ACGTCAGGTCAGCGGATCTCCGAGAGGGCGGCCGGGATGCGGTCGAGCACCGGGTGCGGCATGAGGCCGTAGGCGTAGAAGTCGACCGCCGACGCGCCCGCCGCCTTGGCCGCGCGGGCCTTGGCGACCAGCCGGTCGGCGGAGTCGCTGTCGGGGTAGCCGGGCCGCAGCACCGCGCGCACCTCGCGGTCCTTGCCGACCGAGCGCAGGTAGGCGCCGACGTCGTCGGCCACCCTGGCGGCGTCGCGCGCGTACGCGAGCACGGCGAAGGCGGGCACCAGGTCGCCGAGCGCCACCAGGTCGACGCCGAGCTGCCAGGCGTCGTGGGCGGCCAGCCCGGGGGTGGGCAGCCCGTCGCGGTAGCCCTTGACGCCGCCGGTCGCGTCAGCGAACACCAGTCTCGACCCCTCGTCGCCGACGGCCGACGCCACTTCGGAGACGAGGGTGGTGACGGTCTCGGAGCGGGCGCGGGCGTAGGCGACGACGTCGGGTCCGGCGTACGCGGTGAGCGCGGCCCTGGTCACCTCGCCCTGCGCGGGCGGGTCGCCGTCGAGCACGCCGCCGAGGATCCTCGCGCACTCCTCGCGCGCCACCTCGGCGTCCACGCCCAGGTCGGCGGCGCGGCGCATGCAGTAGTCGCAGAAGCAGAGCCCGAACATGTAGGCGTCCATCGGCCCGAGCGGCACGAACGAGCGCTCCGCCCGCAGCGGCCTGAAGTGCAGCGACTCGGCCACCACGGAGTCGACGCCGAGCCTGGCCACCGCCCTGGCGAGGGCGACGGCGTACGCGCGCGCGTCAGGATGGGCGGGGCACAGGTCGGCGGGCGAGCCGCGGTCGCCGAAGCAGTCGCGCACGGTCACGTCGGGGTGCGCCTCGCCGAGCGTGGCGTTGCGCAGGAACACGGTCCAGCCGTGCAGCCGCAGGCCGCGCTCGCCGCACGCCTCGCGCAGCCCGTCGAAGGCGTCCTGGTGTCCGGCCGGCGGCCGCAGCCGCAGGCCGGAGAACAGGTCGCCGGGCGGGGGGAAGTGGGCCCCGTCGCGGCGCACGGTCAGCCGGGACAGCCCGTGCGGGGTGACGTCGCGGGCGGCGTGGTGGACGGCGCCGACCGTGACGCCGGCCGCGCCGTACCCGCTGATCCTGTCGAGCACCCGCTCGACGCCCTCGCCGCGCAGGTCCTCGACGAAGGCGAACACCGAACTGTCCACGACGGGCGTCCCTCAGGCGCTCTTGTGCGCGACGAAGTCGATCTCCACCAGGATGTCGAGCAGCTGCGACCCGACGGTGGTGCGTACGGGGTAGGGCTGGGTGAAGTAGGACTGGTAGACCTCGTTGTAGGCGGCGAAGTCGCGCTTGAGGTGCTGGAGGTGGACGGTCGCCTTGACGACGTCGTCGAAGCCGAGGCCGTGGGCGGCCAGGATGGCGCCGAGGTTGCGCATCACCTGGTGGGTCTGGGTGACGATGTCGTCGCCTGCGAGCTCGCCGGTCTGCGGGTCGAGCGGGCCCATGCCGGAGGTGTAGACGAAGTCGCCCACGACGAGCCCCTGCGAGTAGGCGCCGATGGGGGCGGCGCCCTCGGTCGTTCTCAGCTCTTTCTTCACGGCTGCTCCTGGAAACGGGTGGTGATGGTGCCGGCAACCCGGTAGTCGCCGTCGACCAGGGGCAGCTCGCGCCACTTGTCGAAGGCGGTGCACGGGTGGGAGATGCCGAACGCGAGCAGGTCGCCGGGCCTGAGCCCGTCGGCGCGCACGATCGTGTGCTGGTCCTGCATCTTGACGACGGTGACGCCGCCTCGCCTGGGCACGGGCAGCCCCTCGTCGTACGGGGCGTCGCGCTTGCCCATGCCCACCACCGCGAGGCCGGGTTCGGGGGTCGACAGGACGTGCGCCCACACCTCCAGTGCGGGGCGCAGCTCGCCGTCGATCCGGCTGAAGGGGGTGCGCTCGCGGTAGTAGCCGTCGTCGTGGGTGACGTAGGCGCCGCTGCGCAGGATGACCCTGGCATGGGTGGCGACCAGGTGGCGGCCGATCACGTCGAACCACTGGCTGCCGCCGACGGTGAGGATGGGTGTGCGGAGGCGGAGGTGTTCGACGGCTTCCTGCAACAGATCCAGATATTTCCGGACTTCTTGCGCCGTGGCGAGCGATCCTTCGTACCCGGCGACCCCCACCAGCTCGACCCCGTCGGTCCGCTGGACGTGCGCGGCCAGCGTCAGCAGGTCGTCGAGCGTACGGCACCCCGCCCTGCCGCCCGGATGGCCCAGCTCGGCCAGCACCTGGAACGGCCGCGAGCCGGCGGCGGCGGCCAGGAGGTCGGCTCCCGCCGGGGAGTCGACGAAGGACATCAGCGTGAACCCGGGGTCCACGTCGAGCTCGGCGGCCGCCCAGCGCAGCCCCGCGGGGTCCACGACCTGGTTGGCCACCATGATCCGGCCGACCCCGAACCCGCGCACCGTCCGCGCCTGCGCGGGCGTGGCCACCGTCAGCCCCCACGCGCCCGCGTCGAGCTGGCGGGCGGAGATCTCGGGTGACATGTGGGTCTTGGCGTGCGGGGCGAGCTCCATGCCGTGGTCGCGGGCGAAGGCGGCCATGGTGGCGATGTTGTGGTGCAGCGCGTCGCGGTGCACGACCATCAGCGGGAAGCCCAGCTCCCCGCCGAACACCGAACGCCCCAGCATCTCCGGCACGCACTCCCCCTCTGCCCGGTTCTGACCTTATCCTGCGGATCTTGGCCGGAGGGCCCTGCCGGGAGTGGCCCCGGTCAGCTCGCCGTCCGCCAGCACCCGCTCCCCCGACACCAGCACGTCGCCGATCCCGGCGGCGAGCGTGCGCGGCGCCTCGTACGTGGCTCTGTCGGCGACGGTGCGCGGGTCCAGCACCACCACGTCGGCGGCGAACCCGGGACGCAGCAGCCCCCGGTCCGCCAGCCCGAACCGCCGCGCCGGGTGGGACGACAGGTGGACCACGGCCTGCTCCCACGTCCAGTCGCCGAGCTCGCGGACATGACGGCCGAGGAAACGGGCGAACGCCCCGAAGCCGCGCGGGTGCGGATGGCCGCCCACGTAGATGCCGTCGGAGCCGCCGGTGTGCGACGGGTGGCGCAGCACGCGGCGCACCGACTCCTCCCCCGCCGGGCCCTCGTCGGGGCGGGCCGACACGCAGCCGGCCTCCAGGCGGGTCTCGACGAGCAGGCGGCGGCAGAACTCGGCCGGCTCCACCCCCGCGCGCTCCGCCGCGGCGACCATGGTCATGCCCTCGGACCATTCCAGGCCGGGCGCGTGCGAGACGGTCAGCCGCGGCCAGGTCCGCTCCAGCTCCGGCCACCAGGAGTCGAGCTCTCCGGAGCGGAGCATCTCCAGGGCTCTCTCGGTGTCGGCGGCGGGCACCTGGGGCGGCAGCGCCACCATGGCCAGGATCGTGCTGCTGCGTAGGTAGGGGTAGGTGTCGAAGGTGAGGTCGACGCTCCCGGCCTGCGCCCGGTCGAGCAGCGGCAGCAGCAGGTCGGCCGGGCCGTGCAGGTGGGAGACGTGCACGGCCGCGCCGGACCGGGTGGCGATCTCCACCACCTCACTGATGCCGGTCTCGGCCCTGGCGCCGTAGGCGCGCATGTGGGTGACGTACGGGAGACCGCCGAGCGGGCGGCAGAGCTCGGCCAGCTCGTCGGCGCCCGCGTAACGTCCCGGTAGGTACTCCAGGCCGCTCGACAGCCCCACGGCGCCCTCGGACAGGCCGCGCTCGACCGCCGCCAGCATGAGCGCCAGGTCGTCGCGGGAGGCGTGGGCGGGCGAGGCGCCCATCACGTCGTAGCGGATCGTGCCGTGCGGCAGCAGGTAGGCGGTGTTCAGCGCGACCGCGCGGTCGTAGCCGCCGAGCAGCTCGGCCACGGTCAGCGGGCCCTCGCCGAGCGGGCCGTTCACGGCCGCGAAGTAGCGGGACGCGTACGCCACGGTCTCGGCCGAGCCGGGCGCGAACGACAGCCCGTCCTGGCCGAGCACGAACGTGGTCACGCCCTGCCGGAGCGCCGCGAGCTGCACCGACCGGTCGAACACCACCGCGTCGCCGTGCACGTGGCAGTCGACGAACCCAGGAGCCACCAGCCGCCCGGCCGCGTCGATCTCGGCGGCCGCCCCGGCGCCGTCGAGCCGGCCGACCGCCGTGACCCGGTCACCGGTGATCCCCACGTCCGCCCGGTACGGGGGAGCCCCGGTGCCGTCGAGCACCCGCCCGCCGCTGATGACTACGTCGAACATCACCCCAAGATTCAACCACCAGGAGCCTGTACGAAACACGACCCGTCAGAACGCGTCAGCGTCGGGTCCGAGAGATCCTTGCCGATGATCGGGCGTTCGGCGAGGAGGGCGCGGGCCGCGGTCCTGTCCAGGTTCCAGCCGTTCCACGAGTCGGGCCGGTCCAGCCCGTTCGCCGCCACGACGTCGGCCAGCACGCAGCTGCGCAGCGGCTCCGGCAGCCGGTCCAGCGCCGGGACCGCCTCGGCCCCGAGGTCGCCGAGGTAGTCCGAGTCCAGCTTCTGCACGCCGCGCACCGCCACCTGGGACTCCGCCACCCGCAGGTCCGGGTTCACCACCGCGAAGGCGCCCAGGGCCAGCCCGGTCACCAGGACGATGGTGCGCGGCAGCCACCCCGAGCCGCGCCCGGCGAGCCGCCCCGCCCCGGCCAGCAGCACCAGCGCGAACAGCGCCCCCAGCCAGTAGACGGTCGCCTCCACCGACAGCCGCAGCCGGGACAGCCCGTACGCGTCCGTGTAGAGGTCCATCCGGTGCAGCGCGGAGAACAGCACCACCATGGTCAGCCCGCAGAGCACGCCGAGCTGCCCGGCGAGCACCCACCGCTCCCGACGCTCGGTCTTGATCACGCCGGCGGCCACCGCGACGATGCCCAGCACGGCCAGGCTGACCACGACGAGCTGGAAGAAGCCCTGCCTGGCGTACTCGGCGTAGGTGAGGCCCGCCGTCTTCAGCACCCACGCGTCGCCGCCGAACAGCGCGGTGATCTGCACCGCGACGAACGCCGCGAACAGCAGGTTGACCGCGGTGAGCGGCACCAGCCAGATGGACCTGCTCACCGGCATCTTGATGTCCGGGCCCACCGGGTCGGCGACCGGCCGGAGCGCCACCAGCACCACCGCCGCCAGCAGCGCCGCGAACACGGCGAACAGCACGATCCGCGCCGGCAGCGACTCCGCCCAGTCGGGCGTGGTGGTCAGCCGCTCCACGTAGGAGGCGAACACCGGGTCGGCCGAGGAGAACAGGAGCCCGAACACCACCAGCAGCACCGCCGTGATGCCGAGCCCGGTCAGCGTCGGCAGGATCCGCCGCCTGGCCGCCAGGCCCTTCAGCGGCGCGGCCAGGAACCAGGGCAGCGGGCCGAACGCGAGCAGGATGGAGGCGCCTCCCCTGATGACGCCCAGCCATCCGAGCCCCGCGCCCGACACGGCCAGCGCCGCCAGCCCCGCCCCCGCCAGGAGCAGGATCGTCACCAGCCAGTCGGCGTCCCTGACGGCCGCCATCGCGATCAGCCAGTACGAGGTGAGTCCGAACGCGATCGTCCACGGCGTCATCCGCCGTACGACGGCCGGGAGCGCGGCGGCCCCGAGCACCACGCACACCAGCACGATCCCCAGCCCGATCTGGGCATCGGGCAGCGCGATCGCCGCGAACACCCCCGCCCCTCCGGCCGTGGGCAACAGCCAGCGAGGCGTCTCGGGCAGCTCCGGCCGCGGGAAAAGCGGCGGCGGCGTATAAACCGGCGGCGGCCCGTACGCACCACCCGCTCCCAGCCCGTACTGACCTGCCGATCCCGATCCGTGCTGCCCTACGGACGCCGCCCCGTACTGTCCTACGGACCTCGCCCCATGCTGTCCTGCGGACCCCGATCCGTGCTGCCCTGCAGCTCCTGGGTCGTGCTGCCCAGCGGACCTCGACCCGAGCTGCCCAGCGGATCCCGACCCGAGCTGCCCAGCGGACCTCGACCCGAGCTGCCCTGCGGATCCCGACCCGTGCTGCCCTGCAGCTCCTGGGTCGTGCTGTCCTGCGGACCCCGATCCGTGCTGTCCTGCAGATCCCGACCCGAGCTGCCCTCCGGGCCTCGGCCCGAGCTGTCCTGCGGATCCCGGGTCGTGCTGTCCAGTGGACCCCGGCCCGCCTGGTGGCACCTGTCCGCTTGAACTGACCGGGCCGTGCCCCTGCACACCCGCACCGGCTGCCGCGTACGTCTGCCCGCTCGCACCCGCTTGCGCACGCCCGCCCGGCCCGGCCTCCCCGCCCGGACCAGCCGATCCGTACGCCTGCGCGACCGGCCCGTACGTCGCGACCAGGTGAGCGTGCTCGGCGGCGCGGCGGGCCGCGCTGGCGCCCAGCGACGCTCCGATGGCCCCGAACAACGCGGTCACGCACACGAGCGTGACCACCGCGGCCGAGTCCCCGAAGATCACGCTCGCGAAAGCGGCGGCGAGCAACCCGGCCACGAACCCCACGGCCAGCCCGACGATCCCCCCAGCCACGATCTTGACCAGCCCCTTGATCGGCGAGTCATCCCCCGGCACCGGCAGCACGCCCCCCACCACCCCGGAGGCCGAGTCCTCCTGCCCGGCCTCCACCGCGAGCGCATCAACGCCCTCCGAACTCTCGCCGACCGACCCGGACGCGTGCGCGAGACCAGACCCGGCACGCGACGCGTCAGATCGCCCCGAGCCGACGTGCTCCGAACCGGCCTGCGTGGGCGGCGCGGGGTCGGCATCCGAAGCCTCGGCACGTCCAGCGGTCGTGAGCGTGGAGTCGACGCGCAGGGCATCGACGCCGTCGGACCTCGCAGGCACGGCCCGAGCCGACACAGCGCCAGCCGGTTCGGCGTCAGCGGGTTCGGGATCGGCCGGTTCGGCGCCAGCCAGCGCGGCACCGGCCGGTACGGCGCCGGCCAGTTCGGGGTTGGCGGTGGCTGGATCTGTCGAGGTGAGGGCGGATGCCGTGATGGGGGAAGGCGCGGGATCTTGGGAACGTGGCGGGCGGGCCTCTTCGGGCGCCATCGCAGTCCTCCCTGGTAGGTCGACGAGCATGCGGCATCCCGCGCAGTCGTCGATGCGGATCGAACCGCCGTGCAGTTCGACGATCTCCTTGACGATGGCCAGGCCCAGCCCGGCGCCCCCGCCGTCGGCGGTGCGTCCCGCGTCGAGCCTGGAGAAGCGTTCGAAGACGCGCGCCCTGGCCGGCGCCGGGATGCCCGGCCCCCGGTCGGCGACGGAGAGACACACCCCGGCCCCGGAAGGCGAGGCGGTCACGGTGACCGTGCCGTCCGGCGGGCTGTGCCGTACCGCGTTGTCGAGCAGGTTGGCCAGGACCTGCGCCAGCAGGTCGGGGTCGGCGAGGACCACGAGCCCGGCGGGGACCGAGGTGGCGAGCCGGACGTCCTCGCGCGCCAGCGCCGCCTCCAGGACGGCCTGCTCCACCAGGGGCCGGAGCTCGACCGCCTCCGGTTCGATGAGCCGCGCGCCGGAGTCGAGCCGGGACAGGTCGAGGAGCTGGGCGACCAGCCGGCCGAGCCGTTCCGTCTGGGCGAGCGCGGTGCGCATGGTGACGGGGTCGGGCGCGGACACGCCGTCCACGACGTTCTCCAGGACGGCGCGCAGGCCGGTGATGGGCGTGCGCAGCTCGTGGCTGACGTTGGCGACCAGCTCGCGGCGCTGCCGGTCGACCTCGCCGAGGTCGGCGGCCATCGCGTTGAAGGCCCGCGCCAGCTCGCCCACCTCGTCGCGCGAGGTGGCCTGGACGCGCAGCGAGTAGCGGCCCTTGGCGATGGTCTGGGCGGCCCTGGCCATCTCGCGCAGCGGCCTGGTCATGCCCATGGCGAGCAGCTGCACCATGATGAGGGCGAGCGCCACGGCCACGCCGATGCGCACCTCGCGCGAGAGCCCCGAGTTGATGCCGACCTCGTTCACCACGAACGCGGTGGCGACGGCCAGCACGATGACGATGCCGAGCTTGACCTTGATCCGGCCCAGGAAGTCGAGCGGTCTCATGGCCGCACCAGCGCGTAGCCGACGCCGTGCACGGTGCGGACCACGTCGGAGCCGAGCTTGCGGCGCAGCGCCCGCACGTGGCTGTCGACCGTCCGGGTGGCGGCCGCCTCGGAGAACCCCCACACATCCGACAGCAGCCGCTCCCGCTCGAACACCTGGCCCGGCCGCTCGGCGAGGCGGCGCAGCAGGTCGAACTCGGTGCGGGTGAGCTGGGCCTCGGCACCGCGGACGAAGACCCGGCGGGCGGCGGTGTCGATGCGCACCTCCCCCACCTTGATCACGGTGTCCTCGGCGGCGAGCTGTCCGGCCCGTTCCACCCGGCGCAGCAGCGCGTGGATCCTGGCCACCAGCTCGCGCATGCTGAACGGCTTGGCCAGGTAGTCGTCGGCGCCCACGCCCAGCCCGACCAGCACGTCGGTCTCCTCGCCGAGCGCGGTCAGCATGAGGACGGGCACCGGCCGGGCGGCCTGCATCCTGCGGCACACCTCCAGCCCGTCGAGCCCCGGCAGCAGCCGGTCCAGGATCACCAGGTCGGGCTCGGCCCGGTCGAACTCGGCGAGCCCGGTCTGCCCGTCGGCGGCCGTCCTGACCTGGAACCCCTCGGCGGCCAGCCGGTCGCGCACGGCCAGCGCGATCGTCTGGTCGTCTTCCACCACGAGAATGCGTCGCCGCTGCGTCACAATCGAGAGCCTAGAAGCGGGGTGTGCAGACGGCACTCCCCAATTCGTGCACATCCGGTGCAGACTTGGGCAGTGGACATCCCTGGATACTTGCGCCGTCTCGGCCTGCCCGAACTGGAGCACGCCGCGCCCTCCGCCGCCGCCCTGCGCGCCCTGCACACCGCGCACGTGGAACGGGTCGCGTACGAGGTGCTGGAGATCTGGCTGGGCAGGCCCACGACGGTGGATCCGCTGGAGTCGGCGGGCCGGATACTCGGCGGCCGTGGCGGCTACTGCTACCACCTGAACGGGGCGTTCTCCGAGCTGCTGGCGGCGCTCGGCTACGCGGTGACGCGGCATGTGGGCGGGGCGCAGGGCCGGGGCGAGGAGCCGGGGATCACCGGCAACCACCTGGTGCTGACCGTGTCCGGGCTGCCGGACGAGACCAACCCGGGTGGCGCGTGGCTGGCGGACGTGGGGCTGGGCGACGGGCTGCACGAGCCGCTCCCGCTGGTCTCCGGCGTCTACCGTCAGGGCCCGCACGAGTACGGGCTGCGCCCGTCGGACATGGCGCCCGGCGGGTGGCGGCTGGACCACGACCCGAGCGGCTCGTTCATCCGCATGGACTTCGGCATGGAACCGGCCGTGATGGCGGACTTCGCGGCCAAGCACGAGCACCTGACCACGTCGCCGGAGTCGGGGTTCGTGCGGGTCGCGGTGGTGCAGCGGCGGGACGCGCGGGGAATCGACAGCCTGCGCGGGCTGGTGCTGTCACGGCTCGGCGTGGGGGCCGACAGGGTGACGCTGGACAGCGCCCGCGACTACTTCGCCGCGCTGGCCGACGTCTTCTCCCTGCCGCTGGAGGACGTGAGCGGCAGGGAGAAGGAGAAGCTGTGGGGCAGGTTGCACGCCGCGCATGAGGCGTGGCTTGCCTGACGGGGTACACAGCTCGTCGGGAGGCGTATCGCTGGTGCACGTGGCCATGGGAGACACCGGGAAGCTCGCGGGGCGTTATCGGCTGCTGAACCCCCTCGGCGGGGGCGAGCTGTTGCTGGCCTTCGACGAGGTGGAGCACCGTGACGTGGTGGTGCGGCGGCTGCGCGCCCCCGCCGGGAGCCTGGACACGGCGGTGCGGGAGGCGCGCCGGACGGTGGGGTTCGTGCATCCGGCGATCGCGCCGCTGCTCGACGTGCCGGTGGAGGACGGCGAGCCGTGGCTGGTGACGGCGTTCGCGGAGGGCTCGTCGCTGGAGCAGACGGTGCGCGGGCGGGGTCCGCTGCCGGTGCGGCAGACGGCCCGGGTGGGCGTGTACGTGCTGTCGGCGCTGACGGCGGCGCACGCGGCCGGGATCGTGCACGGGCGGGTGCAGCCGGGCAACGTGCTGCTGTCGCCGACCGGGCGGGCGTTGCTGACCGGGTTCGGGCTGCCCTCGATGGGGATGCGGCCGGGCGCCGATCTGTGGTCACTGGCCGCCACGCTGCACTTCGCGGTCGAGGGCAGGCCGCCCGGCCAGGCGCCGGCCGAGGCCTCGGACCCGCTCCGGGCGCTGATCAGGGCGATGCTCACGCCGGCCGTGCCGCCGGTGGACGCGCTGGAGTGGACGCTGGGGCGGCTCGCGTCGGACCGCTCCCTGGAGCAGGTGGTCGCGGCCGACGGGCCGCTGCCGCCCGCGCGGGTGGCGGGCGTGGGGCTGGCGGTGCTCGACCGGCTCGCCGCGTGGCACGGGCGCGGCGAGCACCACGGCGGGGTGCAGCCGGGCACCGTGCTGATCGACGCCGAGGGCCGGGCCGCGCTGGTCCCACCGCCGGTGCCGGCGCCGCCGCCCGCCTACCTGCCGCCGGAGGGGGTGCCGGGTCCGGCGGGCGACCTGTGGGCGCTCGGGGCCACGTTGTTCCTGGCCGTGGAGGGCCGGCCGCCCGCTCCCGGCGCGTCGCTGCTGCGCGCGGGGCCGCTGGCGCCGTATCTGGTCGGATTGCTGTCAGGGCCGCCGGCCGGGCGGCCCACGCCGGAGGCGCTGCGGCGGCAACTGCTCGACGTACTGGCCCGTTGCGATATATCGTGATCGGGGAACCCCGGCGGTGGGCTCGCTCGTTGTCCGCACGACGCAGAATGTGGGAGAGGCGGGGCGTGCGCTCCGCGTTCGGAGGATGTTGAGTATGTCGCCAATCCAGAAGTACGCCATCGGCGCCGGCGTGGCAGTCCTGTTCTCGTGGATCTTCCTTCCGGGCTGGCTGACCCTGCTCGTCGTCCTCGGCGTGGTCGCCGCCCCGGTGGTCGGCTACTTCATGCTCGACCCGTCGCAGCGTGAGCGGCTCAAGAGGGCCCGCCGGCGCGGCATCGGCCGCTGAGGCGATCCGGCGGGGGCCCTCAGGCCTCCGCCGCCGTCGCCACCCGCTGGGTGACGCGGCGCTCGACGTAGAACGACAGGAACGGCACGGTGCCGCCGAGCATGACGCCCAGCATGTAGGGCCACGCCCAGCGGGCCTTCATGCCCAGGTTCATCACCGCGACCAGGTAGAGCATGTAGAGGCCGCCGTGGATGGGCGAGATCACCTTCGACGGGCCGGGGATGTCGAAGCCGTAGCGCAGCACCATGCCGCCGCAGAGCACGAGCAGCATGACGCCGACGATGTAGGCGAGCACCCGGAAGGGCTTGAGAGCCGATTCCACCGTTAACCTTCCAGAACCATTTCGGGGGACTCTTCACGGTCCCGATCCGCTCGTACGGCGTCGCGTACGAAGTGGAACCACATGAACACGGCGAACCCCGCGAAGATCCACCAGTTGGCGGCGTAGGCGAGGTTGCGCCAGGTGACTTCGCCGCCGGCCATCGGCGGCGGCGAGACGACCTGGGTGAGCGCCCCTGAGGGCGGCTCGGCCACGACGTAGCCGTTGCGCACCTGCTCGCCCTGCCACAGGTTGACCAGCTCGCCGGTCGCCACCGTCTGCACCTGACCGGGGGGCAGCCCTTCCTGCCTGCGCTGGACGGTGTCGCTGCCCTGCTGCGGGCGCAGCCGGCCCGGCACGCTCATCCGGCCCGCCGGCACGGCCGTGGCCGCGGGGTCGGCGGCGTCGGCCACCCAGCCGCGCACCACCGGCATCAGCGTGCCGTCGTCGAGCCTGATCGGGGTCAGCACCCAGTAGCCGTGGTCGCGCGAGACCTTGCCGCCGGGCGCGTCGACGTCGGGCCGCCGGTCGGCGACCAGGAGCTGGCGGCCGGCTTCGTAGACGCCTTCGACGGTGACCTTGCGGGCGACGGCGGTGCCCTGCATCTGCGCGCCGAGGGGGGCCAGCTCCGTGACGGGGACCGGGGCGGGGTCGGTGGTCATCACCGGCCGCCCCGAGTCCTCGAACACGCCGAGCTGCCAGCGGCCCAGCATGATGAACGCGATCACGACCCCGATCGTGAGCAGGTGCAGCCCAAGCAGGCGCGGCGAGAGCAGGGTCTTGAGCATGGATTAAAAGTATCCGCCCACGTGACCGGTCTCGTAATCAGCCCGCCGCAGGGAAGGCGATAAAACGCGCAAATGCGGCAGGCGATCACGCTAGGCTGCTGGCCATGTCTGACCAGCATATCGATCCCGCGGGCAACACCCAGCAGTTCCGCGCGTTCGCGCAGCGGTCCGAGCAGGAGTCTGCCGCCTCCGCTGCCAAGAAGTCGCCGGTTCTGCCGATCATCGCGGTGGTCGTCGTCGTCGCCGTCATCGGTGTGGCGGCGTTCCTCCTGCTGCGGTAGACCTCCCTTCACGTCACGGGGGGCCACCCGCCACGGACCGTGGCGGGTTTTCGTCATGCCCCGGGCCCTCTGATCAGTGGCGCTGACGCACCACGAGAGCGCTGCCGCCGCCGCGCCTGGACGGCTCGGCGACCGCCTGGACGCGGTCCCCGCGGAGGAACTCCAGCGCGGTGGCCGCGCCGATCTCCGGGTTCAGCACCAGGTCGTGGCCCCTGGCCTCCAGCTCCTGCTCGTAGCGGTCGAGGAAGCCCTGCTCGGCCTGCGTCTGCGCGGTGTTGCGCTGCGTCGCCCTGGGCGCGGCCAGCGCCTCGGGCAGCGACATGCCGAACTCGTACCGGTTGACCAGGATCTGCAGCACGGTCGTGATGATCGTGGAACCGCCCGGAGAGCCGAGCGCCATCACCGGCCTGCCGTGGTCGAACACGAGCGTCGGCGCCATCGACGAGCGCGGCCGCTTGCCGGGGGCGGGCAGGTTCGGGTCGCCCGGCGCCGGGCCGAAGGTGAAGTCGGTCAGCTCGTTGTTGAGCAGGAAGCCGCGGCCAGGCACCACGATGCCGTTGCCTCCGGTGGACTCGATCGTCAGGTTGTACGCGACCACGTTGCCCCACCGGTCGGCCACCACCAGGTGCGTGGTCTCCGGGCCCTCGGCCGTGGTCTCCGCGGCGGTGCCCTGCGGCGCCGGGCAGGTCTCGTACGAGCCGTCGGGGCTGCCGGGAGCGGCCGGGTGCGCGATGGCGCGGTCGCCGACCAGGCAGGCGCGTTCCTTGGCGAAGCCGTCGGACAGCAGCTCCTTCAGCGGCACGCCAGGCACGTCGCCGACGTAGGCGTTGCGGTCGGCGAAGGCCAGCCTGGACGCCTCCAGATACTCGTGCACCCCGGTTTCGGGCAGCGCGTCGAGGATGTTGAGCGCCTCCCCCACGGTCGAGCCGCCCGACGACGGCGGCGCCATGCCGTACACCGTCAGGCCCTTGTAGCCGGACCTGGTCGGCTCGCGCAGCAGCGCGCGGTAGTCGCGCAGGTCGCGCAGCTCCATCAAGCCGGGCCTGACGTCCCTGGTGGCTCCGGGGGCGACCGGCGGACGCTTGACCGTGGCCACGACCTCCTTGCCGAGCTCTCCCCCGTACAGCCAGCCGGTGCCGCGCCGGCCCAGCTCGCGGTAGGTGGCGGCCAGCTCGGGGTTCCTGAAGACGGAGCCGACGGGCGGCGGCGCGCCGTTCGGCAGGTAGAGCTTCGCCGTGGAGGTGAAGTCCTTGAAGCGGGCGGCGTTCTGCGCGGTCTGGTCGTGGAACGTCTGGTCGACCACGAATCCCCTGGACGCGACCGTGACGGCCGGCTGGAGCGCCTGCTTCAGCGACATCGTGCCGAACCGGCGTAAGGCCAGGTCCCACTGCGCGACCGCGCCAGGCACGCCGGCCGACAGGCCGCTGGTGACCGCCTCCTCGAAGGGGATGCCCTCCAGCGAGGTGGCGGTCATGGCCCGGGGCGCGGCCTCGCGGCCGTCGATGGTGTGCACCTTCCGGCGCTGGGCGTCGTAGTAGACGATGAAGCCGCCGCCGGCCAGACCGGCGGAGTAGGGCTCGGTGACGCCCAGCACCGCGCCGGCGGCCACGGCGGCGTCGACGGCGTTGCCGCCTCTCTTGAGCACGTCGACGGCCGCCTTGGAGGCGTCGAGGTCGACGGTCGCGACCGCGCCTCCGTACCCCTCGGCGACCGGGACCTTCTGCGGTTGGTGATGTGGTCCGGCCAACGCCGGGGCGGCGGGGGCCAGGGTGACGAGGACTGCTGCTGCGGGAACGATCACGTGGCGCATGGACTCCACGATGACCTAGGTACGCCCCGGGCGGTAGGGCCCCCTGCGACACCCGGGGGATGCGCCGGCCGGCACCCGGGCCTAGCGTGGTGGTCGTGCGCAAGAAGTCAGTGCTGGACCCGTACAACGCGCTGGTGGTGGCGGCCGCCCAGCTCGTGCTCTCGTACGGCGCGTACTGGGGGCAGCGCGACTTCCGCGAGCCGCTGGACTGGCTGGCGGTCGCGCTGCTGCTGGTGGGGCCGGTGGGCGTGCTGCTCCGGCGGCGCTATCCGGTCGGGACCGCGGTCGCCGCGCTCGCGGCCACCTACGCCTACACCTGGTCCGGATACCCGTACGGGCCCGTCTACCTGTCGCCGATCATCCTGCTGTTCTCCCTCGTCACCCTGGGGCAGCGGGTCAAGGCATGGGTGATGGCCGGGGTGAGCATCGCGGTCTTCATCACCTACGGCTACATCCGGTCGGGCGAGCCGACGGGGCTCTTCCACGACCTGGCGGTGACCGCGTTCGTCCTGCTCCTCATGGTGGTGGCGGAGCTGACCAGGATCGTCAGGGAGCGGCGCGCCCAGCAGCAGCGGGCGGCCGAGGAGGAGAACAGGCGGCAGGCCAGCGAGGAGCGGCTGACCATGGCCCAGGAGCTGCACGACGTGCTGGCGCACAACATCTCGCTCATCCACGTGCAGGCCTCGACCGCGCTGCACCTCATCGACGACAACCCCCAGCAGGCACGCACCGCGCTGGCCACGATCAAGACCGCCTCCAAGGAGGTGCTCGGCGAGATGCGCTCGGTGCTGAACGTGCTGCGCGAGGGCGCGCCCCGCTCCCCCACCGCCGGGCTCGACCGCCTGGACGAGCTGATCGAGCGCTCCGGCCTGGACGTGAAGCTGGAACGCACCGGCTCGCGCGCGCTGCCGCCGCAGGTCGAGCGGGCCGCCTACCGGATCGTCCAGGAGTCGCTCACCAACGCCGCCAGGCACGCCCCCGGCGCGGCGGTGACGGTCCTGCTCGCGTACGGGGCCCGCGAGCTGGTCATCGAGGTCACCGACGGCGGCTCCACCACACCCCCCGTGCTGGCCGGAGAGGGCAGCGGCAACGGCATCCCCGGCATGCGCGAGCGGGCCGTCGCGCTGGGCGGGACGCTGGCGGCCGGTCCATCAGGCCGCGGCTTCCGGGTCACGGCCCGCCTGCCCCTTCCCGAGGAGAAAGCATGATCAAGGTGTTGCTCGCCGACGACCAGGCGCTGGTGCGGGCGGGCTTCAAGGCCCTGCTCGACGCCCAGCCCGACATGGGCGTGGTCGCCGAGGCGGCCGACGGCGCGGAGGCCATCCGGCTGGCCCGCGAGCACGGGCCCGACGTGGTGCTCATGGACATCCGCATGCCGGGCATGGACGGGCTCACCGCCACCCGGCAGATGCCGGAGGGGCCGCACATCATCATCCTGACCACGTTCGAGCTGGACGAGTACGTCTTCGAGGCGTTGCGCGGCGGGGCCAGCGGGTTCCTGGTCAAGGACACCGAGCCGGCCGAGCTCATCCAGGCGGTGCGGGTGGTCGCGGCCGGCGAGGCGCTCCTGTCGCCGAGCGTGACCCGCCGCCTGATCGCCGAGTACGCGTCGCGCGCCAAGGAACCGCTGGCCGCCGAGAACCTGGACCAGCTCACCGACCGCGAGCGCGAGGTGCTCACCCTGGTCGGCGGCGGCATGACCAACGACGAGATCGCGGCGAAGCTGTTCATGTCGCCGGCCACGGCCAAGACGCATGTGAGCCGCGCGATGATGAAACTGCACGCCCGGGATCGGGCGCAGCTGGTGGTGATCGCGTACGAGTCCGGCCTGGTGAAACCGGGCTGGCTCTGAACCCCGGGAGGAGGCCACCCGATGGCCGGACTGCGTGACGTGGTGGTCGACTGCGCGCACCCCGCCTCCCTCGCCCGGTTCTGGGCCGCCGCGCTCGACGGCTACGCGGTGGCGCCGTACGACGACGCCGAGCTGGCCAGGCTGCGCGCCCAGGGGATCGACGACCCCGAGGACGACCCCACGGTCCTGGTGGAGGGCGGCCCTCCGCGCCTGTGGTTCCAGCGAGTCCCGGAGCGCAAGGCGGGCAAGAACCGCCTCCATCTCGACCTTCAGTCCGAGGACCGGGAGGCCGAGGTCGAGCGGCTCGCCGGGCTCGGGGCCGCCGTGCTCGACCGGCGCGAGGAGTGGACGGTGCTGGCCGACCCCGAGGGCAACGAGTTCTGCGTCTTCCCAACCCTCACGGACCAAAGGTGAACACGCTCGCCAGGGGCTCGGGGCGTCCCGTGAACGGAAGCAAAGGAGGTAAACGGCACGGAGGGTGAAAGAACTGTCACTGGCCGCGTCCGGGCACGGGCCGTTACGTTCGGAGGAGACCTTCGGCGGAGGGGACGATGATGCAGGCGGCGGCCCTGTTCGGCAGTGGTCTCGTCGCCGGTCTGGTGGCGGGGACAGCGTCGTGCACGGCCGTGCAGGGAGGCCTGCTCGTCGGGCTGACCGGGGAGCGCGACCGGGTGGTGCTGGGGTGGTTCCTGACGGGCCGGCTGCTGTCCTACACGGCGGCGGGCGCGCTGCTCGGGCTCGCGGGCTCGGCGGTGAAGCCGCCGCCGCAGGCGCGGGCGGTGCTGCTGGTGGCGGCGGGCCTCATGGTGATCGCGTTCGCGGTCAGGCTCTACCGCCGCCCCGGTTGCCAGCCGCCGCGCCGCGCGTTCGGCGGGCTGGGCCCGCCGCTGCTCGGGGCCGCCACGATCCTGGTGCCGTGCGGGGTGACGATCGGCATGGAGCTGGTCGCGATCACCAGCGGCTCGGCGCTGTCGGGGGCCGCGGTGATGGCCGGGTTCGTGCTCGGCACCGCGCCCGCGCTGGCGCTGCTGGGCTGGCTGCTGCGGCGCGTCACCCGTACGAGACTGGCGAGGGCGGCGGCGGTGCTGGCGATCGCGGCGGGGCTGTGGACGGTCGGCACGGGCGTCAACCTCGGGGGCTGGCTGCCCGCGACCGCGACCACGACCGGCGCGCGGAGCCCTGTCGTGACCATCTGGGCGCTGCGCGACGGCTACCGTCCGGCGGCGGTGGAGGCACCCGCCGGGGTGCCGGTCGAGGTGGTGTTCAAGCTGGTCGACCGGGGCTGCACGGAGACCGTGGCGTTCGCCGGGCGGGACCTGGCGCTGCCCGCGACCGTGCGGCTGCCGCCGCAGCCGCCGGGCACGCTCCGCTACGCCTGCGGCATGGGCATGTTCACCGGGATAATCAAGTTCTCCTGAGCCGCTCGGCGATTACGGTTCGCAATCAGGCGATCACATGCCACCCTTCTGGCATGCTCTGGCAAGGTGATGCGACGAGGCCGGCCGTCCCGGCGCCGCGCGTGGGTGACGAGGCGGAGCTGCTGATGGCCGCGCAGCGGGGCGATGCCCAGGCCGCGCACCGGCTCGGCAGGCTCTACGCCCAGCGCGGCGACCGCGGCGCGGCCCGCCACTGGTGGGAGTCCGCGGCCGGGGCCGGGAACGTCGACAGCGCCTACAACCTGGGCCTGTGGCACGAGAAGCACGGCACGCTCGACGAGGCGCTCGGCTGGTACGAGCGCGCGGCGGCGGCGGGTGACGCCGAGGCGGCGGTCAACCTGGCGACGCTGCTGCAGGAGCAGCGCGGCGACCCCGGCAGGGCCAGGATCTGGTTCGAGCGCGCGGCCCAGGCGGGCAGCCGGACGGCGGCGCGCAGGCTGGCGCTGATCTGCGAAGACACCGGCGAGCTCGTGGCGGCGCGTGACTGGCACCGGCAGGCGGCGGCGGGCGGCGACGCCGCGTCCGCGCACGACCTGGGTTTCCTGGCCTACTCGGCGGGCGAGGACGCCGAGACCGTGCGCTGGTGGGAGACCGCCTGCCGGGCCGGTCATGCCGGCGCGGCCTACTGCCTGGGCCTGCTCCTGCAGGCCGGGCGCGACCCGGAGGGCGCCGAGGCCTACTACCGGCTGGCCGCCAAGAGCGAGCATCCCGGCGCGGCGGTCCAGCTCGGCGCCATCGCGCTGTCGCGCCGCGACCTGCGCACCGCCAGGGGCTGGTACGAGCAGGCGGCGTACGCGGGGCGGCTGGAGGGCCAGCGGATGGCCGGGTTCGTCTGCGTGGAGCTGGGCGACGCGAAGGGCGCCAGCCACTGGTTCGGCAGGGGCGCGGCGGCCGGAGACCCGGAGTCGGCGTTCAACTTCGGGCTGCTGCTGATCGCCGAGTTCGGCGACCTGAAGGGCGGCCGCCACTGGTTCCGGCAGGCGGCGCTGGCCGGCCACCACCGGGCGGCGCTGGAGCTGGCCGGGCTGCTGTCGGCGGCGGGCCGGGGCGCCGAGGCCGAGGAGTGGCTGACCGACCCGCCGCCGCCCGTCTGGGACCGGACGGCCGAGCCGGAGCTGGCCGCCAGGGCCGAGCTGGCGGCGCTGGCGACCGATCGCCGTGGCGGCGTGGCCCTTGAGGTGGCGGAGCTGAACGAGATCCTCGGCACCTGGGACCTGGTGACGAGGCCGCTGCTCGACCACGGCGAGGTGATCGCCTGGCTGGTGGCGCGGAGCGGGCTGCACGCGAGCGCGGTCGAGCACCTCGCGTCGGTGCGCGGCACGCTGCTGCGCCCGGGCAGCGCCCCGTGGCCCAGCCCGGTGGAGGTCGCCCACGTGCTGTCGACGGCGCGCGAGCTGCGCGGCAGGCTCGGGCTGTCCGGCGCCGCCCGTGACGGCGCCGACGCCCGCATGCCCGGGTTCTAGGCCGCCAGGACGTCGGCGACTTTGGTGTGCGGCAGGTGCAGGGCCTGGGCGACGGGCTCGTTGGTGAGGGCGCCGTCGTGGGTGTTGAGGCCGCCCGCGAGGCCCGCGTCCTCCTTGAGCGCGTCCTTCCAGCCCAGGTCGGCCAGCTTGAGCGCGTACGGGAGCGTAGCGTTGGTGAGCGCGTAGGTCGAGGTGTTGGGCACCGAGCCCGGCATGTTGGCCACGCAGTAGAAGACCGAGCCGTGCACCCGGTAGGTGGGCTCGGCGTGCGTCGTCGGCCGCGAGTCGGCGAAGCAGCCGCCCTGGTCGATGGCGATGTCGACGAGCACCGAGCCCGGCTTCATGCGGGCGACCAGCTCGTTGGTGACCAGCGTCGGGGCCTTCGCGCCGGGGATGAGCACCGCGCCGATGACCAGGTCGGCGGCCAGGACCTCCCGCTCGATCGCGTACGCGGTCGACACCAGCGTCTTGAGCCTGCCCTGGTAGACGGCGTCGATGAAGCGCAGCCGGTCGACGTTGGTGTCGAGCACGGTGACGTCCGCGCCCATGCCGACGGCGATCTGCGCGGCGTTCAGCCCGGAGACGCCGCCGCCGATGACGACGATCTTCGCGGGGGCCACGCCCGGCACGCCGCCGGGCAGCACGCCGCGGCCGCCGTTGAACCGCATCAGGTTGTACGCGCCCACCTGCGGCGCCAGCCTGCCCGCCACCTCCGACATGGGCGCTAGCAGCGGCAGCGCCCCGTTGACCTGCACGGTCTCGTACGCGATGGCGGTGGTGCGGGCGGCCAGCAGCGCGTCGGTGCACGGTCGTGAGGCGGCCAGGTGCAGGTAGGTGAAGATCACCAAGCCCTCGCGCAGCCGGTGGTACTCCTCGGCGATCGGCTCCTTGACCTTGAGCACCAGGTCGGCCTCGGCCCACACCTGGTCGGCGCTGTCGCGGATCTTCGCCCCGGCGGCGAGATACTCCTCGTCGGTGATGTGCGAGCCCTCGCCCGCGCCGCGCTGGACGGTCACGTCGTGGCCGCGCTCGACCAGCTCGTGCACCCCGGCCGGGGTGGCGGCGACGCGGTATTCGTGGTTCTTGACCTCGGCAGGTACGCCGATCTTCATGGGCTGTCTGTCCTTTCGGAGAAAAAAATATCCGGTACGGGATCCCGTACCGGATATTTTGTCGATCAGAGGCGCGCCCACGCCTCCTTCAGCACACTTCGTAGAATTCCGCCGATCTCCTCGAACTCCTGCGGCCCGGCGATCAACGGCGGCGCGAGCTGGATGACGGGGTCGCCGCGGTCGTCGGCACGGCAGTAGAGGCCGGCGTCGAACAGCGCCTGCGACAGGAACCCGCGCAGCAGCCGCTCGGACTCCTCGGCGTTGAACGTCTCCTTGGTGTCACGGTCCTTGACCAGCTCGATGCCCCAGAAGTAGCCGGAGCCGCGGACGTCTCCGACGATGGGCAGGTCGTCCTTCAGGCTCTCCAGCGTAGCCCTGAACAGCGGCTCGTTCCTGGTGACGTGGCCGAGCAGGTCCTCGCGCTCGAAGATGTCGAGGTTGGCCAGCGCCACGGCGGCCGAGACGGGGTGGCCGCCGAAGGTGTAGCCGTGGGCGAAGATCTCGTCGCCGTTCTTGAACGGCTCGAACAGGCGGTCGTGCGCGATCATCGCGCCGATCGGCGAGTAGCCGCTGGTCATGCCCTTGGCGCAGGTGATGATGTCGGGGACGTAGTCGAACTTCTCGCCGCCGAACATGGTGCCGAGGCGGCCGAAGGCGCAGATGACCTCGTCGGAGACGAGCAGCACGTCGTACTCGTCGCAGATCTCGCGCAGCCGCTGCCAGTAGCCGGGCGGTGGCGGGAAGCAGCCGCCGGCGTTCTGCACCGGCTCGGCGAAGACGGCGGCCACCGTGTCGGGGCCCTCCATCTCGATGGCGCGGGCCACCCGCTCGGCCGCCCAGTAGCCGTACTCCTCGGGCGTCATGCCGGGGACGCCGGTGGTCTCGTCGGCGCGGTAGTGGTTGGTGTTCGGCACCCGCACGGAACCGGGCACGAGCGGCTCGAACATCTGCTTGAACGCCGGGATGCCGGTGATCGACAGGGCGCCCTGCGTGGTGCCGTGGTAGGCGATCTGGCGGCTGATGACCTTGTGCTTGAGCGGCTTGCCGATGAGCTTGTAGTACTGCTTGGCGAGCTTCCACGCGCTCTCGACGGCCTCGCTGCCGCTGGTGGTGAAGAACACGCGGTTGAGGTCGCCGGGCGTCAGGCTCGCCAGGCGCTGGGCCAGCTCCGCGGCCTTGGGGTGCGCGTACGACCAGAGCGGGAAGAACGCCAGCTCCTGCGCCTGCTTGGCGGCGGCCTCGGCCAGCTCGCCGCGTCCGTGGCCCACCTGGACGACGAAGAGCCCCGCCAGACCGTCGAGGTAGCGCTTGCCGTGGATGTCGTAGATGTAGGAGCCCTCACCGCGGACGATGGTGGGCACCTCGGACTTCTGGTAGGAGCTGTGCCTGGTGAAGTGCAACCACAGGTTGTCCTGCGCGGCCTTCAGGACGTCGTGTTCCGGCTGCGTCATGTGTATCTTCCCTCGTTCGATCTGCACACCAGTGTGCAACCTCACCAGCCACTTTGCCAAGGGATTGCGTCGCTACTCCAGTGACGTGAACCGAGATCCGCAGAACTTTTCGGTAACAACTACGAAATCCGCAGGTACCCTGGCGCAGTGGTCACACCCTTTCACCTGCTGTGAGCGACGGTGTGATCCAATGGAACGCCCGACCACCGAGAAGACCCCCGGGGGACCGTCCCGTGACTCCTGAGCAGATCGAGAGCGCCGTTGCGGCTGCGATGCCGCAGACCGTCGAGGAGCTCAAGCGGCTGGCCGCCATCCCGTCGGTCGCCTTCCCCGGCCACCCCGAGGAGCCCGTGCACGCCGCCGCGGCGGCGGTGGAGGAGCTGCTGCGCAGCACCGGCCTGCCGCGCGTGCAGCGCGTCCCGGTCGACAACAGCTTTCCCGCCGTGTTCGCCGAGGCTCCCGCGCCGCCCGGCGCGCCGACCGTCCTGCTGTACGCCCACTACGACGTGCAGCCCGCGGGCGACCCGGCCTCCTGGCGCACGCCGCCGTTCGAGCCCACGCTGATCGACGGCAAGCTGTACGGCCGCGGCGTGGCCGACGACAAGTCCGGCGTCATGTCGCACGTCGCCGCGCTCCGCGTCTTCCAGGGCCGCTTCCCGGTCGGCGTCAAGGTCATCATCGAGGGCCAGGAGGAATACGCCGGCGAGCGGCTGGAGGCGTTCGTCGAGCGCAACCCCGACCTGCTGCGGGCCGACGCGGTGGTGGTGGCCGACACCGGCAACCCGCGCGTCGGCGACCCGGCGGTGACGACCTCGCTGCGCGGCATGGCGGCCTTCACCATGGAGGTGCGCACGCTCCGCGAGCCGCTCCACAGCGGCTCGTTCGGCGGCGCCGCTCCTGACGCGCTGGCGGCGCTGATGCGCATGTGCGCCGCGCTGCACGACGAGAACGGCGACGTCCGGGTGCCCGGCCTGCCCCGTGGCAGCTTCCTGGGTCAGGGGCCGACGGAGGAGGAGTTCCGCAAGACCGCGGGCGTGGCCGACGGCGTGTCGCTGGTCGGCTCCGGCTCGCTGGCCGACCGGCTGTGGGCCTCGTACGCGATCACCGTGACCGGGCTCGACGTGCCGTCGGTCTCGGGTGCGGTCAACGCCGTGCAGCCGGTGGCGCGGGCCAGGGTGACGGTGCGGGTGCCGCCGGCGGGCGACCCGAAGACCACGGTCAACGCGGTGGTGGAGTTCTTGCAGCAGGTGGCGCCGTGGGGCGTGCGGGTGTCGTTCGGCGACCTCACGGTCGGCTCGGGCTTCCAGGCCGACTCGGGCGGCACGGCGCGCGCCGCGCTCAACAGGGCGATGGAGCGGGCCTTCGGCCGGCCGCCGCGCGACGTGGGGGCGGGCGGCTCGATCCCGCTGGTCAACACGCTGCTCAAGCAGTTCCCCGCGGCGGAGATCCTGCTGTTCGGCGCCGAGGACGAGGACGCCGCCTGCCACGCGCCGAACGAGCGGGTCGACCTGGAGGAGCTGCGCCGGGTGGTGACCACCGAGGCGCTCTTCCTCCAGGAGCTGGCGCAGCCGTAGTCAGAAGCGCCAGCGGGTCTGCGCGTAGTCGCCCTTGCGGAAGCCGAAGGCTCGCGCGGGGGCGACCTCGAACACCAGGGCCCGCCCGCCCGCGCTGTTGTGGAAGGCCCCGTCGTGGACGTCGAAGTGCCAGTCGGGGCCGTACTTCGCCTCCCAGGCGTCCGCCAGCGCCTTCAGCCTGCCCTCGTCGGCGACCTGCTCGGCTACGCCCTCCACGACCAGGTCCAGGCCCTGTCTCAGGGTGTTGGCGCCGGTGGTGAGCGCGACCTGCCGGTTGGCCTCCAGGTTTCTGGCCTTCTGCTCCTCCGGGCCGGTGCAGAAGTGGAGCGCGCCGTCCTGCCAGACGGCCAGCAAGGGCGTGACGTGCGGGCGGCCGTCGCGGCGTACGGTCGACAGCCACCAGACCTCGGCGCGTTCCAGCAGCTCGGCGGCCTCCTCCCAGGTGGTGGCGGCGGCGCCGCCCGCGCTGAAGCGGGTGTCGAGCTCGGTGATCGGGTTCATGGGTGGTTCCTCCTTCGCGAGGAGTGGACCCGGCGGACGTCAGAAATTCGTCGGCGGGCGCGGGAAGAGGGTGACGAACCGCTCGGCCACCTGCCGGTCCCCCTCCACCTCGGACTCTTCCAGGTTCCGGCCGGCGAACACCACGCTCCTGATCGTCTCGGCGTCGGCGCGCAGCACGGCGTCTCCTCCCGCGCCGTCCCTGGCGAAGGTGAGCTGCCCGGCCGAGACCGTCGCCAGGATGCTCTCCTCGCCGAGCCGCAGCTCGACGCTGCCCTCGAAGCCGTCCGCCGCCCCGGGGTCGAACGTCGACTTCAGGGCGTACAGGAGCGCGTCGACGCTCAGCGGCCCGGTCGAGGTCAGCGGCATCCGGCTGCCCCACTGGGCCAGCGCCAGCACCACCGGCTCCAGCTCGCTCCCCCGTTCCGTCAGCTCGTACACCCGGCTCGCGGCGGGCGGCGGCAGCTTGCGGCGGCGCAGCACGCCGGACTCCTCCAGCTCGCGCAGCCGCTGGGAGAGCACGTTCTGGCTCGCGCCGGGCAGGCCGGCGCGCAGGTCGGTGAAGCGTTTGGGGCCCAGCAGCAGCTCGCGCACGATCAGCAGCGCCCACCGCTCCCCGACGTGGTCGAGGGCACGGGCGACGCCGCAGGGGTCGTCGTAGGTTCGCATCGAAAATCCTTGCGAATTCGTACGTGTTAGTCCTAGTTTAGGACCAACACGTGATTGGAGCCATGACATGAACGCTCTGGACACCCTTCCACAGGGAGATGTCCGGCTATTGGAGCATCCGACCGCACGCAGGCTGCTCGTCTCGAAGGAACTCGCCCGGGTGGCGTACGTCGCCGCCGACGGGACGCCACGCGTCTACCCGACGCTGTTCCACTGGAACGGCGAGGAGGTCGTCATGGCCACGTTCGCCGGCGCGGTCAAGATCAACGCGCTGCGGGCCAGGCCCGAGGTCGCCATCACCATCGACACCACGGCCACCCCGCCGGAGGTGCTGCTCATCCGCGGCCGGGCCGAGGTGACCGACGTCGACGGCATCGTGCCGGAGTACGCGCTCGCCCACCACCGCTACGCGGGCCCCGAGCAGGGCGCCAGGAACGTGGCCGAGGCCGACCGGCCGGGAGTCCGCATGGCCCGCATCGCCGTCCGGCCTACGTGGGCCGGGGTGCTGGACTTCCAGACCCGCCTGCCCGGCCAGATGCCCACGGGGGCGTGATGGCGACGTTCGCGCTGATCCACGGGGGCGGCGGCACCTCCTGGCCGTGGCGCCCGCTGGAGACCTGCCTGCGCGGGCGGGGGCACCGCACGGTGGCCGTGGACCTGCCGCTGGACGATCCGGACGCCGGGCTCACCGACCACGCCGACCATGTGATCGCCGAGGTGCGGAAGTCCGTCGGGCACCTGGACGGCCTCGTCGTCGTGGCGCACTCATGGGGCGGGTTCGTCGCCCCGATCGTCTGCGACCGGGCGAAGGCCGACCTGCTGGTGCTGCTGGCGGGCATGGTGCCGGCGCCCGGTGAGCCGCCCGCCGACTGGTGGGCGAACAGCGGTTTCGGCGACAAGGACATCGACGACCCGGTCGCGCTGTTCATGCACGACGTGCCCGCCGACCTCGCGGCCGAGGCGCTGCGGCACGGGCGGGGGCACGCCGAGAAGGCGCTCGTGGAGCCGTGGCCGCTGGACAGGTGGCCGGACGTGCCGACCCGCTACCTGCTCTGCCGCGACGACCGGTGGTTCCCGCCCGAGTTCGTCCGGCCGATGGTGCGCGAGCGGCTGGGCATCGAACCGGACGAGATCGGCGGCAGCCACAGCGTCATGCTGTCGCGGCCGGAGGAGCTGGCCGACCGGCTCGCCGGCTACCTCTGAACGACCGGCAGCTCGTACACGCGGCGGACGCTGCTGCCCAGCCTGCCGATGTCGGCCCCGTACACGTGGATCGACACCCCCGTCTCGGAGCTGGTGTTGCGCACCAGGTGGATGTCGCCGGGCGGGGCGAAGCCGCTGACGTCGCCCGGCCGGTTGTCGGCGCGGCCGATCTCCACCAGATGGTCGCCCTCGTCCCGGTAGAGGGTCTCGTGCTCGTTGCCGCTGAGCACGGCGAACGCGCACCAAGAGATGTGGTCGTGGATGGCGGTCTCCTGGCCGGGCCGCCAGACCACGGCCACGATCGAGAAGTCGTCCTGCGCGTGCAGGGGCCATGACACGTACGTCTCGGGCGAGCCCAGCCGCTCCTGTGCGGTCAGGATGTCCAGGCTCGGCAGCCGGTCGCGCATCAGGTCAGCGACGGCGAGTGCGGTGTCGCGGGCGGGAAGGCGGCGCGCGGTCAGCGCGCCGACGCCCGCCACCAGCTCGGCCAGGCCGGGCCGTACGGTCGTGACGGTGTCCATGCATCCTCCCGAGGTCGTGCGGCTTCCTCTTCCTACGGTCTCGCGCCGACCATCGATAGGTCCAACAGAAGTATTCGAGCCGACCTATAGATACGATTGATGAATGCTGGATGTCACCCGGCTCCGCGTCCTGCTCGCGGTCGCCCGTACCGGCTCGCTCACCGCGGCCGCACGGGAGCTGCACTACGCGCAGCCGTCCGTCAGCCACCACCTCGCCCGGCTGGAGGCCGAGACCGGCGCCAAGCTGATCCAGCGGGCCGGGCGCGGCATCCGGCTGACCGAGGCCGGCAGGCTGCTGGCCGAGCGGGCGAGCGACATCGTCGGACGGCTCGACGCCGCCGCCGAGGAGCTGGCCGCGCACGTCGGGCTGCAGACGGGGCGGGTGCGGCTGGCGGCGTTCCCCTCGGCGCTCGGCACGTTCATCCCCGAGGCGGCTGCCCTGCTGCGGAAGTCGCACCCGGGGCTGCGGCTCGAACTCACCGAGACCGAGCCGCCGGAGGCGCTGCGGCTGCTGCGGGCCGGGCGGGTGGACGTCGCGGTCATGTTCCGGTACGACGACACGGCGCCGGAGGCTCCCGGGCTCCAGCTGATCCACCTGTGGGACGAGCCGAGCTACCTGATCACCCCGGGGCCGGGGTTCGTGGAGGCCGGTTCGCCGGAGTCCGATGAGGCCGATCTGGGAGTTTTCGCGGACGCGGCGTGGATCGCCGGGTGTGACCGGTGCCGGAGCCATCTGTTCGACCTGTGCGACAAGGCGGGGTTCGAGCCGCGGATCTCGTTCACCAGCGACGACATCGTGGCCGTGCAGGCGCTGGTGGCCGCCGGGATAGGCGTCACCGTGCTGCCGGCGCTCGCGCTGCGCGCGCACCGCCATCCGGACGTGACCGCGCGCCGCGTCCCGGGCTCCACCCGGCACGTGTTCGCCGCCGTCTACGGCCACCCGCCGCACCCGTCGGCCACCGAGGTGCTGGTCGCGGCCCTGCGCGACAGCCTTTAACCCCGTTGACGGGCTCCATAGGATGACGGCATGCCGGATCTCTCCACACTTGCCCTCTTCTGCGCGGCCACCCTGGCGATTCTGCTCGTGCCGGGCCCGGCGGTGATCTTCATCGTCACGCGCAGCGTCGCCCAGGGCCGGGCGGCGGGGCTGGTCTCGGTCCTCGGCGTGCACGCCGGGTCGGTGGTCCACGTGGTCGCCGCCGCCCTCGGCGTCAGCGCCCTGCTCGCCGCGTCGGCGACCGCCTTCACGATCGTCAAGTACGCGGGCGTCGCCTACCTCGTCTGGCTCGGGCTCCGCAAGCTGCTGGCCCGGGGAACCGCGGAGGAGATGGTCGAGCTGCCGGAGCAGTCCAAGCGGCGGATGTTCTGGGAGGGGTTCGTGGTCAACGTGCTCAACCCGAAGACCGCGATCTTCTTCATGGCGTTCCTGCCGCAGTTCGCCGACCCCGCCGCAGGGGCGGTCGCGCCGCAGATGCTGGTGCTCGGCTTGCTCTGGATGGCGCTCGGCATGGCCTCCGACGGCACGTACGCGCTGCTGTCGTCGGCGCTGGCCACCCGCGTGCGGCGCTCGGTGCGGGCCCGGCGGCGGATCGACATCGGCAGTGGGCTGGTCTACTTGGGGCTGGCGGCCTGGCTCACAGGTGAGAAGGCCTGACAAGCCCGGAAATTTCGGTGCCGTAGTGCGATAGTGAGCGGGTGGCGGAATTCTCCCTGAGCCGGGGCGACATCGACGCCGGGCAGGGCATTCCAGGACACGGCGCCATGGACAGGCCACCACGCGACTCCGGATCCGCACGCGTCGCCTCAGAGCGGGTCGTCCAGGTGCACTCCGGCCACGACGACCTCACGGGCGTGACCGGCTCCGGGTACGTGGTCGCCCCCGGCCTGATCCTGACCTCCGCCCAGGTGATCGACCCCGCCGCTCCTTGCCACGTACGCGGCACCGGCCCCTGGACCCGGGCCCAGCCTGTCTGGCACGGCCACGGCCCCCTCGCCGCGGCCCTGCTCCACATCCCTGAGGTCCCCACCGCCTCACCGGCACCCTCACCGGCCCCGTCCGGGCGGAACCCCGGCTCGTCGGGCCCGTCCCGGCTTTCGGTGGGTGGGGCGCCTGGAGGGAGTGGTGGCGCGGCCCGGCCGTCCCCAGCACGGGGAGCGGGCGGGGGCGGAGGGGATCCCGGCTCGCCGGACCCGTCGGGGTCGGACGTTTCGGAGGTGCCCTGGGAGGGGTCCTTGGGGCCGGTTCGGTGGGGGCGGGTGACCGGGGATGGGGTGCGGTGCGTCGTCCGGGGTTTCGCCCGAGCGGATTCGCGGGATGAGCCGCTGGTTTCGGTGGTGGCGGCCGCCGGTGCCGGGGCGGTGCCCGCTTCTCTGGGGGTCGAGTTCTCCGGCTCGCCGCCGGGTGCCTCCAGGCTCGGTTTCTCGGGCGCGGCCCTCTTGGCGGAGCCGACGGGTCAGCTCGTGGGGGTGGTCGTCTCCTGGTACGAGGACGGGCACGCGGATGTCGTACCGGTGGAGGCGCTGCTCCTGGACGACGCCTTTCGCGCGTGGGTGGAAGGTGACGCCCTTCCCGCGTCGGGGCTGCTGGAGGACGTGTCCGGGGACGAGCGGGTCGTCCTGCTCCCCGACCTGCTGGA
Source organism: Nonomuraea sp. C10 (assembly GCF_008017515.1). Classification (NCBI taxonomy): domain Bacteria; kingdom Bacillati; phylum Actinomycetota; class Actinomycetes; order Streptosporangiales; family Streptosporangiaceae; genus Nonomuraea; species Nonomuraea sp. C10. The sequence continues at coordinate 6,665,550 of NZ_VPFF01000001.1, forward strand.
ACCCGCCACGGGAGAGCCTCCGGAGGACTGCCCGGACTGGTCGTTGCCGGTGGCGCGGCACGCGGTGGTGCCGTTCGTCGGCAGGAAGGCGGAGCTGACGGCGCTGCGGAACTGGGCCGCCGGGCCCGAGCCGCTGTCGGCCGCGCTGATCACCGGGCCGGGCGGGTCCGGGAAGAGCAGGCTGGCGGTGGAGCTGTGCGCGGAGCTGTCGGCGGCCGGGTGGGACGCCGGGCTCCTGCCGGCGACGGCACTCGTGGGACCGCTGTCGGATCCCGCCGTCCGGCTCGACGCGTCGCGGCCCACCCTGCTCGTGCTCGACTTCCCCGAGCCGTCGGCCGCCCTGGTGGCCGAGCTGGTGCGCGGCCTGGCCGCCCACCGGCACAACCCGCGTATCCGTCTCCTGCTGGTGGCCCGTACCTCCGTGGGTGCCGCCCCGCCTCCGGCCGCCTGGTGGCGTCGGCTGGACACCGCCGCCGGCGGCCGTCTCAAGCGCCTCATCCGCGCGACCGTCCGCCTGGAGGACCACCCCCTGACCCTTCCGGAGCGCGCCGGACACGCAGCCGCCGCTATCCGCGCCTTCGCCACGCGGCCCGGGGCAGGTGATGGACTCGACCGGATCCGCCCGTTTCCGCTCGACGACCCCTTGTACGCGGTCCCGCTGCGGGTCCATCTGGCGGCCCTCATGCGGGTGCGCGGCCATGAGGCGGGACCCGGCAACGAGCTGGTCCACCGCTTCCTGAACCGCGAACGCGAGCGGTGGTCGGCGTCGCCGGGAGCGCCGGACGACGGCGTGGCGGGCGCGGCGGTGGCGGTGGCCATGCTGTTCGCGCCGTCGCCGAGGGAACTGCGGGCGCTGCTGTCCGTCGTACCCGGCCTGGAGGAGGGCCGGAGGGCCGAGGTCGCGGCGTGGGTCGCCGGGCTGTTCCCGCCGGACGTGCGGGGTGGGCGGCCCTCCGAACAGCGGGTGCCCGCCGTACAGAGCGGGTGGCCCCCCGAGCAACAGGCCTCCGCCGTACAGAACGAGCGGCCCTCCGAACAGCAGGTTCCCGCCGTACAGAGCGAGCGGCTCGCCCAGCAGCAGACCCCTGACGCGCAGGGCAGCCGGGTCCCCGACGTGCGGGGTGGGTGGTTCTCCAGCCGGCGGCCTGCCTCTGATGGGCAGGGGCTGTCCGGCGGGCTGGTGATCGATGTGCCTGACGTGGTGGTCGGGCAGGTGCTGGAGGAGACGGCGGGGCTGGAGTCGCTGGTGACCGTCGTACACGATCATCCGGGGCGGACGGCGGCGCACCTGGCGCGGATGCTCGACGTGCTGCGGGTCTGCGCGGATCACGGGCGGGTACGGGTCGCGCTGCGGTCGCTGGTCGTGCACCGGCTGGACAGGATGTTGTGCGAGGCCGCCTTGGGGCCGGGCGAGCAGCTCGGCGACCGGCTCAACGCGGTGCTCCGACTGTTGCGGGATGAGCCGGAGGTGGCCGGGGCGGTGGCGGCGTTGCCGCCGTGGCAGGCGGGGCATCCCGGGGTGCGGGCGCTGAGGGTGACGCTGGCCGAGATGCTGGTGGAGCGGCTCAGGGGCGGGAAACGGGCCGACGTCGCCACGGCGCTGTCCACGGCGTCGGCCTGGCTGGCGGCGGCGGGGAGGCTGCCTGAGGCGGTGGCCGCGGCGGGTGAGGCGGCCGAGATCTTCGCGGCCGCTCCCCCGTACGAGCAGGCGGAGGGGCAGGCGGAGGCGCTGTTCAACCAGGCGGCGTGCCTGCTGCTGTCGGGGGTGCCGGAGCTCGCGGTCAGGCCCGCGCGGGAGGCTGCGGCGCGGTTCAGGATCCTGGTGGAGGAGGATCCGCGGTACGCGGCGCACGCGGAGCGGGCACAGTACAACCTGGCGTGCGCGCTGGCGGGGACGGGGCGGCTGCGGGAGGCGGTGTCGGCGTTCCTGGCCGCGGGCGGGGATGTATTGCTGGCCGGGGACATGGAAGCGGTCCTCTCCGTGCTGCCTGACCCGGGCGGGGTCTCTCCCGGCCTTTCCTACGAAACCCCGTCGTACGGAGAAGCTGCGGGGGTACGTGAAGGCGCCCCACCGAACGGTCCCTCGCCATACGACAGAGCTCCTGGGGTTCGTGAAGGTGCCCCGACCGATCTCCCGCCATACGACGGAACTCCGGGGGTGCGCGAAGGTGCCCCACCAACCGGTACCCCGTCGTACGGAGGAACTCCAGGGGTACGTGAAGGCGCCCCACCGACCGGTCCCCCGCCAGACGACGGAACTCCGGGGGTGCGTGAAGGTGTCTCACCGAGTGGCCCTCCGCCGTACGGGAGGGCTGCGGGGGTGTATCTGGACGATGGCGCACCGTACGTGAGTGCTCGAAGGGCTGGTGTGCCGTTGGGTGTGGGGGAGGATGCACCGCCCGTGGGTGGGGAGGGCTTGTCGGGTGGTTCCTCGCCGTATGGAGGGGTGCGTCCGGGGGGTGACGGGGGTTCCGCGCCTGGCTCTCGTGAGGGGTGGGCGTTGGTGGGGGGTGGGGTGCTGGGGCCGCTGGATGAGTTGGACGAGGAGCGGCTGGTCGGGCTGGGGGCCGGGCTGGCGGTGGAGGTCGTCGAGGCCGTGCGGGGGGTGGCGGTCACCGATCTGGAGGTGTGCCGGCGGCTCGACCGGCTGGGGTCGCGGCTGGACCGGCGAGGGCGGGGAGAGGCGGCCGTGGTGGTCGCCGGTGAGGCGGTCGTGCGGCTGCGCGGGATCGCGGCGGAGGAGCCGGGGTTGCGTGCGGTGCTGGCCGGGGCGGCCGGGCTGGTGTCGCGGGTGCACGGGGAACGGGGGGATCTCCAGGCCGCGGTGCGGAGTGCCGGGGAGGCGGTGGAGAACCTGCGGGCGCTGACCGTCCTGGAACCGGGGCGGCACGGGCGGGAACTGGCCGAGCGGCTGCGGGACCTGGGCGAGTACCTGCTGCTCCGCCGGTTGCCTGAGGAGGCGCTGGACTCGCTGCGGGAGGCCGTGTGGGTGGCCGACGGGCTCGGTGACGGCCATGACCGGTTGTTGGCTGGATGCCGGCGGCTGCTCGGGATGTGCCTGGTGGAGCTGGATCGGCCCGCCGACGGGCTGGCGCAGTTCGAGTCGGCGGCCGGGTTGCTGCGGGAACTGGGCGACGAGGATCGACTGCGGCGGGATGTGGCGGGATGGGTCCGCCGCTCGCGCGCGCTCCTGGGCCGTGCCCTGCCACTCGCCGAACCTGTGCTCCCGGACGAGGAATTCCCCACAGACTCCGTACGGACGCGTCACCGGGCGATCGCCGACGACGGGCAGGCATCGGCGGCGGACTCCTCGCAGGCACCGTACGGAGCAGCCGAGGACGGACGGGCCAGAAACAGGCCACCTGCGGAGGACTTCCGACAAGCACGACACGCGACACCTGCAGAGGACTACGGGCCGACACTTCGCGGGACACCCGCCGAAAACCCCAAACCACTACCTCACGGGACACCCGCCGAAAACCTCAAACCAACACCCCGCGAGACACCCGCCGATAAACCCAGACCAACACCTCACGAGACACCCGCCCATAACCCCGAACCAACACCTCACGGGACGCCCGAAGAGGGCTTTGAATTTGCACTTCGCGGGGCCTATGACAGGCGCTTCGTGGAGGGGTTGTCGCTGGTTGGGGTGGCGGTGCGGAGTGGGGAGAGTGTGGAGCGGGCCGAGGAGGCGTTGGCGGTTCTCGTGGCGGGAGGGGGGACGGACGTCGGCCCGCTCGCTGACGCTCAGGCGCATCTGGCGTGGGTGTGGGCGGGAGCCGGGCGGGCGCGGGACGCGGTGGTGCTCGCCTCGCGGGCTGCCGGGTTGCTGCTCGGGCACCGGGGGGAAGGCGCCCGGCAGCAGGGTGACCGCGCGCGTCCGGGACCGGTGTGGGAGGAGGGCCTCCGCGCGCGAGGAGAGGACGAGGATCGCCGGCGGCGCGGGGATGACGTGCGGTTGTGGGGGAAGGTCGAGGCGGCTCTGGGGCGGGGGTTGCTGGGGGCGGGGCGGTTCGAGGAGGCGTTGCCGCATCTGGTGGCGGCGGTGGACGCGGACGAGGGGGCGGCGGAGCGGGTGCTGCTGGTCGCCTGTGCTTGGACCGGGCTGGAGCGGTGGGAGGAGGCGGAGGAGGCGGCCGGGCGGGCGGCGGAGCTGGTGCGGGAGCCGCTGGGGCGCGCTGTCGCGTTGCGACTGCTGGCCGGGGCGCGGTTCGCGCGGGGGGACTTCGGCGGCGCGCTGGAGGCCGCCGGCGGGGCGGTCGAGGCGTTGCCGGAGGAGGCGACGGTGCCCAGGCGGTTGCTGGCCGGGACGTGCCTGCAACTGCGGGGGCTGTGCCGGGTGCGGTTGGACGACGACGAGCGGGCGGGGCTGGACCTGGTGCGGGGTACCACGCTGATCGCCGGGCTGCTGGACGACCACGGGCCGCTCGCGCCGGAGCCGGCCGCCACGCACCTGCTCGCCCTGCTGGCGCTCGGTGAGCTGCAGCAGGATCCGGCGCCGTTCCTGGCGCGGGCGCTGGAGGTCAGGCCGTTGCCGCCGCCGGACGCGCTGCGGGTTCTGCTGGACGATCTCGCCGACCATCTGGACGGGGCGGGCGAGGTGGATCTGCTGGGGCCGATGACCGCGTTCGCCGAGGCGTTCACGCGCGAGGTGCCGGTCCGCGCCGGCCGGGAGCTGCACGCGTCGCTCGGCGACTGCCTGGCGCGGTACGCGGCGCTGACCGGCGAGGCGGCGGCGGCCGAGGCGGCGGTGCGGGTGTTCCAGGGGCTGGCGGCGGCCGATGCCCGTCACCGGGCGCGGCTGGGGGTCGCGCTCGCCGCGCTGGCCGGGATCGAGCACGAGCTGGCCCGTCCGGTGCTCGCCACCCTGGAGCAGGCCGCCCACCTGCTGGCCGGTACGCCGGAGAAGGCGGCGCTGGCCAGGACGCTGACGCTCTACGGTGACGCGCTGCTGGGCGCGCGCCGTCCGGTGGAGGCGCTGGCCCATCTGGAGCGGGCCGCCGACCTGTGCGACGAGCTGGACGAGCCCGGCGTCGCCGCCATGGCGTACTCGTGCCTGGGTGCGGCGCTGGCCGCGCTGGACCGGCCGCAGGCCGCGCTGGAGGCGGTCGCCTGGTCGGTGGCCGAGCAGGAGCGGCTGCCGGAGGGCCACCCGGCGGCGCGGGCCAGGGCGGACGAGGTGCGCGGGCTGGTGCTGCGCCGGATGGGCAGGAAGCGGGAGTCGCTCGCCCATCTCGTGGAGGCGGTCAACCAGTACCGGCGGCTGCCCCGTACCGCTGCCCGGCGGCTGGCGGAGGCCGAGGTGGCGGTGGTGATCGTGGACGACATGCTGGCGGACGGGCGGGCCGGTGAGGCGGTGGAGTACGCGGCGCTCGCCGTCGACGGGTACGCCGGATCCCCGGCGGCCCGGCTCAAGCAGGCGCTGGCCAAGCAGCGGCTGGTCCGCTGCCACCTGATGCGCGGCGCGCTGGGCGAGGCGGCTCCGCTGGTGGAGGAGCTGATCGTGGACGCCAGGCGGGCTCCTGACGATCTCACGTACCGGGCGGTGCTCGCGGACTCGCTCGCGCAGAGCGCGGAGCTGCTCACCATGCTGCACCTGGACGACGGGCCGCGGGCGGAGGCCAGGGCTCGGGAGGCGATCAGGCTGTACGACGGGCTGATCGCGGCGGGGGTGGGCGCCGAGAGCGTGCACGCCGGGCGGGCGGGCGCCAACCTGTCGCTGGCGGCGGCGCTGTCGTCGCAGGAGCGGTACGAGGACGAGGTGGCGCCGTTGCGTGAGGCGGTGACGGCGCTGGAGCGGTACGCGCCGGGCAACCCTGTGCTGGGCGGCCATCTGGCCAGGGCGATGCTCATGCTGGGCGACGCGCTGCTGGCGGCGGGCCGGGCGCCGGAGGCGAGCGCGGTGCTGCACCGGGGCACGCGGGTGATCCGGGACGGCTACCTGAGCGCGGTCGCCCACTACCAGCTCGGCCTGTGCGAACTGCGGCTGGGGCGCGACGAGGCCGCCGACGCGGCACTGCGCTCCGCGGACGCGCGACTGCGCGAGCTGCTCGACGCCGAAGGCGACGGCGGTGACGGCGGTGACGGCGGCGACGGCGGCGACGGCGGCGACGGCGGCGACGACGACGACCGCGACGGTGGCTACAGGTACGGGGACGGCGGGTACGACGAGGAATTGGTCGAGATGCATCGGGACGTGCTGCGGGCGCGGCTGGGGTTGAACGAGCGGGCCGGGCGGGCCGGGGAGGTCGCGCTGGTGGAGCACGACCTCATCAACCTTCGCTGGTTCCGGCCCCGCTGACCGGTGGTTGACCAGCACAGGGCCCGCGCCGGCCCTGCGCTGGTCAAGATTGTGCGGCCAGCACCGTGTCCCTGGCCCACCGGTAGTCGGCCTTGCCCGACGGCGAGCGCTCCATGCGCGGCACGAACGCGTACGAGCGCGGCACCTTGTAGCCCGATAACTGCTTCCGGCAGTGGGCGTCGAGCTCCTCGGCGGTGACGGCGGCGCCGGGACGCGGCTCGACCACGGCGGCCACCCGGTTGCCCCACCGCTCGTCCGGCACCCCGGTGACGACCGCGTCGAACACGGCCGGGTGCCCCTTGAGCACGGCCTCCACCTCTTCGGGGAACACCTTCTCGCCGCCGGTGTTGACGCACTGCGAGCCGCGCCCGTACACGGTGATGGTGCCGTCCTCCTCGACGGTGGCCAGGTCGCCGGTGAGCAGCCAGCGGGTGCCGTCCTCGGTGGTGACGAAGGTGCGGGCGGTCTTGTCCGGGTCGTTGTAGTAGCCGAACGCGATGCGGCCGGCCTTGGCGACGGTGCCCAGGTCGCCGGAGCCGGGCCTGACGGGGTGCAGCCGGTCGTCGAGCACAACCAGCCTGGCGTGCGGGTTGGGCCGGTAGCGCAGGCCCGTCTCGGGGGTGGCCCCGTCGATCCCGTCGGCGGTGTAGCCGGCCTCGGTGGAGCCGAAGTTGTCGCGGATCAGCACGTTGGGCAGGAGCTCCTGGAGCCGGTCGCGTACGGTGCCGCTCAGGATCGCGCCGGTCGAGCTGAGCACGAACAGCGACGACACGTCGTAGGAGCCCCGCTCCAGCGCCTCGGCGAGCGGCCTGGCCATGGCGTCGCCGGTGATGTTCATCGTGAGCACCTTCTCCCGCTCGACGGCCCGCCACACCTCGTCGGGGTCGAACGTGCGCACGTACACCATGGTCGCGCCCATCCAGAAGGCGATGAAGGTGCCCATCTGGGCGGCGCCGTGCATGAGCGGCGCGGCGGCCATCATCGCGATCGGGCTCGCCTTGACGGCCTCGTCGACCACCTCCTGCGGGGTGGCGCGCGGCTCGCCGGTCGGGTTGCCGCCGCCGAAGGCCATGAACAGGTCCTCGACGTGCCACATCGCGCCCTTGGGCATGCCGGTGGTGCCGCCGGTGTAGATGATGTAGACGTCCTGCCCGGACCGCGGCCCGAAGCCGCGCCCCGGGTCGCCGCTCCGCAGGGCTTCCTCGTACGAGATCGCGCCGGGGATGCCGGGCGGGCCGTTGACCGCGATGAGATGGCCCAGCCGGGGCGCCTGGCCGGCGACGGCGGCCACGCGGGGCTCGAACTCGACGTCGTACAGCAGGGCCCGGATGTCGGAGTCGCGGTAGAGGTAGAGCAGCTCGGCCTCGACGTACCGGTAGTTGACGTTGACCGGGACGGCGCGGAGCTTCAGGGTGGCCAGGAGGCCGGCCACGTACTCGATGTCGTTGCAGAGGTGGATCCCCACGTGGTCGCCGGGCCCGATGCCGCGGTCCTGGAGGTGGTGGGCGAGCCGGTTGGCCTCGGCGTCCAGCTCGGCGTAGGTGCGGCGGTCCGGCCCGCAGACCACCGCCGTGCGGTCCCCGATCGCGTCGGCCACCCCTTCGAACAAGTCAGCGTGGTTGAACTCCATCACGGCTTCTCCCGTCCGACGATCCACATGGCGAAGAACTGCGCTCCTCCCCCGTACGCGTGCCCGAGCGCCAGGCGTGCCCCGTCGACCTGGTGCTCTCCGGCCATGCCGCGCACCTGCAGCGCGGCCTCGGCGAACCTGATCAGCCCGGACGCCCCGATGGGGTTGCTGGACAGCACGCCGCCGGAGGGGTTCCACGGGATGTCCCCGTCGAGCGCGGTGGCGCCGGACTCGGTGACCTTCCAGCCCTCGCCCTCGGCGGCGAAGCCGAGGTTCTCCAGCCACATCGGCTCGTACCAGGAGAACGGCACGTACACCTCGGCCACGTCGATCTGGCGGCGCGGGTCGGTGACGCCGGCCTGCCGGTAGACGTCGGCGGCGCAGTCCTTGCCGGCCTGCGGGCTCACGGTGTCGCGGCCGGCCCTGGAGAGCGGCTCGGAGCGCATGGCGGTGCCGTGCACCCAGGCCGGGATGCCGGCGGCGGCCCGTTCGGACGAGAGCACGATCGCGCAGGCGCCGTCGCTGGACGGGCACGACTCCAGGTAGCGGATCGGCTCCCACAGCATGGGCGTGGACTCGACCATCGCCCGGTCGATGCCGGGGATGCGCAGGTGGGCGTACGGGTTCTTGAGCGCGTTGAGCCGGTCCTTGACGGCCACGAGCGCGCCGACGTGGCCGGGGGCGCCGCTCCTGCGCATGTACTCCCTGATGTGCGGGGCGAAGTAGCCGCCCGCGCCGACCACCAGCGACGAGCTGAACGGCAGGTGGGTGGAGAGCGCCCAGGTGGCGTTGGACTCCGACTGCTTCTCGAAGCCGACGACCAGCACCCGTTCGTGCACGCCGGACTGGATCAGGCCCGCGCCGACGAGCGCGGTGGAGCCGCCGACGCTGCCCGCGGTGTGCACGCGCAGCATCGGCTTGCCCGCGGCGCCGAGCGCGTCGGCGAGGTACGCCTCGGGCATCATGACGCCTTCGAACAGGTCAGGCGCCTTGCCGATGACGACGGCGTCGATGTCCTTGAACGTCAGCCCGGCATCCTCCAGCGCCCGCAGCGCCGCCTCGCGCACCAGCCCGGCGATCGACACGTCCCTGCGCTTGGTCGTGTAGCGCGTCTGCCCGACGCCGATCACGGCGCAGCGCTCAGCCATCAGGCCTCCAGTACGGTGACGAGGTTGTGCTGCAGGCAGGGGCCGCTCGCCGCGTGGCCGACGGTGCGGCGGGCGGATCCGTCGTGGATGCGGCGGGCCGCCTCGCCGAGGCGGATCAGCCCGGCGGCCATGACGGGGTTCGCGGCCAGCGGGCCGCCGGACGGGTTGATCACGGTGTCGTCGGGCAGTTCGAGCGCCCGGCGCAGGATCGGTTCCTCGTGCGCGAACTGGGCGTGCAGCTCGGCCACGTCGACCGGTCCCTTGCCGACGCCCGCCGCGCGGCCCGCGTCGGCCGCCGAGGACGACCGGCTGAGGTCGCGCAGGCCGAGGTAGTGGGGCTCGATGCGGTGCGCGATGCCGGTGATCCAGGCGGGGGTGGCGCACAGCTCGCGGGCCCGGTCCCCGGCGGCGAGCACCACGGCCGCCGCGCCGTCGGTGATCGGCGCGACGTCCGACGCCTTCAGCGGCTCGACCGCGTACCCGTCGGGCAGCTCTTCCGGCAGGTCCAGCGCGTATGGGTTGCGCCTGCCGTCGGCGCGGCTGCGGCGCGCGATCGCGTCCAGCTCGGCCCGTCCGGCGCCGAGCGCCGACGCCTGCAGCGCCGCGTACGAGAGCTGGTCCAGGCCGAGCGGCGCCAGATAGTACGGGTCGAGTTGCAAGGTCATGATGGCCCGCAGGTCGCCCTGGCTGGACTTGCCGAACCCGTACACCAGGGCGGTGTCCACGTCGCCGTGCTGGAGCCGCACCCACGCCTCGTACAGGGCCCAGGCGCCGTCCATCTCCACGTGGCTCTCCGAGATCGGCGGCCAGGCGCCGACCGCGTCCAGCGCGGAGACGAACGAGAACGGCGCCCCCGCCAGGTAGTCGCAGCTGCCCGAGCAGGTGAAGCCGAACCGTTTCTGCCCGGTCAGCGCCTTGACCTCCTCGATCACGGGCAGGATCAGCTCGGGCTCGGACAGCCCGGTGTCGTGGGCGGTGTGCCGGGTCTGCGCGAAGGCGACGATCGCGACCTGTCTCATTCACAGCTCCACATCGGGTTCGCCGGTGGGCGCGAACCACCGGATGTTCGCCATGGACGCGGTCCGCTCGCTCTCGGGCACCCACTCGGCCCTGACCCGCATGCCCTGTCGCACCTCGTGCGCGGGGACGCCGCCGACGAGCGCGATCACGGGCACGTCGGACCGGTCGAGGAGCACGTACGCGGAGACGAAGGGCACCTCGGGGGCGCGCGGGTCGGGCAGGTTGTTGATCGCGAACGTGGTCACCGTGCCGGTGTCGGGCAGCTCGACCTGCTCGCCGATCGCGATCCCGCACTCGGGGCACGACAGCCGGTAGGGCACGTACACCTTCCCGCAGCTCGCGCACCTCCCGCCGACGAAGACGCCGCGCCTGATCCCCTCCAGGAAGACGCGGAGGGCGCCGCCGGCCTGGAGCGTGTACGGGACGCGGACCGGCGAGACGATCCTGGTGACCTCGGGGGCGAAGCAGGCGAGATCGGTGATGTGGCCCGAGCGTTCGCCGCGCCACACCGGCCACACCCGGGTGCCGGGCGTGACCGCCTTGGGGTTGCCCGCGTCGACGGCGTGCACGAGCGCGGTGTCGGCGCCGTCCAGCTTGATCATGGCCCAGGCGAAGGGCCGGTCCAGCGGGTGCCCGGGGCGCGGCTCGGCCACCCAGGCGGACGCGGTGACGGTCCCGGCCGGGCCGACCTCGACGTACTCGCCGGTCACCGCGTCGCCGGTGGCGGGGTCGTACTCCAGCGCGGGGACGAGCACCCGTCCGTCGGCGGTGCGCACCCCGACGATCCGTCCGGCGCGCAGCTCGGTCAGGAACCGGCCGATCACCGGTCCCGTCGAGCGGGTGTAGCCGCCGGGGAACTCCAGCACGTGCTCCGCGGTCAGCGGATCGGACATGCACCCTCCCGGGTGGTCAGATGGCTCGGTCGCGGCCCTCCCAGTACGGGGCGCGCAGCTTGCGTTTGAGCAGCTTGCCGTTGGGCTCTCGGGGCATCTCGTCGATGAAGTCGACGGTTCTCGGCCACTTCATCCTGGCCAGGCGGCCCTCCAGCGAGGCGAGGATCTCCGCGGCCAGCTCCGGGCCCGGCGCCGCGCCGGGCGCGGGCTCGACGACGGCCTTGATCTGCTCGCCCCACTCCTCGTCGGGGATGCCGAACACCGCCACGTCGGCGACCTTCGGGTGGACCATGATCTCGTTCTCGATCTCGGCCGGGTAGATGTTCGCGCCGCCGGAGATGATCATGTCGGCCTTGCGGTCGCACAGGAACAGGAAGCCGTCCTCGTCCAGGTAGCCGATGTCGCCGACGGTGAAGAAGTCCTTGAGCCGGTTCGCCTCGGTCTTGGCCGGGTCGCCCTTGTACTCGAAGGAGGCGCCCATCATCTTCATGTAGATCGTGCCGGGGGTGCCGGCGGGCACCGGCTCGCCCGAGTCGTCGGCGATGAGCAGCTCGGTGATGGGCCAGGCGTTGCCGACCGTGCCGGGGTGCGCCTTCCAGTCGCCGGGCGTGGCCAGGGTGCCGCCGCCCTCGGTGGCCGCGTAGTACTCGTACACGACGTCGCCCCACCACCGGAGCATGTCCTGCTTCACCGGTACGGGACAGGGGGCGGCGGCGTGGATCATCCACTTCAGCGAGGACAGGTCGTACTTCCCCCGCACCTCTTCGGGGAGGGCGAGCAGGCGCTTGAAGTGGGTGGGCACCAGGTGGGAGCTGGTGACCCGGTGGCGCTCGCAGAGCCTGAGCATCTCCTCGGCGTCCCACCGGTCCATGTAGACGAGCGTGTGACCCATGTGCAGGGCGGTGCCGCCGAACTGGCTGACGGCGGTGTGGTAGCTGGGCGAGGTGACCAGGTGGGCGTTGGGCCGCCCGGGGGTGACGCCGAACAGGCCGAGCAGGAACGTCATCAGCTCCGCCCCGTCGTCGGGGTCCAGGCCGGTCAGCGGGCGGCGCACGCCCTTGGGCCTGCCGGTGGTGCCGGAGGTGTAGTGCATGGTGGCGCCGGCCGTGCGGTCGGCGGGCATGGTCTCCGGCTGCCCTTCGGTCAGCTCGTCCAGCGGCCGGAACCCGGGCAGGTCCGCCACGGCGAAGCGCCGCTCGGGAGCGACGGCCTCCGCCGCCCGCGTCGCCTCTGCCGCGTACCGAGGGTGGGTGACGAACGCCTTGGCCTCGCTGTCGGCCAGGATGTACGCGATCTCCGGCCCGGTCAGGTGCCAGTTGATCGGCGTGTAGTACCAGCCTGCCTGGAGGGCCGCCAGGTAGAGCACGAGCCCGTCGGAGTCGTTGGGCACCAGCCCGCAGAGGCCGTCGCCGGTCCGCAGGCCGAGCGCGCGCAGCCCGTGGGTGAGGCGGTTCGCGCGGGCGAGGAGGTCACCGGCCCGGTGCTCGGTGCCGTCGGGGTCCACGGCCGCGATCCAGCCGGGGTCCGCCTGCGCCAGCCGCCAGAAACCGAGCGTGCCCATCGGTACTCCTCACCAGGTCGTACGAGGCCCCCGAACCGGCGAAATAAGAACAGGTTCTCATTTCTTTCGGGCAGCGTAACCCGCGGCTATGGTGTGAGCAAGCGCTTGATTTCAGGAGGAGTGAGTGGAGCTTCTGCCGATCAGCACCCCCCACTGCCGCGTGGAACGTGACCACCACGTGGTGATCGTCACCATGAACCGCCCCGAGGCCCGCAACGCGCTCTCCTCCGACATGCTCATCGGCATGGCGAGCGCCTGGGCCTACGTGTCGGCCGAGCCGGACGTCAGGGTGGCGATCCTGACGGGCGCGGAGGGCACGTTCTGCTCCGGCGCCGACCTCAAGGCGATGTCCGCTCCCCCGTCGGACCCCGAGGTCGTGGCGCGTGGCGAGAAGATCGCCAACTACCACTGGAAGGGCCTGCTCCGCGAGGACCTGCCCGCCAAGCCGGTCATCAGCGCCGTCGAGGGCTACGCGGTGGCGGGCGGCACCGAGCTGCTCGTCGGCACCGACCTGCGGGTGGTGGCGGAGTCGGCCACCCTCGGCCTGTTCGAGGCCAGGCGCGCGCTCTTCCCGATGGGCGGCAGCGCGGTCCGCCTGCCGCGCCAGATCCCGTACTGCCACGCGATGGACCTCCTCCTCACGGGCCGTTCCGTCACCGCCGCCGAGGCGCTGGCGATGGGCCTGGTCAACCGGGTCGTCCCCGACGGCGAGGCGCTGGACGCCGCCCGCGAGCTGGCCGCGAGCGTGGCGGCGGCCGGGCCGCTGGCCGTCCAGGCGATCCTGCGCACCTACCGCGACACCCAGGGCCTCGCGGAGGAGGAGGCGCTCAAGGTGTCGGACGAGCTGGGCTGGCCGGTGATCGGGTCGGAGGACGCCAAGGAGGGCACCCGCGCCTTCCGCGAGAAGCGCCCCCCGACCTATCAGGGCCGTTAGTCGCGGGTGATGCGGCCGAGGCGTTCGAGGGCTTCGGCGAACTCCTCGACCAGGGAGTAGACCACGTCCTTGGTCGAGCGGACCTGGTTGGTGATGCCGATGATCTGGCCCGCGGGGAAGGTCGCCAGCTCGGCGGCGTCGGAGCGGCCGATGCGCCGCAGCGCGTCCGAGACCAGCATGAACTGCAGCGGCATCGGCAGCGTGCCCGGCGACTCCTGCGCCTCCCAGGCGTCGGTCCACTCGTTCTTGAGCAGCCGGGCGGGCTTGCCCGTCCAGCTGCGGGAGCGGACCGTGTCGCGGGAGGTGGCGGCGAGGATGCGCCGCCTGGCCATCTCGGGGGTGTCCGCCTCCTCGACGGTCAGCCAGAGCGAGCCGGTCCAGACGCCCTCCGCGCCCAGCGCCATGCCCGCGGCCATCTGGCGGCCGTTGCCGATGCCGCCCGCCGCCAGCACCGGCACGTCCACGGCGTCCACGACCTGCGGGATGAGCACCATCGTGGAGATCTCGCCGGTGTGGCCGCCCGCCTCGGTGCCCTGCGCCACGACCACGTCCACGCCCACCTCGACCTGCTTGAGCGCGTGGCGCGGGGTGGAGGCGAGGGCGGCGACCTTGACGCCGTGGGCGTGCGCCTGCTCCACCACGTCGGCGGGCGGCGGGCCGAGGGCGTTGGCCAGCAGCGCGATCGGGTGCCTGAGCGCGACCTCCACCTGCGGGCGGGCGGTGGCGTCCGTCCAGCCGAGCAGCACCCGGCCGGCGTCGGCGTCCTGCGACAGCGGCGGCACGCCGTGACTGGACAGCAGGTTCTCGACGAACCGCCGGTGCCCCTCGGGGATCATCCCCTGCAGGCGGCCGACGAGCTCCTCCGCCGGGAACTCGGCGCCCTCGTAGGAGGCCGGCATGACGACGTCCACCCCGTACGGCTTGCCGTCCACGTGGTCGTCGATCCAGGCGAGCTCCCGTTCGAGCTCTTCGGGGGTGAAGTAGAGGGCGCCGAGCACGCCCATTCCGCCTGCCTTGCTGACGGCGGCCACCACGTCGCGGCAGTGGCTGAACGCGAAGATCGGGAGGTCGATTCCGAACATGTCCGTCACACGGGTCCGCATGTCCCGACGATACGACCGGGAAGACCGAACTGCAACACGTTCTACTGCTAGATGTTTCGCTTGTACCGGCGAGTAACTTTTTATTGGAACACGTTTCAATTTCGTTGTAACGGTCCCGGAAAAAGTAAAAGGGGCCCGCACGCGGCGGGCCCCGGGGTCGGAAAAGGATCAGGCGGTGCGGCGGCGGCCGAGCACCACGCCGGCGAGGATCAGCGCGACGCCCACGACGAGCAGGACGAGCGGGATGGTGTTGCGCAGCAGGTTGATCTGGCTCTTGCCGTCCTGGGCGTTGCTCACCAGGCCGTTCACCGTCTCCTCCGTCATCTGGGCGGTGGCGACGAAGGCCGCGGCGCGCTCCACGCCGTCCTGCGTCTTCAGCACCTCGTGCCGCTGGACCTCCTGCTTGACCGGGGAGCCGGTGACGGGCTCGATCCAGTAGGTGGTCTTGCCGTCGTACCAGCGGTCGATCTGCACGTCACCGGTCACGTCGGTGATGCCGACGATGTTGGCGGGGATCGTCTGCGTGGAGGTCTTGGTGGCCGGCACCAGCTGCTCGAACACGTACGTGTCGAGGCCGTTGACCTTCTCCTCGCGCACGAACGTCGCGTCGAAGGCCTGCTTGGCGGTGGAGTTGAAGACCTTGTACGTCTTCTTCTCCACGTCGAACGGCCACTTGTAGATCTGGCCCTCCAGCGTGACCGGGGCCTTGGCGATGTTCACGCCGCAGCAGTTCACGGCCTCGCCGGTGTACTTGTTGAAGGCGCTGCGCCGGTCGGAGATGTCCACTGACCTGCGGTTGTTGGTCACGTCGTTGACCACCGTGGCCTCGTCCCAGACGACCCGGTCGCCGGTGGCGTCCTTCACGTCACCACGGGTGGTGACGATGATCTCGAGGTCGGCGTTCAGCACCTTGAGATCCTGGCGGGAGAAGTACTGGGCGCCCTTCGCCTCCAGGGTGGAGATGCCGAACTGGTTCGCCGGCGCGGAGATCAGCTGGTCCGCCGCCCAGAATTTCAGGAGCGGGGCGAGCGCGATGAAAAACGCGCCGAGCCCGATGAGGACGAGCGTTGAAATACGACCCATCGAGACCTCCGCAAAATTAGAACGTGTTGTCGTCGGGATTGTATGACCTGGATCAAAGTATGACAGTGCGTGATCGGCGTCACCCGCCGACCACGAGCCGCAACCAAATCGATAGAAACATGTTCTATCGTGGTTTCGCCGACGAGACCCCGGGGGTGAGAGCACTGAAGAGAGACGCCGCTCTCGACGGCATCCGCGCCCTGGCCGCGCTCGGCGTGTGGCTGCTGCACGTGGCCAGCAACACCGGCGTGATGTACGGCGAGGGCATGTACGCCTGGCTGCTGTCCCGCCTCGGGATGGCCGTGCCGGTGTTCTTCCTGCTGTCGGGCCTGCTGCTCTACCGGCCGTGGGCCAAGGCCGCCATCGAGGGCGCACCGCGCCCCGCCGCCGGGCTCTACCTGTGGCGGCGGGCGCTGCGTGTGCTGCCGGTCTACTGGCTGGTCGCCTCGCTGGCGCTGTGGGCTTGGACGCCGCTCGACTGGACCGGCTGGGTGGTCTGGCTGCTCCTGCTGCAGAACTACGTCCCCGGCCTGCACAGCGCCGAGGGCCTCTACCAGATGTGGACGCTGCCCATCGAGATGGCCTTCTACCTGGTGCTGCCGCTGCTCGGCTGGGCGCTGCACCGGTGGGCGGCCCGGGGCGGCAACGTGCCGGCGCGGCTGCTCTGGGGCATCGCGGTGCTGCCGGTGGTCTCGGTGGCCACCGTGGTGGCCGCACGGGTCCTGGAGGTGCCGGATCTCGCGCTCTGGCTCCCGTACCACCTGGTGTTCTTCGCCTGCGGCATGGCGATGGCGGTGCTGTCGGTCTGGCTCGGCGGCAGCCGGGTGATCGGCTCGCTCGCCCCCCAGCTGCTGGTGCTCGCCTTCCTGCTGTACGCGGTGCTGTCGACGCCGCTGGCCGGGCCGCGCACGCTCACCCTGCCGACCCTCGGGGAGTCCATGGTCAGGATGACCCTGGAGGCGGCCGTGGCCGTTCTGCTGGTGGCGCCGTTCGCGCTCGCGCCCGACCCCGGCTCGCTGCGCCACCGGCTGCTCGGCAACCCGGTCGCCGCCTACCTGGGCCGCATCTCCTACAGCTTCTTCCTGTGGCACGCGCCGGTCATCACGCTGCACCGGCAGATCACCGGCGACCCGCCGTTCACCGGCGACTTCACCAGCCTGGCCGTGGTGTCGTTCATCGTGTCGCTGCTGCTCAGCATCGCGAGCTATCACCTGATCGAACATGTCGCCCTCACGCTCGGCCGGCGCCGGTCAGCACCTGCTCGGCCACCGGAAGCTCCGGCTCCGCAGCCGGTGGCTCCCGCCGCGTGACGAGCCGCCCGAACAGCGCGCCCATGGCCGCGCACGCGACGAGCTGCGGCACGTGGTCCATCAGCATCCCGGCCTCGATCCCGTACGAGCGCAGCGTGAGCGCGACGGCCTGGGCGCCCGCCGCCGCGCAGAACAGTCCGGCCGGCAGCCAGTACGCGCCCCGCGTGCGGCCGTCCAGCCACAGCGCCAGTGCCCCGGCGGCGACCAGGGCGAGCATGCCGGGCGTGCCCGCGATCCAGTAGCCGAACGCCAGCCCCGCCACCGCCGCGTACGGCGCCCGCCAGCTCGACAGCCGCGAGAGGGCGGCCGGCGCGGTCGCGCGCACGTGCTCGGGGCGCGGCCCGAGCGGTATCAGGGAGAGCAGCGCCAGCAGCGCGATCCCGCCCAGCCCGGCGGCGAGCGCGAACCAGTAGGGCCGGTCCGGCGTGTACTCCATCCGCACGACACCCGACGTGCCGGCGGGCAGCTCCCAGGCCTGCTTCCAGCCGTCGATCCGGACCGGCCGGAGCGTCCGGTCGCCGATCTTGGCCCGCCAGCCGGCGTTGAAGTTCTCGCCGACCACCAGGAAGGCGTCGTCGGGCGCGCTCACGTGCACCTCGCGCGCGGACTGCGTCCAGGTGCCCGGCACCGCGGCGGCCTCCACCTGGCGCGGCGTCTCCGGCAGGGCGCCCACGACCAGGTTCTCCACCTGGAACGGCTCCCAACCGGCCACCTTGACCCGGTTGTCGCCCGCCAGCAGCTCCGCCTTCTCGCACCCGGTGATCCGCACCGGCCGCTGCTCCAGCAGGTCGCGGTGGCTGCCTGCGACGCGGGTCTCGACGACCTGGCCGTTCACCTCGATCCGCGGGCCGGTGCCGCAGTCGAGCCGGAGCGGGATGTCGCCGGGGGTGCTCGCCTTGGCCACCCCCGGGATGGCCAGCTCGGTGACCTGCACCCGCTGCGTGAGCGGGTAGAAGCGGATCTTGAGCTGGGTGGTGGTGATCGGGTCGAAGCTGACGTGGCCCCGCTCGTCCACCCGGCCGCCACGGGAGACGCCGCCGTCGCCGGTGACCACCACGTCGAGCGACTGGGTGTCGCTGCCCGGCCTGCCGACCTGGATGCGGGAGATCTTCTTCTTGCCCTTCCAGGCGACGGTCAGCGCGGGCTCGCGGTCGCCGTCGGCCGGGACCCAGGTGGTGGTCAGGTCGCCGTCGAACGCCGACCGGGGCGAGACCACCGCGTCCTCGCTGAGCTGCGAGGTTCCCGACACCCGCGTCACGCCGCCGCTGACCCGGGTGAACCGGTCGACGAGCGCGCTGTCGCGCAGCACGGCCGACCCGCGCACGGTGACGGCCCGCTCCGCGTCCGCGGTGAACGTGCGGTCCAGGCCGGTGCTCTCCTCCCCGGTACGCGCGAGCCGCGCGGGATTGCACACCCACCGGTTCAAACTGCGCACGCACCCGGGCCGGGCGTCCAGGCCGCGGTCCATGACGAACACGTCGCCGCCGGAGCCGGGCAGCCGGATCGTCCTGCCGGGGGTCACCCCGGGCACGCTGAGCTCGACGATCCCGGCGCGCTGCCCGTAGGTCCAGTCACCGGGCCGGACGGACAGGATCGTGACCCGGATCCACGAGGTCGGCCCCTCGGGCAGGGTCAGCCACTGCGGGTCCGTGGTCTGCTCGACGTCCTGCTCCCGGCGGCCCGCCTCGGTCTCGACCGCCACCCGGTCCACCGTCTGGCCGAGCAGGAGCTCGGCGGCGAACATCGCACGGACGCGGGAGACCTCCCGGCGCGCGGGCAGGTCGACCTGGAGCCACTCGCCCTCGGGCGTGCGCGCGCCGTCGGTCTCCCAGCCGGTGCGCACGTCGCCGTCCATCGCCGACCAGGGGCCGCGCGAGGGGTCGCTGGTCCCGGCGGGCGCGCCGGCGTCGGCGGCCGAGGAGGAGGCCGAGACGCCGGCGATGCCGTCGTACTCGGCGGTGGCGGTGTTCTCCAGCCAGCCCTTCTCCATCAGGTCCAGGGCCAGCACGCCGCTGAAGTCCGCCCGCCGGTCCTCGGTGAGTGTCGGGCTGATGTTGGAGCGCAGCTCGCCGAAGTGCCGCTCGCGCAGCCGCAGCGCGTCGCTCACCACGGCCGGCGCCTCGACCCCGGCCGCGTCGTCGTTCACCAGGACCGGCCCGTCGCCGAGCAGGCCGAGGTCGCCCATGCTGAGCAGCGAGTCGGGGCCGCCGCGCACCCGCAGCGCGTCCGCCGCCGGCCGCACGGTGACCAGGTCCGACGGCTCCGACACCTCGTACAGGTCGAGCGCGGGGAAGGCGGCGTCGAGCGAGTCGACGGCGTCGTCGCCGAACACGTCGCCGACCGGCTCGCCGAACGAGCGCACCTTGGTGACGCCGGGCGACTCGCTCATCGCCTCGTGGATCCTGGCCGGCCAGGCGCCCGCGAGCTGCTCCCTGAGCAGGTCGTTCCTGGCGAGCACGTAGCGGACGCCCATGCGGCGCAGCACCTCGGTCAGCCCGGCCGAGCCGTGGCCGGACGTCAGCCGCTGGTCGACGGCGTCCAGCAGCCTGCTCAGCCCCACCGAGCCCGGCGGGGTGATCTGACGTGCCGTCCACCGGACGCTGGACAGGGGCTGGAGCGGCTCGTCCATCGGCCGGCCCCACACGTACTCGCCGAACGAGGCGCCGGGCACGACCAGCACGCCCTCGTCACCGGCGTTCTCGTCGAGCCAGGCGGCGGCCTGCCGCCAGTGGTCCGGCACCTGCTGGAAGACCCCGGGGTACGCCAGGCCCTGGTTGAAGACCGGCAGGACCAGCGCGGCGAACGCGCCCGCCGCCACCGCCCGCAGCGGCAGCCTGGCCCGGCCGAGCACGCTCGCCAGCAGGTGGGCCAGCCCGAACGCGAGCGCGAGCCGGATGAGCGGGTCGAACTTGCGCAGGTTGCGCAGCGGCGCGAGCGGGCCGTCCAGCAGCCACCGGATCGGCTCGGCCACGGCGGGCTCCAGCGCGCTGATGTGCCCGGCCGTCACCGCCGCCGTCCCCACCAGGAAGAGCGCGATGAGGAAGCCCCTGGCGGGCAGGTCGCGGCGGGCCAGCCCGGCCAGGCCGAGCGCGGCGATGACGCCGGTGACCGCCACCATCGCGCCTGAGGTCGCGATCGCGTACCCGGGCGGCTGCTCGAACACGCCGCTGAGCGGCAGGAAGCGCACCCAGTCGGAGGCGCCGCGCAGCACGTTCGTCAGCGACGTGACCTGCGTGGTCGCCGCCGAGGTCTCGGTGTAGGGCAGGAACGAGAACGCGTACCGGCCCACCAGCAGCAGCGGCAGCGACCAGAAGAGGGTGGCCACCGCGACGGCGGCCGTCCACCAGCCGAGCATCCGCCAGCGCGGCACCGGGCGCGGCCGGGTGAGGATGTAGACGACGGGGGCGACCAGCACGGCCAGCACGGCGACGGCGTTCACCCCGCCGCACAGCGCCACGGCCAGTCCCGACCGGACCGCCGCCCTGGCCCGCTGCCCCGTCTCGGCGGCGGTGAGCAGCGGGATCAGGATCCACGGCAGCATCGCGGCGGGCAGCCACTCGATCGAGATCTCGCCGACGATCGACAGCGCGCGCGGGGCCAGCGCGTACGCCAGCGCGCCCGCGATCCTGGTGCCCGGCGTGCCGACGCCGAGCTTGGCGGCCAGCCGCTCGGCGCCCAGGAACGCGACACAGAACAGCAGCGTCAGCCAGAGCCGCTGGGTGATCCACGGCTCGACGCCGGCCAGCTCGCCGAGGGCGAAGAAGGGGCCCATCGGGAACAGGTAGCCGGCCGCCTGGTTCTGGAGCTGGCCGAAATGTTGCAGATCCCACAGGTGGGTGGCGCGCTCCAGCCAGCCGAGCGGGTTCAGCGCCAGGTCGAGCTTGGTGTCGGGGATGAGGTGGCCGGGCTTGGTGGTGAACGCCAGGATCGCGAAGCCGGCACAGCACAACACCAGCCAGAAGCGGTGCCGGGCCTTCTCGGTCACCGCTCCTCCACGTCCGCACCGGTGATCAACGCCATGAGGCGGTCGGCGCTGGCGTCCCAGGAGAACCGTCCAGCCCATTTCCGACATTTCATGTTATAGGTGTCCGGACCCCGGTCAGTCAGCTCGTCCGCGACCTCGTCCAGCGCCGCGCCGAGGCCTTTGGCCAGGTCAGCGACCGGTGTGCCGCCCTCGGGCACCAGCCAGCCCGTCTCGCCGTCCCGTACCGCGTCCCGGAGCCCTTCCACGTCGAAGGCGACGGTCGGCACGCCGAGCGCGGCGGCCTCCACCACGCACAGCCCCCAGCCCTCGCCCTGCGAGGCGGTGACGTGCACCCAGGCGGCGGCGATCAGGCGCGCCTTCTCCTCCTCCGGCAGGTAGCCGTGGAGCGTGACGCCCCCGGGGAGCCGCGCGCGCAGCGCGGCCTCCTCCGGGCCGCGGCCGACGACGTCGACGACCAGGTCAGGCCGCTGCTCCCGCAGCTCCGCCACCGCGTCCAGCAGCAGGCCGACGCGCTTGTGCGCGACGAGCCTGCCGACGCAGACGACGCGCGGCACCGGGCTCTTGGGGACGTCGTTCTCGGGCGGGCCCGTGCTCACCCCGTTGTGCACCAGGTGGATCGGGCCGATCCAGCGCAGCCGCTCCCGCATGGCGCGCACGGTGGACGGCGACACGGCCACGCCGGTGTGCCGCCGGTAGGTCCAGCGCGACACCGGCCCCTCCAGGAACCGCCCCACCGCGGCCAGCCACCACGGCAGGTGCAGGCCGAACTGCCGGTCGTGCACGTGGTGCACGACGCACAGGATCCGGGTACGGCGCGGCAGCACCCACGGCGTGAAGAACGGGATGCCGTTCTGGCAGTCGAGCACCGCGTCGAACCTGGTGCGCCGGACCAGCAGCCAGAGCAGCACCAGCGGGTAGACGGTGAACACCCCGCCCATCCGGCGCACCCGTACGCCGTCGCGGGTCTCCGCCCGCGACTGGCCGGGCGCCCGCGCGGTGACGAACGAGACCGCGTGGCCCGCGCGGGCCATCCGGCACGCCAGCTCCCAGGCGTAGGTCTCGGCGCCGCCGGAGGCGGGGTGCCAGGGGTCGCGCCAGTTGACGACGGCGACGTTCATGGGTCGTTCACGGATATCCGACGGGGTCGAGCGGGGGTTCCCAGACGGGCGCGGGCGGTGTGGCGCGCAGCCTCAGCCAGATCCTGCCCAGCTCCAGCATGATGCCGAAGCTGTGCCGGGCCGGGGAGAACCTGGAGCCTGGCATGTCGTGCCAGCGGACCGGGATCTCCAGCACCCGCGAGCCGCGGCCGGCGCAGCGCGCCAGCAGCTCCACGTCGAACGCGAACCCGGGCGTGCGCAGCTCGGCGGCCACCTCGCGGGCGAGCGGGCCGTCGAAGAACTTGAACCCGCACTGGGTGTCGCTCACCCCGTGCACCAGCGCCCTGGCCAGCGCGCGGAAGCCGACGGCGCCGATCTCGCGGATCCGGCTGTGCCGGTTCTCGACACTCGAGTACGCGTGCGCCCGCGAGCCGATCACCACCCGCTCCCCGGACAGGAGCAGGCCGAAGGCGACGTCGACGGCGGCCAGGTCGGTGGCCATGTCGGCATCGCAGAAGCCCACGAAGGGGGCACGGGTCTCGATCAGCCCCGCACGGACCGCGGCTCCCTTGCCGGGCACCGGGCAGCTCACCAGCCGGACCGGGACCTCGCCCTCGGGCCAGGTGCGGACGATCTCGGCGGTGCCGTCCGTGCTGTTGTTGTCGACGACGATGACCGCGGTCGGGAACGGCATGCGGGCAAGCTTCGCGCACAGCTGCAGGAGCCCCCCGGGAAGCCGTCGTTCCTCGTTGTGCGCGGGAACGACGATCTCAAGCAGTGGTCGCCGGCTCGCCCCCGAGTTCCCTGAGGAGGAGGGCGGCATGGCGGCGCTCTGTTACCGCGTGCCGTAGTTGTAGAGCGGCTGGTTGACAGGCGTGGCGGTGGAACCGGTCAGGGAGACCGTGGTGATCGTCGTCACTAGTGCGGCCACGGCTACGCCGATGATCGCTGCTAACAGGATCTTGATCACGGGGGTTCCTCCTGGTGCGGCAGGGGTCCGGGGTATGTGGACAAACCTAGAACCAATTACTGCTACTCGCTAGTAGCTAGACCCAAATTTTACAAAACCCCTGATGAGGTACCTTATCGGGTCGTAAGCGGCGGCTCCAACCTGTACAGACGCAGCTCCGCAGAGTTGACCGGCACCTCGGCGTCACCGAGCCAGCCGGCGAACCGGTTCTTCTCCTCAACCGTCCCCGCATCAACAATCACGTACCGGAACCCCAGTCGGGCGAGGTCAGGTGAACCGCCTTCTAGTACGCGTTCTACCTCCGCGGCCCGGGGGTCCTCGCTTCCGACGACCAGCTCGCCCACCCGCACCACGTCGTTGGTCACCACCCGCCGCCCCGGCACCGCGAAGAACCGCTGCGCCGGATCCAGCACCGCCCTGTGCCCGTTCCAGTCGAATCTCCGGTACGACTCGAAGGGCAGCACCAGCACGTCACCGGGAGCCGGGTCGTCACGCAGCGTGTCCCTCGCCTCGTACCACGACCGTGGATACGAGACGGCGTCCAGCGCCCCCAGAGCCCCCCACGCCATCGTCGGCAGCACGGCCACCGGCACCACGACCAGCACGGCGACCAGCCACCGTCCAGGCCGCCCACCCGCCGTCGCCGACTGTCCGCCCGGCGCCGCGGACCCGCTCGCCCCGGCCGGGCTCTCCCGTACGACGGCCGCCGCCAGCAGCCCGAGCCCCACGGCCGCCAGCAACGCGACCGGCGCCACGTACTGCTGCGCGTCCCGGAACACCGCGAACCCGCCCCACACCCCGACCAGCCATTTCAGCACGGACCGCCCGGCCTCGGTGACCCCCGCGGACGCGACGGCGAACCCGATGACGGCGGCCACCACGAGCCCGTTCCGGTACGGCAACCGGCGGCCCAGCCACCAGAACCCGGCGATCCCCGCGACCACGAGCACCAGCCGCGCCACCGCCCCGACGATCCCGTCGTACCCGGCGGGCACGGCGTTCGCGTTCCAGATCCCGCCTAGCGACAGCAGGCTCCCCACCGTCCCGAACGGCGTGTCGGCCCGCGAGGCGAACGCCTCCACCCCCACCGGGTCCCCTTCGAGACCGTCGGGCCGCAGCACCGCCGGCACCAGCCACGGCAGGCAGAAGGCGCCCAGCACCAGCCCCACCTGGAGCACCCTCCCCCACCGGCGGCCGGACGAGGCGGCCACGGGGAGGGCGGTGACGACGGTGACCAGCATCGCCGCGAAGCCGCCCGTCGCCGCCGGCAGGACGGAGACGGCCAGGCGCCGACCCCGGTCGAGCGCGTGGACCACCCAGGGCAGCCCCGCGTACCCCAGGAGGAGCGCCCACTGCCCGATCAGGAGGCGCTCGGCCACGAACGGGTTCCAGACGTAGAAGGCCGCCGCCGCCAGCCGGGGGGCCGGTCCGGGGGAAGGGACGAGGACGGCGACGCCCGAGGCGCCCAGCACGAAGATCGACAGCAGGACGAGCTTCTGCACCAGCTCCCCCGGCAGGAGCTGGGACAGGAGGGTGACCACCGCGTCGCTGGGCACCACCCGGGGCGCGCCGCCCGCCAGGCCGAAGGTGAAGAGGGAGAACGCCGGGTCGGGGACGAACACCATGTCCTGCAGCAGCACGAACCCCCAGCCCAGAGCGGGACCGAGGGCGAGGGCTCCGAGGGTGAGGCCGAGGGCGGCGCCGGCCAGGGCGGCTCTGGCCTGGTGTGGCATCCAGCTATGACATCACACCTCTATGACTGCTTTTCCCGGCATGTCGCCAGTTGAGGGACCTTTCCGGCATGCTGTCGCGTGGGGGATCGCGGGCAGGAAGGACGACGGGGTGGCGAGGGCCGGCCAGGCGGTGCGCGGCGACGTGGTGCTCGCCGCGGGCTTGCTGATGGTGGCCGCCCAGCTGGTGTGGAAGTTCGAGCTGGTCCGCCGCACGTACTTCCGCCAGGACGACTTCATGTTCATCGCCAGGGGCCTGGAACAGAGCCTGACCTGGGACTACCTGATGCGGGTGGACTACGGGCACATGGCTCCCGGCCCGTTCGCGATCCAGTGGCTGATGGGACGGCTCGGCGGCTACAACGACGCGCTGGCCCACGGCGTCACGATGTGCCTGCTGGCCGCGGCGGGGCTGGCGCTGCTGCGGCTGCTGACGGTGCTGTTCGGGTCGCGGTCGGCGATCCTGGTGCCGCTGGGGTTCTTCCTGCTGACCCCGATGACGATCCCCTCGCTGTCATGGTGGTCCGTGGTGCTGGGGGCGCTGCCCTTCCAGGTGGCGGTGCCCATGGCGCTCGCGTCACACGTCCTCTACACCCGCACGCGCCGCCGGCGGCACGCGGTGGCCGCCGTGGGCTGGACGCTGTTCGCGATGGCGTTCTACGTCAAGTCGCCGTTCATCCTGGTGATGGCCTTCGTGCTGACCCTGGGCTGGCTGGCGCGGGACCGGATGACGCGCGTGTGGCTGTTCTACGGCGGGGTGCTCGCGGCGTACTCGGTGGTCTTCTTCCACCAGATGTTCACCTCCGTGCAGCTCACGAACGACACGGTGCGGCCTTCCCTGCCGGACGCGGGGCTGGCCGTGGAGGCCACGTGGCGGATGTTCTCGGGCTCGCTCGTGCCCACCTCGCTGGGCGGCCCGTGGCGGTGGTGGCCGATCGGCGAGGACTACGCGCTCGCCGCCACCCCGGCGCCGCTGATCTGGGCCTCGCTCGTGGTGGGCGCGGCCGTGGTGATCGTGTCGCTGCGCTACCGGCGGCGGGCCTGGCTGGCCTGGCTGATGCTGCTCGGTTACTTCCTGCTGGCCGACGTCGTCCCGGTCATGCTGGGGCGGGTGGAGGCGCTGGGGGCCGACCTGAGCGGGTTCGAGCTGCGGTACATCGCGTCCACCTCGATGGTGGCCGCCATCGTGATCGGCCTGGCCTTCATCCCCGTGGCGGGCGAGGAGCGCCCGTGGCTGCGCCCGCCGCCGCGGTGGCGGTGGGCGTGGGCGCCGCTGGCCGCGGTGTGCGCGGCGGGCTCGGTCTGGTCGGTGACGGCCTTCACCGCACTGCCCCTCGGCCGCAACGTCGAGAGCTACGTGGTGACGGCCGAGCTCGCGCTGGCCCGCGTCCCCCAGGACTCGGTCGTGCTGGACACCTTCGTGCCGGTCAAGGTGGCCGACCCGGCCTTCTTCTTCCAGTACGCCCGCGTCTCCAAGGTCCTCGGCCCGCTCGCGCCCGGCCGGGTGAACTGGACGGAACGGCTGTCGGGGCCGGTGCGCGCCCCGCTCGTCTTCGACCCGCGAGGACGGCTCAACCCGGTGGACGTCAAGGGGGTCACCGTGCCGGGCGGCGCCTCCTGCACGCCCGTGGGCGCCGAGGAGGCCGTCTTCCCGCTGCCCGAGAGGCTGCCGGCCGGGGAGTGGACCGTGCTGGTCACGTACCTGAACTCGGCCGAGACCACGCTCGTCGTGCGGCTGGGCGGCGGGCAGGCCGAGGTCAGGGCGGGGCGCGACCTCGGCGCGACGTACGCGACCGTGCACGGCGAGGGCGGCGAGCTGGCTCTCAGGACGGTCGGCGCGCCCGCGTGCGTCGGCGAGATCAAGGCGGGGCAGCCGGTGCCCGCCGAGCACGGCACGCCGATCCCCGCACGGCCGGTGCTGCCGTGAGGGGATCGGGCGCGCGGGTCACTTGCCCGGTTCGGGGTCCCTGGGCAGGCCGAGCATGCGCTCGCCGATGATGTTGAGCTGCACCTCGGTGGTGCCGCCGTAGATGGTCATCGCCCGGGTCGCGAGCACGGCGCGGTTCCAGTAGCCGGGGTCGCCGAGCTTCATGTCGGCCGCCGCCGTGGCCTGCGCGCCGATCAGGCTCACCGCGGTCTCGGAGACGTGCTGGGCGTGCGAGGTCGACAGCAGCTTGCGCACCGAGGCGTCGGCGCCCGGCTCGTTGCCGGCGAGCTGCTTGAGCGTCACCCGCAGCGACAGCGCGTTGATCGAGTGGCCCTCGCAGATGACGTGCGCGAGAGCGTCCGCCTCGACCGGCGTGAGGTCCCGGCCGAGCCGCTTGACGAGCCCGAGCAGGTCGGGCACGGACGCGCCGGTGCCGCCAGAGCCGGAGGAGAGCGAGACGCGCTCGTTCGAGAGCGTGTTCCTGGCCACCTTCCAGCCGTCGCCGACCTCGCCGACCACCAGGTCGTCGGAGACGAACACGTCGTCCAGGAAGACCTCGTTGAACAGGTTCTCGCCGGTCATCTCGGTGAGCGGGCGCACGGTGACGCCGGGCGACTTCATGTCGACGAGGAAGTACGTGATGCCCTCGTGTTTGGAGCCCTCGCTGGAGTTACGGGCGATGCAGATGCCCCATTCGGCGACGTGCGCGACGGATGTCCAGATCTTCTGGCCGTTGAGCCGCCAGCCGCCTTCGACCTTCTCCGCCTTCATCTGCAGCGAGGCCAGGTCGGAGCCGGCGCCGGGCTCGGAGAAGAGCTGGCACCACATCATCTCGCCGCTGAGCGTCTTGGGCAGGAACCGCTCCTGCTGCTCGGGCGTGCCGTAGACGGCGACGGACGGCACCACCCAGGCGCCGATGATCAGCGCGGGGAGCCTGACCTTGGCGGCCTTCAGCTCCTGGGCGATGAGCACCTGCTCCAGCGGGCTCGCGCCGCGCCCCCACGGCGCGGGCAGGTGCGGCATGACGAAGCCGCGCTCGGCCAGCGCCCGCTTCTGCTCCTTGCCCTCCAGCCGGGCGATCTCCGCGATCTCGGCGCGCAGGGCCTCGCGCAGCGGCTCGGCGTCCTCCGGCAGGTCGAGCTCCATCTCGCGGGTGACGCCGCGCAGGGCCAGCTCGGTGACGCGGGCGGCCCAGCCGGCGGAGCCGCCGAGCAGCGCGCGCAGGGTGAGCGCGCGCCGGTAGTAGAGGTGGGCGTCGTGCTCGAAGGTGTAGCCGATGCCGCCGAAGGTCTGGATGGCGTCCTTGGCGCACTGCACGGCCGCGTCGGGGGCCATGACGCCGGCGATCGCGGCCGCGTAGTCGAGCTCCTGGCCCGCGGCGCGGGTGGCGTCCCAGACGGTGGCGCGGGCCTGCTCCAGCGCGACCAGCATGCGCGACAGCTTGTGCTTGATGCCCTGGAACTGGCCGATCGGGCGGCCGAACTGCACGCGTACCTTCGCGTACTCGGCGGCGGCGGTCACGCACCAGGACGCGACGCCGGCGGCCTCGGCGCCGAGCAGGACGGCGGCGATGTTGCGCACGTCGGCGCTCTCCACCCCGTCGAGCACCCGGTCGGCGGGCACGGTGACGCCGTCCAGCTCGACCTTCGCCACGGACCTGGTGAGGTCGAGCGACTTGAGCGAGGTGACGGTGGCGGCGGTGGCGTCGACCGCCACCCACAGCTCGCCGTCGCCGGTGGCGACGGGAAGCACCAGCACGTCGGCCATCGCGCCGCCGAGCACCGGCTCCGCGGCGCCGGACACGGTCAGGGAGCCGTCGCCCGCCCGCGTGCCGGTCAGCGACCCGGTGAGGGCCAGCGCGCCGGTGCGGGTGCCGTCGGCCAGGCCGGGCAGCAGCTCGTGGTGCTTCGAGGCGTGGATCACCGCGCTGGCCAGCACGGTCGGCACGTAGGGGCCGGGCGCCATCCGCTCGGCCAGCGCCTCGACGGCGACAGCGGCCTCAAGCAGCCCGTAGCCGGAGCCGCCCGACTCCTCGGGCAGGTGGAGGCCTAGGAGGCCCTGCTCTGCCAGGCCCGGCCAGAAGGCGGGCCGCTCGTCGCCGGCAGAGCGGAGCGTGTCGGTGGGGATGCTGCGCTCCGCCCAGCCGCTCACCGACTCGTGGAGCGCCTCGTGCTCCTCGCTCAACCCGATCGCCATAGCTCATCCTCCAGGCGGTTCCGTAGATGCCAGAATCATATTCTAGAGCACGCTTCTGGCCTAGAGGGGGCGAACTTTCTCCGCCAGGGTGTTCAGATCTCTCCAGTACGCCCTGCCGCTCTCCGGGATCGAGGCCATCAGCATGGCGGGCTTGGTCTGGCCCACCTCCACGACGGACACCAGGGCGTGCCCGGTGCGCTGCTTGCCGCCGTCGGTGTAGGTCACCCGGAAGGCGAGCGTCCAGCCCTTGCCCCCGGACACCTTCAGCGAGCCGGTCCAGGCGAGGGTGGCGCCCTCCGGATACTGGGAACCCAGCGTCCAGCGGGCCGCCCTGGCCGCGATGGCCCGGTAGTCGGCGTCCGACCTGGGCTTGGTCTCCGGGTTGTCGCCGGGCAGCATCGCCGACGCGATCACCGTCTGCGGCACCCCGGCCTTGCCCACCCGCTGCGCGTGCGCGAACGGCGAGAACGACCTGGCCTGCCAGGGCTTGCCCAGCTTGGGGTAGCTGATGCCGGTCCTGCTGTCGGTCACGGTGCCGGTGGCGGCGGTGGCCCTGCCCGGCAGGTCGGCGAACGCCATCTTCGCGGGCACCGCCGGCAGCGGCGTCTCGGTGGGGGTCGGGGTCACCGAGGCCTCGGCCGACGTCGAGGGCACCGGGGCGACCTGGACGACGTCCTCGTTCTCCGGCTGGGTCGGCACGTCGCCGGAGAAGATCACGAACACCAGGAGGACGGCGGCCACCGTGGCGACGATGGCGCCGAGCAGGTAAACGACCTTGATCGGGATGTCCCCGATCCGGCTGACCAGCCCACCCTTCAACGGAGGCGGCCCCGCCGTCACCGGCAACGGCTCAGCCTCCCCGAACGGCGCACCCCCAGGCCCCACCGGCCCCGCCCCCACCCGCACGGGCCCCACCCCAGCCCGCCGCGGCCCCACACCCTGCCCAGCCGAAGACCCAGCCGGCCCAGCCGAACCACCGGCCGGCCCAGCCACCCCAGCCTGCCCGACAGAACCAGCCGAAGCACCAGGCTGCCCAGCCGGACCAGCCGGAGACCCAGCCTTCCCTGCCGACCCGGGCTGCCCGACCAACTCGGCCAGAGACCTGGCCTTCCGAGCCGGAGGACCAGCCTTTCCAGCACCGGCCTGCCCGGACGGCGCAGCCGAGCCGCTTGCGGGTCTAGCGGGACCGGCCCCAGGTCCGGCGGGGCCCGGCTGACCTGGACGACCGGCGGGACGCTCACCTCCGGGCCTCTGGGGGCCCGCAGACTGCGGAGCCCCTTTACCGGGTGCTCTCCCGGTCTGAGGGCCGGACGTCTCGATCGGATTCGGCCCGGACGGCGCGGAACCGCCGGAACTCCCAGGCTTGGAAGCACCGCCCGACTTCGCACCAGAAGGCCGGGAAGGGCCGCCCGATGCCGCCGGCTTGGGAGGCTCAGGGGTCACCTCCCCCTGGCCCGGACGAGGTGAGGCTCCTGAGGGACGGTCCCGGCGGAAGGCGATGGTTTCCTCCGCAGGCGGGACGATCTTGCGAAAGGGAGCGGTGGGAGCATCGTTGCCGTTGTTCTGATCGCCGACGTCCGCCATGGCTTGAAGGCTACGTCACCTGGACGGGCGACATTTCCGCTATGCCCGCACCAGAACGAAGTCACGTACCGTATCCATCAGGAGACGTCGCGCAACCCACACCCCTGACCTGCGTATCTTTCCGTCCGAGCTGGGCAGAGTACCGGGCATGCGCAAGATCGCTGGAGGGCTGGCCGCCGCCGTCCTGGTCACCGGTTGCGCCGGCGCGCCCGGAGTCCGCGGCACGGCCTCGCCGACCGCCTCACCCACCGCCACCGCCACCGCCACGGCGACCACCCCCTCGCCCAGCCCCACCGCCGAAGCGCTGCCGCTGGAGCAGACGTACGAGCGCGTCATCGCCCAGGTCCTGCCGTCGATCGTGCAGATCAACACGAAGGCCGGCCTCGGTTCCGGAGTCGTGTACGACGACAAGGGCCACATCGTCACCAACGCGCACGTCATCGGCGAGGCCACCACCATGGAGGTCACGCTCGCCACCGGCGGCGGCTCCCGCAGCGCGAAGCTGGTCGAGTCCTTCCCCGCCGGCGACCTCGCGGTGATCAAGGTGGACGACGCGCGGGGCCTGCGCCCGGCCACGTTCGCCGACTCGTCCAGGCTCAGGGTCGGCCAGCTCGTGCTCGCCATGGGCAACCCGCTGGGCCTGTCGGGCAGCGTCACCAACGGCATCGTCTCCGCGACGGGACGCACGGTCAGCGAGCCGCAGGGCGAAGGCTCGCCCGGCGCGACGATCGCCAGCGCCATCCAGACCTCGGCCGCGATCAACCCCGGCAACAGCGGCGGCGCCCTGGTCGACATGGCCGGACAGGTGATCGGCATCCCGACCCTGGCCGCCACCAACCCGTCGCTGGGCGGCGGCGCGGCCCCGGGCATCGGCTTCGCCATCCCCAGCAACACCGCCACGGACATCGCCGCCCAGATCGTCGAGCACGGCCGCGTGGTCAACAGCCACCGGGCGGCGCTGGGCATCACGGGCTCGACGGTGATCGGCGAAGACGGCCAGCCCGCCGGTGTCGCCGTCCGCTCGGTCCAGCCGAACGGCGGCGGCGCCAAGGCCGGCATCCGCGAGGGCGACATCATCGTCTCGGTCGCCGGCAAGCAGACCCCCACCATCGCCGACCTCACCGAAACCCTCACGGAGTACAAACCGGGCGACAAGGTCGAGATCGAGTTCGTACGCAACGGCGCCAGTCAGAAGGTCACCGTCACCCTGACCGAACTCCAGGCCGGGTGAGCCGCAGGCCGCCGCGCTCACTGCTTGATCGTGTAGACGATGTCGACGCGGCGGTTCTTGGCTCGGTTCTTCGGCAGGGGCTTGCCCTCGGCCGTGTTGGGCAGCTTGGGGCGGGTCTCGCCGAAGCCCTGGGCCTGGAGGGTCACGCCGGGGAGCGTCAGCAGGCCCGCCATGACCTGCTTGACGGCGTCCGCCCGGCGCTGGGAGAGGGTGTCGTTGTAGGCGTCGGCGCCCTGGTCGTCGGTGTGGCCCTCGACCCTCACCTGGCCGCCCGCGCCCTCGGTGTTGATCTGCTCGGCGACCTCCTTGAGCCGCTGCCTGGCCTTGGCGGTGAGCCGCCACTTGTCGAGCGCGAACAGCACGTCACTGGTGAGCGCCACCGTCACCTGGTCGCCCCGCTGGGACTCGCTCTCGCTGCCGTCGAGCGACTCGACCTCGCCGATGATGTCCTCGACGGGCAGCACCAGGTCCTCCACCACGCCGATCGCCGACTCCGGCGGAGGGGTCGGGGAGGCCAGCGTCAGGGCGAGGGCGAGACTAAGAGATCGGAACATCGGTGAACACGCCGATCTGCGGCATCTCGATGTTGACCTTGGTGACGTCGGCCGGCGGCGCGGCGAAGACCGCGTACAGGCTGGCGCTCTCGTCCTTCTCCAGGAACTCGCCCTGGGTGCCCGAGCAGACGCACTCGGCCTTGTCGTCGGTGCCGTTGCGGGCCACGCGGTAGCGCTTGGCGTTGACCGGGTCGATCAGGCTGACGCCGGACACGGAGTAGTCGAAGACGCCGCCGCCCATACCGTTGTGCACGTTGAAACTGCCTTCCAGACCGGTGATGGTCCAGTTGAGCGTCGCGGTCTTGCCCTGGCGCAGCAGCCCGGTGATCTCCACCCTGACCTTGGTCGCCCCGTCGGTGCCCTCGGCCTTGGTCTCGCGGCTGGCGATGACCTTGTCCCCCTGCGGCGGGGCGGTCTGCTGCTCGGCGGGGGGCGCGGTGGTCTCGGGCGGCGCGTTCTCGGTCTGGGCGGCCTGGGTCCCGCCCTGCTTCTCCTGGCCGCCGCCGCCCGTCGTGGGGGGAAGCATGCCGCAGCCGGTCAGCGCCACGACCGCCACCGCCAGCACGAACGTCTTGCGCATGGTTCACCTTTCGGGGGTTCTGAACTCAGGGCCCGAACGTTAGCGAGGCGACATTCAGGATCCGCATAGCGGGCTAAACGCCCCGCCTCCCGCGGGCCTCGCTCGCGAGCCGCTCGGCCGCCGCGCGGCCGAGCTCGTCACCGAGCCGGTCAAACTCTCCCATAGCACGCGTCAGCGCCTCAACCGCCTCATCGATCTTCTCCATGTCCAGGTACGACTCCGCCAGGACGAGCAGGGCCGCACCCGAACCGCGCCGGTCCCCGTAGACCGTGAAGGTCTCCAGCGCCTGCCCGGCCGAGTCCTCGGCGGCGTCCGGCAGCCCCTCGGCGCGGGCGACGCGGGCGAGCACCAGCAGTCCGGACGCCTCGGGCAGCCGGTCGCCGAGCCGCCGGTTGATCGCGACCCGCCGCTCCGCACAGGCCCGAGCCTCGGCGCGGCGGCCCGCCCCCAGGTGCAGCCTGGCCAGGTCGAGCAGCGCCTCGGCCTCGCCGCGCGGGTCGCCCAGCTCGCGGTAGACGGCCAGGCTCTCCTCCAGCGGCTCCCGGCCGGACAGCAGCGCGCCCAGCGCCCGCAGCGCGTCGGCCCTGCCGCGCTGGTCACCGGCCTGGCCGAAGACGTGCAGCGCCCGGCGCAGCACCCGCTCCGCCTCGGCCCTGCGGGGTTCGACCAACCCGAGCCGGAGCGTGATGCGGGCCAGCTCCAGCCCTTCCACCAGCGGCTGGGCGGCCCGGAGCGCCGCCGCCGCGGCGTCGTTCCTCCCCTCCGCCCGGTGCAAATCGGCCAGGCCGCGCAGCAGCAGCGCCTCCCCCTGCCGGTGGCCCGCCGCCCTGGCCGCGTCCAGCCCGGTCGCGGTCGTGGCATGCCAGTCGTCGTGGTGGCCGGCCAGCTCGAACAGCGGCGTCAGGTAGAACGCCAGCCGCCACGCGGCCTCGTACAGGCCCGCACGGAAGAAGTCGCCGACCGCCGCGACCAGGAAGCGGCGCTCCGCGCTCAGCCAGCGCGCCTCCTGGCGCAGCCGGCCCGTCTCCAGGATCTGTTCGGCGGTACGGACGAGCGTCCGGCCGGAGCCGGGCTCCGCGGGCAGCAGGGTGGCCCTGGCCCGCCTGGTCCGGTCGAGGATCTCCGCCGCCCTGGCCGCCAGCACCGGGCCGGGCCCGCCCTCCTCCGCCAGCCGCTCGGCCGCGTACAGCCTGGTCAGGTCGTGCCGGCCGAACCGCTCCTGGCCCGCCTCGTCCAGCCCGCGCGACTGCAGCAGCCCGGCCTCGGCCAGCGGCTCCAGGTCCTCGCCCAGCACCCACGGGGCGAAGTCGGGGGCCGTGAACGCGCCCAGCTCGCGCAGCAGCCGCCGCTCCGGCTCCGCCAGCCCGCGGTAACCGAGCGCCAGGCTGCCGCGCACGGCCAGGTCGCCCGCGCTCAGCTCGTCCAGCCTGCGCCGCTCGTCGCCGAGCCGCCCGGCCAGGTGGGCGACCGTCCAGCCGGACCTTCTGGCCAGCCGCGACCCGGCGATCCGCAGCGCCAGCGGCAGTCCGCCGCACAGCCGGACGATCTCTCGCGCCGCCTCCGGCTCGGCCGCCACCCGGTCGCGGCCGGCCACCCCAGCGAGCATCTCTAACGCCTCGTCCGGATCCAGCACCCCCAGCTCGTACGGCCTGGCCGCCTCCAACCCTGCCAGCGGCGAGCGGCTGGTCACGATCGTCACGCTGCCAGGGCCGGTCGGCAGCAGGGGACGCACCTGCGTCTCGCCGGCCGCGTCGTCGAGCACCACGACCAGCCGCCGGGCCGAGGTGAGCCGGCGGTAGAGCCGGACCCGCTCGTCCAGCGCCGGCGGCACCGCGCCGTCGGGCCGGCCGAGCGACCGCAGCAGGTCCTCCAGCACGGCCCCCGGCGCCCGCTCGCCGAGCACCGCGTACAGCCTCCCGTCGCCGGGCTCCAGCAGGTTCGCCGCCCGCACGGCCACGGCCGACTTGCCGCACCCGGCGGGCCCGTGCACCACCAGACAAACCGGCGCCCGCGCCACCCCCACCACCCCGGCACCCGAAGCGAGACCACCGCCACCGCCTCCAGAGCCCGTGGCGAAACCACCGTTTGAGAAACCCGCAGCGGGACCGCCAGTGCCGTCCGTGTTCCCTGTCGTGGTGTCGCGGGCCCACCGGGTGACCCAGGAGAGGACGTCCCGCCTACCGGTGAAATCCGAAATATCCGGCGGCAGCTCGTCGAGCGGGGTCGTGGAGATCCGGGCCGGTGCCACCACCTCGCCCGCGAGCACCCGGTCGTGCGCCTCCCGCAGCTCAGGCCCCGGCTCCAGCCCCAGCTCGTCGACCAGCACCCGCCGCGCCTCCTGGTAGGCCGCCAGCGCCTCCGACCGCCGCCCCGCCTGGTGCAGGGCCGCCATCAGGTGCGCCCACCCCCGCTCACGCAACGGGTGGGAGTTCACCAGCGCCCGCAGCTCGCCGACCACCTCACCGCCGCGCCCCAGCCGCAGGTCCAGGTCCACGCGCTCCTCCAGCGCGGTCAGGCGCGACTCCTCAAGGGGTACGGCATGCGTACGGCGCAGCTCGGCACTGTCGACGCCCGCCAGCGCCTCCCCCCGCCACAGCGCCAGCGCCTCCCTGAACCGGGCGGCCGCCTCCACGTGCCCGCCCGCCTCCCGAATCCTCCTGGCCTCCCCCACGAGCCGCTCGAACCGGTGGCAGTCGATCTCGTCCCGGTCCACCGCCAGCAGGTAACCGCCCGGCACGGTGGTGATCCCCCCGACCAGCTTGCGCAGCGCGCTCACGTACACCCGCAGCACCGACTCGGCTGACGCGGGCGGCCGGTCGCCCCACAGCACGGTGATCAGCCGTTCGACCGGCACCGCCGTACCCGCCGACAGGAGCAGCGCCGCCAGCAGCGCCCGGTGCTTGGCCGGGCCCGGCTCCCCGCCGTCCCCGACCCTGAGCGGCCCCAGCAGCCCGAACCGCACGCCCACCGTCCCTCAGCCCCGCGCCGGTCGCAGCGCGAACGACTCGAACCGCACCCGCACCGCCTTCCCGGCCTCCGGCGCGGCGTGCACCCCCGCCATGCCGGGACCCAGCGGCGCCTCCGCGTCGGTGGCCTCGGCCACCAGGCGATCGTTCAGCCACATCCGCAGCGTCACCTCGCCGTCGCCACCGGCGCACTCGGCGACGACCCGGTTCGTGCCCTCGGACGCCGCCTTCTCCGGTCCGTACAGAACCACGCCCTCCTGCCCCGTGCGGCGCTTGACGATCGCCACCCGGCCCGCGCCGCTGACCCCGAACTCGTACCGGCCACCCGAGCCGCCGTGGCACCACACCCCGTACTCGCCCGCGCCCTCCCGCAACTCCGCCTTCGCGCTGACGACCACCCCGCCACCGGGCTCCCGCCGCGGCGCCGACTTCCACAACCGCCACCCGTCCTCGACGGCCAGCACATACCCGGAACCGTCTTTCTCAGCGGTCCCCGCCTCCGACGCCCCCACCTCCCACCCATCGGCGAACCCACTCTCGTACGGCCACGCCTCCCCCCTCAACACGCCCCCCGCAACAGCCACACCCACGACCACCGCCACCAACCCGCCCACCCACCAACGCCACTGCGCCCCACCCCTCCCCTTCTTACGCGCACCGCCGACGGCCCCCTGGGAGTCAGGACCACCCTGCGCACTCACAACAGATCCGCCGTACGGAACCGCACCCCCACCCTGAGAGGCAGGGGCACCCTGCGCACTCACAGCAGACCCGCCGTACGGAACCGCATCGCCGCCCTCAGCGGCAGCACCCGTCCGCTCAGGGGCGCCCCGCAGCGCGGGCGAGCCACCCGCCGCCCCAGAGACGTCCCCGTACGGAACCGCACCCCGGGAGGTGGGAGAAGCCTGCGGACTCGCGGGAGATCCGCTGGACGGGGGCGCTGGGGGGAGGTGGGGAGGGGACGGGGGGCGGGTGAGGGGGGTGGTCCAGGTGCGCTCGACGGCTTCGGTGGCCGAGGCGGGGCTGGTCGGGGGGCCGCCGAGGAGGTCGGCGAGGAGGCGGGACACCGGCGGGCGGGCCCGGGGGTCCTTGGCGAGGGCCTGTTCCACCAGCCCGCGGACGCCGTCGTCCAGCCCGTCCAGGCGGGGCCTCTCGTTGACGACGCGGTTGAGCACCTCGCCAGGGGAGCCGCCGCCGAACGGGGAGCGGCCGGTGCCGGCGAACGCGATGACCCCGCCCCAGGCGAACACGTCGGTGAACGGCCCGACGGTCTCGCCGCGCGCCTGCTCGGGCGCCATGAACGCGGGTGTGCCGAGGATCGCCTGGCTGGTGTCGGACCCGACGAGCTGGGCGATGCCGAAGTCGATGACGCGCGGCCCGAGCGGCGACAGCAGCACGTTCGACGGCTTGAGGTCGCGGTGGATCACCCCGGCGCCGTGGATGGCGCTCAGCGCGGTGGCGATGCCGACCGCCAGCGCCTCCAGGTTGCCCCCGGACAACGGCCCCTGGTCGCGCACGGCCCGCGCCAGGTCGGGGCCTTTCACGTACTCGGTGACGAGGTAGGCGACGTCGCCGTCGATGCCGGCGTCCAGGACGGGCGCGGTGCAGAACCGGGCGACCCGGCGCGCGGCCGCCACCTCGCGCTCGAACCTGCGGCGGAAGGCGGGGTCGCGGGCCAGCCTAGGGTGGATGACCTTGACGGCGGCCAGCCCGCCGGTGGGGGTGGCGGCCAGGTGCACCTCGCCCATGCCGCCGCGACCGAGGACGCGCCGCAACGCGTACCCGCCGATGACCCGATCGCTCACCGCAGACACGATAGCCAGGTCCGGATCGTCCCGCTCGGGGCGTGTATCCGTGTCCGAAAGACGAGGATCCCAAGTTTCCAGACCAGCAGCCCGCCCTCCCCTCCCCGTCTTCCCCGTACGGCGTCACCGTCGGAGACATGTCAGAGACGACCGCACGCGCCACAGGCCGCAACTGGGGCCGATTCGCCCTGCACTACATCGAAATGATCATCGCGATGTTCGCCGGCATGTTCCTCCTGGACCTCGTCTGGTCCATGGCCGGCGTGCACGTCTCGTACGCGACCCACCCGGAGGCCGCGTACCTGCTCATGGCGCTCAACATGTCGATCGGTATGGCCGTGTGGATGCGCTTCCGCGGCCACGGCTGGGGGTCGACGCTGGAGATGTGCGCCGCCATGTTCGCACCGGCCGTGCCGCTCTTCCCGCTGCTGTGGCTGGGGCTCATCGACGGTCACGGGGTGATGATCGCGGCGCACGTGGCGATGTTCCCCGCCATGCTGGCCGTCATGCTCCGCCGGCTGGACGAGTTCGCCGGCTGTGCCCGTTGACCCTGCGGTACCGGTCCAGCACGTCCTGCCGCAGCAGGTGGCCGAACCCGGCCCGCTCCAGCCGCGTCCCGAGCTGGGCCGCGGTGCCGCCGAGAGCGGCGGCGGCGTCCTCCAGACGCCAGTCGTGCTCGTGCAGCACGCGCAGCAGGTGGCCGCGCCGCACCTGGGCCTGCGACAGCCTGAAGGTCTTCAGGTACGCGAGCCGCCCGTCCTCGGCGGTGATCGTCTCCCCGATGTGGTTCTCCGCCCGGCGGTCGAAGGCCGGCAGGAAACGCCGCAGCCGGAACCCGCCGAGCCGGTACACCTCCTCCACCCGGTCCGGCGAGCCCAGCAGGCCCGCCGCCATGACCGAGTCGTGGAAGCCGGCCCACTCCCGCTCCTGCCGCGCCGCCTCGGCCCGCAGGTCCGCCAGGGAGGAGACCCGGCTCTCGTCGATCACCGCGGGGAAGTCACGGGCCGGGTAGAACGTCGCGTACTCGTGGATGAGCTCCCCGTACAGATCGCGTACCAGGGTCGGGTGCAGCGCCCGGTAGTCGTCAGGATGCGGCACCACGAACGCGCTCGCCAGCGTGTCACCCGCGTACAGCAGCAGCCCGCACTGGCCGGGGTGGATCTCGAAGACGCGCAGCGCGTCCTCCAGCCCGCGCACCTCCGCCCCGGTGCGGGCGTCCTCGGCGCGCGGCGACAGCCCCCGCGCGACCGCCTGGCGTGACCACTCCGCCCAGGCGATCACCGGCCCGCGGAAGTGCAGCGCCAGGTAGCCCTCCAGGGCGAGGTGCAGGGGCAGGAAGCGCAGCCGGTTCTTGTCCACGCGCCTGGCCATCCGCCGGCGGAACCTGACGTCCATGCGGTCGAGCGGCTCCCCGAGCTGGGTGCCGTACGCTGCGGCCGGGCTCCCGTCGCCGGTCCACGACGCCACGAACGCGTGCGGGACGTACGCCACGTACACCGACTTGTCCGGCAGGCCGACAACGCTCAGCTCGTCCCCGTACACCCGGGCGTGCAGCCGCAGGTCGAGGATCGGCTCCGGCCGGACCAGCGGCACCAGCCGCACCGCTCCCCAGGTCTGGGCGGGCCGGGTCTCCAGCCCGGCGAGGTCGATCATCGCGCCGCCGCCCTCTCCTCCAGGTACGCGCGCAGCTCGGCCGGCCCGGTGCGGCCCTGCGCGAACCCGGCCAGCTCGACCAACGCCGGCAGGTCCTCGGCGTCGCGGATCCCGGCCGTCGGAACCAGCGGCGACAGCCTGCGCACCTCGAACCGCTCCGCGTCGTACACCGGGTTCAGGTGCACGACGCGTACCCCGCCCGCCGGGTCGAGCCGGCGCCGCCAGACCCGCAGGACCTCGGCGGCCAGCCCGGGAGGCGCGTTGTCCCACCCGTCGGAGACGATGACCAGCCGGTCGGGCCGCGGGTCGAGCGCGTCGAGCACCCGCTGTCCCAGCGGCGTCGGCCCGTCCGGCCGCGCCATCACCGGGTCGGCGAGCCCTGACACCCACAGCCCTCGGTAGGACCCGGCCAGCGCCTCCAGCAGGTAGTGGCAGGCCAGCGCGACCGCCAGCGGCCTGCGCCGCTTCACCGGCGAGCCGAACGACGAGAAGCTGTCGTCCAGCACCGCCGCGACGCTCCCCCACGTCCCCCGCCGCGGCCCCGCCGCCCGCGCCGCCGCCGCGCGCAGCGCCGCCACGTGCTGACGCCGCTCGCCGTACGGCAGCGACAGCACGTACGAGGCCGCGCGCACCAGCGGCATGGCCGCCAGATCGGCCTTGTCCCGGATCCCCGCACGCTCATGGGCGCCGGCCAGCCGCAGCCGCTCCGAACGGGTCAGGCGGGGCGCGATCCGCTCCAGGAAGACCGCCCTGGGGATGCCGTGCCGGGCCGCGAACCCCTCCGCCACCGTGTACGGCAGCTCGTACAGCGCCTGCTTCTCGTGGTGGGCACGGCGCCAGGCCTCCAGCACCGGGGTGTCGAAGCGGGCGCGCCGGTGCGGCGCGAACAGGAAGTCGCCCAGCTCGCCCGGCGGCCGCAGGTGCGCGTGACGCACCGCCGCCTTCATCGCGGAGCGGTACTTGACCGCGTCGAAGGCCAGGTCGGGCCGGGCCAGCAGCCAGTCGCGGATGACCGCCCTGGTGCGCCGGTTGTTCACGCCGTCCCGCCGCAGCTCACCGAACAGCCGGTAGACGCGTGGCGGGCTCATCCTGGCCAGCCGCCAGGAGATGAGCGGGCCGTCGCCGCGGGCCTTCAGCACGTTGTGGATGATCATCGCGGCGT
Organism: Nonomuraea sp. C10; assembly: GCF_008017515.1. Taxonomy (NCBI): domain Bacteria; kingdom Bacillati; phylum Actinomycetota; class Actinomycetes; order Streptosporangiales; family Streptosporangiaceae; genus Nonomuraea; species Nonomuraea sp. C10. Next base: position 6,705,976 of record NZ_VPFF01000001.1, read on the forward strand.
TGTGGTCGTTGACGTCCAGCGCCAGCGTGGCCGCGTACAGATCGGGATAGTTGCCGTGGATGTAGCGGTGCAGGAAGTCCAGCGACAGCCGCTGCTCGCCCGCCGTGGCGCGGAACTCCCGCTGCCCGGTCGAGGTGATGGCCGCGTTCGCGAACAGCAGCACGTCCTCGCACTCGATCAGGTCGGCGTAGGTGTCCATGGCTCCCCGGGATGACGGCGCCGGCCGGGGAGTGGGGGCACGAACTGCGAAGCATCGCTTCATAGGCGGGTTCCGGAAGTCGCGCCTGAGTCCCGCGACCGGCTGCTCCCGGACCTTACCGGGCGGCAGCCGGACGAGCGACGAAATATCCGCATTCTGCCGTCGGCCGGCCCGGCCGCCTCCCGCCCGCCGGTTCCCCGGGGGCGGGAGGTGAGCCGGCGCTCACTAGGGCTCGCAGCCGGCCTCGGTGTCGGTGCCGAGCCCGCCGTTGCAGTCGTCGGTGCCCGGTCCTCCGTTGAGGTCGTCGTTCCCGTTGTTGCCGTTGAGCTCGTCGTCGCCGGCGTTCCCGCGCAGCTCGTCGTCCCCGGCGCCGCCGTTGAGCTCGTCGTTCCCGTTCCCGCCGCGCACGTCGTCGGCGCCGCCCCCGCCGCGCGCGGTGTCGTTCCCGTCGCCGCCGCGGAGCTCGTCGTCGTCCGCCTCGCCGCGGATCTGGTCGTCGCCGCCCTGGCCGCGCACCTCGTCCGCGCCTGCCCCGCCGCGGATGTCGTCGTTCTCCGGACCGCCGAGCAGCTCGTCGTCGCCGGCGCCGCCGCGGATGACCGCGCGCCGCTGGACGTTGACGTCGGCGCTGTCGTCGCCGTCGCCGAGGAGGACGCGGACCCGGGTCACCTGTGCCGCCGGAACGGTGGCGTTGGAGCCCGCGGCCGTGCAGCCGGTGCCCGCCACCACCTCTCCGGCGTTGTCCTCGACCACGAACCGCACGCCGTCCTGCCTGATCTCGACCTCGTTGGCGACGCCCGCGTCCGCCGTGTAGCGCAGCTCGCCCGCGACGAGCGTGCAGGTGCCGACGTCGGCGAACGTGGCCGCGGACGTGGGCAGCGCGGCCATCCCCACCGTCACCAGGGCCGCCGCGGCCATGGCCAGATGCCGTCGCATCATGATCTTCCTCCTGTCGACCGCCCGGACCGTGCCGGGCTCACATCCACAGGACGGTAGGTTCCGCGCCCCCCGCACCGCCTCCGGCGACGGCCAGGGGAGGTCCCTAGGCCCGCGCCCGCCCGGCTCCGGGCGACGCCGACGTCCCGGCACGCCCGTACCGGGGGATCACCACAGCGGAGGCGAGGCCGCCCGCTCCGCGCGGTGCCGCGCCAGCCGGGCCTTGACCTGCTGCGCCGCGGCGTGACCGATCTCGGTGAGTATGGCGAGCGCCTCGTTCCACGCCTCCAGCGCGGCGTCCCCGGCCCCCGTCGCCTCCCGGACGTCGCCCAGCCGGCTGAGCGTGGTGGCCTGGTTGTACCGGTCGCCGAGCTCCCTGAACAACCTGAGCGCCTGGTCGTAACAGGCCGCCGCCTGCCCGGGGTCGCCGAGGCTGTGGTGCGCGAAGCCCAGGCTGTCCCAGGTCTGGGCCTGACCGCCGAGGTCGTCGAGCATCTGGTGCAGGGCGAGCGCCTCCTCGCAGCAGACGAGCGACTGGCGGTGGTCGCCCATCCGGCCGTGGAACCAGCCGACGGCGTTCAGCGTGTCCGCCTCGCCCGCCCGGTGGCCGACGGCGCGGTAGAGCTTCAGCGCCTTCTGGGCGTGGTGGAGCGCCTCCGCGTCCCGCCCCTGGGGTTCGAGCAGCGCGGCCAGGTTGCGGTGCGCGTACGCCTGCCCGGCCTTGTCGCCCAGCGCGTTGAACAGCTTCAGCGCCGCCCTCAGGTGCCGGTCGGCGTCGTCGTACTCGTCGAGCCGCGCGCAGCCGCGGGCCACGCCGCGGTGCGAAAGCGCCTCGCCGAGGCGGTCGCCGGCGCGTTCGGCGGCGGTCAGGGCGGCGAGCTGCACGGTCTTCAGGTCACGCCAGTGTCCTTGCCGGTCGAGGTAGGTGGACAGCGCCCAGCCCAGCTGCCAGGCGCACACGTCGAGCCGGTGCGCCACCGCCTGCTCGACGACGGCGATGAGCACCGCGTGCTCGGCGGCGTACCAGGTCATCGCCTCCTCGGTGGTGGTGAGGTCCACCGGGATGACGCCGGGCCGCGGCGGCTCGACGGTGGGCGGGTCCCTGAGCGGGTTGATGAGCCGGTCGGCGGGGAAGGCGGTCTGCAGGTAGTGGTCGCAGCCGCGGCCGACCGCCGCGCGCCGGTCGGCCTCCGTCTCCAGCGTCCCTGCCAGCTCGACCGCGTACGCCCTCAGCAGGTCATGGAGCGTGAACCGGCCCGGCCTGTGCTCGTTGACGAGGTTCGCCCGTACGAGTTCCGCCAGGGCGGCCCGCGCGTCCGCCGGGCGCACCCCCGCGAGGCTGGCGGCGGCGTAGAGCGTGATGTCCGGCCCCGGATGCAGCGCCAGCAGTCTGAACAGGCGCTGCGCCATCGGGGCGAGCCGGTGCACCGACCAGGAGAAGACCGAGCGCATGTCGGTCGCCCGGTCGTCGCTGCGGAACGCGTCCAGCCCGCCCCTGGCCACCCGCAGCTCGCCGGCCAGCGTCTTCAGCGGGACGGCCGGGCGGACCGCCGCGCGGGCGGCCACGATCGCCAGCGCCAGCGGCAGCCGGCCGCACCTCTCGATGAGGACCCCGGTCGCGTCCGGGTCCTCGTCGACCCGCGCCGCGCCGAGGCGGCGCGCCAGGAACGCCCGGGACTCCTCGGTCGACAGGGTGTCCACCGTCAGCAGCTGCGCGCCCTCGCTGACCACGAGCCCGGACAATTGATCGCGGCTGGTCACCACCACCACGCTCTGAGCCGAGCCGGGCAGCAGGGGCCGGACCTGCTCGGCGCTCTCCGCGTTGTCCAGGATCAGCAGCATCCGCTGGTCGGCGACCAGGCTGCGGAACAGTGCCGCCTGCGCCTCGACGGTCACCGGGATCCGCTCGGGCGGCACCGCGAAGGTGTCCAGGAACCCCCGCAGTGCCTCGGCCGGCCGCATGGCCGCCCCGGTGGGGTCGAAACCGCGCAGGTTGACGTAGAGCTGACCGTCGGGGAACCGGTGCCGCACCCGATGCGCCCAGTGGACGGCGAGCGCCGTCTTGCCCACACCGCCCATGCCCGCGAGCGCGTGGATCACCACCGGCCGGGCGGAGCCGCCACCGGCGCACAGCACGTCCAGGCGGGCCAGCTCGGCCTCCCGCCCGGTGAAGTCCGGCAGGCCGTACGGGAGCTGCGCGGGTGAGGGCAGCCGCCCGCGCCGGACCGCCGGGGCCGTCGTGAGCTGGGGGTCGGCCGCCAGGATCTGCTCGTGCACGCGCCGCAGCTGCGGCCCCGGCTCGACGCCCAGCTCGTCGAGCAGGTGGCGGCGCGCCTCGTGGAAGGCGGCCAGCGCCTCGGCCTGACGGCCCGACCGGTACAGGGCCAGCATCAGCAGGACCCGCAGCCGCTCACGCAGCGGATGCTGGGCCACGAGCAGCCGCAGCTCGTTGACCACCTCCAGCGTGCGGCCGAGAGCCAGGTCGAGGTCGATCCGGTCCTCCAGGACGTCGACGCGGCGCTCGCCGAGCCGCTCCCGCTCGGCGGTCAGCGCGGGGCCGACGAGCCCTTCGCACAGCGGCCCCCGCCACAGCTTGAGCGCCGCGTGCAGCACGTCGGAGGCCCGCTGGAGATCGCCTTCCGCGCGCGCCGCGCGGGCGCGCGCGACCTCGGACTCGAACACCTGAAGGTCCAGCCCGCCGGGCGGGACGAGCACGCTGTAGCCGGCGTCGGTCCAGGCCAGCACCCGGGACGGGGTCCGCGGGGAGCGGCCGGGCTCCAGCACCCGGCGCAGCCCGGAGACGTGCTTCTGCACGAGGTTCAGCGCGTACGTGGGCGGCGACTCACCCCACACGGCGTCGATGAGCTGCTCGCGGGTGAGCGACCTGTTGGCGTTGAGCAGGAGCACCGCCAGCACCGTGCGTTGCTGGACCGAGCCGAGGGCGAGCGCGGACTCTCCGAGCCAGGCCCGAAGTGACCCCAGCACCTCGAAGGTGACGGTGCGGCCACGATCGCCCATGCCGTCTCCCGGTGCGTTGAGCAATCCCCCGTAAACATAGACCGCTTCGAGGCCTCCGTACAAAGGCCTTTCCACCTCCGGCCACCACTCCAGCGGGCAGTCCAGCGGTCTGTCCAACCCTGGCGGTCATGCTTGCCCCGAGGGGGGCGGACATGCCGCCCAAGGGGGGTTGATGAGATGTCCTTCGGAACGAACGGCGTCCCGATCATCGTGCTCGCGAACCTCGACGTCGACGGGCAGGTCCCGGCCTCGGCCGTACGCGGGGACCACCTGGACGCGTTCGACGACGTCGTCGACGGGCCCGGCGACCGGAGCGACCTGACGGAGCTGACGGTGCCGGGATCATGGTTCCCCGGCTCCGCGGCCGAGCCGCTCGTCCTGCGGCTCCGGCCGCAGGACCACCGGCGGGTGCGCGTCTTCGGCCTCGCCGCCGACGGCGGCTGGGTCCGCGTCATGGGCGCCGCCGCCGACCCGGCAGGCGACACCGGCCGGCATGAGCTCGTCCGGGGGCCGGACGGCGACGGGGGCCTGCTGGTCGAGGCGGTCGCGCTGCCGGGCGCTCCCGGTTTCGCCGCCGGCGAGGTCGTGCTCGAAGTGCTGCGCCACGGCCCGGACGGCTGCCTGTCCGGGAACGGGGCGACGCTGGCGCTCAGGATCGCGCCGTTCCTGCTGATGTCGAACGTGCGGCCGGTGGAGCGGGTGTACGTCACGTACACCCGCGCCGCCTCCTTCGAGTCGGTCGCCTTCATCCAGGACCTGGCCGAGGCGATCAGGAGCGTGTACGGACCGGCCGCGGCTCCCCTGGACCCGGACGACCCCGTCGTCACGCCGGGCACGGTGGGAATGCTGCGGGTGCTCGACGGGAACCGGTACGCCGACATCTGGCCCCAGGACGCCTTCGAGCTCGGCTACAGCGTGAGCCCGCGCACGTGGATGCGCGTCGCCCTGAGCAGCCCGCGCGGCGGCGCCCTGTCCACCTGGCTGAAGCGGACGTTTCCCGAGCCGGGCGCCGGGCTCTTCGGCGACCTGACCGCCCCCGGTCGCGGAGACAGCACTGACCAGCCCGGCAACCTCGAACTGTCGCCGCCGGTCGGCGCCGCCACCCCCGGGTTGCCCCGGGGCGTGGCGGGTCCCGCCGTGCCGCCGCAGGGTCCCGCCCTCTTCGGCAAGATGATCGTCGGCGAGAGTGACCGTCCGGCGTTCGAGCTCCCGGACTGCCTGGCCATGGACCTGGACGCGGGTGGGTCGTGCCGGGTGCTCCGGGCGTTCGCGGAGGCCGACTTCCCGCTGCGGCCCTCGGTCTCCTTCTCGCCCCTCGCGCCCGGCCCCGGGTGGCGGGTCCGCGACGAGGCGTCCGGGAAGGAGCGCGTCTTCCACGTCCGCCCCGGCGGCGGGCGGCTGCGGGTGCGTTACGTGCGCCGGCTGCGGCCGGACTACCGCAGGTTCCTGGAGGCCCAGGGTGCGCAGGCCCTCCTGCCCCTCGACACCTCGTGGCTGTCCGTCGGGCATGTCGACGAGATCGTGTCCGTCGTCCCGGCGGGCCCGTCCGGTTCCGGCTCCCGGCTGCTGATGGCGTCCCCCGGCCTGGCGCTGGCACTGCTGGAGGAGGCCGACCACCTGAACCGGCGCCGGGGAGCGGGTCTCACCGCGATGTTCCGGGGCCGGGAGTGGCTGGAGCGGGGTCAGGTCACGCTCTCCCCCGCCACGATGACCGTGCGCGAGTTGCTCACCACGCACAAGGACACCAACGAGGAGCTCAACAACCGCCTCCTGGCCATGGAGCAGCGGTTGTGCGACGGCCTGCGGCTCGGCCCGAGTGAGGAGCCCGTCCAGGTGCCCGTCCTGTTCCACGCGCTCGACACGCTCGTCCCCCACCAGCTCGGCATGATCAGCGGGGAGGAGGTCCACGCGCGCACCACCGCGCTCACCCCGAACCTGGCGAACGTCCTGGTTCTGGACCGGACCGTCGTCGCCCCCCGGCAGGAGGGGCCGCGCATGGCCGCCGCGGACGTCGCGCGCGTGCTCGACGCCGTGGGCGCGCCCCGGCTGTCGTCCCGTCGGCTGGCGCGCCTGCGCGGGCACCGGCACTGGGCGCGGCAGGGCACCCGGGTGTCCGACATGGCGCGGACCTTCGGGGTGACCGAGAGCCGGATCACCGGCGCACCCGAGAACCGGCGCCCCGGCCTGTTCGACGCCGGCGGCGCGACGGCTGCGGCCTGGACGCGGGTGTGGATCCCGGAGGACACCGTCGACCTGTTCGAGGCGTACACGCTCAGCGTGCTCTCCTCGCTCTGCCTGCGCGTGCGGTTCGTGGACGCCTGGTCCCCGTACCACGTGTTCTCGGGCGGCGTGCACTGCGCCACCAACGTCCAGCGCGTCCCGGCCGAGGCCGACGAGGCCTACGCGGGTCCCTACTGGTGGGAGACGACATCATGACCGGCGACGAGTTCGAGGCGCTCTTCCGCACGTGCATGGAGGAGACCGGCGACCGCTACGTGACCGCGCGGGACGCGCTGCTCGCCTCGGACGACACCACCGAGGACGGGCTCCGGAGCAGGGAGACGTCCCGCGACTGGCGCGAGGCCCTGGTCGCGGGCATCCTCCTCGCCTGGTTGCGCGAGCGGACGCTGCACGACGACATCCTGAGCCTGATGCGCGACCACCCGGTGCACAGCCGGTCACCCGGCCCTGCCGCCGCGCCGGGACGGGTCGCGCACATGATCGCGGCGATGCGGCCCCGTGCCCGGCCGGACCTCGTGCCCGCGATCCTGGAGATCCTCACCAAGACGCGGGAGACGGCGCCGGGGCCGGGCCCGCAGATCCTCACGGGCGCCCTGATCGAGCTGCGCGACCGGCGGGCCGTCCAGCCCCTGTTCCACGAGGTCACCGAACGGCACAGCGGGGACGAGCGGCTGCTCGCCGTGGGGGCGCTCGGCGTGCTCGCGCACCGCGACGACCCCGGTGTCGTCCCGCTCAACCAGAGGCTGCTCGCCGACCGGCGCGAGCTGGTCTCCGTACGGGGGAGCGCGGCGATGGCGCTCGGCCGGCTCGGCGACCCGCGCGCCGCCGAGCAGCTCCTGCGCGCGACCCGCCCGGACACCGCGCAGCCGGCGCTGCGGGAGAGCGCCATCAGGGCCATGGGATACCTGTGGCAGTCGCCCGAGGTGGCCGGGCACGGCGTGCCGGCGGTCGGCGAGGCCGAACTGGCGGACCGACTCGGGGCGGAGGAGGACGACGCGGTGCTCCTGGAGCTGACCACGGCACTGGCCAGGCTCCTGCTGGCCAGGGTGGCACTCCGGACGCCGGCACGCGGACCGGCGGACGAGGCCCTGGCGCGGGCCGCCGCCGGGCACCGGAACGCGGCCGTACGCCGCGTCGCGAAGGACTGGGGCCGCCGCATCACCAGAGGCGCGGCCCGGAACGGGGACGGGGTGACATGAACGGACCACGACAGCACGACGTCTTCGTCGATCGCGGGGCCCATCTCCAGGTGCTGCGGCAGGCGCTGCGGGACGCGCAGCCGGGGCGGCGCAACCTGGCCGTCGTCTCGGGACCGCCGGGCATCGGCAAGACCGCCCTGGCCGAGCGGTTCGCCGCGACCGCACCGGACGCGCGGGTGCTGCGCGCGGCGGGCGCGGAGACCGAGGCGACTCTCCCGTACGCGCTCCTCGCCCAGTTGCTGGGCGCCGGCGTCCGCGCGGGCCCGCCGCCCGTCGCCGCCCTGCTGGACGAGTTGGCCGGGGCGGGGGACGAGCCGGTCCTGCTGATCGTGGACGACGTGCAGTGGGGCGACCCCGCCTCCCTGGAGACGATCGCCCGCGCCCTGCGCCGGCCGCGGCCGGTCAGGCTGCTCGTCATCATGATCGTGCGCGACCCGGCCGCTCCGTCGATCCCCGAGAGCACGCGCCGCCTGTTCGACACCGACGGGACCGTCCGGGTCCCCCTTCCCGGGCTGGACACCGAGGCCGTCGCCGAGCTGTGCGAGAGCCTGCGCGGGCGCCGCCCGGCGCGCTGGGCGGCGTCCCGGCTGCGGGCGCACACCGGAGGCAACCCGCTGCACGTCCGCACGCTGCTCGCCCAGGTGCCCGCCGGCGTCTTGGACGACCCCGGCGTGGACCTGCCTGCGCCGTACCCGGTCACCGCCCGGGTCCTGGCCGCCTCGCGGGCCTGCGGGACGGCGGGGGAAGCGCTGGTGGCGGGGGCCGCCGTGCTCGGTGACCGGTGCTCGCTGCACGCCGCCGCCGAGGTCGCGGAGGTCGCCGACCCGCTCATCGCGCTGGAGGAGGCCATCGGCGCGGGGCTGCTGCGCGAGGAGATCGGCACCGGGCAGATCACGTTCCCCGACACGCTGGTGCGGGCGGCCGTGTACCAGGCCCGGCTTGGCCCGTCCCGGCGCGCCGCGCTGCACCGCCGGGCGGCCGAGCTGGTGCAGGACAGCTCCGAGAGGCTCCGCCACCGGGCCGCGGGCACGGTCGGCCCGGACGGGCGGCTGGCCGCCGAGCTGGCCGCCGCCGGTCGCCGCCGCGCCGCCTGCGGTGCCCTGCTGGACGGCACCCGGCACCTGACCGACGCCGCACGGCTGGCCGCGTCCGCCGCGGACCGAGAAAGGTACGCGCTCGAAGCGGCCGAGTGCCGGATCATCGTCGGTGACGGCGACGCGAGCGTGCTGCCCCCCGGTGTCACCGGCGGACAGGTCTCCCCGTGGCGCGCCTACCTCCTGGCGCTGCTACGTCTGAACGCGGGACGCACCGACGAGGCCGAGACCCTCCTCGACCAGGCCTGGACAGCCACCGAAACAGATCCCGCCCAGGCGACCACCGAGGCGGACGCCGCACTGGCGGATGCCACCAACACTCACCCCGCCCGGGCGACTACGGGGGCGGAATCCGCGCGGGCGACTACGGGGGCAGACCCCGTCCGGGTGACTACCGGGGCGGACGCCGCGCTTGCGGCGAAGGTGGCGGGACAGCGGGCGCTGTTGTGCCTGGTCCGGGAGAACTCTCGGAGCGCGCTCACCTGGAGCGCCGGCGCGCTGGGCGGCTCCGCCGGACCGGTCGCGCTCGACTTCGTACGCTGCGTCTCGGCCCAGGCCATGTGCCTGGCGGGAAGGGAACACGAGGCGCTCCGCGAGCTGGCCCGGCTCCCGGCGGCCTCGGGCTGGGAGCTGGAGTCGCTCGTCGGGCGGGCGACCGTGCGGCTGCGGCTGGACGACCTGCCCGGCGCGCTGCGGGACCTGGAGAACGTGCTCGCCGCGGACGACCCGCTGCCGCTGCGCATGCGGCTGCTGGCCCACAGCACGCTGGCCGAGGTCGGATACCACCGGGGCGACTGGGACCGGGCGCTGGCCGACGGCGCGCACGCCGCCGGGCTGGCCCGCGACGCCGGGCACGTGCTGCTCGCCCCGATCTGCCATGTCGCGCAGGTGCTCGTGCACGCCGCGCGGGGAGCGTGGCAGGACGCGGAGACGCACCTGCGGGCGATGACCGGCGACGGCAGGGGCGGCGACCTGTTCCGCGGCTACGCGGCGGCGGCCGCCATGCACGTCGCCGCGGCGCGCGGGGACGCCGAGGCCGTGGCCGACACCCCGCCTCCCGGGCACGACCTGCTTCCTTGGGCGGACCTGCTCGTCGAGGCGCTGGTCACGCTGGGACGGCCGCACGAGGCGGAGTCCCGGCTGGTCGCCGCCGAGTCCCAGGCCACGACCGCGTCGGCGCTGGCGGCTCTCGCGCGGGCCAGGGGCGGCCTGCACGCCGCCCGGCGCGAGACCGGCCCGTCGATCGCCGCGTTCGAGCGTGCGCTGGAGCTCCTGCGCGGGCTGGACCGGCCGTTCGACCGCGCCCGCGCCGAGCTGGGCTACGGCGCCTGCCTGCGGCGGATGGGCAAGCGGGCGGCGGCGGCCGCGCACCTGCGACGGGCCCGCGCCACGCTCGCCGAGCTGGGCGCCGAACCCCATCTCGAACGGTGCGAGCGCGAGCTGGCCGCGTGCGGGGTGGGCGGCCCGGCGCGCACGGCCCCGAGCCGGCCCGGGCAGCTCACCACACAGGAGCTCGCCGTCGCCCGGCACGCCGCGCAGGGGCTGACCAACCGCCAGATCGCCCGCGAGCTCGTCGTCAGCGTGAAGACGGTCGAGTACCACCTGAGCCACATCTATCCCAAGATGCAGGTCCGCTCCAGGGCTCAGCTGGCCGCGCGGTTCGCGGGCGGCTGAGCGAGGGGATCAGGTGAAGGCCACCGCCCGCCGCACCGACGACCGGGCGTCCACCCGGCCGAAGCCGAACCGCTGGTCCCGGCCCGCCTCCCCGCGCGCCCGCACGGCGGCCAGCAGGACGGCCCGGGTGGCGAACGGATCGCCGCGCAGCGCGGGGACGGCGGACTGGAGCAGGGCCACGGCCCCCGCGACGTGCGCGGCGGCCAAGGACGTGCCGCTGGCCGCGACGAGGGCGCCGCCCGGCGCGGCCGACGGGATACCCACGCCGGGCGCGCTGACGTCCGGCTTGGAGTAGGTCGCCGGGGCGCCGGACCACGGCACGGACAGCAACTGCCCGCCGCTGAAGGCGGCGATCGTGTCGTGCGGATCGGTGGCCCCGACGCCGATGCCGGACAGGTCGTTCCCCGGGCAGCGGCTCGCCCCGTGCCCGCAGTCACCGACGGGCGCCACCGGCACGACGCCCGACAGGGTCAGGTTGAGCAGGGGGAGCCGCCACATGTCAGGGTGACGGCCGCTCGCGTGCGCCATGCTCACCACGTCGGCGCCCTGCTCCACGGCCCACTGCGCGCCGGCGACGATCTGCGCGAACGTCCCCGACCCGCCGGGGAGCGCGAGCGCCGACACCAGCAGGGCGTCCGGCGCCACCCCGATGCGCGTCCCCCGGGCCGTCCCTCCGGCCAGGACGCCCGCGGTGTGCGTCCCGTGCGTGTCCGAGTCGTGCGGGATGGACACCACGGGCATCCCCAGCGCGTCGAACTCCTGGAAGGCCGCGACCCGCCCGGCCAGAGCCGGGTGGCCGTCGTCGATGCCGGTGTCCACGTGCCCGATCAGCAGGCCGCCGCCACGGCCGAACCCCTCCCACACGGCCGGGGCGCCGATCCTGGCCACCCCCCACGCGACGCCGTCCGCCGCCGGCCCGGGCTCGACCGGCGTGTGCGGCACCCTGGAGACGCCGAACACCGGGTTGGCCTCGATCCGCGCCACCTCCTCGTGGCGGGCGAGCTCCCGCAGCTCCGCCCTGGTCCCGGCGACCGCGACCGCCCGCGCGAGCCAGAGCACGCTCGCGTACGGCGCCGCCCCCGCCACCTTCGCCCAGACCTCCTGGAGCTCGCTCTGGAGGTTGGCCCGGAAGCTCCTCCCCCGGCCGTAGCGCTCCGTCACCAGCCGGAGCAGCTCCGACGGGCGGGTGGCGAGCCGCTCGCCGTCCGCGAGCGACCGGATCCGCGCCACGGCGGCCCGGTCGGGTCCCGCCGCCCGCGGCCGGACCAGAGCCGTGACGACCTCTTCCGCACCCGCCCTGGCGACCGTGTCGAGCAGGCCCTTGCCCAGCTTCCTCGCCGCCATGACTCACCCTCCGCACGGTGCGCGGGCCGGACCCCCGGACAGTTCTGACGCCGAAGGTAGAGGTGACGCCGCCCGCGTGCCCCAGGGTGCGGCCCAGGGTTTCGCCCCGGGCGCCGATCATCAGGGTTATCCCCAGGCCGGCACCTGAGGCAGGCCCGCCGGGCGCCGTTCTAAAGTCCGGAAGCGCCGCCCGAACCCCCACACGGAGGAGCCCGCCATGACACATCCCCTGCCCGAGATCGTGCACGCCCTGGCCGCGCCGCGACCGGCCGCCGGGGTCTCGCCCTTCGCGCTGGTCGCGCTGACCGCCGACCGGGCGGCCGCCGCCGTCTGCGACGACGCCGTGGTCATCGAGGCCGCCGCCCGGCTCCAGGCCGCCGGGTTCACGGTACGCAGACCGTCCTCGACGTCGATCGGCATCTCCGGTCCTCCCGGCCTGTACGAGCGCGTGTTCGGCTGCCGGCTCACCGCCGGGGAACGCCGCCGGCCCGAGCCCGACGGCGCCGACAGGGACGTCACCTTCGTGGACTGCGAGCAGGCGCGCACGCCGGGCGTCATCGGCACCGAGGGCACCGAGTTCGCCGCGCTGCTCGCGGGGATCGCGATCGAGGAGCCCCGGTTCCTGTGCCAGAGCCCGGCCGGGCCCGCCACCGGCTACTGGCATCTCCGCGTGCCCGCGGACGTGGCCCACGCGCTCCGCGCCGACATCGTCCACCAGCAGGGCAAGAGCGGTGCGGGCGTGCACGTGGCGCTGGTCGACTCGGGCTGCTACCCGCATCCGTACTTCACCGGCAAGGGCTACCAGCCCGTGACCACCGTGCTCTCGCCCGGGACCGCGAACCCCGCGGACGACCCCCATGGTCACGGCACCGCGATGGCCGCGCTCATCCTGGCCCTCGCCCCCCAGGCCAAGGTCACGGTGGTGAAGAGCACCGCGACCAACACGACCCAGGCGTTCACCGAGGCGGCGGGGCTGTGGCCCGACATCATCTGCTTCAGCTGGGCCGGGCACAACGTGACCGGTCCTCTGTCGGGCGCGGACGTCATCCTCTCCGACGAGATCGCGCTGGCCGTGTCGAACGGCATCACCGTGGTGTGTCCCGCGGGCAACGGGCAGTACGCCTTCCCCGGCCAGCACCCGGACGTCATCTCGGTGGGCGGCGCCCATCTGGACGCCGGCGGCAACCTTCGGGCGTCCGACTACGCCAGCGGCTTCACCAGCGACATCTTCCCCGGCCGGCGGGTGCCCGACATCGTGGGCCTCGTCGGCCTGCAGCCGAACGCCTCGTACATCATGCTGCCCACCCAGCCGGGCTCGTTCGTCGACGAGACCTTCGCCGACAGCGCGGACGACACCAAGTCCGACGACGGCTGGGCGGTCTTCAGCGGCACCTCGGCGGCGGCAGCCCAGGCGGCGGGCGTCTGCGCCCTCGTGAAGGGCTCGTGGCCGGGGATCTCGCCCACCCGGATGAAGCAGCTCCTCAGGGCCACGGCGAGGGACGTGACGACCGGCAGTTGCTTCAACGCCCCGGGCATGAACCACCAGGCGACGGCCGGGCCGGACCGCGCGACCGGCAGCGGGCTCATCGACGCCTACGCGGCCCAGAGCTCGGCCCAGACCACCTACATCGAATGTTCCATCCGCGGGCTGAACTGCGACTAGGCCCGGCCGTGTCCACCTACCGCGTCCTGCTGGTCAGCATGCCCTGGCACGGGCTCGACCGCCCCTCGCTCGGGCTGAGCCTGCTCCAGGCCGCGCTCCGGCGCGACGGCGTGGCCTGCGACGTCCGCTATCTCGGCTTCGACCTCGCCGATCTGATCGGCCTGCCGGACTACCAGTGGGTGCAGGGCCGGCTGCCGCACACCGCCTTCGCCGGCGAGTGGCTGTTCGCCGCCGCGCTCCACGGCGAACGACCGGCGGCCGACGACGCGTACGACGAGACCGTCCTGCGCGGCGTCCACCGGCAGCCCCCGGAGACGATCGCCAGGCTGCGGAGGCTGCGCGGCTCCTGCGCCCGCTTCCTCGACCGCTGCCTGGCCTCGATCGCCTGGACGGACTACGACCTCGTCGGGTTCACCTCCACCTTCGAGCAGAACCTCGCCTCGCTCGCGCTCGCCCGGCGGGTCAAGGAACGCCATCCCGGCGTCGTCACCGTCTTCGGCGGCGCCAACTGGGAAGGCGACATGGGCCACGAGCTGCACGCGCGCTTCCCGTTCGTGGACGTCGTCTGCGGCGGCGAGGCCGACGTGTCGTTCCCCGCCCTCGTCCAGCGGATGCGCGCCGGCGCGGCGGTGGACGAGGTGCCGGGCCTGATCGTGCGCAGGGACGGCGCGAGCGTCCGCACCCCGCCCGCCGCGCCGATCACCGACCTCGACGCCCTGCCCGTCCCCTGCTTCGACGCCTACTTCGACGCCCTCGGCGGCAGCGCCGAGGGCGCCGCCGTCCGCCCCCGCCTGCTGCTGGAGACCTCGCGGGGCTGCTGGTGGGGGGCCAGGCACCACTGCACGTTCTGCGGGCTGAACGGCGAGGCGATGACGTTCCGCAGCAAGTCGCCCGAGCGCGTGCTGGACGAGATCGAGCACCTGACCCGGCGCCACGGCCTCACCACGGCGGGCGTCGTCGACAACATCCTCGACATGCGGTACTTCACCACGCTGCTGCCCGCGCTCGCCGCCGCCGGAGCGCCTGCCGACCTGTTCTACGAGGTCAAGGCCAACCTCAGCGCCGCCCAGGTGAAGCTGCTCGCCGACGCCGGGGTCCGCGAGATCCAGCCTGGCCTGGAGAGCCTCAGCGACCACGTGCTGGCGCTGATGCGCAAGGGGACCACGGCCCTGCGCAACATCCAGCTCCTCAAGTGGTGCGCGGAGTTCGGCGTCACCGCGCGCTGGAACCTGCTCTTCGGCTTCCCCGGGGAGACCGCCGAGGACTACGCGTCGATGCTGCCCCTGCTGGACGCGTGCGACTTCCTCCAGCCGCCGGACGGCATGGACGCCATCCGGCTCGACCGGTTCAGCCCTTTCCACCAGGATCCGGAGCGGTTCGGGATGACCGGCGTGCGGCCCATGGAGGTGTACCGGTGCCTCTACCCCTTCCCGGACGAGGCCCTGCGGCGCATCGCGTACTACTTCGACTTCGACTACGCCGACGGCATGCGCCCCCTGGACCACGCCGGGCCGGTCATGAAGCGGGTGCGGCGGTGGATCGAGCGCGGCGGCAACGGCACGCTCGCGCTGCTGGCGCACCCCGACGGCGGGCTGGTCCTGGTCGACACCCGCGACGAACGGACGGTGTCGTTCCGGCTGACCGGCTGGCGGGCGGCGGTGTACGCCCAGTGCGACAGGGTCACGGCGGAGCGCGCGGCCGTCGCCGCCGGCACGGCCGCGGGGGCGACGGCTGAGGAGGTGCTCGCATTCCTCGCGGACTGCCTGCGGCGACGGCTCATGGTCCGGACCGGCGATCAGTGGCTGGCGCTGGGGATCCGCGTGCCGGCCAGGACGTCCGCCGACTCTCGACCTTGACGGGCACCCGGCTGTAAGTTCTCACTTACAGCCGAGGGACGGGAAGGAAGAACATGAGCACGGTCCACAGTGCCC
Organism: Nonomuraea sp. C10; assembly: GCF_008017515.1. Taxonomy (NCBI): domain Bacteria; kingdom Bacillati; phylum Actinomycetota; class Actinomycetes; order Streptosporangiales; family Streptosporangiaceae; genus Nonomuraea; species Nonomuraea sp. C10. The sequence goes on from NZ_VPFF01000001.1 coordinate 6,721,275, forward strand.
ACCCCCACCAGCGACTCACCTGGGTCCACCAGGTGACCAAACACGCCGGCGCACAGCCAGGACGGCCCGCCATACGGTTCAAGGGCGAGACGACGACCTGGGCCGAGCTGGACGAGCGCAGCCGCCGCCTCTCCGCCGCGCTCGAAGCCCGCGGCGTGGGCGAGGGCGACCGGGTCCTGGTGCTCCTGACCAACCGTCCCGAGTTCGTCGAGACACTGGTGGCGATCAACAGGCTCGGCGCCATCGCCGTCCCGGTCAACTTCCGGCTGGTCGCGGCCGAGGTCTCGTACCTCGCCGAGGACTCGGGCTCGTGCGCGATCGTGGTGGAGCAGCCGCTGGCCCCGGTGGTCGCCGCGGTGCGGGCGGGGAAGGAGACCGAGCTGCCCTGCCTGGTCGTCGGCGACGCCCCGGACGCCGCCGGCGCGGGCGCGGAACGCTACGAGGAAGCCGTCGCGGGCGCGACGCCGAGCGGGGCGAGCGGCCCCGCCGACCTCGGCGCGGTCGCCCTGATCATGTACACGTCGGGGACGACGGGCCTGCCCAAGGGCGCCATGCTCACGTACGAGAACCTCCTCGGCCAGACGATCACCCTGCTGCAGACGTTGCGTCCGGGCGCCGACGAGATCTGCGTCGTCACCTCACCGATGTTCCACATCGCCGCGGTCGGCGTGATCGTGCCGAACCTCATCTTCGGCTACACCACCGTCATCACGCCGACCGGCGCCTTCGACCCCGAGGCGTTCCTCGACCTGGTCGAGTCGGAGCGGGTCACCAACGCCTTCCTCGTGCCGACCCAGTGGCAGGCCGTGTGCGCCAGCCCCACGCTCCCGCAGCGCGACATCCCGCTGCGCACCATCTCGTGGGGGGCCGCGCCCGCGACCCCGGCGATCCTGCGGGCGATGGAGGCGGCCTTCCCCGGCGTGCCCAACGTGTCGGTGTTCGGGCAGACGGAGATGTCGCCCATCACCACGTCCCTGCCCGGCGAGGACGCCATCCGCAAGATCGGCTCGGTCGGCAAGCCCGTCCCCCTGGTCGAGGTGCGCGTGGTGGACCAGGACATGAACGACGTGCCCCAGGGCGAGATCGGGGAGATCGTCTACCGGGGCCCGCAGACCATGACCGGCTACTGGAACAACCCGGGGGCGACCGAGGAGGCGTTCCGGGGCGGCTGGTTCCACTCCGGAGACCTGGTCCGGGTGGACGAGGAAGGGTTCTTCTACGTCGTCGACCGCCTCAAGGACATGATCATCTCCGGGGGCGAGAACATCTACAGCGCCGAAGTCGAGGCCGTGCTCGCCGACCACCCCAAGGTCCGCGAGATCGCCCTGGTGGGCAGCCCGCACGAGAAGTGGGGCGAGACGCCCGTCGCCGTCGTGGTCCCGCGCGACGAGGCCGACCCGCCCACGGTGGCGGAACTGTCCGAGTTCTGCCTGACCCGGCTCGCCTCGTACAAGAAGCCGACCAAGGCCGTCGTGGTGAGCGAACTGCCGCGCAACGCCTCGGGCAAGATCCTCAAGAACCGCCTGCGCGACATGGTCAAGCAGGACTCCTGACGGAACGCGGAAAGCCCGGCCGGATGATCCGGCCGGGCTTTCCGCGTCTTCGAGTGGAGGTGGCGGGAATCGAACCCGCGTCCTTCAACCCCAAGACAGGGCTTCTCCGGGCGCAGCCTGCTGTGCTTTTCTCAGCCCCGGCGATCACGCAGGCGAGTCGCCGACGGGCTCAGCCACTGTTTGGTTTCCCGATCACCCCCGTGGCCGGGTCGATCGGTTGAGCCTTCTGACGATGCCAGATCCCGAGCCGAAGGCACTCTCGGGCTGACAGAGGTTTCGCTACTTAGGCAGCGAGAGCCAGGGAACCCTGGCTGACCTCAGTGCGCTTAGAATTGGCACTTGTTGTTTGCGGTCACAGGATTAACGAGGTTATGTCCGCAGTCCTCGGCCCGCTTCTCCTGACTTGCAAGGTCAAAGTCGAAGCCAGTCACCCCCTGTGGAGTTGTCAACACGATCCCGGAGGATCGAGCATGACGACGATACCTCTGACAACACCCCAGATGCCAACTTGATTCCCGGCGAACGCCGTGGAGCCCCCGGAAGCGCAGCACAGCAGCATCACGCCCCCGGGGGCGACCGGCAGGGTCGAGCCGGTCAATGACGGCAGGACTTCCCCCGAGATGAAGTCCTGATCTCATCACGACGACTGGTCCCGCAACCCCCCGAGCGGGACCGGTCACTCAGTAAGACGCAACCGGCCTGTCCGATGGTTGCTTCTTGTCACGAAAAAATCACGGAGTGTCGCCGAGGGCCGCGAAGAAGCTTCCGGCCACGGCGGCGGGGTTGTAGTTCCTGGTGAACACGGCGATGGCCAGGTCGCCCTGCCAGCCGACGAACCAGGCGTCGTTCTCCTTGCCGGTGGCGGCGGACGTCACGCCGTGGACGCGACCGCTGCCCGCCTGGGCGGGGGTGCCCTGGGCGCCCGCCCTCATCATGGCCGTCAGCGCCTCGCGGACCTGCGGGTCGAGCTGCCGGGGCGGGGGCTGCGGCGCGGGTGTCACCTCGTCGGCGGCGTCGGGGGTGTCGGGCGCGGTGACCAGCACCGGCGGCCGCCAGGTGCCGGACGCCACCGCCCCCGCGACCAGGGCCATGCTGAGCGGGCTCACCTCGACGTTCTGGCCCGCGATGGCCTTGGCCTTGGCGGCGTCGCCGTCGAAGGCCGGCCGCGAGCCGCTGAACGACTTGAGCGGCAGCTGCCACGGCAGGCCGATGCCGAAGTTCTCGGCGCTCCGGGCCAGGTCGTCGCCGGTCACCCGGCGGGCGAGCGAGGCCAGCGCGGTGACGCAGCCCGCGGCGAAGTTCTGCTGGAAGGTGGGCGAGGAGCCGGTGACCTGGGCCGCGCTGACGAACCGGGCACCGCCGACCGTGCGCTCGGCCGGGCACGGGAGCTTCTGCTTGGTCTGCACCCCGGCCTTGAGTATGGCGTCGGCCGCCACGATGGAGAACGCGGTGCCGGCCGGGAAGCGGCCCGCCAGCGCGTCGTTCTGCTGGTGCAGGCCGCGGGTGGAGACCGCCCTGATCTCGCCGGTCGAGCTGTCGACCGCCACCAGGGCGCTGGCGCGGGTGCTGGAGACGGCGCGTTCGGCGGCGACCTGCACGCCGCTGTCGATCGTGGTCTGCACCGACCTGTTCTGACGGCCGGGCCACTGCTGCAGCGACGCCACCTCCTCGCCGGTGTTGAGGTCGAGGATGATCACCTGGGTCTCGGTGGAGCCGGTCAGGTAGCCCTGGTAGGCCTGCTGGAGCCCGCTCTGGCCGATCGAGTCGCCGGCCCGCTGGGGGCCGCCGAGCTTCTGCTCGGTCTCCGGGGTGAGCGCGCTGACCCGGCCGACGATCTGCTTGGGGCTCGCGGGGTCGACGGGCTGCTTCTCCGTGACGGTCTTGACCTCGGGGATGGCGTCGAGCTTCTGTCTCACCGACTGGTAGCGGGTGCGGCCGAAGGTGATCAGCGGCACGGTCTCGTTGGGCGGCGCGGACCGGATCCGGCTGAGCAGCCGGTCCTCCGCGTATCCGGTGATCTGGGACAGCTGCTTGACGACCTCCTCGGCGCGGTCGCCGAGCTGGGCGGGCACCACGCCGGCCACGTACAGGAACATGTCCTGCTGCAGCGGGTCGCCGCCGCGGTCGAGGACCGGCTGGCGCGGCTTCGGCTTGGCCTTGACCGCGAACCGCTGCCCCTCCTTGAGCTGGGGGTGCAGCACCGCCGGCGACCACTTCACCTTCCACATGCCGTCGTCGAGACGGAGCGGCAGCACGCTGTCGTACGTCCACAAGGGGTTGTTGTCGCCCAGGTCGACCTCGACGCCGAACTCGGCCTGCGACTCGTCGCCGGTCACCCGCACGCTCTTGATGCGGAACCGGAACGAGGCCGCGTCGAGCTGCAGCTTGGCGTCCGACAGCGCCTTGCGCACGACGGCGGGGTCACCGTCGGCGCGGGAGGCGGCCAGCTCGTAGTCGTTGGACTGCCAGCCGACGAGGAAGTCGCGCACCGCGTCGTGCGGCGACGCCTCCTCGAAGCAGCCGGTCAAGGTCATGCTCGCGATCGCCAGCGTGACGGTCGCGGCCAGCGTGCGGCGGACTCGGTTCATCGGTTGCGGTGACGCAGCGCCCGGGCCATCTCGCGCTTGGCCTGCTTCTCGGCCAGCGACTGCCGCTTGTCCCAGTCCTTCTTGCCTCTCGCGACGCCGATCTCGATCTTGGCCTTGCCGTCCTTGAAGTAGAGCTGGAGCGGTACGATCGTGAGCCCGCCCTCCTTGACCCGGGTGGCGAGCTTGTCGATCTCCTTGCGGTGGAGCAGGAGCTTGCGCTTGCGGCGGGCTGCGTGGTTGGTCCAGGTGCCCTGCGCGTATTCGGGGATGTGGACGTTGAACAGCCACGCTTCGCCGCCTTCGACGCTGGCGTAGCCGTCGACCAGTGAGGCGCGGCCCTCCCGCAACGACTTCACCTCCGTGCCCTGCAGGACCAGCCCCGCCTCGAAGGTGTCTTCGATGTGGTAGTCGTGCCGGGCACGCTTGTTCTGGGCGATGACCTTTCGCCCGGTCTCACGTGGCATGCTTCGACCTTACCGGCGTTTCGTCAGACCCTGAGGTATCGGCGGAGAGTGACGAACGATGCCAGGACACAGATCACCACACCGATGATCATAGTCAGGGTGATCACCGAGGCCACGTCGTCCCAGCCGATCTGCGCCCCGCCGGACGACAGATACTGGGCGACCTCGTCGAACATGAAGACCTTGGTCACGATCAGCATGACCGCGGCGAACACGCCGCCGATCAGGCCCGCGATCATGCCTTCCATGACGAAGGGCAGCTGGATGTAGAGGTTGGAGGCCCCGACCAGCCGCATGATGCCCGTCTCCCGACGGCGGTTGAACGCCGACAACCGCACCGTGTTGCCGATCAGCAGCGCGGCGGCGAGCACCAGGATGACGGCCACGATCAGGGCGGCCCAGCGCACCTTGTCGAGCATGGTGAAGAACTGGCTGATCAGGTCTCTCTGGTTGACCACCTGCGAGACGCCCGGCTGTCCCTGCAACGCCTGGATCACCGGCTGGTAGTTGTCCGGGTTGGCCAGCTTGACCCGGAACGAGGTCGGCATGTCCTCGACCTTGGTGGCGTCGCGCATGGGCTGGTTGGCGCTGAAGGCCTCCTGGAAGTTCTTGAAGGCCGTCGCCTGGTCCTCGTAGAAGACCTGCTCGACTCCGGGAAGCCCTTCGATCTGCTTCTGCAGCGCCTGGGTCTGCGCCTGGGTGACGGCCTTGCCCTTGCAGGCGGGCATGTCACTGTTCTTGGTGCAGAGGAAGACGGATACTTCGACCTTGTCGTACCAGTAGGTCGTCATCATGCCGACCTGGGCGTTGATCATCAAGCCGACGCCCAGCATCGCCATGCCGACCGCGACGGTGATGATGACCGCGATCGTCATGGTCAGGTTGCGACGGAGGCCGATCCAGACCTCGGAGAAGATGAAGTTCGCCCGCATGATTGTGTCTACTGCTCCCTGTCAGTACGCCTGGCCGTACACGCCACGCGACTGGTCGCGGACGATCTTGCCGTCCTCCAGCTCCACGACACGCTTGCGCATGGAGTCGACGATGGCCGCGTCGTGCGTGGCCATGACGACCGTGGTGCCGGTCCTGTTGATCCGGTCGAGCACCTTCATGATGCCGATGCTCGTCGCGGGGTCGATGTTGCCCGTCGGCTCGTCGGCCAGCAGGATCATGGGCCGGTTGACGAACGCCCGGGCCATGGCGACGCGCTGCTGCTCGCCGCCGGACAGCTCGTCGGGCATGCGGTGGGCCTTGCCTTCCAGGCCGACCAGCTCGATGACCTCCGGCACCACCTTGCGGATGAACCGCCGCGGCTTGCCGATGACCTCGAGCGCGAACGCCACGTTCTCGTAGACGTTCTTGTTCGGGAGCAGCCTGAAGTCCTGGAACACGCAGCCGATGCGGCGGCGCAGGTGAGGCACCTTGAAGTTGGAGAGGCGGGCCAGGTCCTTGCCGGCGACGTGGATCGCGCCGGAGTTGGGCCGCTCCTCCTTGAGAATCAGACGGAGGAAGGTGGACTTGCCTGATCCCGAAGGACCGACGAGGAACACGAACTCACCCTTGTCCACGTCGACAGAGACGTGGTCCAGGGCGGGCCTGTTCTGGTTCGCGTAGACCTTGGTGACATTATCGAAATGGATCACGAGAGCATCACGGCATGCCAGTCTAGGGGTCAGGACGGAAGCGAGGGTGGCACATGCCCACTTCCCGCCACGCACCGATCGGGGACGCCCAGCTTTACCATTGATCGACGTTCCGATTGGCTGGAGCACAGTCTAGAGGGAAGACTGGCATGGAACGTCCATAACGGAAACAAAACGATTGTGCGGCTAGACTTGGGGCTGACATGAGTTGCCAACACCTCGTATGCGCGCAGTGCGCGCACCCCGTCATCGAAGGCCGCTGCGCCCTCTGCCGAGCCAACCGCGAGCGGCTGCACGGTCATGGCTTCGCCGGCCTGTCACCCGCCCTGATCGCGATCGTCCTCCTCGTGGCGCTCTTCGCGACCCTGGTGCTCGAACACCTACTGGGCGTCTGACTCCTGGCGGCGCATCCAGCGGATCTCCGACTCGATGAACTGGTCGAGATCGCCGTCGAGCACCGCGCTCGGGTTGCCCGCCTCCGTGGCCGTCCGCAGGTCCTTCACGATCTGGTACGGGTGAAGGACGTAGTTGCGGATCTGCGTGCCCCATGACGTGGTCGTCGCCCCGCGCAGCTCCGACATCTTCTCCGCCTCCTCCTGCCGCTTGCGCTCGAGCAGCTTGGCCTGGAGGACGTTCATGGCGGTCGCGCGGTTCTGCAGCTGGGAGCGCTCGTTCTGGCAGGAGACGACGATGCCGGACGGCAGGTGGGTGATGCGCACGGCCGAGTCGGTCGTGTTGACGCCCTGGCCGCCGGGGCCCGACGAGCGGTAGACGTCGACGCGGATCTCGTCTTCGTTGATGTCGATGTGGTCGGTCTGCTCGACGACCGGCACCACGTCCACGCCCGCGAACGAGGTCTGGCGGCGCCCCTGGTTGTCGAACGGGCTGATGCGCACCAGCCGGTGGGTGCCGTGCTCGCCCCTGAGCGTGCCGTAGGCGTAGGGCGACTTGATCGCGAAGGTGGCCGACTTGATGCCCGCCTCTTCCGCGTACGAGGTCTCGTAGACCTCCGTGGGGTAGCCCTTGCGCTCGGCCCAGCGGAGGTACATCCGCAGCAGCATCTCCGCCCAGTCGGCCGCGTCGACGCCGCCCGCCTGGGAGTTGATGGTCATCAGGGCCTCGCGCGAGTCGTACTCGCCCGACAGGAGGGTGCGGACCTCCAGCGCGCCGATGTCGGAGCGCAGCGAGACCAGCTCCTTGTCGGCCTCGGCGCGGGTGTCGTCGTCGGCCTCCTCGGCCGCGAGCTCGTACAGGACCGAGAGGTCGTCGAGGCGGCGGCTCAGGCCGTCGACGCGGTTGAGCTCGCCCTGGAGGTGGGAGAGCTTGCTGGTGACCTTCTGCGCCTTGTCCGGCTCGTCCCACAGATCGGGGGCGGCGACCTGCGTCTCCAGCTCCTCGATCTGCTTGCGCATGGAGTCGAGGTCGAGCACGTCCTGGATGCTGCGGAGCGTGCCGGCGAGCTCGTTGATTGCGTCTGCCGGATCGATGTCTGCCACGCCTCCTTAGAGTACGCGACCGGCGGGGGTGCCGAATAACATGGCCAGGTGCGTGTACACGGTCGGCGTAAGGCGCTGGCGCTCGCCGCCGTCCTGCTGGCGGGGGCGTCCGGCTGCTCGGGTTCCGCCGCGGATCCTTCGCGCACCCCCGCGGCCGCCTCGCCGAGCCCGTCCGCCGACCCGACGCCCGCCGAGCCCGAGGTGACGCTCGCCGAGGCGGGCGAGGTGTTCACCACCTTCGTCGCCACCGACAGCGTGCTGCGCGCCTCCGGCGACCTGCGGCTCGCCATGGAGTACGTACGCGACTCGGAGGCCCGGCTGACCGCCGTCGCCTACCTGTCCAGCGGCGGCCGGCCGCCCCGCCACGAGTGGGGCTCCCCCACCCTGTACGTGCCGCGCTTCGCCGAGGGCGCGCAGGCGGTGTGGTTCTCGGTGCTGGCCGACCGCGACGGCGAGCCGACCATGCTGACCTTCGCCAGAAACGGCGACTGGCGGCTCAGCGCCGCCTCCCGGCTGCTCGACCCCGCGCACCGGCCCGACGTCGCCCTCGACGACCAGGGGTACGCCACCGCGATCGCCGGCGACGACCGGAGCGTCACCATCCGCCCCCAGCTCATCGGTCCTCTGCACGCCACCGTGGCCGAGACGGGCACCGACGGCGTCGCTGCCGGCCTCATCGCCGACGGCCCCTACACCACCGACGTCGCCAGCCAGATCACCGAGGCCAGGCAGAAGGCCAAGAAGGCCGGCTTCAGCTACGACTCCATCTTCCAGGCCGGCGACCACCCCGTGTACGCCCTGCGCACCGGCGACGGAGGCGCGATCATCCAGTACTCGCTCTCCCGCACCACCACGACCACGACCAAGACGGCCGAGGACGACTACATCCCGGTGCCCGACTCGGCGCGCTGGTCGATCTCGGCGCCGGTGGTGCGGCGCAACCTCCGGCTCACCGAGATCCACACGTACGTGACCGCGGTCCCCCCGGCGACGGCCCCGGCCGCGGCGGAGGTCGTCGGCCACGAAGGGGCGCTGACGAAGGCGACCGGGCAGTGAACGGGGTCAGTCCTCCGGGAGCAGGGTGCCGAGCGGCCCGAGATCGAGGTTGAGGTCGGCAGGCGTCAGGCCGAACCGCTCGCACAGCTCGGTCATGGCCTCCTCCAGCCTCATCAGGGTCAGCCCCACCGCCTCCAGCTGCTCCCCGGACAGCTCGCCGCGGTCCATCCGCCGCACACACTGACGCTCCACGAGCTGACGGATCAGCTCGATCAGCGTCAGCACCAGGCGGCTCAGGTCACGCTGCACCGAGTCGGCGTCGGTCTCCAGCCGCCACTCCCCCGGTTTCACCGCCTGCCGGTCAGTCGGCTCTGTCATGCCGCATCCCTCCGTCTACCGCGTCGCCCTCCCGTACCGACACCAGCAACGCCCGCAGGGAGATCCGTACGAGGTCGATGCCGGAAATGGACAGCACCACGTCGCCCGTCACCACCACCCCGCCCGCCAGCAGGCGGTCCAGCAGGTCGACGAGCGCCACCCGCTGCTCGGGCAGGCGTCCCTCGGCGGCGAGCCGGCCCCCTCTCGGCTCAGGAGGCGTCACCGTACGCCGTCTCACCGTCGTGGCCGAGCGCGGCGAAGGAGTAGGGCGCCCAGGGGCCGACGAGCTCCAGGGTGACGCCCCGTTCGGCGGGGTCCTCGACCACCCGGGCGAACTCGGCGGCGCGGGCCTCGTCCACCAGGTAGGCGCCGTTGAGCACCATCTGCTCCCGCCGCCCTGACAGCTGCGGGTCCTGGGCCCGGTGGCGGGTGCCGGCCACGGCGATGCCCATCAGCGCCTCGTGCACGGCCTGGGCGTGCTCGGCGGCCCGGCGCCAGCCGTCCTCACGTCCGCGCAGGGCCGCCCGGCGGCGGTTCAGGTAGGCGGCCCCCGGCGCCGCGTCCTGGGTTTCCGCCACCGGCTCGGCGGGGCCCGCGACGGCGTAGGCCTTCACGCCCCACTCCCACCGGCCCGACACCCGGCGCAGCACCTCGTCGAGCTGGGCGTGCCGCTCGTCGAGGAGCTCCCGGACCTGCGCCTCACCCGTGTAGACGGTGACCAGCCGCACCGGGGCCGTGGGCCCCCGGCGGGCGACGGCCTCCACGACCCGGTGATGGGCGCGCGCGATCTCCTCCAGCCAGGCGAGGTCCTCCATCGAGCGCCGCAGCGACTCCTCGCCGAACTCCTGGAGCGACACCGTGCTGATGAAGGCGGCCAGGCCCCGGTGCGCCAGACGGCGCACGGGGGCACCGGCGACGCCTGCCGGGCCGTCGGACTCGCCGCCCTCGTCACGGGTCACCGCGTACAGGTAGACGCCCTGCTCAGCGTCCACGCTCGACCGCCTCCGGCTCGTGGGCGGCTTCCGCCCGCGTGGCGACGATCTCCTCCAGCGCCGCGAGGCGGCGGCGCAGCTTGCGGTTCTGCTTGGCCAGCTCGTGGGCGTCGCCGGTCAGCCACGGGTCGTGCTCCCACCAGTCGATGCCCATCTCCCTGGCCGTGTCGACCGAGGCGATGAGCAGGCGGAGCTTGATCGTCAGCAGCTCGATGTCGAGCAGGTTCACCTGGATGTCACCGGCGATCACCACGCCCCGGTCGAGCACCCGTTCCAGGATGTCCCCCAGGTTGGCCGACTCGCGGCCGCCGTAACCCTGCTGCTGCATCGAGGACCCGGGAACGTATGGGCCCGACCTCACGGCGCTCACCGCGGGCCCTCGGCGGGGTCGCCGCTGCCCCGCTTGTAGCGGCGCACCCGGCGGTAGGACAGCAGTTCGCCCTCCATGTCGAGGTCGATCTCGTAGAGGGCCAGGGTGTCGCCGGACGACGGGATCCGGCGGTCCTCCACGATCTCCACGCCCACCAGCCACCCGTCGTCCGACGGCTCGACCCGTGTGACGCTCTCGGTGTCCTTGCCGGTCAGCTCGCTCATCATGCGCAGCCCCATGTCGGCCGCCGCGGCGGCCGGGATGTCCGCGGAACGCGGGCGAGGCGGCTCCTCGCCGCCGTCGTCCGCTCCTTTTCCGCCTGACGCGTGCTTGCGCTGGGTCCCCTGCCTGGCAGGCACGAAATCACCCCCGTATCCGCTGGTGCGGCCCCCGCCTCACCAGCCGGTCATCCCCTGCAGGATCTCCTCGACCGCCCGGGCCTCCTCCTCCTCGGAGATCCGACCGGCGGCCCTGGCCTGCTCCACCTCTTCCAGGCGGCGCCGGACCACGGCCGGATCGCGCAGCTCCCGCTCGACCTCGTCTCTCAGGAGCTCGCCGAGCTTGACGACCGAGTAGATCGGCAGCAGCGGCCAGCCAAAGAGCAGCGTCCCCAGTCCCAACGATGTTCACTCCTCCACGACGTCGTGTCCGTGGTCAGGCCGTACCCACGAAGTCGTACGGAGCCATCGGCCCGAGCAGGCGAACCTCGACGCGGCCCGACCACCGGCGGGCCAGCTCGTCCACGGCCTCTTCGAACTCGGCCTGTCTGTCCCGCTCCACCAGCGCGGCCACGTGCGCGGCCTCGCGCTCGTGGCCGACGTCGCGTACGACCAGTTGTTCGCACACGTCGGAGAGTGCCTCCAGCACCGTCGCCGTGTCCGTCTCCCGTTTGCCGGCGATCGCGTGCTCGATGATCTCTCCCAGGCGCATGCGCTCGTTGCGCGTCGCGTCCTCGGGCAGGCCGGCGATCCGATCCCTGAGCGTCGCGGCCTCTTCGTTCTCCTCCAGCACCTCCCTCAGGATCGTCCGCTCGTCGTACCGGGCGTTGACCACGTACTGCGTCCGGCCCTCCACCTCGCGCAGGGCGTCGACGAACGCGTCGTGGTACGGCTTCAGCAGCTCCTCCAGGACGGCGTCGGAGCCGGTCAGCACCGCCCCGAACCGGAACGGCAGGACCGGCACCTCCGCCGCGGTCTGGTCGAGCAGCGTCTGGTGCGCCCGCAGGTCCCGCGGCCGGCCCAGCGGCCGGTCGGCCCGGACGTCGCTCACCAGGGCCGCGATCTCGCCGAAGGTCACCAGTCCCACCTGGCCGCCGGGTTCTCCGACCCCCTCAGTCCCGGGCTCCACTTCGACATCCACGGGTACGATCCCGTACACGTAGGACGCGGTGCCGTTCACGTCCGCCGATGAGGTGTCCGCGGGCCGGGCGGCCTCTCCGCGTGGTGACATCTCAGTCATCCTCTCTGAGGCGTGCCTCGCGGGGCTGTTCCTCGGGCACGTCCTCGACCTCGTCGGCGGCGGCTTCGAGCGCGGGCTCCTCGCCCTGGTCGACGGACTTGGCCTGCGTCACGCCCTGGACGACCTCGGGCAGGTCCTTCTGCGTGGTCGACAGGTCGAGGCGGTTGACCGCCTCAGCGAAGCGCAGGTAGGTGTCGACGCTGGCCACGACGATCCGGGCGTCCACGGTCAACACCTCGATGCCGACCAGTGAGACGCGGACGAAGGCGTCGATGACCAGGCCCTTGTCGAGAATGGTGTCGATGACGTCCGCGAGATTCGTCCCCGAGCTGCCGCCGCCGGCAGGCGAGCCGCGACCGGCAGGTTGCACGGTCATGTCATACCCCCTGGTAGTGGCCGACCGGCCCTGACGGGTGACTACTCGGATCTGGCCCGACGGCGGCGCACCGGCCGCTCGGGCTCGGGAGCCGGGCGTCTGGACGTGGTGCCACGACGCCGCGCGGTGGCGGGCCGTCTGGGCGGCTCCTCCTCCTCGGGCTCCTCCTCCTCTTCGGGCTCCTCTTCCTCTTCGGGCTCCTCTTCCTCTTCCTCTTCTTCCTCCTCCTCAGGCTCCTCCTCGGGTTCCTCTTCTTCCTCCTCCTCCTCGGGCTCCTCCTCTTCCTCCTCGCCTTCGGGCTCTTCGGCTTCCGCCCGCTCGCCCTCTTCAGGCTCCTCGGGCTCCTCTTCCTCCTCGCCCTGCTCGCCCTGCTCCTCCTGGACCGCGGTCTCGTGGTCCTTGACGACCTCGCTGTCGCGGATCTCGCCGCGCCAGCCCTCAAGCTCGTCCGGGTTCAGCAGGAGGTGCGCCATCACGTGCCGCCGGAAGTGCTTGAGCTCCAGCCGCACCCGACGTCCCTGCGCGCGCCACAGGTTGCCGGTCCGCTCGAACAGGCCCTGCGGGTGGTACTCCAGCACCACCAGGACCCGGGTCAGGTCGGGAGTGATCTCGTGGAAGGTCACCGCCCCGTCGACGCGACCCTTCTCCCCCTCCGAGCGCCAGATGATCCGCTGGTCCGGGATCTGCTCGATGATGGTCGCCTTCCAGCTCCGGTGCGACATGAAGACCTGGGCTTTCCAGGTGAGCTCCTCGTCGGAGTCCTGCTTGACGGTCTCGACCTTCTTCATGAAGGTCGGGAAGTCCTGGAACTGGGTCCACTGGTCGTACACCAGACGGCGGGGCGCGCCGACGTCGAGCGCCTCCACGATGTTGGTGACCTTCTCGTGGCCTCGTCCGCCACCGCCGCCACCGCCGGTGATCTTCTGCATCACGCCCTTGAGCCCGCCCTTGAGCCCGCCCTTAAGAGCCCCGCCCAGGAAGCCGCCCGGTTTGTCCGAGCCCGTCACCGCGCTCATCAAACTCTTGCCCCCGTGTTCCACGTAGTCGGTGAGCCGGCCTGTCAGGCCTTCGATCTTGTCCCCCGCGGAGGACAGCACGCGCGTCCCCGCGGCCTGCAGGAGACCCTGAGCCGACTCCACCAGCCGGCCCATCGGCAGGCCGCCGGCCACTCCCTCGCCGGCCTCGGCCGCCTTCCCGGCGACCCCCTGGCCGGTCTCAGCCGCCTTCCCGGCGACCCCCTGGCCGGTCTCAGCCGCCTTCCCCGCGGTGTCCTTGACCTGGTCCCCGGCCGTTTCCGTCGCGGTTTCGCCGGCCTTGCGGGCCGTTCTCCCCGCCTTGCCTGCCACTCCCCGGACGGCACCGGTCGCCGCCTTCCTCAATCTCTCCGCATCAGCCACTTCGCTCACCCCCGTGACTGGCCGGCCCGCCGGACGGGACGCGTGCGCCGACGTGCCCCCTCACCTTCGGCCTTCTCCTGGGTCCGCGCCGGCCGTTTGGCCCGCGCCGGCTCCTCGGCCTCTTCCTCTTCGCCCTCCTCCTCGCCGGCCTCCTCTTCAGGCTCTTCCTCGTAGTCCTCTTCTTCGCCTTCTTCGCCTTCTTCGTCGCGGGACGCCTGTTTGGTGACCTTGTCCGCGGCTTCGCCGACACCGCCGAGTGACCCCGCGCGCTCCTGCAGCCTCTGGCTCAGAGAGTCGATCTGCCTGCTCGCCGCGGTCATGACCGCCGTCTTGCCGGCCTCCACGAGCTCGCCACGAAGGCGCTCGGTGAGCTGCTGGAGCTCCGGGGTCGAGCCGAGCGCCTTGACGCCCTGCGCGAGCGGGCCTCCGTTGCCGCAGCTCGCACGCCCCGCCAGCCCCGCCGCCGCCAGAGCCGCCGCCGTGCGCAGCTTCCGGCGCCTTCCGAGGCAATAGCCGGCGAGTACGGCGAAGGCCACCTGCAACTTGTTCGACATGATCAGCGCTCCTTCCGCTCGCTCACCATCTCGACGAACACTGGTGCAGTGCAGGCGGACAGACCCGAATGTGCTGGTGCCTGTTCGCCGCGGCATGCCCTACCCGTAATTCGGACAAAGCACCTCATTCGGTGAAAAGTGGCGCAGACTTGACGCGAGGCGCGTCCATCCGGACCACTGGTGAAACCCGCCTCGTCCGGGGCGGCACCGGCCGCTCAGGCGCCGCCCCGGACGACGGGCTCAGGCCTCCGTGCGCGGGAGGCTGGTCGACGAGACCAGGGTGCGGATGGCGCGGAGCGCCACCGACAGCGTGGCCAGGTCGAAGTTGTCGCTCTCCCAGATCTCGGAGAGCGTCTGCCTGCTGCGCCCGACCGCCGCCGAGTTCGCCTCCACCCACCTGGCCAGCCGCTCCTCGGGGGGCAGCCCGGAGGAGCTGTGGGCCAGGACGTCGCGGGTGAGCGAGGCGTGGGCGGCGTAGAGGTCGTCGCGGAGGGCGGCGCGGGCCATCGCGTTCCACCGGCTGTCGCGGGGCAGCGCGATGATGCGTTCCCTGAGGCGGGCCAGTTGGAGGCGGTCGGCGAGGTCGAAGTAGACCTCGGCGACCTCGTTGACCGGGCGGCCGCTGATGGAGGCGATCTCCACCAGGTCGAAGGTGGAGTAGGCGGGCACCATGGCGGCCACCCGCTCGGCCAGGTCGGCGGGGACGCCGCGGGCCACGAAGGAGTCGCGGCGGTCCTCGAAGGCGGCCAGGTCGGGGCCGGTGAGCAGCTTGGGCAGGTGGCCGAGGAGGCCGTTGACGCCCTTGACGAAGAAGCCGACCGAGCCCGCCAGGTCGAGCGGCGGGCGGCGGTTCGTGAGCAGCCACCGGGTGCCGCGCTCGCCGAGCTTGCGCGCCTCCAGCAGCATGGCGAGCTGGGTGGCGGTGTCGATCTCGTTGTCCAGCGACTCCACCTTGCGGTGGAAGCTGGCCAAGTCGAAGACCTCACGCGTGACGAGGAAGGCCCGCACGATGTCGGGCAGCGAGGCGCCGGTCTCCTCGCCGACCCGGAACAGGAACGTCGTCCCCATGGAGTTGACCAGGTCGTTCACGATGCCGGTGACGATGATCTCGCGCCGCAGCGGGTGCGCGTCCATGTACGCCCGGAACCGCTCGCGCAGCGCCGACGGGAAGTACGAGACGAGCCGGGGCGCGAGATACGGGTCGTCGGGGAGCTCGGTGCCGAGGAGTTCGGCGTCGGCGACGAGCTTGGTGTAGGCGAGCAGGACGGAGAACTCGGGCGCGGTCAGCCCCAGCCGGGCCTGGCGGCGCTCGGCGAGCGCCTTGTCCGACGGCAGGAACTCCAGCCCCCGGTTGACCCGGCCGTCGCGTTCGAGGCGGCGCAGGTAGCGGGCGTGGATGTGGAGCATCTCGACGGCCTGGGCGCGGGCGGCGGCCAGGACGACGTTCTGCGCGTAGTTGTCGCGCAGCACCAGCTCGGCCACCTCGTCGGTCATGGAGGTGAAGACCTGGTTGCGCTGCTTGTCGGTCATCTCGCCGTCGCGGACCACCTGGTCCAGCAGGATCTTGATGTTGACCTCGTGGTCGGAGGTGTCGACGCCGGCGGAGTTGTCGATGAAGTCGGTGTTGACGAGACCGCCCGCGAGCGCGAACTCTATGCGGGCGAGCTGGGTGAAGCCGAGGTTGCCGCCTTCGCCGACGACCTTGCAGCGCAGGTCGGCGGCGTCGACCCGGAGCTGGTCGTTGCCCTTGTCGCCGACGTCGACGTGGGTCTCGGCGCTGGACTTGACGTAGGTGCCGATGCCGCCGTTCCACAGCAGGTCGACCGGGGCGCGCAGGATGGCGCTGATCAGGTCGTTGGGCGCCAGTGAGGTCACGTCGCCGGGCAGGCCCAGCGCGTCGCGGATCTGCGGGGTGAGCTGGACGGACTTGGCGGTACGGGGGAACACGCCGCCGCCCTTGGAGATGAGCGAGGCGTCGTAGTCGGCCCAGGAGCTGCGCGGCAGTTCGAAGAGACGGCGCCGCTCGGCGTAGGAGCGGGCCGCGTCAGGGCTGGGGTCGATGAAGATGTGGCGGTGGTCGAAGGCGGCCACCAGCCGGATGTGCTGGGACAGCAGCATGCCGTTGCCGAACACGTCGCCCGACATGTCGCCGATGCCGGCCACGGTGAAGTCGGTGGTCTGCACGTCCACGCCCATGGTGCGGAAGTGGTACTTGACCGACTCCCAGGCGCCGCGGGCGGTGATGCCCATGGCCTTGTGGTCGTACCCGATGGATCCGCCGGAGGCGAAGGCGTCGCCGAGCCAGAACCCGTACTCCTTGGCGACCCCGTTGGCGATGTCGGAGAACGTCGCGGTGCCCTTGTCGGCGGCGACCACCAGGTAGGTGTCGTCGCCGTCGTGCCTGACGGTGTCGGGCGGCGGCACGACCTTGCCGTCGACCAGGTTGTCGGTGACGTCGAGCAGGCCGGAGATGAACATCCGGTAGCACTCGACGCCTTCGGCGAGCAGGTCCTCCCGGGAACCGGTCACGGGCGGACGCTTCACCACGAACCCACCCTTGGAGCCGGTGGGGACGATGACCGTGTTCTTCACCATCTGGGCCTTGACCAGGCCGAGGATCTCCGTCCGGAAGTCCTCCATCCGGTCCGACCAGCGCAGCCCGCCCCTGGCGACCTTGCCGTAGCGCAGGTGGACGCCCTCCACCCGGGGCGAGTACACGAAGATCTCGTACTTCGGCCGCGGCAGCGGCAGCACGCTGATCGCCTGCGGGTCGAACTTGAGCGAGATGTACGGCTTCCGCTTCCCGTCGACGGTCTGGAAGTAGTTCGTGCGGAGGGTCGCCTCGATCATCTCCAGGTACGCGCGCAGGATCCGGTCCTCGTCCAGCGAGGCCACCTCGTCCAGCGCTCCCAGGATCTCCTCCTTGAGCGCCCCCGTCAGGTCCTCGCGCACCTCGCCGTCGCGGCGCGGGTCCAGGCGGGACTCGAACAGGCGCACCAGCAGCCGGGACAGCCGCACGTTGCCCAGCAGGACCTGCTCGATGTAGCGCTGGGAGAAGTTGCTGCCGGCCTGGTGCAGGTACTTGGCGTAGACGCGCAGGATCTCGACCTGCTCCGTGGTCAGCCCGGCCTTCAGGATGAGCGCGTTGAAGTCGTCGGCCGGCGCCCGCCCGTGCCAGAGCGCCATCAGCCCGTCCTGGAAGAGCCGCTTGAAGTCGCCCCGCTCGATCTCGGGTGACGGGGTGTAGCGCAGCCCGAAGTCGTAGATCCAGGCGTTCTTCGTGGCCGGGTCGTTGTCGCGGTCGATCTCGTACGGGCGCTCGTCCACCACCTCGACCCCGAGGCGCTGGATCAGCGGCAGCATCTTCGACAGCGAGATGGACGACCCGAGCCGGTAGACCTTGAGCCGCCGCTCCCCCTCCGCCGCGTCGTACGGCTCGTACAGGTTGAGGTCGATCTCGTCGTCGCCCGCGCCGACGAGATGCTCCAGCCGGCGCAGGTCGGCGACGGCCACCTGGGGCTGGAAGTCGGCCTTGTACGCCTCGGGGAAGGCGACGTGGTAGCGCTTGACCAGCCCAGGGGCCTCCTCCTCGGAGGTCATCTCCCTGATGGCCGCGCCGAGGTCGTCCTCCCAGGAGCGGGTGATCGCGGCCAGCCGCGCCTCCAGCTCCTCGACGTCCACGCCCGGCGCCGGGAGCTGCTTGCCCCGCTCGCCGCGGATGACGACGTGCAGCCGGGCCAGCGCGGACTCGCCTATCGACGCCCGGTAGTCGAGACCCTTGCCGCCCAGCGCCTTGAGCAGCAGCTCCTGCATCTGCAGGCGGACCATGGTGGTGTAGCGGTCGCGCGGCAGGTAGATCAGGCAGGAGATGTAGCGGCCGTAGTCGTCGCGCCGCAGGAAGAGCTTGACCTGCTTGCGCTCGCGCAGCCGCAGCACGCCCAGCGCGATCGGCAGCAGCTGCTCGGTCGAGGTCTGGAACAGCTCGTCGCGGGGGAACGTCTCCAGGATCTCGATGAGGTCCTTGCCGTCGTGGCTCTCCGCGGTCAGCCCGGCGGCCTCGATCACGGCCGCGAGCTTGCGGCGCAGCACCGGGATGCGGGAGATGGACTCGTTGTACGCGACGTGCGTGAAGAGGCCGAGGAAGCGGCGCTCGCCGACGACCTCGCCCTCGGGCGAGAAGAGCTTGACGCCGATGTAGTCGAGGTAGGCGTCGCGGTGGACGGTGGCGCGGGAGTTGGCCTTGGTGATGATGAGCAGCTGCTTCTCGCGGGCCCTGGCGCGCAGCTCGGCGGGGAGCGAGGAGAAGCTGTCGGAGTGCACCTTGTCGTCGCGCAGGATGCCGAGCGCGGCGCCCGGCAGGGCGCGCAGCGTCTCGCCCTCCTCGCCGCTCTCCAGGCGGTACTCGCGGTAGCCGAGGAAGGTGAAGTGCCCGTCGGCGAGCCAGCGCAGCAGGTCGAGGCTGTCCTCGACCTCGGCGGGCGGCAGCGGCGGGGGGTTCACCGCCAGGTCCTCGGCGGTCTGCAGGGCCAGCGCGCGCATCTTGCGGAAGTCCTCGACCGCGTGGCGCACGTCGGTGAGCACCCGCTGCAGGTCGGTCTCCAGGGCCTTGAGCAGCGCGGGGTCGGACTGGCGGTCGACCTCGACGTGGATCCACGACTCGACCAGCATCTGCCCGGTGACGTCCTCCTGGCCGCTGCCGAGGATCTTGCCGGTCAGGTCGCGGCGGACCCGGATCTGCGGGTGGACCACGAGGTGGACGCCGATGCCGTGCCGGTCGAGCTCCATCGTGACGGAGTCGACGAGGAACGGCATGTCGTCGGTGACCACCTCGACCACCGAGCGGCCGGGGTCCCACCCGTTCTCGTCCAGGGTGGGGGTGTAGGCCCGGACCACCGGCCTGCCCTGCGGGCGGGTCTCGGCCAGCTGCCGCTGCGACATCGCCGGACCGTACACGTCCACCAGATTGCGGTCGAGCAGGTCGTCGGGGGGCACGTGCCGGTAGTAGACGCGCAGGAAGGTCAGTGCCTCCTCGGGGCTCACATGGTCGCTGCCCACCGCGCACCGTTGCGCGGCTCGCTGGAGCAGCTCATCCTTGGCCTCGTCGAGCGGCATTTCGCTCTCACTCCTTTGTGAGGGTTAGCCATGGCGGGGTTGGAGCCAGGCTTTGAGTTCCCACGACAGCGGGAAATAGTACATTTCACTACGGACATGCCCGTATGGACTGAAAACTTCCGGCCGGCGGGACATCGGCCCCGAACGCAAGAAAGTCCTGGGGGCGTCATCGTCTCCCAGGACCTCGACCTGCTCGACCAGCCGGAGGCGGCCGCCGTAGGACAACCGGCGGCCCTCCTCACCGAACTGCCTGTCGCGAGGGACGGTCGCATCGTCGTCGATGCCCACCGCACACCTCCCCCACATCCCCGGTGAAGCGAAACCGGGCGCACGCCTCGCCGTACCGATACCACCCGAAAAGGGCAAAGACGTCAACGTGACATCGACATCGGCGGGTCGTCTTCGGATGCGGAGGGCGCCTGCTTGAGCTCGTCGAGCCGGTCCGGCACTTCGGCCAGTTCGACAAGCTCAGCCTGGCACTGCTCGCACACCTCGAGGTGGCGCTCGAACGCCTCGTGCTCCGAATCATCGAGCACGCCGAGGACGTAGGCGGCCACCCCGTCATGCATCAGCCGGCTACCCCCTTGTCCCGCAGAAGTTCACGGAGAGCCCGGATGCCGTAGTAGAGCCGGGACTTCACCGTGCCCGGCGGGATCCCCAGAATCGCCGCCGCTTCACTTATCGTACGGTCCCGTAGGTAGGTCTGCTCAATAACTTCGCGGTGTTCGTCCGACAGGCTGCGCAGAGCGTCCGCCACGACGATCGCGGACAGCGCTCTCTCGGAGCCGTCGGGCACCGCCATCATGTCGACTTCCGGGGGCTCGACCTCATGAGGCCGAACACTCTTTCGCCGACGTCCGTCAATGACGATCCGGCGGGCCACGGTCAGCAGCCACGCCCAGAGGAGGCCCGGTTCCCACTGCAGTCTGGCCGAGTTGCGCCAGGCCCGGACGAGCGTCTCCTGCACCACATCCTCAGCCCATTGCAGATCGTTACCGGTCGACTTACGTACATGGCGCAGTAGAGGGCCGCCGAACTCCTGGTACAGCACCGCGATGCGGTGCTCCGCCTCGGCATCAGCACTCTCGAACCTGCCGTCGAGGTGACTCAGCACGGGGCACATCTTTACACCTTCGTTATCAGTCCGGTAGCCACTCCGATAACTCCAGTTATTTCTAACTATTCCTCAGGATGGGTGAACCGGCCGTGATAAGGCCGCGTACCTCCCACCATGCACAGGCTTTTGCGTGGCGAAGTAGTGATGTTCGGCGGCTTCGCCCTCGCGGCAGCGGTCACGATCCTCCTGGTCATGCCGCAGGCGAACACGGCCGTGCTGACAGAGGTGACGCAGACGTCCACGGGCCCGCTCGGGCCCGCGGACCGCGACTTCCTCGTCAAGGTGCGGCAAGCCGGCCTCTGGGAGATCCCCGTCGGCCAATGGGCCCAGAAGCGCGCGGACTCCGCGCGGGTCAAGGACGTCGGGCAACATCTCGTGGAGGACCACACGAAGCTGGACGCGCAGGTACGCCGGGTGGCGGCGAAGCTCAACGTCCCGCTTCCCGATCGGCCGAGCCCTGACCAGCAACGGTGGATGGCGCAGCTGGCGTCCGAGACCGGTCCGGCATTCGACAGGGACTTCGCCCGCCTGCTGCGTGCGGCACATGGCAAGGTGTTCGCCGTCGTGGCGAACGTGAGGGCGGGCACCCGCAACGCCGAGATCAGGAAGTTCGCCGGGACGGCCGTGACCGTGGTCATGCGGCACATGACGCTGCTGGAGTCCACCGGCCTGGTCAATTACGACGAGCTTCCGGAGCCCCCGTTGCCCTCACAGGCAGCACCCGCCCCAGCGGCGGTCGACCCGAGGAGACAACCATGAGATCCAGACGCATGGCCGCGGCCATATCCGCCTTAGCGGTGGTGGCCGGCGGGCTGGTGTCCGCAGTGGTCGTCGGCGGCGCTCAACCGGCCTTCGCCGACTGTGAGATCACCGAACAGCGGCCTCCTGGTCAGCAGCAGAACCAACCTCAGGACCAACCTCAGGACCAGCCTGAAGACCAGCAGCAGGACCAGCCTCAGGACCAGCCGCAGCAGAGCCAGGCTCCGCAGGAGCAGGATCAGGAGAACCAGGGCCGGGACGACGACCAGCAGGGCCAGGATCAGGGAGCCCAGCAGGACCAGAACGGCGACGGGCAACAGAACCAGGAGAACCAGAACCAGAACGACCAGCAGGGCCAGGACCAAGGGGCCCAGCAGGACCAGCAGGACCAGAACGGGGGCGGGGCCCTCGTCGACCCGCCGGCGGACCCTGAGGCGTCCGCTGAGACCTTCGGACAGCGGAACCGGGACCAGGACCGCGACCGCCGCCGGAACAGGCCCAGGCCCAGTCAGCAGCCGTCCAGCACCGCCTCACCGTCGCCCACCGGAGGCCAGGAGTCGGACTGCCTGAACATCGGCCCGTTCGTGACCGACTTCGTGGACATCAGGCAGATCCCGCGCAGCCGGCAGGACGCCCGCATCGGCCGAGGCGGCTCGCGCGGCACGTTCGTGTCCCGCTGCGGCACCAACGGTGAGGGCCACTTCAACCCTGACAACTTCATCGTCGCTCCCGGAGTGCGCAATGGGGCACACCACCTGCACGACTACGTGGGCAACCTGTCGGCAGACGCCTTCTCGACCGACGAGAGCCTGGAAGCCGCGGGCACCACGTGCCGCCTGGGCGACAAGTCCACGTACTTCTGGCCGGTGCTGCGCGACCGCACGGTCGACGAGAACGTCGACGACCCCGACCGCAACGTCGGCCAGGTGCTCCGTCCGCGGTCGGTGACCCTGCAGTTCCGCGGCAACGCGCGCGCCCGGGTCGTGGCGATGCCGCGCTTCCTGCGGATCATCACCGGTGACGCCAAGGCGGCCACCAACGGCCCGGCCAACGCCCGCGCCGGCTGGTCCTGCAGCGGCTTCACCAACCGGATCAGCTCCGACAAGTACCCCCTGTGCCCGCGCGGCAGCCAGGTCCTCCGGATCATGGACTTCCCGAGCTGCTGGGACGGCCAGAACAACGACAGCGCCAACCACCGCACGCACATCGTCTTCCCGGACCAGAGCGGCGCCTGCCCGCAGGGCACGCAGCCGGTCCCGCAGTTGCGGATGACTCTGGCCTACTCGGTGCCGAGGGGCCCCTCGTTCGCCCTCGACGCCTTCCCCGAGCAGTTGCACAACCCGGTCACCGACCACGGTGACTTCGTGAACGTGATGCCGGAGCGGCTCATGTCCAACGTCGTGAACTGCATCAACCGAGGCCGTCGTTGCTGACCTCCGTCCCCGGGAACAGCAACGAGGCCGAGTAGGCCCTCCCGAGTCGCACCCTCATCCGACCTTGGAGGGAATGGATGCTCCACAGACGACACCCCCGGCACGCCCCCACTCAGCTGGATACCAGGAACATCCGGCTCGGGGCGAGCGCGTCGATCGCCGCGGTCCTTCTGTCGGTCTTCGCACTGACACTGACGGATCGCGGCATGGAGATGCTCGGCCGAGGGGTGAGCTTCCTCGAGTACTACGCGGGCGTGCTGGCGCTGGTGTCCCTGACAGCGACGGTGGCCCTGGGGTTGCTCACCACCGAACGTGTTTTCCTGTCCCCGGCGAACCGGGTCCGCGCGCAGCTCGCGCACCGGGCCGCCGCGTTCGCCGGGACGGCGTTCCTGCTCACGCACGTCGCGCTCATGATCTCGCTGGAGCACGTCTCGCCGGCCGCCGCCGTGATCCCCGTCGAGGGGATCTACGTCGGGTTCGGGACGATCGCCTTCGACGCGATGGTCGTGGTCGTGATCACGGGGATCGTACGGGGAAGGTTCGCGGTGACCGGCAGGCCGTGGGTGTGGCGGCTGATGCACGCCTCCGCCTACGTGGCCTGGCCGGTCTCCATCCTGCACGGACTCACCGCGGGCCGGTGGGCGGCGAGCTGGGTCTCCTGGTCGTACATCGCCTGCCTGGCCGCCGTCGCCTCGGCGCTGCTCGTCCGCCTGCTCGCGACGATGCTGCGGCCTCCGCAGACCGCGGAGTGGGTCGACGCGCCCGAGGCCAGTGACGCACCCGTCGAGGTGCCCGCGGGGGTCAACGCGCCGGTGAGCCTCGCCGAGGCCCGGCGGAAGTACCGGGAGGCGGGATGACCCCGCCCATGATCGACCAGGAGAAGCCGTGATCCCCCATTCGGTGCCGCGCGTGCTGCGGCTGGGACCGGCCCGGCTCACCGCCGGACTCGACCACACCAGGCGGCTGGACCTGCCGGCGCATCGCACGCTCCACGGCGACCAGGTGCCCCGCACGCTGGACGACATCATCGCCCAGGTGGAGGAGGTGGACATGCGCGGGCGCGGCGGCGCGGCGTTCCCGTTCGCGCGCAAGCTGCGGGCGGTCTCCGACGCCGCCGGCTCGGGCGAGTGCGTGGTCCTGGTGAACGGGGCCGAGGGGGAGCCCGCCAGCTCCAAGGACGCGATGCTGCTCGTCCGCAACCCGCACCTGGTGCTGGACGGCGCCGTGCTGGCCGCGGAGGCGCTCAACGCCCGTGAGGTGGTGGTCGCCACCGTAGCGGGCGAGGTGGCCGAGTCGTCCATCACCGCCGCCGTGGCCGAGCGGCGCGCCGCCAACGTGGCGGGCGCCGCCGAGAGCCGCATCGGGATCCGCGTCGTCGGCCTGCAGGAGCGGTTCATCTCGGGCGAGGGCGGCGCGCTGGTGCGCGCCGTCAACGGCCTGGAGCCGGTGCCGCCCGGCCGGAAGCGGCGGGCCAGCACGAGCGGCGTGGACGGCCTGCCCACCCTGCTGTCGAACACCGAGACGTACGCGCAGCTCGCGGTGCTGGCCGAGCTCGGCGCCGAGCAGTACGCGAAGGTGGGCACCAGCAGGGAGCCCGGGACCGTGCTGCTGACGGTGAGCGGCGGGGCCGCGAACCCGGCGGTGGTGGAGGCCCCGACGGGCACCAGGCTGATCGACGTGCTCGACGTGTGCGAGTCGGAGATCGGCGACGGCGTGCTCATCGGCGGCTACCACGGCGCCTGGCTGGACTCCCGCACGGCGATGTCGGCGATCGTCTCGCGCGAGGGCATGAAGCAGGCGGGCGGCAGCCTGGGCGCCGGGATCGTGGTGCCTCTGGGCGAGTCGACCTGCCCGGTCGGCGAGGCGGCCCGGGTGGCCGCGTATCTCGCGGCCCAGTCGTCGGGGCAGTGCGGCCCGTGCCGGCTGGGCCTGCCCGACGTGGCCAGGGGCCTGACGGCGCTGGCGGACGGCACGGGCTCGATCGACGCGGTGCGCCGCTCGGTGCGCGCGGTGGAGCGGCGGGGGGCCTGCTTCCACCCGGACGGCACGGCCAGGTTCGTGCTGTCGTCGCTGGACGCGTTCGAGGAGGACATCGCGCTCCATCTGGAGCACGGCTCCTGCGGGCGGCCGGTGCGCGGCGTGCTGCCGCTGCCGGAGCGCGAGGACGAGCCGGAGTACCGCCTGGACGTCGACTGGACCCGCTGCCAGGGGCACGGGCTCTGCGCGCACCTGCTGCCGGAGTTCGTGACGCTGGACGACTACGGGTTCCCGTCGTTCAAGACGGTGCCCGGCTGGATGCTGAAGGAGGCGAACCGGGCCGTGGACATGTGCCCGGCGCTCGCCCTGCGGCTGGCGGAGGCGGGTTGACCGCTACAGGCCGAGCAGCGGGAGACACGGGCCCAGGTGGTGGATCTCGATCCCCTCCACCGGGGT
Source organism: Nonomuraea sp. C10 (assembly GCF_008017515.1). Lineage (NCBI taxonomy): Bacteria > Bacillati > Actinomycetota > Actinomycetes > Streptosporangiales > Streptosporangiaceae > Nonomuraea > Nonomuraea sp. C10. The sequence continues at coordinate 6,746,394 of NZ_VPFF01000001.1, forward strand.
CCAATCGGCGCGGGGCAGGCGGAAGTTGCGGGTGACGACCGGCCTGCCCTGCCGCCTGTGCAGGGTGATGCCGTCATCGTGGTAGCCGAACTTCCTGGTCACCGCGATCGAGGAGTGGTTGTCCTCGAACGCCTCGGTGGTCGCGTACTCGGCGCCCAGGCCGGCGAAGGCCAGGTGGAGCACCGCGCCGCGCATCTCGGTGCCGATGCCCATGCCCTGGAACCGGCGGCCCAGCCAGGACCCCGACGACACCTCGCGCAGGAGCGTGAAGTCGCGGCCGGCCAGCGCCTGCGTGCCGACGATCCGGCCCTCGAAGACCACCACGAAGTCCAGCGACCACTTGGCCGGCGACAGCTCGCCCCACTGCCGGAAGTGGTACTGGATCGTGCTGTGGGCCCGTTCGGCCGGGGCCGCCTCGGACCAGGGGAACAGGAACGGCATCACGCCGGCTTCGTGCACGCCTTCGGCCGCCCGTTCCGCGAGCTCGTCCAGGTCCTCAAGTGAGGGATAGCGGAGTTCGAGACGCGGCGTCGTGATGGAAAGTCGAAAAAACGGCCAACTACGCATAGTTCCGTATATTTCCACCGAAAGGCCGCGTCAGCGAACGCTTTTCTCTCGACTGTCAAAAACCCGCGAAACGCTGAAAAGCGGCCCGTCGTCCGTACATGATGGACTTCACTCGGCAAGGGCCGGTGTCAGCGGGCAGGACTCCCGCCGGTACCTGCCCGGAGCGACCCCGTGCGCGCGCTTGAACGCGTTGGCGAACGCGAACTCCGAGCCGTAGCCCACGCGGCGCGCGACCTCGCTCAGCGGCGCGTCGGTCGAGCGCAGCAGCCGCGCGGCGGTGGCGAGCCGCCACCAGGTCAGGTAGCCCAGCGGCGGCTGCCCCACCAGCGTGGCGAAGCGGCGGGCGAAGGCCGCCCGGGAGAGCCCGGCCAGCTCGGCGAGCGAGGCGACCGTCCACGGGCGGGCGGGGTCGCCGTGGACGGCCTCCAGGGCGGCGCTGATGCCGGGGTCGGCCAGGGCGGCGGCCCAGCGGCCGACCGTGCAGCGCTCGACGTCGAAGTCCAGGTAGGCGCGCATGATGTAGAGGAGCAGGGTGTCGAGCAGGGACGCCACGATGGTGTCCGCGCCCAGCCGCGGGTCGGCGATCTCGGCGGCGAGCAGGTCGACGGCCGCGCGGAGCTCCCGCTGCTCGCCCAGGCGCGCGGGCAGGTGGATCAGGTCGGGCAGATCGCGCAGGATCGGGTGGCCGAGCGTCTGGTCGAGCCGGTAGCCGCCGCAGAGCGTCACCGTGACCGCGCCGGACCCGCCCGCCGAGGCGGAGGCGAACAGCTCGATCTCCCCGTCGGGACCGCAGTGGCTGTCGGCGATCTCGGTGGCCGGCGAGTCGGCCAGCACGTAGCCATGGCCGTGCGGGAAGAAGAGCACGTCGCCGACGTGGAGCTGGATCGGCTCGCCCGAGTCGGGAAGCAGCCAGCAGGACCCTTGCAGGATCACCTGGAAACCGGCGGAGCCAGGCATCGCGGGGAACCGCTGACCCCACGGCGCGTGCCAGGCGACGCGGACGGAGTGGGGCAGCCCGACCCGCATGCCGGCGATCACATCGCTGAGTACGTCCACAGGGCGAGTCTAGCCCGGAAGACGATCGCGTATAAACCACAGACATTCACGCATTGGAAGGCGCACCCATCCCCCCTACCGTTGCTTGCGGCAGAGGAGGATTCCGTGACCACGACCCTGATGCGCGCCGCGCGCATCCATGAGTACGGCGACGCCGGCGTGATCCGTTACGAGGCCGTGCCGAGACCGTCTCCCGGGCCGGGCGAGGTGCTCGTCCGGATGGCGGCCACCTCGTTCAACCCTTCGGAGGTGGGGCTGCGGGCGGGCTACCTGAAGGACGTGCTCGGCCTGACGCCGCCGCTCACGCTGGGCTGGGACCTGGCGGGCACCGTCGCCGAGACCGGCCGGGGCGTCACCCGCTGGTCGCCGGGCGACCGGGTGTTCGGCCTGGTGAGCGGGAGCGCCGCCGAGTACGCGGTCGCGTCCGAGACCGAGCTGGCGGCCGCGCCGGAGGGCATCCCGCTGGCCCACGCCGCCGCGATCCCCGTCGCCGGGCTGACGGCCTGGCAGGCGGTGCACGAGGAGGCGGGGATCCGGGCCGGGCAGCGGGTGCTCGTCAACGGCGCGGGCGGCGGGATCGGCCTGTTCGCCGTGCAGCTCGCCAAGCGGGCGGGGGCGACCGTCACCGCCACGGCGAGCCCGCGCAGCCGGGAGGCGGTGGCCCGGCTGGGCCCTGACGAGATCGTCGACTACACGGCGGAGCCGCTGCCCGGCGGCATGGACGTGGTGCTCAACCTGGCGGCCGTGGCCCCCGCGGAAGCGGCGGCGCTGGCCCCGCTCGGCGACCTGGTCATCACCGTGGCCACACCGGTCGAGGCCCCGAACGCACGCCACTTCGTCAGCCGCGCCGACCCGGGCCAGCTCGCCGAGATGGCGGCGCTGATCGACAAGGGCGAGCTGGTCGTCGAGATCGCCGAGACCCACCCGCTCACCGCGTCGGCCGAGCTGCACCGCAGGGCCGAGGCCGGCGAGATCCGCGGCAAGATCATCATCACTTTCTGAGGAGCACTTCGTGATCAAGATTGGCATCGTCATCGGCAGCACCAGGCCCGGACGGGCGGCCGAGACCGTCGCCCGCTGGGTGCACGACCTGGCGGTCAAGCGCGGCGACGCGGACTACGAGCTGGTCGACCTGCAGGACTTCGCGCTGCCGCACCTGGACGAGGCGGTGCCCGCCGCCATGGGCCAGTACGCGCGTGAACACACGAAGGCGTGGTCGGAGCGGATCTCCGGGCTCGACGGCTTCGTGTTCGTCACCCCCGAGTACAACCACTCGTACACGGGGGCGCTGAAGAACGCCATCGACTTCCTCTTCCACGAGTGGGGCGACAAGTCCGCGGGCCTGGTCAGCTACGGCGTCGACGGCGGGGCGCGGGCTGCCGAGCACCTGCGGCAGGTGCTCGGCCAGGTCAAGATCGCCGACGTGCCGGCCCAGGTCACGCTCTCGCTCTACACCGACTTCGAGAACATGAGCGTGCTGACCCCCGGTCCGCACCAGGAGGAACGGGTCACGGTCATGCTCGACCAGGTCGGCTCGTGGGCCAAGGCGCTGCGCCCGCTCAGGGTGTGAAGTAGCGCAGCACCTCGGGGTTGGCCATGGCGTCGGGGTTGGCCGCCTGCTCGACGGGCGTGCCGAGCAGGATCTTGCGTACCGGGACCTCGAGCTTCTTGCCCGACAGCGTGCGCGGGATGCCGGGCACCGCGTGGATCTCGTCGGGCACGTGGCGGGGCGACAGCTCCTTGCGCAGCGCCGTGCGGATCGCCCGCTCCACCTCGGGGGTCATGTCGGCCCCGTCGGCGAGCGTCACGTACAGCAGCAGCCGCCCTTCCTGCCCGAGCTGACCGGTGTCGATGACCAGGCTGTCGGCCACCTCGCCGAACCGCTCCACGACCCGGTAGAACTCGCTGGTGCCCATCCGGACGCCGCCCCGGTTCAGCGTCGAGTCGGAGCGGCCGTAGATGACGCAGCTGCCGTCGTCGTTCAGCTTGATCCAGTCGCCGTGGCGCCACACGCCCGGGTAGACGTCGAAGTAGCTCTCCCGGTAGCGCTCGCCGTCGGGGTCGTTCCAGAACCCGACCGGCATCGAGGGCATCGGCGCCGTGATGACCAGCTCGCCGACCTCCCCGACGACCGCCTTGCCGCTGGGGTCGAAGGACTCCACCTTCGCCCCCAGCGACCGGCACGGGATGACCCCGGCCCTGATCGGATGGAGCATGGTGGCCCCGACGAACCCGGTGCAGACGTCGGTGCCGCCGGAGAACGACCCGATCGGCACCCCCGGCAACCGCTCGCTCACCCAGGCGAACCCCTCCGGCGGCAGCGGCGACCCGGTCGAGCCGACCCCGCGCAGCCGCTCCAGCCCCTCGGGGACGACCCCGGCCTTCATCGAGGCCATGAGGTACGGCGCCCCCACCCCGAAGTAGGTCACACTCTCGGAGGCGGCGATCCGCCACAGCGCGGCGGGCGACGGATGGGCGGCCGAGCCGTCGTAGAGCACCGGGGTGGCCCCCACCAGCAGGGCGCCGATGAGGTAGTTCCACATCATCCAGCCGGTCGTGGTGTACCAGAAGAACACATCGCCCTCACCCAGGTCCTGGTGGAAGGAGAGCGACTTGAGGTGTTCCAGCACCACGCCGCCGTGGCCGTGCACGATCGGCTTGGGCAGCCCGGTCGTGCCGCTGGAGTAGAGGATCCACAGCGGGTGGCCGAACGGCACCCGCTCGAACTCCAGCGGCCCCGCCACCGCGCGCAGCCCCTCCCAGCCGATCACCTCGCCGTGCGGCACCTCGGCGGTGTCCGGCCTGGCGGGCTCGGCGTGCTGCGGCGGCCGCCCGTCCTCGGCGGCGGCGAGGTACGGGATCCACACGGTGGCGCGCAGGCTGGGCAGCGCGGCGGCGATCTCGTTGACGGCGTCCGAGCGGTCGAAGCTCTTGCCGTTGTAGCGGTAGCCGTCGACCGCGATGAGCACCTTGGGCTCGATCTGCGTGAACCGGTCGACCACGCTCGGCACCCCGAAGTCGGGCGAGCCGGCCGACCAGATCGCGCCGAGCGAGGCGGTCGCCAGGAACGCGATCAGCGCCTGCGGGATGTTCGGCAGGTAGCCGGCCACCCGATCGCCGCGCCCGACCCCGAGCCGCACCAGGCCGGCCCGCACCCGGGCGACCTCCTCACGCAGCTCCGCGTACGAGATCTCCTGCCGGGCGCCGTCTTCCGAGACGAACACGACCGCGGTGCCCTCGGTGCGCCGCAGGGCGTTCTCCGCGTAGTTGACGGCGGACCCGGTGAACCATTCGGTGCCGGGCATCGTCCCAGAGATGACGGGCCCGTCGCCACGCTCTCCGACCACCTGGAAGTAGTCCCAGATCGACGACCAGAACTCCGCCGGGTGGTCGACCGACCACTGCCACACGTCCTCGTACGCCTCGCCGGGGCGGCCCAGCCACGCCAGATAGCGTGTCAGCTCGGCGCGGGCCACGATCTCGTCGGTCGGTTCCCAGAGAAGTGCACCTTCAGCAACCATGTGCCCCATCCTGTCGGCAGGCCGGGCGGGATTCATACCCGCGTTCCCACATAACTTGCTAGCGCCTCAGGTGGTCCACCGCCATACGCGCGGCCGTGCCGATCACCGCGTCGGCGCGCGGATGGTTGAGTGCGGCGCTGAAGGCGCGGGTGATGACCGCCACGGCGTAGCGGCCGCCGTCGGGATACTCGACCACGCCCGCCTCGCCGCGCATCGTCGGCAGCGTGCCGGTCTTCCCGCTGACCGCCACGTCGTCGTACGGGAAGCCGGCGGCCAGCCGGTGCGGCCAGACCTGGAGGTTGAGCACGGTGCGCATCCACGCGCAGGACTCGGGCGAGGCGGCCTCGTCGTGCCAGATCAGCCCGAACAGGCGGGCCAGCTCGCGCGGGGTGCTGCGGTTGGTGCGGGCGGGGTCGAGCGCCCGCATCCTGGCCAGGTCCTCCGGGTCGAGGTACGGCCAGCCGTGCCCGGTGTCGACCGCCATGCTCCCGTTGGTCTCCCCCGCGGTCATCAGCACGCGGGTGGCCTCGAACCCGAACCCTTCCAGCATGGCGTTGACCGCGTCCATGCCGACCCTGGACAGCAGCGCGTCGGCGGCGGTGTTGTCGCTCACCGCGATCATCAGGTAGGCGAGGTCCCGCAGCGACATGGTGACGTCGTCGTGCATGGCCGACAGCCCCGTGGGGCCGGCGGCCCGGTCGGCGGCGGTGACGGTCACCCGGCCGGTCAGGTCGAGCAGCCCGGCGTCGGCCTGCCGGCAGAGCTCGACCATCAGCGCCACCTTGAACATCGAGGCCATCGGCAGCCACTCGTCGGGGTCGTGGCCGACCTCCCGCCCGGAGTCGAGGTCGGCGGCGAACAGCCAGCCGGTCACGCCCGCCACCCGGAACAGCTCCGCGAACGCCGGCCCGGTCATGCCAGCATCCCCGGCCTCCGGCTGACCCGCCGCACGGGGGCCGCCGCCTCGTCCGTCATCCCGGCCCGCTCCTTAAGAATCCGTACGGCCAGCGCGGAGAAGCCCTTGACCGCCTCCGTCTCCGCCCGCCAGGCCGTGGAGACCTTGTAGGCGATGGGGGAGCCTAGCAGCGGCCGCCAGGCCAGGCCCGGCACCTCCGCCCTGGGCGCGAACGCCACCGCCATCCCGGCCAGCACCATCCCCAGCCCGGCGCCCTGGTGGACCTGGCCGGGCACGTAGCCGTGACGGCGGCACTCGGCCAGCGTCTCGGCGTGCATGCCGGGCTCCCCCTCTCTGGGCGGCATCAGCAGCTCGCGCCCGCCGAGGTCTGCCAGGTGCAGCTCGCCCGCGCGGGCCAGCGGATCGCTCTCGGCCAGCAGCACGCCCTGCGGCTGCACCAGCAGCGGGCCGAAGCCGAGCCCGGGGGCGTTCACCGGGTGGCGCACCAGGCCCACGTCGATCGTGCCGCCGGCCAGCGCCGTCACCTGGTCGGCCGTCCAGATCTCCGCCGGCGCGAGCCGTACGCCCGGACTGGTCTCGCGGAAGCCCTCGACCAGGGCGGCGATCGCGGCGGCGGCCAGGTCGGGCGGCACGCCGACCTTCAGCACGGCGCCCTCGCCGTGGCGGGCCAGCTCGTGCAGCCTGTCGACCCTGGCCACGATCTCCCTCGCCTCGCCGAGCAGCAGCCTGCCCGCCTCGGTGAGCCGGACCTGGCGTCCGCCCCGGTCGAACAGCCGCACGCCCAGCTCCTCCTCCAGGCGCTTGATGCGCTGGCTGAGGGGCGGCTGGGCCATGCCGAGCCGGATCGCGGCGTTGCCGAAGTGGAGCTCCTCCGCGACGACGGTGAAGTAGCGGAGGTGCCGGACCAGGTCCATGGCCAGCCACTATATCTAGATTTATATCGATGAGGGCCATATATCAGTATTGGACAGGCTGTGTTGGGCTCTGCTGTCCTCGTCGCATGGCTTCGCAAATGGGGGAAATGTACGAATATCTGCAGCCGGAGGCCGCTCCCCGGCGCAGGAGACGCAGGTGGCCGTGGATCGGGGCCGCGATCATGGTGCCGGTGGTCGCCGCGGGGACCGTATGGGCGCTGCGCACCACGGGCTCGCCGGAAGAGGTGGCCGACGCCTACCTGACGGCGTGGAGCGGGGGCGACTACGCGGCGATGCGGGAGCTGGTCGCCGACCCGCCCGCCGACTTCGAACGCCGCCACCGCCGCTTCCTCGCCGACCTGAAGGCCGAGCACATCACGCTGCGACGGCACGTGCCCAACGGCGTCTTCGCCGCGAGCGCCGCCGACACCGGCTCGGTCAGCTTCACCGCCGCCGTGCAGGGCGCGGGCGACTGGAGGTACGGCGGGGAGCTCAAGGTCGTCGAGCGGGACCGCACCTGGAAGATCGACTGGAGCCCGGCCGCGCTCCACCCGGAGCTGACCGGGAACCGGTCGATCAGGCTCATCCGGGTCGAGGACGAGGCCACCCCGGTGCTCGCCGCCGACGGCACCCGGGTCGACGCCCCCGGCTTCCCCGGCTCGGTGCAGCAACTCGTCGCGGGGCTGCGCGAGACCTACCCTGACCGGTTCGCCGAGACCAAGAGCAACCTTGTGCGGCTGTACGAGGGAGGCAAACCGGTCAAGACCCTGTCGGGGACGCGGGAGAAGGAGCCCGTGCGCATCACGGTCGACCTGAAGGTGCACGCGGCCGGCGCCGCGGCGCTGGAGGACGTGGACAAGCCGGCCGCGCTCGTGGCGCTGCGGCCCTCCACCGGGGAGATCCTGGCCGCGGTGAACAAACCCGGCGGGTTCAACCGGGCGCTGCTCGGCAAGTACCCGCCGGGCTCGACGTTCAAGGTGGTGACCGCCGCCGCGCTGGTCGCCGGCGGGGCCGAGCCGGACGCGGACGTGTCCTGCCCGGCCGAGCAGAACATCGGTGGCTTCCCGTTCCACAACGCCGGGTTCAAGGACTTCGGCACGCTGTCGTTCCGTGACGCGTTCGCGCACTCGTGCAACACGACGTTCGGCGACATGACGGTGTCGGGCCTGGGCGCCGAGCGCCTGGCGGAGGTGGCGCGGAGCTTCGGCTTCGGCGAGAAGATCACCCCGGGGGTGCCGGCGGTCAAGGCCGACTTCCCCGCCCCGAAGGACGCCACCGACCTCGCCTCGGCCTCCATCGGGCAGGGCAGGGTGCTGGCCAGCCCGCTCAACATGGCGTCGGTGGCCGCCGCGATCGCCGACGGCGCCTGGCGCCCGCCCCGGCTCGTGGCCGAGGAGGCGGTGCCCGACCGCACGCTGCGGCCGCGGCCGCTGGAGGACGACGTGGTGGCCGCGCTGCGCGACCTCATGCCCGCCGTCGTCACCGACGGCACCGCGCACGCCGTACGGTTCCCGCCCGGCACCGCGGGCAAGACCGGCACCGCCGAGTACGGCTCGGGCAAGGAGCCGCCCTCGCACGCGTGGTTCATCGGCTACCGGGGCGACCTGGCCTTCGCCGTCGTGGTGGAAGGCGGGGGCGCGGGCTCCGCGGTGGCGGCCCCGGTCGCGGCCCGTTTCCTGCGTGAGCTGAGCTGATCATCCCGCGCCTTCGGAACCGGCCTGGTCGGGCTGATCAGCCCGCCTTGCGGTCCATCGGGCTGGTCAGCGCGGCGACCGCCGCCACCACCTCGGCGGCGTTCGACAGGTCGGGCAGCACGATGTCGGCCCCCGCCTCGCGCAGCTCGGCCGCCGTCGCGCGCCCCGAGGCCACCGCGACCATCCCGGCCCCGCCGATGCGGGCCGCCTGCACGTCACGCGCCGAGTCGCCGATCATCACCGTGTTGGCCGAGGTGAACGGGACGCCCAGGCGTTCCTTCGCCCGCCCCTGGGCGACCTGCAGCAGGCTCGCCTTCGGGTAGGGCTCCTCGCCGTAGCCGCCGAGCTCGAAGTCGACGTACTTGTCGAGCCCGAACGCCTTGAGCTTGAGCACCGCGTTGCTCTTGATCGTGCCGGTCAGCACGGCCTGGATCGCGCCGTCGAGCCGGGCCACGGACCTGAGCGCGTCCTTGGCACCGGCCATCATCCGGCCCTCCTTGGCCAGCCGCTTGCGCCGGTCGGCGAAGGCCGCGGACAGCGCGTCGAGGAAGCGCGGCAGGTGGTCGTCGTCGGCGACGACGCCGTTGACGGCCAGCGTCTCGAAGATGATCTCGGAGTCGGGCCGGCCCATCGGCGGCACCAGCTTGACCAGCGGCCGCCCGGTCACGGCGCGGAACGCCTCGGCGTAGGCGTCTCTGGTCACGATCGCCACGTCGACCAGCGTGAGGTCGACGTTCCACAGCACCAAGCGGTTGATGGCAGCCTCCTGAAAGCGAACCCTTGCCAGGTTACGGCCAACTCCGCCGCCGGGGCCGCCCTCCGCCGGTTTCAGGTATGGTCGAGCGCCTCGGCGAGCGTGTCGACGACCGGGAAGCCGGTCGACTCCAGCTCCTCCCTGGTCGACATGCCCCCGGTGTAGAGCACCGCGCGGGCGCCGACATGGCGGGCCGCCACCCCGTCGTCGACGCTGTCGCCGATCACCAGCACGTCGCGCGGGCGCACGCCGACCGAGGCGATGTGGGCCTCCATGTGGGCCGCCTTCTCCCCGCCCGTCACGCCGAGCAGCCCGTCGACCCGGTTGAAGTGGCGGGTGATGCCGAACGAGTCGACCTTCGGCACGAGATGGGAGTGCGGCGCCATGGAGCAGAGCGACTGCGTGCCCGTCCACGTGGTCAGCGTCACCTCGGCGTCGGCGGCCAGCCCGCAGACGCCGCTCAGGCGGTAGTAGGCGTCGTGGAAGCCGTCGTCGAGCAGCTCCCACTCCCCCTCGGTCAGCGGCCTGCCCAGCATCCGCTCGTACGCGACCCAGATGGGCCTGGTGTAGACGGCGCGGAACCCGTCGGCGGTGAGCGGGGGCAGCTCGTACGCCTTGAAGACCTCGTTGGTGGCTCCGACCACGGCGTCGATGTCGTGGAAGAGGGTGCCGTTCCAGTCCCACACGATGTGCTTCGTCATGTCACCCGCCTGCCTGGTCGAGGGTCAGGAGGTCGGGGATCTCCTGCGTCGCGTACCACATCAGCTCGTGGGCCTCGGCGCCGTCGACGACGAACCGGGCGTCGTCGTCGCCCCCGTCGGCGTCGGGGAGCGCGGCGACGGCCGCCTTGACGTCGGCTACCGCGTACTCGTCGTCGACGTGCACGGCCGCCACCTTGGCCAGCGGGACCGGCTCGGCGACCCGTACCCTGCCCTTCTCCTCCACGTCGGCGTTCGCCTGGATGGCGCCGTCGGCCACCTCTGCGGCCACCACGACGCGGCGGGGCGCGGCGTGCACGCCGTCGGCCAGATCGGCGGCGAGCATGCGCAGCGAGGCGCGGGCGGCCTCGGTGAGGGCGACGTACTCGAGCTCCTCGGTGTCGCCCGAGGCGTACCACTCGACCAGCGCGGGCGTCACCGCGTAGCCGGTCAGCGGGGCGGGGCCGAGCTCGCCGGTCTCGACGGCCCTGGCCAACGCCGGCAGGGTGCACGGCAGGTAGACGCGCATCAGGAACCTTTCGCAGCTTGCACGGGCACCATCATGCCCGCCGCAGCGGGAGCCGGAGGAGAGACTCGAGTTCCAGGATGGTGGTGTCCGGTTCGCGGTGGTGGATGCCGGCGATGCCGAGCGCGCGGGCGGCCACGATGTTGGCCTCGATGTCGTCGATGAACACGCACGACTCGCCCGGCTGCCCGATCAGGTCCAGCGCGTGGTGGAAGATGCGCGGCTCAGGCTTGCGCATGCCCACCTCGCCGGAGATGACGACCGCGTCGAAGACCTCGTCCCAGCCGTCGCGCTCGTAGGTGTTGGACCAGGAGTTGGACAGCAGGCACGTCTTCACGCCGTGCCCGCGCACCTCGCGCAGCATGTCGTACATGGCCTCGGCCCGTTCGAACCCGGCGAACATGCGCGTCAGCAGGCCCTCGGCAACGGGCGGCATGCCGTCGAGCGTCAGCAGGCGGGCCGCCAGGTCGCGCTCGAAGGCGGCCCCGTCGAGCTCGCCGCGCTCCAGGGCGTGGATCGCGTTCTCCTCGTCCTCCCCGCTGTAGGCGACCTCGACCAGCTCGCGCATGACCGCACGGTAGTGCTCACCGTCGATGCGGTCGGTGTCGATCCACTTGGCGATGGAGTCGGCCATGCTGGTGGTCAGCACACCACCCCAGTCGATCAGCACCCCGGTGACCACACTGCCTCCCTACTCACGGAAATCAGGTTTAAAGAGTAAAGGGTCGGGCGCCGCCGTCAGCGCACGCGGGCGGCCAGCCTGCGGTGCTCGGCCGAGCGCACCACCTCGGCCGCCTTCTCCGCCGAGACGACGGGCGGCTCGCCGAGCAGGCCGCGCTCCTTCTTGAGCGTGAGGAGCCTGGTGACCGACTCGTCCAGCCGGGCCTTGGAGACGCGGCCCGACTCGACCGCCTTCAGCACCGCCTGATACTGCTTCGGCAGGTCGTTGGGCATCAGCAGCAGGTCGGCGCCGGCCAGCACGGCGCGGACCGCGACCTCGCCGTCGTCGTACTTCACCCGGGCTCCGGCCATGTTGAGCGCGTCGGTGGAGATGACGCCCTTGAAGCCGAGCTCCTTCCTGAGCAGCCCGGTCAGGATCGGCTTGGACAGCGTGGCCGGGTCGCCCGACGGGTCCAGCTTGGGGAACACGATGTGCGCGGTCATGATCGCGTCGACCCCGGCGGCGATGGCGGCCTTGAACGGCGGCGCGTCCAGGCGCTCCCACTGGGCCCTGGTGTGCTTGATCACCGGCAGGCCGGTGTGGCTGTCGATGCGGGTGTCGCCGTGGCCGGGGAAGTGCTTGGCGGTGGCGGCCACCCCGGCGGCCTCGAAGCCCTTGACGGCGGCGCCGACCATCTTGGCCACCTCGCCGGGCCGGTTCCCGTACGCGCGCTCGCCGATCACCGGGTTCTTCGGATCGATGTTGACGTCGGCCACCGGCGCGAAGTCGAGGTTGACGCCGAGAGCCCGCAGCTCCTCGCCGGTGGCCTGGGCCACCTCGCGCGCCACCGAGGGCTTGCCGGTGGCGCCGATCCTGGCGGCGCCGGGGAAGCGGGTCATCACCGCGGACATCCGCGACACCAGGCCGTTCTCCTGGTCGGTGCCGATCAGCAGCGGGAGGTCGGCGGACTTCTGCAGCCCGTTGGTCAGCCCGACCACCTGGCCGACGCTCTTGACGTTGGCCGGGAACAGGATGACGCCGCCCAGGTGGTATTTGGCGACCACCTTCTCCGGGGTCTGGGCGCCGTAGCGGGCCTGGTTCTCGCCGGAGACGGTGTCGGCGGCGGTGCCGTAGACGACCGGCATGAACAACTGGCCGACCTTCTCCCGCACGCTCATCCCGGCCAGCGCCCGCTTGACGGGGTCGGCGGCCGGGGCGGCTCTGGAACCGGTGGCGGTGGGCTCGGCGGGCCGGCCGGTGGCTTCGGTGGCGGGACTCGCCTCGGACGCGGGCGGCTTCGCGGCGGGGGCGACGTCCGCCGCCCCGCCGCCGCATGCCGTGAGTGCCACCGCCAGGAGACTCGCCGTACCGATCCGTCGCAACATGAATCCCACGCTATCCATGACCGGCGGATGCGCCGTCCCCTTTTTCCACAGGACCGCCAGGGACGGGGGGTCAGGGGGTCGAGGCGATGTCCGCGAGCCGGTCGAGGATCTCCTCCGACCCGTCGCCCTCCGCCCTGATGACGATCTCTTCGCCCTTGCGGACGTCGAGCGCCATGATCTGCAGGATGCTCTTGCCGTTGATCGGATCGCCGCCCGACGACCGCGCCACCGTGACGTCCATCGGTGCCTTCATCGCCATCTGCACGAACGTGGCCGCCGGGCGGGCATGCAACCCCACCTCCGCGGCCACGGTCGCCTTCCGTTCGCCCATGGGCTCCTCCTTCTTCTCCGGTCCGGACCAGCCGGACCCCTGTCGCGTCACGTCCATTGGAACAGCTCGTCGCCGGCCCGTACCGTGCCTTCGGCCAGAGCCGTCACCGCCGAGTCGAGCGCGTCCAGCGCCACCACGGGGCAGACGGGCGAGCGCCCGCCCGCCTCGATCTCGGTGGGATCCCAGGCCACGACGGGCTGGCCGGCGCTCACCCGGTCGCCTTCCGCCGCGAGCAACCGGAACCCCCTCCCCTTGAGCTGCACCGTGTCGATGCCCAGATGCACCAGCACGCCCCTGCCGTCATCGCCCACGATGACGTACGCGTGCGGATGCAGTTTCATGATTTTTCCAGTGATGGGGGCGACTGCCTCGCCCGGCCCCCTGCTGGGGTCGATCGCCGTCCCCGGCCCCACCATGCCGGCCGAGAACACCGGGTCGGGCACGGCGGCCAGCCCCACCGCCGCGCCCTCCACCGGGGCGAGAACAGTCGTCATGGCCCCGCCCTCTAGCCGATGATGTCCTCGATGTCGCTCGCGATCGTGTCCGCCTCCGGGCCGACGACGACCTGGATCACGTTGCCCGCCGCCATCACGCCGTGGGCGCCCGCGGCCCTGAGCGCGGCCTGGTCGACCTTGGACGTGTCGTGCACCTCCGTGCGCAGGCGGGTGATGCAGGGTTCGATGTCGATGATGTTGCCGGCTCCGCCCAGACCGGCGATGAGCGCGTTCACGTCCGCCGCCATCAGGCCCTCCTCGTCCGTGGCTGTGCGACCAGGCTACTCAGGCGCCGGGTTCAGTCGGTCTGGGTGACCTTGTTCAGGCCGCGCGGCGCGTCAGGGTCGACGCCCAGCCGCCGGGCGAGCGCCTCGGTGAGCAGTTGCCCCGGCACGATGAGGCCCATCGGGGCCACCCATTCGGGCAGGTCGGGGCCGTTCATCGCGGCCGTGCCGGCTCCGGCCAGCGCCCTGCCGCCGCCGATCGTGTACGCCGCCGCGCCCGCCGAGACGACCCGCTCGGCCAGCGCCACCGTGCCCTGCAGCGTGGGGCCGCTCTCGGCGGCGACGAGCAGCGCCGGGGTGGCGTGGTCGACCACGGCGATCGGGCCGTGCAGCAGGTCGGCGTACGACAGGCCCATGGCGTGCAGGTAGCACGCCTCCTTGAGCTTCAGCGCGGTCTCCAGCGCGGTGGAGAAGGCCAGGCCGCGGCCGGAGACGACCACGCCGTGCTTGTCCGCGAGCCCGTCCACGACGGCGTCCACGTCACCGGGCTCGGCGATCAGCTTCTCCACGGCCTCGGGCACCCGCAGCAGGTCGGCCCGGTCCACGTCGGCGCCGAGCCCGATCGCCAGCACGGCCAGCGCGGCGAGCTGGGTGGTGTAGGTCTTGGTGGCGGGAACCGCCTCCTCCGTCCCGGCGACCGTGCACAGCGCCAGGTCGGCGGCCTGGGCGAGCGGGCTGTCCGGGCCGCCGTTGGTGACCCCGATGGTGGCGGCCCCGCAGTCCTTGGCCCAGGCCAGCGTCTCCACGATCTCTTCCGTACGGCCCGACTGGGAGATCGCGACGGCCAGCACGCCCTCCAGGTCGAGCTTGCGGCGGTAGGTGGTGGCGATGGACGGCGCGGCGAGCGCGGACAGCCGCCCGGCGTGGGATTCCACCAGATAGCGGCCGTAGACTGCGGCGTTGTCGGAGGTGCCACGTGCGACGAACAACAACTGCCGGGTCCGCTCACCCAGCGCCCGCACCTCGTCGATCCTGGGCAGCAGGGAGTCGATCGTGGCCCGCAGCGCCTCGGGCTGCTCGGCGATCTCGCTGCGCATCTTGGTCATCTGGGGGCTCATTCCTCGGGGAGTTAGCGTTCCGGACTTGACCCTGTTTCAGGACATGTGGTCTAGTCCGGACTAGACCAGTGAGAACCATAACCCATCAGACTGGCCCGAGCGAAGGGAGGATCCCGTGGCCCACATCGACCCGGACAGCCCGGTGCCCAAGTACTTCCAGCTCCGCGAGATCCTGCTCGGCCTCATCGACAGCGACGAGCTGAGCATCGGCGCCGCGATCCCGTCCGAGCGCGAGCTGTGCCAGCGCTTCGGCCTGTCGCGGATGACCGTGCGGCAGGCGGTCGACCATCTGGTCTCCGAGGGCCGCCTGCACCGGGTGCCGGGCAAGGGCACGTTCGTCGCCCGGCCCAAGATCGAGCTGGCCCTGCAGCTCACGTCGTTCACCGAGGACATGCGTGCCAGGGGCATGGCGCCCGGCTCGCGCGACCTCGACCGGCGCACCATGCGCGCCAGCGCCCACCTGGCCAAGGAGCTGGGCATCCAGCCGGGCGAGGAGGTCCACTTCATCGAACGGCTGCGCACCGCCGACGGCGAACCGCTGTCGATCGAGCGCGCGCACATCCCGGTCAAGCTCGCCCCCGACCTGGCCGACCACGACCTGACCGGCAGATCGCTGTACGAGCTCCTGGAGAGCCGCTACGGGCTGGTCATGGACGCGGGCGAGCTGACCATAGACGGGGGGATAGCCGATCCGAGCGACGCCGACCTGCTCAAACTTCCCCGCGGCGGCGCCGTGCTGCTGCTCCAGCGCAGGTCGTTCTCCGGAGGCGTCTGCGCCGAGCTGGGCGTGTCCACCTACCGGGCGGACCGCTACCAGCTGCGCACCATACTCGAAATGCCCGCAAGACGGGGTTGAGGGCCCGACCCGGAGGAACACCCGGTGAACGAGACCACCGCCGCCCGGCCTTCGCCGTTCTCACGCCTGATGAACGTGCTGCAGAGGCTGGGCCGCTCGCTCATGCTGCCCATCGCCGCCCTCCCCGCGGCCGCCCTGCTGCTCCGCTTCGGCCAGCCCGACATGCTGGGCGGCAACGGCGCCGAGCCCGGCGGGCTCGCCGACGTGGCGGGCTTCGCCTGGATGACCGAGGTCGCGGCCGTGCTGGCGGCGGCCGGCGAGGCGCTGTTCGAGAACCTCCCGCTGCTGTTCGCGGTGGGCGTGGCCATCGGCTTCGCGCGCAAGTCCGACGGCACGACGGCGCTCGCCGCCGTGGTCGGCTACCTGGTGTTCGACCGGGTGAGCAAGGTGATGTTCGCCGGTTCGGCCATCCGCGAGACCGTGACCCTGCGGCAGGCCGCGGACCAGGGCGTCATCGAGATCATCAACCACGGCATGCAGAACCCCACCAAGGTGCTCGGCGGCATCCTGATAGGGCTGGTCACCGCGCTGCTCTGGCAGCGCTTCCACCGGATCAAGCTGCCGTCGTGGCTGGCGTTCTTCGGCGGGCGGCGGTTCGTGCCCATTCTCACCGCCTTCGTGGCGCTCGGGCTCGGCGTGCTCATCGGCTGGGTGTGGCCGATTCTCGGCGAGTGGATCGGCCACGCCGGTGAGGCGCTGACCACCCTCGGGCCGCTCGGCACCGGCCTGTACGGGCTGATCAACCGGCTGCTCATCCCGCTCGGGCTGCACCACTTCGTCAACTCGATCGTCTGGCACGTGGTGCCCACCTGCGAGGTGGACGGGCGGGTGCTCGGCGGCGACTGGAACTGCTACTTCGGCGGCGCCCCGGAGTCGGGGCAGTTCATGGCCGGGTTCTTCCCCGTCATGATGTTCGCGCTGCCGGCCGCCGCGCTGGCCATGTGGCGGGCCGCGCCCCCGCACCGGCGGGCCACGGTGGGCGGCATCATGCTGTCGGCGGCGCTGGCCTCGTTCGTCACCGGCATCACCGAGCCGATCGAGTTCGCGTTCATCTTCGTCGCGCCGCTGCTGCTGGCCGTGCACGCCGTGCTCACCGGGCTGGCCATGGCGCTGACCACGCTGATCGGCGGGCAGCTCGGCTTCGGCTTCTCGGCCGGGCTGCTCGACATGCTGCTCAACGCCAGCAAGTCCAACACCCAGAACCTGCCGGGCATCCTGCTGCTCGGGGTGGCGTACGGGGCGGTCTACTACGTGGTGTTCAGCTTCCTCATCAGACGGCTGAACATCATGACCCCGGGCCGCGAGCCGGAACCGGACGTGGACTCGGGCGAGGCCACCCCGATTCGGTCGTGACATCGCGGCGTGGCCGAGGGTCCGCAACCCGGACGCGGCCACCCCAACTCGCGCTGACCTTCTTCGCCATCCTCCGCGAACCAGGGCATGGATCGGGGAAGTTGGCGTGCCGTGTATCCCGGGGCCCGGCCGGAACCTCTTAGTACCGTCTCTCACCAGGAACGCCCCCGGAGGCTCCCGATGTCGCCCTCTCCCCAGGTCCACGGCTCGCTCGCGCTCGACACGCCCCTCGTGTGGGGCCCGCCCGGCGCGCTCCCGGACGAGCGCCGGCTGCGCCACCTCGGCCAGGCGCTCGCCGAGGTCCTCTCCGGCCGTCGGCCCCCGGAGACGGTCGCCGACCGCCTCACCGGCCAGGCCTACCGCGAGCTCGTACGGGCCGGTCGCATGCTCGACACCCGCCGCCCGCCCTTCGTCGGCGTCCCGCACGTCAAGGAGCCCAGCGACGGCGTGGTGGAGATGTGCCTCCTGGTCCACTGCGGCGAGCGCGACCGCGTCCTGGCCCTGCGCCTGGAACGCAGGGGCGTGCAGTGGCTCTGCACGGACTTCGAGACCGCCTGACGGCAAGCCGGCTCCAACCGAGCTCCCACCTCTGAGCCGGACGCACGAGGACCCCCCGCCCGTCCGCCGGGCGAGGGGTCCTCGTGTCACGCGTCAGTTGCCGGCGTTCTTCGGGTCGCCGTGGCAGCGCTTGTACTTCTTGCCCGAGCCGCACGGGCAGGGGGCGTTGCGCTCGACGTTGCCGTAGGCGGCGCGCTCGGCCGAGGTGGTGCGGACGCGGGTGTGTTCCACGTCGCCCTGCTCGCCGGGAGCGGTGTACTCCAGCTCCGCCGGGCGGTCGGGCCCGCGGAGGCCGCGCGCGATGATGGAGCGCGTCTCGGCCAACACCGGGTCCTCCTGCTCCTCGACGATGGGGTTCTCCTGAACCTCCACCTCCAGGTTGAACAGGAAGCCTACGGAGTCCTCCTTGATGCCCTCGAGCATCGCGTTGAACATCTCGAAGCCCTCGCGCTGGTACTCGATCTGCGGATCCTTCTGCGCGTAGGCCCGCATGCCGATGCCCTCGCGCAGGTAGTCCATCTCGTAGAGGTGCTCGCGCCACTTGCGGTCGAGGACGGACAGGATGACGCGCCGCTCGAGGTCGCGGGTCGCCTCGGCGCCCCACTCCTCCTCGCGCCTGGCGTACGCCTCCAGCGCGTCGGCCTTGACCCGCTCCCTGATCAGGTCGTCGGTGACGTTCTCCTGACCACCGGCCTCCTCCAGGAGGTCCTCAAGCTTGACGGAGATCGGGTAGAGGCCGGTGAACGCCTTCCACAGCTTCTCGAGGTCCCACTCCTCGGAGAACCCGTCGGAGGTGGCGCCGTCGACGTAGCCGTCGACGACGTTGCCGATGAAGCCGCGCACCTGCTCGTGCAGGTCGGCGCCCTCCAGCACGCGCCGGCGCTCGGCGTAGATCACCTTGCGCTGGCGGTTCATCACCTCGTCGTACTTGAGAACTTCCTTGCGGATCTCGAAGTTCTGCTGCTCGACCTGGTGCTGGGCGGAGGCGATGGCCTTGGAGACGATGCCGGACTCGATCGGCTGCTCGTCGGGGATGTTGAGGCGCGTCATGATCGCCTCGACCCTGACCGAGTTGAACAGGCGCATCAGGTCGTCGCCGAGCGACAGGTAGAAGCGGGACTCGCCCGGGTCGCCCTGGCGGCCGGAGCGACCGCGGAGCTGGTTGTCGATGCGGCGCGACTCGTGGCGCTCGGTGCCCAGCACGTAGAGGCCGCCCAGCTCGGTGACCTCGTCGTGCTCGGCCTTCACCGCGGCCTTGGCCTTCTCCAGCGCCTCGGGGTAGGCCTTCTCGTATTCCTCGGGCGTCTCGACCGGGTCGAGACCGCGCTGGCGCAGCTCCTGGTCGGCGCGGAACTCGGGGTTGCCGCCGAGCATGATGTCGGTGCCTCGACCGGCCATGTTGGTGGCGACGGTGACGGCGCCCTTGCGGCCCGCCTCGGCGATGATCGACGCCTCACGCGCGTGGTTCTTCGCGTTGAGGACCTCGTGCGTGACGCCTCGGCGCCTGAGCGCCTTGGACAGCCGCTCCGACTTCTCGACCGAGGTGGTGCCGACGAGGACGGGCTGGCCGTGCTCGTGACGCTCCTTGATGTCGTCGACCACCGCGTTGAACTTGGCGTCCTCGGTCTTGTAGACGACGTCGGCCTGGTCCTTGCGGACCATCGGCCGGTTGGTCGGGATGGGGACCACGCCGAGCTTGTAGGTCTGGTGGAACTCGTTGGCCTCGGTGGTCGCCGTGCCGGTCATGCCGGCGAGCTTGGTGTAGAGGCGGAAGTAGTTCTGCAGGGTGATCGTGGCGAGAGTCTGGTTCTCGTCCTTGATCTTCACGCCTTCTTTGGCCTCGATGGCCTGGTGCATGCCCTCGTTGTAGCGGCGGCCGTGGAGGACGCGGCCGGTGAACTCGTCGACGATGAGGACCTCGCCGTCGGTGACGATGTAGTCCTTGTCCTTCTTGAACAGCTCCTTGGCCTTCAGGGCGTTGTTCAGGAAGCCGACCAGGTGGGTGTGCTCGGCCTTGTAGAGGTTGTCGATGCCGAGCCAGTCCTCGACCTTCTCGACGCCGGACTCGAGGATGCCGACCGTGCGCTTCTTCTCGTCGACGATGTAGTCGCCGGTGCTCTCCTCGCCGGGGTTCTTCGCCTCGACGCCGCGGCGGAGCCGCGGGACGATCTTGGCGAACTCCTGGTACCACTTCCCGGACTGCTCGCCCGGGCCGGAGATGATCAGCGGGGTCCTGGCCTCGTCGATGAGGATCGAGTCGACCTCGTCGACGACGGCGTAGTTGTGGCCGCGCTGCACGCACTCGTCGAGCCCCCACGCCATGTTGTCGCGCAGGTAGTCGAAGCCGAACTCGTTGTTGGTGCCGTAGGTGATGTCGGCGAAGTACTGCTTGCGGCGCTCGTCGGGCGCCTGGCCGGACAGGATCACCCCGACCTCGAGACCGAGGAAGCGGTGGACGCGGCCCATGTTCTCGGCGTCGCGCTTGGCCAGGTAGTCGTTGACCGTGACGACGTGGACGCCCTTGCCGGACAGCGCGTTGAGATAGGCGGGGAGGGTGCAGGTGAGGGTCTTGCCCTCACCGGTCTTCATCTCCGAGATGTTGCCCATGTGGAGATTGGCGCCGCCCATGATCTGCACGTCGAAGTGGCGCTGACCGAGCACGCGGCGCGCGGCCTCGCGTACGGTGGCGAACGCTTCGGGAAGCAGGTCGTCGAGCGACTCGCCATCGGCATGGCGCTGCTTGAACTCGTCCGTCAGGGCGCGCAACTCCGCGTCGGACAGGCTCGTGAAGTCGTCCTCGATGGAGTTGACCTGGTCTGCGATCCGCTTGAGCTTACGCAGAGTCTTGCCCTCGCCGGCACGTAGGATCTTGTCGAGAATGGCTGCCACTTTATGTAAAGCTCCTCGCAGGTCTACCCCGGCGGCGCCGCCAGGAGGAGAGGCCGAGACAAACTTCCCCGCTGCCATCGTAGGCGGTTCTCCAACCAGACACAGCCACCGTGCCGACAAGGGCGCAGGACATGTCTGGGAGAATGTCAGGCGGGCTGATAGTACGCCGGTCAAAGGCCGGTTCGCCCCGATAACCGGGATATCCGGGCAAGGAGGGATTTGTCATGGTTGAGGGACAGAAGTCGGAGCAGACCGAGAATCTCGGTAGCCACGGCGGCCGCGCGTCCTCATGGCTGGCCGTGACGGTGATGCTGCTCGGCAGCGTCGTCGCCGGATTCGGCCTGACCATGGAGAACTGGATGGTCGTCTGGATCGGCGTCGGCCTGTTCGTGGTGGGCGGCATCCTCGCCCTCGTGTTCGACATCTTCACCGATGTGGTGATCGACGCGCCCCGGGTGGGACTGAACGCCGAAGACCACCGCTGACGTTTCCCCCTCGGAGCGGGCACCGTCGAGGCGGCCCCTCCGAGAAGCACCCCCGACGGCGACGGGTTCGTCCCATCATGAACGCGGGCCCGCTGACGGTAATTCCCGGGCCCCGTTCTGTCAGTGGCCGCGGCTAGCATTCCGGCCATGCTCCCCCGTACGGAATCGCGAACATGACCGAACTGACCGCCGACGAGGCGCGCCGGCTCATCCTGCGCGCCCAGGGGCTGCTCGGCTCCGACGGCCGTCAGGGCGGGGTGCAGGGCATGCTCCGCAGGCTCGGCGCCGTCCAGCTCGACACCATCTCGGTGCTCGCCCGCTCCCACGAGCTCGTCGCCTACGCCCGGCTCGGCGCCGTGGGCAGGCCCGCCGTCGAGCGGGCCTACTGGGACGCCCCGGCCCGCAGCTTCGAATACTGGTGCCACGCCGCCTGCATCCTGCCGATCGAGAACTGGCCCCTTTTCGCGTTCCGGCGGCGCGCCTACCGCGAGCGCCGCTTCCGCTGGCACGAGGTGCCCGACAGCGTCGACAAGCTGCTCCAGCAGGTGCGCGACCACGGCCCGCTCACCACCGCCGACGTCGGCGGGGCCAAGAACGGCGGCCCGTGGTGGGACTGGTCCGACTCCAAGATCGGCCTGGAGTGGCTGCTCGACATCGGCGAGGTGGTCTGCACCCGCCGGGTGGGCTGGCGCAGGGTCTACGACCTGGCCGAGCGCGTGGTGCCCGCTGGCCTGCTGGCCGAGGACCTCACCGACGAGGAGTGCGTCGTGCGGCTCGCGGGCATCGCGGGCCGGTCACTCGGGATCGCCACGCGGGCCGACCTGATCGACTTCCTCCGTCTCAAGGGGCGCTCCGCCGCGATCCTCGACGAGGCCCTCGCGAGCGGCGCCGCCGGGCTGACGCCGGTGCGCGTCGCCGGCTGGCCCGCCGTCAGGGCCGGCCGCAACGGCTCGGCGTCTAGATCCGTGCCCAACGCCTGGGCCGACCCTGCCGCGCTGGAGTCGGAGCCGCGCGGACGCCACCGCACGACCCTGGTCTCGCCGTTCGACTCGCTGATCTGGCACCGCGGCCGCACCGAGCGCGTCTTCGGCTTCGCCTACCAGCTTGAGCTGTACGTGCCGAAGCACAAGCGGGTCCACGGCTACTTCACGATGCCGGTGCTGGCCGGCGGCCGCCTGATCGGCAGGGTGGACCCGGCGCGCGAGGGCACCACGCTGGTGGCCAGGAAGGTCAGCCTGGAGCCGGGCCTGACCAGCGCCCGCTGGGTCGAGGCGATGGGCGACGCGCTCCGATCGGCCGCCACCTGGGTCGGCTGCGACACCGTACGCGTCGAACGCGCCGACCCACCCGAGCTCGCCGAGGCACTCAACACGACCCTGGCCCGCTGATTCCCAGGTCGGCGAGCCACCCCTCGCGGGACCGTGGCCCGCTGAGGTTCCCGGACCGGCGAGCCGTCCGTCCCAGGACCCTAGCCCGCTGACTTGCCCAGGTCGGCGAGCCGCCCTTCGCGGGACCTTGGCCCACTGAGGTTCCCCGGCCGGCGAGCCACCCCTCGCGGGACCTCGGCCCGCTGAGGTTCCCGGACCGGCGAGCCGCCGGGCCCGAACCCGCCTTGGCCCGCCCTCCCTCAGGGGGAGGGGCGGGCGGGGCTGGGGCGGATCAGGTGATTTCCAGCATGCGCTCGCGGACCGCGTACACCACGGCCTCCATGCGCGAGTGCAGTTGCAGCTTGTCCAGGATGTTGCGGACGTGGTTCTTCACCGTGTTCTCGGAGATGAACAGCTGCTTGGCGATCTCCCGGTTGTTCATGCCCTTGGCGACGAGCCGCAGGACCTCCATCTCGCGCTCCGTCAGCCGCGGGACCGGCACCTGCGGCGGGCGTTCGGTCTCCTTGCGGCTCATGCTGGCGAACTCGTTGATGAGCTTGGCCGCCATGGCCGGGTTGATCAGCGACTGCCCCTCATGGACGCCGCGGACCGCCGCGGGCACGTCGTTGATCTGGACGTCCTTGAGGAGGTAGCCGGTCGCGCCGGCCTTGATGGCCTCGAAGAGGTCTTCTTCCTCATCGCTCACCGTCAGCATGATGATGCGGGTGCTCGGCACCGAGGCCTTGATGCCCTTGGTCGCCTCGATGCCGTCCTGCCGCGGCATGCGCACATCCATCAACGCCACGTCGGGCATGAGGCGATCGGCCAGCTCGACCGCCTCCTGACCGTCGCTCGCTTCCCCGACCACCTCGATGTCAGGCTCCGCGGCCAGCGCCAGGGCCAGGCTGCGCCTGATCAGCTCGTGATCGTCCACGATCAGCACGCGGATCGGCTCGCCGCCGGAGGGGCGCGCCTCGCCGGACTCCGTCACAAGGCCTCCTTGATGCGCCTCGCGACCGTCGTGTCTCCGGTTCGCTCGCTCGTCCTCGCCTGACTGAGCTCGCTCACGTCTCCTCCTCGTCGGGGGGCCAGAGCCGTCGAACCGCCATGATCGCACGTGTGCCGCGGTTCTCGGGTGGTCGAGAAGATCTTTCCGGCGGCCGTCAGGGCTCTACGAGCCGCAGCACACCGTAGTTGTACCCACGCCGGTTGTAGACGACGGATGGCAGGCCGCTCTCCTTGTCACGGAACAGATAGAAGTCGTGTCCGACCAGCTCCATCTCGAGGAGGGCCTGGTCGATGGTCATGGGCTCTGCTTTGTGGTGCTTCTCCCGGACGATCAGAGGGCCTTCGCCGTCCATCTGGATGGGGACGATGTCGTCGTACTGCTTGTCTTCCGGCAGCCGATCCTCCTCGGGCTCGGCCTCCTCGCGGGCGGGCTCGACCTTGGACGGCGCGGGCGCGGCCAGGTCGGGCATCGTGGCGGTGATCTCCGCCATGGACGGCTGCTTGTGGTTGCCGTGATGGATCTTGCGCCGGTCGGCCAGCCGCCTGAGGCGGCCCTCCAGCTTGTCCATCGCGATGTCCAGAGCGGCGAAACGGTCGTCGGCGCTGGCCTCCGCGCGGATGGCGGGGCCGCGGGTGTGAATGGTCAGCTCGACCCGCTCTCGCTGGTCGGCCGCGCGCACGTTGCGCTCCTTCGACACCTCCACATCGACTCGGATGAGTTTGTTGTCCAGACGCTCGATCCTGGCCAGCTTGGTTGTCACCTGGTCTCGGAACCGATCACTCACTCCCGTGTGCCGGCCCTTGACGATGATGTCCATGCAACAGCCCCCCTTCGTCTAACGACTGAGATAGAGCGCCCGACGACTCGCGTGGTGCCGGGCAGGGTTTTCTGCTGTCCGCCTGTCCTTCAGGGTTACCCTCCTCCGACGCCTCGTCACCGGGAACGCGGGTGGCACCCGTCCGGCCGACCTGGTCTTCGACCCCACATCCGCCTGCTGAGGGTTTCGCAGCTCTGATGCCACTACCGCCCTTCTCTCCTGGCGGGGGACATCTGGACCCCCGGGGAGGCAGGACTTACCCCTAAGCCGCACCGTGATCGGACGACGAAAAGTCGCCTTACGTGGGCCGTTTCGCCTGCGGCTGGCATCGGCTAGCGGAGCCGGGAGCCCCGGCTCTGCGCAACCACGGACCCGAACGGGTGCCATGTTCAGAACGCTATCCGGATCGGCGGCGAATGTCAGCCGGAGGAAGCTCCAAAGGATCACTTTCCGTGATTTTCGCGCGGGGTTACGGGCCGGCTGAATGCCCCGTTTGGTCCCACGGCACCCCTTACAGGACAGGGCGGCAAGCCTTCTGAGCTGCCTCACCTGGCGCTTCCCGCTACGGACATGTGGCCCTCCGGAAGGCAACACACCTGGGCCTTTCTTTACTGACTGTCACCGTGACCATTTCGTGAGATCCGGCGTGTCGCGGCGACGGTGACGGCCAGCGGCACCGTCGCCCCCACCGCCCGCAGCGCCCTCGCGGCGTCCGCGAGCGTGGCTCCCGTCGTGACGACATCGTCCACGACGACCACCCGGGCACGATCGAACACATCCCCGGCTGTCCGCACGAAGCCTGCGGAACTCCCACGTACGCGGACACCACCCCTCCCTGCGACCCGCAGATCATGGACACCTCCTCTCTCTGCGACCGACAGATCGTGGGCACGTCCTCTTCCTGCGGCCGACAGATCGTGGGCACCTCCTCTCCCTGCGGCCCACAGATCGTGGACCCCTCCTCTCCCTGCGACTTCGAGATCTCGGACAGCGCTCTCAGATACGGAGAAGGACCCGGCCAGGTTCGACACTCGGTCGGCGGAGCTCAGGCCCGACTGGTCGGCCACCTTCCGGCGCTGCCGCAGCGCGGGCCAGAGCGTGACGGCCATCCCCCGTCCGCGCAGCCGGCGCACCACCCGCTCCGCCAGCGCCCCCACGTGGTCGTGACCCCGCCCCTTGACGGCCGCCCGCCCACTGGGCACCGGCACCACGATCACCCCCTCCCCTCCCAGAAGAAGCCCGCACTCCCCCACCCCACGAAGCCCCACCGACGACCGAGCGCTCCCCCGGCCACGGAACCTCTCCACAGCGCCCTCAGCGACCTCCTGCGGCGACCGGAGGGCCGCCACGAGGGCGAAGGCCAGAAGGTCGGCGAGGGCCGCCGCCAGGGCCGCCTCACCCCGTTCCTTGTAGGCGATGACGGCCTTGCGCACCACGCCCCCGTACGGAGAAGCGGACCAGCACACGGGAAGCCCATCGGGACACGGCGCGGGCATCCGGCGAGAGGGCACCACCACACCCGCCAGACACTCCTCGCACAGACGCACCCCCGGAGCGCCACAGCCAAGACAGGGCTGCGGCAGCACGACATCAAGCAGACCGGCGAACACGGCCCCAGCATGCCACCCACCACCGACACTTTCAGTAGCCGAACGGGCACCCAGAGACGCCACCTGTCGCGAACGACTCTCTACGGAACTACGGCGGGCTGAGCGGGCCGTCAGGCACGCCTATCGGCGCCCAGCCCGAGGGGGTTCCCAAAAGGATTTTCGCTTTTGGATCTTTCGTTTGAACCCAAGACGCTGACCGAGCGTGCGTCCCTCGGGCCCGCACAGAAAAGATCAAGAGAGGCGCGTGCCTCTGCGCTCGCGCCGCGAGAAATTCGGGCTCGCGCCCCAGGAAGCTTCGCACCCGCGCCCGCAAGAGACGCCCGGCTCACCCCCCAAGAAGCGCCACGCCCACGCCCCAAAAGACATCCGGCTCACGCCCCACAAGGCTTCGCGCCCGCGCCCGCGAGAGACGTCCAGCTGCGCCCCAGGAAGCCTCACTCCCACGACCCAAGAGACCTCCGTGTCACGCCGTAAGAAGCTTCACGCCCGCGCCCCCGAAAGACTTCCCGCTCGCGCCCCAAGCAGCTTCCGGCTCGCGGTCGAGGCGGTCGAGGCGGTCGAGGCGGTCGAGGCGGTCGAGGCGGTCGAGCCAGTCTGGAGAGCCGCCGGAGCGATCCCCCAAAGTCAGCCCAGGGCGAAGATCGGCTGGTCGACGGCGGTGGCGGGCTTCGGGGTCCAGGTTTGTTTGTCGCGGCTGTATTCGAGGATCTCGTTGCTGTCCTCGGTGGTCGCCAGGATCGCGTCGCCCAGGGCGGCCAGGCGCTCCAGTCGCTTGCTGGTGGTCGGGAGCTGGGTGGTCTCCCCGTCGCCGACGTTGATCTCCTTGACGACCTGGCCCGCCTTGGTCTGGACGAGGACCAGGAGGTGGCCGCCGTCGCTCCAGGCGATGTCCACGATCTCGTCGCCGCCCGAGACCGTGGTCAGCGTCTCGAAGTTGCTCAGCATGGCGTTGCCGCCGCCGCCCGTGAGCGCGCCGACCTGGACCCGGTTGTCGCCGATCTCGACCGCGACGCGGACCCCGTTGCGCGCCATCCGCAGCGAGGTGACGTTCAGCCCCTGGAGGGCGGGCGCGGCGACGCGTTCGGGGCCCCGGCCGACGACCGGGTGGGAGCGGATGACCTCGCCGTTCTGCCGGTCGAACGTCCACAGGCTGCCGTCGCGATGCCAGGACGGGTCGGTGAGGTCGGCGCCGGGGATGGACTCCTGCCAGCGGCCGTCGGGCGAGTGCCGGGTCACCCAGATGCCGCCCGCCGCGGACCTGGCGGCGATCCGGTCGCGGTCCTTGGAGACGGCGAAGCCGGTGTAGCCCTGGCTGGGCTGTCCGGCGGGGCCGGTCACGGGGTGGCCCTCGCCGTCGCTGCCCAGCACGAAGACCGCGCCGCCGCTGCTGTAGAACACCTGCTTGTCCTCGCTGCCCAGCCAGCTCTCCGGCAGGTTGGCCGGCACGGTGAGCGGGCCGGAGGAGAAGAACTGCTCGCCGTCGAGCAGCACCTCCAGGGTGCGGCCGTTGGCCAGGTTGTTGCTGCTCAGGCTGGCCCTGAGCTGGGCCTGCAGGCCCTGTGTGTAGGTGTCGAGCGGGTTGAACGGGCCGCCCATGTTGATCACCACCCGGTCCTCGGTGGACCGGATCCACCGCACCCTGGCGCCCTCCGGGAACTCGTTGCCGACCGCGCCCTGCAGCCCGCTGGTCGGCCCTTCGGCGAGGCGCTCGACGATGGTCTGGGCGAAGCTCTTGTCGGGGTCGACGCGCAGCCGCAGCCGGTCGACGACCAGCCGGTCGGGCTGCGGGTCGGCGCCGGAGCTGCCGTTGAGGTAGTAGAGGTTGGTGGGACGGTACGCGCGCCGCACGTCGGCGTCGGTGAGCAGCAGGCCCTGCTGCAACCCGTTGACCTTGAAGGCCCCGTTGGCGTCCTTGACCAGGGTGATCGGCCGGTTGATCTTGGGGTCGTCGGACGAGCCGACCGGCACGTACGTGTCGTCCTCGTTGATCTGCGCGATCTTGTTGCCCTGGATGGAGAGGACGGTCTCGTTCTTCTCCTTGTTCTCGACGAGCTCGCCGAACCGGAACGAGTTGTCGATCACCGTGATGGCGCCGTCGGGTTTCCAGACCCGCCTGGCCTCCTCGGTCAGGTACTTGGGCAGCACGGAGGGGTCGTCGTCGTAGGCGGCCATGGCGGCCAGCAGGCCCTCCACGACCTGCTGCGGCCCCCAGTCGGGCTGCGGCGCGACGGCGAGCATGCGCTGGAACGGCACGGTGACGGAGTCGCCGCTGCCCGCGTCGTCCACCGGGAACGGCCCGCCCACGGGGATGACCGCGCAGCCGGTGCCGGCCAGGAGCATGGTGAACGCGAAGGCGGCGGCGCCGCCCAGCCGCCTAATCCTCGTCATGGCCGCCCCCGTCTCCGGTGGCCGGCAGCAGGACCGGCGTCATCTGGCCGCGCCAGGTGCGGCGCATCTCGATCTCGGGCGGGACCAGCGACAGCGGGGAGCCCTTGAGGTCGGTGCCGGCCTTCCTGGGCAGGGTGAGCCGGAACTGCGAGCCCTCGCCCGGCTGGCCCCACGCCTGCAGCCAGCCGCCGTGCAGGCCGGCGTCCTCGCGGGAGATCGCCAGGCCGAGCCCGGTGCCGCCGATGGTCCTGGCCCGCGACGGGTCGGCCCGCCAGAACCGGTCGAACACCAGCGTGTCCTCGCCGGGTTTGAGCCCTATGCCGTGGTCGCGCACCGCGACCGCGACCGCGTCCCTGTCGGCGCCGACGGTGACCACGACGTCGCGGCCCTCGCCGTGCTCTATGGCGTTGAACAGCAGGTTGCGCAGGATGCGCTCGACCCGGCGGTTGTCGACCTCGGCCATGCACGGCTCGTTGGGCAACCGCAGCTCGAAGCGGGTGCTGTGGCGCTCGGCCAGCGCCTCGGAGTCGGCGATGGCGCGCAGCACCACGTCGCGGATGTCGACGGAGTCGAGGTCCAGGTCGGCGGCGCCGGCGTCGTACCGGCTGATCTCCAGCAGGTCGGCCAGCATCGACTCGAACCGTTCGAGCTGGGCCTGCATCAGCTCGGCCGAGCGTGAGGCCATCGGCTCGAAGTCCTCGCGCGCGTCGTACAGCAGGTCGGCGGCCATGCGGACGGTGGTGAGCGGGGTGCGCAGCTCGTGCGAGACGTCGGAGACGAACTGCCGCTGCACCTGCGACAGCTCTTCCAGCTGGTGGATCTTGAGCGCCAGGTTGGCGGCCATCTCGTTGAACGAGGTCGCGAGCCTCGCCAGGTCGTCCTCGCCGCGCACCTTGAGCCGCTCGTCGAGCTTCCCGGCGGCCAGCCGCTCGGCGGCCTGGCGGGCGAGCCGGACCGGCGTGACGACCTGGCGGGCCACGAGGTACGCGATGGCGGCGAGCAGCAGCACCAGCCCGAAGCCGACCACGACGATGGCCAGCCGGACGTTCGACAGCATCTGCTCTTCCTCGTCGAACGGGAAGAAGTGGTAGACCTCGTAGCTGCCGTTGACGTGGATGATGGCGCCGATGACGAGGGTCTGCCTGTGCTGGCTCTCGCCGGGCAGCCTGATCGGCTCGGTGTAGCGCTGCGGCCTGTCGATGAACTTCTCGGCCTGGCGGCGCAGCATCTGCTGCAGCGCCTCGGGGATGTTCTGCTGGTTGACGTTGCCCGACGCGCGGGACCGGCCGGGCTCGTCGACGTTGAGGATCAGCACCTCGTAGCGCTTCTTCCAGCCGTCCCTGCCGGTGCCGATGATGTTGTCCATCACCTCGTCGAGCGGGTCGGGCGGCACGCTCTTGCCGGGGTCGGAGGACTTGGCCTGGTCGTCCTCGCGCCGGGTGAGCGCGTCGGCGATCTGCAGCCGGTCGGCGGCGGCCTCGCTGGCGGCGGACTGCTGCCGCCGCTCGATGACCGAGTTGTTGATCTGGTCCGACAGGAAGATGCCGAGCACCACCACGACGATCAGCGAGATGACCAGGGTGCTGGTGACGACCTGGAGCTGGAGCGAGCGCCGCCACAGCCGGCGTGCCCTGCCCGCCGCACGACGAGCCCGCCGCCGGATCCCGCCGAGTATCTGGCGGAGGGTCCGGCGGCGTGTGCGTCTCGTCTTGGTCGGGGGCATGGCGGGGAGAGCCGGGTCCCTAAGCGGGACCGGCCTTGTAGCCCACGCCGCGGACCGTCACCACGATCTCGGGGTGCTCGGGGTCCTTCTCGATCTTGGCGCGGAGGCGCTGCACGTGCACGTTGACCAGGCGGGTGTCGGCCGCGTGGCGGTAGCCCCAGACCTGCTCCAGCAGGACCTCGCGGGTGAAGACCTGGCGCGGCTTGCGGGCCAGGGCGACGAGCAGGTCGAACTCGAGCGGGGTGAGGTTGATGGTCTCGTCGCCGCGCTTGACCGAGTGTCCGGCCACGTCGATGGTGATGTCGCCGATCTGCAGGATCTCGGGGGTCGGCTCGTCGGTGCGGCGCAGCCTGGCCCGCACCCGGGCCACCAGCTCCTTCGGCTTGAAGGGCTTGACGATGTAGTCGTCGGCGCCCGACTCCAGCCCCAGCACCACGTCGATGGTGTCGCTCTTGGCCGTGAGCATGACGATCGGCACGCCGGACTCCGCCCTGATGCGGCGGGCGACGTCGATGCCGTCGGCGCCGGGCAGCATCAGGTCGAGCAGGACGAGATCGGGGCGCGTGTCGCGGAACGCGTCCAGCGCCTTGTCGCCGTCACTGACAAAGGATGGTTCGAAGCCCTCTCCGCGCAACACGATGCCGAGCATCTCGGCGAGAGCGGCATCGTCATCGACGACCAGCACGCGACCTTTCATGGCCCCTCATTCGTTCTACGCATTCTGGGACATACCTGCACGGTCGGTGAAGGTTACCCCCGCTCGGCCCATGAGTGTGACATGAGTCCCGCGAAAGGTCTGTATCAGGCTCGCGCCGCGACCGCTTTCTTCAGTCTGCGGTAACGGAAGGTCTTTCGGCCACCCTGGACGAGATCCGCCGCGCCGAAACGCGTGGAATGCGAGCCAAGATGCGGTCTTCTCGACGGCGCGACGCCACCCAGCCGCCCAGCGTGCCAGGATTGGGATATGTCAGACGGTCACGGTTCCGCGTCAGAGAGGCCTTCGGGCTGGGCAGCGGAGCAGCCCCCGCCCTACGGCGCGCCTCCGGCGTCGCCGTGGACCGCCCCCGGCAGCGAGCAGCCGCCGCCTTCCGGTCCTCCCTACGAAGCCGGCCCCCAGTCCGGCGGGCAGCAGTCTTACGGGCCGCCCCACGGCCCCTACCCGCAGGGCCAGCCCTACGGGTACGGTCCCCACCCGCCCGCGCTGCGGCCCGGCATCATCCCCCTGCGCCCGCTCGCTCTGGGCGACATCTACGACGGCACCATCAAGCTCATCCGCTCCAACCCGAAGGCCGTGCTCGGGCTGTCGGCGGTCGCGGCGCTGCTCGCCGCCATCCCGCTGGCCGTCGGCCAGGGCTTCGTGTTCGGCGCCGTGGCCCCGTTGATGAACGACCCCGCCGCCCTCCAGGCCGAGGACCCGGCCGGCACCTACGGCATGCTCGGGGCCCAGTACGTCAGCGCCTTCGTCTCGTACGCGATCAGCTTCGTCGCGGTGACGGTGCTGACCGGGGTGCTGACGCGCATCCTCGGCCGGGCCGTGTTCGGCGGCAAGATCACCACTCAGGAGGCGTGGCAGACGACCAGGAGGCGGCTGCCCGCCCTGTTCGGCGTCGTCGGGCTGCTGGCCCTCATCATGCTGGCTCCGGTGGCCGTCATGGCCGCGGTGCTCGTGGTCGCCTTCGGCACCGTCGCCGGGGGCTCGCCCGAGGCGGCCGGCGGGCTGCTCCTGCTGTTCCTGCTGATGATCGTGCTCTACATCGGGTACGTGTTCTTCTTCCGTACGCGCTTCGCCTTCGCGCCCGCGGCCGTGGTGCTGGAGGGCAGGGGGCCTGTCGACGCGATGCGCCGCTCGTGGAACCTGGTGACCGGCGACTTCTGGCGCGTCCTCGGCATCCTGTTCCTGACCACGCTCGTGGTCGGGCTGATCGCCAGCATCCTCCAGGTGCCGTTCATGATCGTCGGAATGGTGATCGGGCTGGTGGGCAGCGGGTCGGTGGCGACGATCGTGATCGGTTCCATCCTGGTCGCCGTCGGCGGCACGCTCGGCGCCATGATCACCTACCCGTTCGAGGCGGGCGTCGCCGGGCTCCTGTACGCGGACCGCCGCATGCGGGGCGAGGCCTTCGACCTCGTCCTGCAGACGGCGGCCATCGAGCAGCAACGGCAGGGCTGGGTGCATTCGACGGCCGACGAGCTGTGGCACCCGTCCAACTCCGCCAAGTCGTGAGCCCGATCGGCAGGGACGAGGCCGCCGGGCGTGCGGCGCGCGAGCTCCTCGACCCTCAGTACGCTCGGGAGCCGCTGTTCGACCGGCTGCAGCGCTGGTTCTTCCAGTTCGTCAACGACCTGCTCGACACGGTGGCCGGTGGCGGCACCGCGGGCGGCGTGCTGGCGGCGATCGTCATCCTGCTGCTGCTCGTGGGCGTCGCGGCGCTGGTCGTCTGGCAGGTCCGCCGCGCCGGCCGGCGCAGGGCCGCCGCTCCCGGCGAGCTGTTCGACACCCGGCGGCTGACGGCGGCCGAGCACCGTGAGGCCGCCGAGCGGCTCGCCGCCGAAGGCCGGTGGACCGAGGCGATCCAGGAGCGGCTGCGCGCCATCGCCCGCGACCTGGAGGAGCGCGCCCTGGTCGACGGCATGCCGGGCCGCACCGCCGCCGAGCTCGCCGCCGAGGCCGGCCGGGCGCTCCCGCCGTTCGCCGCCGACCTGGCGGCGGCGGCCCGCTCCTTCGACGACGTCACCTACGGCGACGTCCGCGGCACCCCCGCGGCCTACGAGTCCATGAGCACGCTGGACACCCGCCTCGCGACCGCCCGCCCGGCCGCCCTGGGAGCCACCCCATGACCCTTCCCCGCCCATCGCCCCCGCACGACCGCCCCGTTCAGACCACCCCAGCAGGGCACCATCCCCTGGAAGGACGCCGGGCCGGGAGGCCGGGTGGGGTGCGGTTCGGAGGTTCTGATGGCCGGTGAAGGCGTGCGGGTGAGGCCGGAGGAGAGCGTTCCGGCGTCGGGCGGGCTGGCGCCGGCGGCCGGGGGCGGGTCGGTGCCGACGTCGCCGACCGTGCGGTCCGTGTGGCGGGGCGGCCGGCTGATCGCGCTGCTCGGCCTGATCGTCGTGGCGGTCGCCACGGCCGTGGTGCTGCTCGGCCCCGACCGGGGCGCCCAGCGCTTCCTCGATCCGGACGACACCTCGCTGCAGGGCTCCAAGGCGCTGGCCGAGCTGCTGCGGGCCAGAGGCGTCACGGTGGACCGGGTGGACTCGGCGGAGGCGGCCAGGGCCCTGGGCGGCGACCGGCTGCTGTTCGCCGGCGACACGACGTACGTGGACACGTCCGCCCTGGCCTCGCTCCCCGGCGACCGGCTGATCGTGGGCTTCTACGACCTGCCGACGCTCGCCCCGAACGTCGACCCGGTGCCGGAGGCGGTGCGGGAGCGCTCGCGCGACCCCGAGTGCGCGCTGCCCGCCGCGACCGCCGCGGGGAGCGCCTACATCGGCGGGGTCGCGTTCGAGGTCCCCGCCGGCGGCACCGGCTGCTACCCGTCGCATGAGGGCTCGACGCTCGTCAGCTTCCCGAACGGGTCCGGCACGACCACGGTCGTCGGCAGCGCCTCGTTCATGACGAACCTGCGCCTGGCCGAGGACGGCAACGCCGCG
Organism: Nonomuraea sp. C10; assembly: GCF_008017515.1. Taxonomy (NCBI): domain Bacteria; kingdom Bacillati; phylum Actinomycetota; class Actinomycetes; order Streptosporangiales; family Streptosporangiaceae; genus Nonomuraea; species Nonomuraea sp. C10. Next base: position 6,779,959 of record NZ_VPFF01000001.1, read on the forward strand.
CTGGCGCTCAACCTGCTCGACACCGGCAAGCCCGTGACCTGGCTGGTGTCCCCCGACACCCCGCCCGCCGGCGACCTGGCGGGCACCGAGGGCCGGTCCATGTACGACCTCATGCCCGCCGGCGTCGGCTGGTCGCTGGTGATGGCGTGCGTGGCGGTGGCGCTGGTGGCGTTCTGGCGGGGCAGGCGGCTCGGCCCCGTCGTGGTGGAGCGGCTGCCGGTGGTGGTGCGGGCCGCCGAGACGGTGGAGGGCCGCGGCAGGCTCTACCGCGCCAGGAAGGCCAGGGCCAGGGCCGCCGACGCGCTGCGGGCGGGCGCGATCGACCGGCTGACGCCCCGGCTCGGGCTGGGCCAGGGCGCGGACAGCCGGGAAGTGGTGGCGGCGATCGCCGTACGGACGGGTGAGGACGCGCAGCGGGTCGGCGCCGCGCTGTACGGGCCCTCACCGGAGACGGATGACGAGCTGGTCGCCCTGGCCGGATACGTGGACCACATCGAAAGGAAGGTCAGTGAGCTCTGAGCATTTCGCCCGGACGGCGGCCCCCGCGGACGCGGCCAGGGAGGCGCTGAGCGCGCTCCGGGCCGAGGTGTCCAAGGCCGTGGTCGGGCAGGACGCGGTGGTGACCGGGCTGGTCATCGCCCTGCTGTGCCGGGGACACGTGCTGCTGGAGGGCGTGCCGGGCGTGGCCAAGACGCTGATGGTCCGCACCCTCGCCGCGGCGCTGTCGCTGGATTTCAAGCGGGTGCAGTTCACCCCCGACCTGATGCCGGGCGACGTGACCGGCTCGCTCATCTACGACGCGAAGACGGCGGAGTTCGAGTTCCGCGAGGGCCCGGTGTTCACGAACCTGCTGCTCGCCGACGAGATCAACCGCACCCCGCCGAAGACCCAGGCGGCGCTGCTGGAGGCGATGGAGGAGCGGCAGGTGAGCGTGGAGGGCGCGGCCCGCCCGCTGCCCGACCCGTTCGTGGTGTGCGCGACGCAGAACCCCGTCGAGTACGAGGGCACCTACCAGCTCCCCGAGGCCCAGCTGGACCGGTTCATGGTGAAGCTGACGGTGCCGCTGCCGCCGCGTGACCAGGAGATCGCGGTGCTGGAGCGGCACGCGCTCGGCTTCGACCCGCGCGACCTGTCGGAGATCAAGCCGGTGGCGACGGCCGCCGACCTGGAGGCGGGCCGCCAGGCGGCGGCGCAGGTGCACGTCGCCCCCGAGGTGCTCGGCTACATCGTGGACGTCGCCCGCGCCACCAGGAACTCGCCGTCGCTCCAGCTCGGCGTCTCACCGCGCGGGGCGACCGCGCTGCTGGCTGCCTCACGGGCGTGGGCGTGGCTGTCGGGCCGCGCGTACGTGACTCCGGATGACGTCAAGGCGCTGGCCAGGCCCGCGCTCCGGCACCGGGTGCAGCTGCGGCCGGAGGCGGAGCTGGAGGGCGCGACCGCCGACGGCCTGCTCGACGGCATCCTCGCCTCGGTCCCGGTCCCGCGCTGATGGCGCTGACGGGACGCGCCGGGCTGGTCGCGGCGCTCGGGATCGTGGTGGTGCTGTTCGCCCCGCAGCCCGGCCCCGCGCTGGCCGGGGTGTGCCTGCTGCTGGCCGCCGGGATCCTCGTGGACCTGGTGTTCGCGGGCGCGGTGCGGCCGCTGCGCTTCCACCGGTCGGGCGAGCGGCTGGTGCGGCTCGGGCAGCGGGCGACGGTGGAGCTGACGGTCGAGAACCCGGGGAGCAGGCGGGTGCGCGGGGTGCTGCGCGACGCGTGGCCGCCGTCCGCCGGGGCGGCGCCGCGCGAGCTGGCGCTGGACGTGCCGGCCGGCGAGCGCCGCAAGCTGGTCGTGACGCTCACCCCGACCAGACGCGGCGACCGCGAGTCCGTGGCGGTGACCGTGCGCTCGCGCGGGCCGCTGGGGCTGGCCGCCCGGCAGGGCAACCACCACTCCCCCTGGTCGGTGCGGGTGCTGCCGCCGTTCCTGTCGCGCAAGCACCTGCCGTCCCGGCTGGCCAGGCTGCGCGAGCTGGAAGGTCAGCATCCGGCGCTGGTGCGCGGTCAGGGCACCGAGTTCGACTCGCTGCGCGAGTACGTGATCGGCGACGACGTGCGCTCGATCGACTGGCGGGCCACCGCGCGGCGGCACGACGTGGTCGTGCGCACCTGGCGGCCGGAGCGCGACCGGCGGGTGCTGATCGTGCTCGACACCGGCCGCACCTCGGCGGGCCGGGTGGGCGCGGCGCCGATCCCGCTGGCCGGGGCGGTCGCGGACGGCCAGGGCGGGCTGCTGGTGCGTCCCGCGCCGCGTCCCGAGCCCGGGTGGCCGCGGCTGGACTGGTCGATGGACGCGGCCCTGCTGCTGGCCGCGCTCGCCGCCAGGGCCGGCGACCGGGTGGACTTCCTGGCCTACGACCGGTCGGTGCGCGCCTGGCTGAGCGGCGCCTCCCGCACCGAGCTGCTGTCATCGCTGGTCAACGTGATGGCGCCGATCGAGGCCGAGCTGGTCGAGGCCGACGCGCAGGGCATGGTGGCCGCGATCCTGTCCCGGGCCAAGCGCCGCTGCCTGGTGGTGCTTCTCACCGACCTGAACGGGGCCGCGATGGACGAGGGTCTGATGCCCGTGCTGCCCCAGCTCTCCTCGCGCCACCTGGTGCTGGTGGCGGGCGTGTCGGATCCCCGGGTGGCGGCGATGGCCGCCGGACGGGGCACGGCCGAGGAGGTGTACGACGCGGCGGCGGCCGAGCACGCCCGGCTGGAACGCCGGCGGATCACGGCCAGGCTGCGCCGCCACGGCGTCGAGGTGGTCGACGCGCCGCCCGACGACATCGCGCCCGCGCTGGCCGACCACTACCTGGCGCTGAAGGCCGCGGGCCGGCTCTAGCCGCTCGGGGCCACGTCGGGGGCGTCCTCCAGGTCACCGGTCTGGTCGTCGCGGGCCGCGCGGCGTCCGAACGCGATCACGTACCCGAGGAAGACCACCTCGGCGAGCACCCCGATGCCGACGCGGGCGGCGGTGGGGAGCCCGGACGGCGTCACGAACGCCTCGATCAGGCCCGACACGAACAGCACCACGACCAGCCCGAGCGCGACCGCCATCACCGCTCTGCCGTGCTCGGCCAGCACCTCGACGCGTCTGCGCGGGCCTGGCGCGATGACGGTCCAGCCGAGCCGCATGCCGACGGCGGCGGCGAGGAACACGGCCGTGAGCTCCAGCAGGCCGTGCGGGGTGATGAGGCCGAAGAAGATGTCGAGCTTGTCCCTGGAGGCCATGAGGCCGCCCGAGATACCGACGTTGGCGGCGTTCTGCCAGAGCACGTAGGGAATCGGCAGGCCCAGGAGGACGGCGTAGGCGATGACCTGGAGCGACACCAGCGCGTTGTTGATCCACACGCGGTTGGCGAAGGACGCCGCGGGGTTCTCCGAGTAGTAGTCTGCGAAGTCGTGCTCGACCAGCTGGGTGATCGCCTCCTCGGTGGCGATCGAGGCCTGCACCCTCGGGTCGCCGGCCACCCACGCGCCGAGCGCCCAGGCCACCGCCACGAACGCCAGCGACGTGGCGAGCCACCACCAGCGCGTCCGGTAGGCCACCACCGGGAAAGAGACCGTGAAGAAGCGGACGACCTCCCGCCAGGCCGGGTTGCGGGAGCCGGTGACGGCCGAGCGGGTGCGGGCGACCAGCGCCGACAGCCGGCCGGCCAGCATCGCGTCCGACGAGGAGGAGCGGACGATCGACAGGTGGGTCGACACCCGCTGGTAGAGGTCGACGAGCTCGTCCACCTCGGCCCCCGTCAGGGAGGAGCGGTGCTTGACCAGGTGCTCCAGCCGATCCCATGTCGGGCGGTGGGCCGAGACGAACGCGTCGATGTCCACGTGACCATTCTGGCCGCTCACGCGGGCGGTCATTGCCGTTAGGCTCCACATATGTCAGAGGTTGTGACCGGTGACGCCGTCGTCCTGGAGGTACGGGTAGCGCAGTTCCCCTCGCGCGCCCTGGCCTTCTTCATCGACTACGCCATCCAGATCCTGCTCCTGATCGGAGGGCTGAGCACGCTGCCGTACCTCGCGGCGTTCACCGATCCGGCGATGTTCGCGGCCGTGGTGACCCTGTTCCTGTTCCTGGTCATGGTCGGCTATCCGGTGATCTTCGAGACGGCCACGCGCGGGCGCAGCCTCGGCAAGCTGGCGCTCGGGCTGCGGGTGGTGAGCGACGACGGCAGCCCCGAGCGGTTCCGGCAGGCGCTGTTCCGCGGGCTCGCCGGGCTCGTGGAGTTCTGGGCCTTCTTCGGGGCGCCGGCGCTGATCTCCTCGCTCGTCTCGCAGAAGGGCAAGCGGCTGGGCGACCTGTTCGCCGGGACGATGGTGATCTCGGAGCGGGGGCCGCGCGACAACTCCGACGCCATCGTGATGCCGCCGCAGCTGGCGTCCTGGGCGGCGTCCCTGGAGCTGTCACAGGTGCCGGACGAGGTGGCGACGGCCGCCCGTCACTACATCCTTCGCTGGCATGAACTGTCGCCGCGGATCCAGTACGAGATGGGGGTGCGGATCGCCACCCAGATGGCGTCGTTCGTGTCCCCGGCCGCGCCGCCGGGCGTGCCGCCGCACGCCTACCTCAGCGCCGTGCTCGCCGAGCGCCGCCGCCGCGAGCAGGCCCGCCTGATGCGCCAGGCCGCTCCTCTCCCGTACGCGCCGCAGACCGGCCCGTACGGGCCCCCTCCCGTCCAGCCGGCCCCGTACGGGCCCGCTGCCGGTCCTCAGGGCGGGCCGAATCCGTACGGACCGCCGGCGCCGCCCGCTTCGGAGGGGACCGGCGGGTTCGCGCCGCCGCAATGAGGGGCGCCGGCCCCGGGGAGCCGGGACCGGCGCTGATGGTCGGGTCGTGGCCTAGTGGCGGCCCGAGCCTCCACCGGGGTAGGACTCCTGGGTCTGGACGTTGAGGATGTCGCTGCGGACGTGCGACGCCCCCTTGACCAGCGGGTCGTCGATCTTCAGCACGTCGAGGCCGTTGTCGAAGTCGGCCGCGTACACGTACCCGTTGTAGTAGTACGCCGACCAGACACCGCCGCCGCTGCCGTCGGCCTTCGGGCCGCGCTCGAAGTAGCCGAACTCGCGCGGGTTGGCCGGGTCGGTGAAGTCGATGAACGAGACGCCGCCCATGTACCAGGCCTGGACCATGATGTTCTTGCCCTTGACCGGGATCAGCGAGCCGTTGTGCGCCACGCAGTTCTCGGTGTCGGCCTGGTGCCGCGGGATCTTGAAGTAGCCCTGGAAGACGAGCTCGCCGCGGTGGATGCGGTAGATGGCGTCCGCGCCGCGGTTCGGCCCGACGGTCTCGTTGCAGGTGGCCGCGCCGCCGCCGCCGAGCTCGTCGGTGAACAGCACCGTCCTGGCGTCGTTGGTGAAGGTCGCCGAGTGCCAGAAGGCGAAGTTCTCGTCCGTGGTCCTGGCGGTCACCTGCGGGTTGAGCCGGTCGCGGATGTCGAACAGCACGCCGTCACCCATGCAGGCGCCGGCCGCGATGTCCTTCTCCGCGTAGACGGTGATGTCGTGGCAGCCGGTGGTGGGCACGAGCAGCCCCGGCTGGGTCTCGTTGCCGCCGTCGGGGAAGACGACCGGCGTGGCGGCCACGTGCGCCTGCGTCGGGTTGCGCAGCGGCACCTTGATGATGGAGATCTTGTCGTGCGGGGGCTGGCAGTCGGGCAGGTTGGCCGCCGGCAGGTACGACGAGACGTAGACGTAGACGTTCTTGTTCCGGTCCCGGCCCTTACCGGGCACCAGGGTCAGGGTGTGGGAGCCGCAGTCGGTCTCGACCGACTTGATGTAGCGGGGGTTGCGCTTGTCGCGGATGTCGAAGATCCGGACGCCCTCCCACGACTCCTTGATCGCGGCGCTCTGCCCGGTGCTGTTGCACGAGTCGTCGCTGCGGGAGCTGTCGACGGCGGCGAACAGCAGGTCGCCGTAGACGCTGAGGTCCATCTGGGCGCCGGGGCAGACGACCGAGCTGACGACCTTGGCCCGCTTCGGGTTCTTGATGTCGTAGATCGAGAATCCGCCGTAGTTGCCGACGTAGGCGTAGTCGCCCTGGAAGGCGATGTCGGTGTTGATGGTGCCGGCGAGCGGCGCCGGCTTGGGGATGTTGAGCACGTGGCTCACGTTCGGGCTGTGGACGATCGTGTCCGCGGGCGGGATGTCACCCGCGGTGGCGGGTAACGCCGTAAGGCTCAGGGCGACGGCTGCGCCTGCCGCGAGCAGCGTTCGGAACATACGGGACATGCAGAGAGCCTCCTCGGTCTCGTGTTTCCTCATGCCGAAGGCGGCGGGGCCCCGGTGAGGTCCCGCCGCCGACGGACGATCAGTGGTGCCCGTGGTCCTTGTAGGACTGCTGGGTCTGGGCGTTGAGGATGTCGAACTTCACGCCGTTGGCCTTGTTGGTCCGCGGGTCGTTGATCTTGAGGACGTCGAGTCCCAGGTTGAAGTCCGAGCCGTAGATGTAGCCGTTGTAGTAGTAGGCCGACCAGTGGCCGCCGCTGAGCGGGTTGGGCGCGTCGGGCCCGCGCTCGAAGAAGGCGATCTCCTGGGCGTTGGCCGGGTCGGTGAAGTCGACGACCGAGATGCCGCCCTGGTACCAGGCCTGGACCATGATGTCCTTGCCCTTGACCGGGATCAGCGAGCCGTTGTGCGCCACGCAGTTCTCGGTGTCGTCCTGGTGCCGCGGGATCTTGAAGTAGCCGCGGAAGGTCATCTGGCCGTCGGCGCCGATGTCGTAGTACGCGTTGGCGCCGCGGTCCGGCCCGATGGCTTCGTTGCAGGTCGCCCTGGTGCCGCCGCCGAGTTCGTCGGTGAAGATCACCCGCGAGCCGCTGTTGTTGAAGGTGGCGGAGTGCCAGAAGGCGAAGTTGGTCTCGTCGCGGACGGTCGCGGTCACCCTCGGGTTCTCCGGGTCACGGATGTCCATGAGGATGCCCTCGCCCATGCAGGCGCCGGCGGCGATGCCCTTCTCCGGGTAGGCGGTGATGTCGTGGCAGCCGGTGGTGGCCGACTTGCCGTTGGGGTACGAGCCGGGCACGCCGGGGAAGCCGCCGTCGGGGAACAGGTTCGGCGTGGCGATGACCGACGCCGAGCCCGGGTCCCGCAGCGGGACCTTGACGATGGAGATCAGGTCGTGCGGCGGCTGGCAGTCGGGGAAGGCCGCGTTCGGGCTGTACGAGGAGATGTAGAGGTAGACGTTCTTGCCGCGGCGGTCGGGGACGAGCGTGTGCGTGTGGGAGCCGCAGTTGGTCTCGACGGACTTGATGTACCGCGGGTTCTTCTTGTCGCGGACGTCGAAGATCCGGATGCCCTCCCACGACTCCTTGATCGCGGCGCTCTGCCCGGTGCTGTTGCAGGAGTCGTCGTTGCGGGAGGAGTCGACGGACCCGAAGACCAGGTCACCGTAGACGCTGATGTCCATCTGGCCGCCGGGGCAGACCACGGAGCTGACTACCTTGGTCTTCTTGGGGTTCTTGATGTCGTAGATCGAGAAGCCGTAGTAGTTGCCGACGTAGGCGTAGTCACCCTGGAAGGCCATGTCCGTGTTGATGTCGGCCAGGGCCTCGGGCTTGGGCACGTTGGTGACGTGCGTGATGTTCTGGCTCTTGACGATCTCGCCGGGAGCCGGGATGTCCGCAGCCTGCGCGGGAAGGCCGGCCATCACCAAGGTGAGGGCGGCTCCAGCGAGGACGAGGAACCTGCGGGTGGACGGCACGGGAGGTGTCCTCCTATAAAGGGGGCATAAATGGTGAAATTTTCACCCTTCAACTCCGCTCACGACCAGCACGCAATATGTCAAACATTAGAGCAGGTTGCCCTCTATTAATGATCACCATTCCCTCTTAGAATGCGACGTTCCGACCGAAACCGTCAGGAGGCTGAGTGCGCGCTGCGCTCGTCGTCGTCACCGGTGCCCTCACGATATTCGCCGTTTCCGGCTGCACCTCAGAGACTCAGGCCCCGCGCGCCGACTCGACGGCGCCGGTCATCGCCCCCGGCAAGCCCGGCGAGGAGGCCAGGACACTCGCTCCGGGTGAGGCGGTCACCGCCGTGCCCCAGGCGAGCGCGAACGCGGCCGACGTCGCGTACGTCCAGGACATGATCGTCCATCACCAGCAGGCGCTCGACATGGCCATCCTGGCGCCGAACAGGGCGGAGTCGGCCAAGCTCAAGAGCCTCGCCTCGCGGATCAAGGACTCCCAGGGCCCGGAGATCCAGTGGATGCGCACCTGGCTGCAGCAGCAGGGCCAGCGGGTGCCCGACCACCACGCCGCGCACGACGGCATGGCCGGCATGGCCACGCCCGAGCAGATGGAGCAGCTGAAAGCGGCGTCGGGCCAGGCGTTCGACCGGCTGTTCCTGGAGCTGATGATCAAGCACCACGAGGGCGCGATCGAGATGTCGACCGAGGTGCTCAAGGGCGGCTCGCACCTGCGGATCGAGGAGCTGGCCAACGACGTGGGCGTCACCCAGCTCTCGGAGATCCGGCGGATGCGCGAGATGCAGGCGGCCGGTTAGCGCTAGGAGCCGCTGCGCCAGGAGTGGAGGTAGGACTCCTGGTCACCGGTGAGCACGTCGATGCCGATGCCGGCGGCCACCAGCTTGAGCCTGGCCACCTCCTGGTCGATCTCTTGGGGCACGTCGTACACGCCGGGCGCCATCCCCGCCCGCTCGCGGGCGAGCCAGGCGACGGCGAGCGCCTGCGCGGAGAACGACATGTCCATCACCGCGGCCGGATGGCCCTCGGCGGCGGTGAGGTTGACCACCCGGCCCTCGGCGAGCAGCAGCAGGCGGCGGCCGTCGGGCAGGACGTACTCGTCGGTGTTGGGCCGGATCCCGCGGTGCACCTCGCTCGCCAGTTCGTCCAGCGCCCGCACGTCGATCTCCACGTCGAAGTGGCCGGCGTTGGCCAGGATCGCCCCGTCCTTCATGGCCGCCACGTGCGCGGCCGTGATCACGTCGCGGTTGCCGGTGACGGTGATGAACACGTCGCCCGCCGGGGCCGCCTGCTCCATCGGGCGCACCTCGTATCCCTGGAGGGTGGCGTCGAGTGCCTTGACCGCGTCGATCTCCGTCACGATCACCCGCGCGCCCAGCCCCTTGGCCCGCTCGGCCACGCCGCGCCCGCAGTAGCCGAACCCGGCGACCACGACCGTGCTCCCGGCCAGCATGGTGTTGGTGGCCCGCATGATGCCGTCGAGCGTCGACTGGCCGGTGCCGTAGCGGTTGTCGAACATCCGCTTGGTCCGGGTGTCGTTGACCGCCACCATCGGGAAGCGCAGCGCCCCCTCGGCGGCCATCTGCCGGAGCCTGATGACGCCGGTGGTGGTCTCCTCACACCCGCCCGACACCCCGTCGAGCAGGTCGGTGCGCTCGGTGTGGAGGATGTTGACCAGGTCGCAGCCGTCGTCGAGCACCAGGTCGGGCCGCACGTCGAGGGCCTGGTGGATGTGGCGGTAGTAGGTGGCCCGGTCGACGCCCGCCCTGGCGTGCACGGCCACGCCGTAGCCGCGCAGCGCCTCCGCCACGTCGTCCTGCGTCGACAGCGGGTTGGAGGCGGCCAGCGCGATCTCCGCGCCGCCCGCCTTGAGCGTGCCCATCAGCACCGCGGTCTCGGCCGTGACGTGCAGGCACGCGGCCACCCGCAGCCCGTCGAGCGGCCGCTCGGCGGCGAACCGCTCCCCGAGCGCGGTCAGCACCGGCATCGAACGGGCGGCCCACGAGATGTGCCGCTCCCCGCTCTCCCACAGATCCATGCAAGCCTTCAGACACCAAGGCTCCGGAGGGGCGCCCGCCCCTCCGGAGCATCGAACACGCCGGAGATCAGTAGCGGTAGTGGTCGGGCTTGTACGGGCCCTCGACGTGGACGCCGATGTAGGCCGCCTGCTCCTTGGTCAGCTGGGTGAGCTTGACGCCGAGGGCGTCGAGGTGCAGCCTGGCGACCTTCTCGTCGAGGTGCTTGGGCAGCACGTAGACGTCGATCGGGTAGTCCTCCGTCTTGGTGAACAGCTCGATCTGCGCGATCACCTGGTTGGTGAACGAGTTGGACATGACGAACGACGGGTGGCCGGTGGCGCAGCCGAGGTTCATCAGCCGGCCCTCGGCGAGCACGAGGATGGAGTGGCCGTCGGCGAACACCCACTCGTCGACCTGCGGCTTGATGTTGCGCCGCTCGATGCCGGGGGTCTTGGCCAGGCCGGCCATGTCGATCTCGTTGTCGAAGTGACCGATGTTGGAGACGATCGCCTGGTGCTTCATCCGCGCCATGTGGTCGGCGGTGATGATGTTGAAGTTGCCGGTGGTGGTGACGAAGATGTCGGCGATGCCGACGACGTCCTCCAGCGTGGTGACCTGGAAGCCGTCCATGGCCGCCTGGAGCGCGCAGATCGGGTCGATCTCGGTGACGATGACCCGGGCGCCCTGGCCGCGCAGCGCGTCGGCGCAGCCCTTGCCGACGTCGCCGTAGCCGCACACCACGGCCACCTTGCCGCCGATGAGCACGTCGGTGGCGCGGTTGAGGCCGTCGATGACGGAGTGGCGGCAGCCGTACTTGTTGTCGAACTTGGACTTGGTGACCGAGTCGTTGACGTTGATCGCCGGGAACAGCAGCTGGCCGTTCTTGTGCATCTCGTAGAGACGGTGCACGCCGGTGGTGGTCTCCTCGGTGACGCCCTTGATGCCCTCGGCGATCCGGGTCCAGCGCTTCTCGTCGGTGACGGTGCGCTTGAGGAGGCCGATGATGACGTGCCACTCCTCGGGGTCCGCGTCGGTGGCGTCGGGCACGAAGCCGGCCTTCTCGTACTCGGCGCCCTTGTGGACCAGGAGCGTGGCGTCGCCGCCGTCGTCGAGGATCATGTTGGGGCCGTCGGCGCCGGGCCAGGTGAGCGCCTGCTCGGTGCACCACCAGTATTCCTCGAGCGTCTCGCCCTTCCAGGCGAACACGGGCACGCCCTTGGGGTCGTCGGCGGTGCCGTCGGGGCCGACGACGACCGCGGCGGCGGCGTGGTCCTGGGTGGAGAAGATGTTGCAGCTCACCCAGCGCACCTCGGCGCCGAGCGCGACCAGCGTCTCGATGAGGACGGCGGTCTGGATGGTCATGTGCAGGGAGCCCATGATCTTCGCGCCGCGGAGGGGCTGGGAGGCCGCGTATTCACGGCGGATCGCCATGAGGCCGGGCATCTCGTGCTCGGCGAGCCGGATCTCCTTGCGGCCGAACTCGGCCAGTGAAAGGTCGGCGACCTTGAAGTCCATCTGCGTTACCCCTCGCGTCATCGTGTGGTCGCGGACGAGTCTAGGCGGCAGTCCGGCAAGGTCGCACCCCGAGAGCCCGGAAGTTGACGTAAGAATGTAAGAATGCGAATCACGGAAGCGGCCAAGCGGCTCGGCATGTCTCCCAGGATGCTCCGCTACCGGGAAGCTCTCGGGCTGCTGCCACCGGTGCGCGGTCGCGGCGCGCACCGGCGTTTCGGCCCTGAGGAGCTCGCCGCCGTCGCCCACGCGGTGGAGCTGGAGAAGCGGTTCGACGTCTCACCGGCCGAGCTGGCGTTCGCGCTGCGCGCGCTCAGCGAGCCGGCCGTCGCCGCGAGCGTGCGCGAGCTGGGCGTGCGCATCGGCCGCATCCAGGTGCCGCGCAGGGCGCTGGACTTCGAGAAGGAGAAGGCGCTGCGCCTGCTGCGAACCCCGGCCGCCGGCGATACGTCGAACAGGGCATGAAGGAGCTGCTGCTGGCCACCGTGCTCACCACAGGACTGGCCCTCACCCCCGCGCAGACCGCCGCCGACGTCCAGGTCTACTTCTCCGAGGGGCACGGGGTGCCCGGCAAGGTCGTGCCGGTCACCAGGACCTCCCCGCACGCCGGCGTCGCCAGGTTCGCCGTCGAACAGCTCATCAAGGGCCCCACCGCCGCCGAGCGGCGCCGCGGCCTGCACTCCGAGCTGACCGGCAAGCTCCGCGGCCGCTCCGACTGCGGCGCCGACTTCACGCTGAAGATCCGCGAGGGCACCGCCACGCTCCGCTTCTGCCGCACGGTCTGGGGCTCGGGAGTCGGCTCCGACGCCCGGGCGCTGCGTACGATCGAGGCGACGCTCAAGCAGTTCGCCACCGTCAAGAAGGTCGTGACGCTGGCCAGAGACGGCCGGTGCCTGTTCGACCAGACCGACTCGGGCAGGTCGTGCGTCACCGGCCACGAGTGACCGGTCAGGCCGTGGTGGACACCTCACGGTCGAGGTCGGGCTCCAGGTAGATGACGCGGGCGATCGGCACCGCCTCGCGGATGCGCCGCTCTGCCTCGTCGATGCCCTGGGCGATCTCCGGGGCGGTGTCGGACCGCGTCACCGCGATCTTGGCGGCCACCAGCAGCTCCTCCGGGCCGATGTGCAGCGTCTTCATGTGGATGACGCGGTCGACCTGCGAGGAGGCTTCGAGCGCGGCGCGGATGCGGCCCTCCATCTCGGGGGCGGCGCTCTCGCCGAGCAGCAGCGACTTGGTCTCCACGGCCAGGATCACCGAGATGACGGCGAGCAGGGCGCCGATCATGAGGGTGCCGACGGCGTCCCAGACCGGGTTGCCCGTCACCACGGCCATCGTCACGCCGAACAGCGCGAAGATCAGGCCGAGCAGCGCGCCGAGGTCCTCCAGCAGGATGACGGGCAGCTCGGGCGCCTTGGACCGGCGGATGAACGCCATCCACCCCTGGTCGCCGCGGACCGCGTTGGCCTCGATGATGGCCGTGCGGAACGAGAAGATCTCGGCGATGATCGCGAAGATCAGCACGCCGAACGCCCAGCCGGGCGAGGTGAGCGGCTCCGCGTGGGTCAGCTTGTGATAGCCCTCGTACAGCGAGAACAGCGCGCCGATCGCGAACAGCACCACGGCCACCACGAACGCGTAGAAGTAGCGCTCGCGCCCGTAGCCGAACGGGTGCTCGCGGGTGCTGGCCCGCTTGGCCCGCTTGCCGCCCAGCAGCAGCAACGCCTGGTTGCCCGAGTCGGCGACGGAGTGGATGCCCTCGGCCAGCATCGACGACGACCCGGTGAAGGCCGCCGCCACGAACTTCGCGACCGCGATGGACATGTTCGCGGCCAGAGCCGCGATGATTGCTTTGGTTCCGCCGCTCGCACTCACCGGTCGTCTCCAGTCATACGATCACAAAGTCCTGGACGGATGGATCCTAGTGGGAAATCCGAGCCCTCAACTCCGTGATCGGCCGCACCGGGGTCGGGTCGACGCCGTAACCCAGCGCGAGATAGGTGCTCGCGAAATCCGTAAGCCCAATCAGCGAGGCCAGCCGCTCCAGCGGGTGGTCGCCGTCGGACGCCAGCTCGGTGACGCGCACGTCGCGATCCTGCGCGACCCGTAGGACCGCCTCCCTCGTGCTGGTCACCCGGGGGTGCTCCTCCATGTCGCGCAGCAGCACCAGCCGGAGCGTCCGTGAGGAGGTGTCGGCGAAGATGTCGCGCTCGGCCAGCGGCCCGTCGAGCACCGCCACCTGGTTGTGGCCGGCCTCGGGCAGCTCGCCGGCCATCGCGGGATATTTGGCGTTCTCGTTGAGCCGGTGGGCGAAACGGGTGGCCGCCACGGTGGCCAGCGGGGACGAGCCCCAGATCATCGGCACGGATTCGGCCAGGTCCATCGCCAGCGCCTTGCCGGGGTTGATGAACGAGTCGCTGGACGGCCGGCAGCGGTGCGCGATGTCTTCGAGCGTCCTGGCCACCCGCTCGTAGACCGTCGGCTCGGCCCGCACCAGCCTCAGCGAGGCGGCGGCCACCACCAGCGGGGTCGTCACGAGCCACAGGTCGGCCCTGGGCCGGCGGCCGGTGGGGATCGCCACGTGGAGCGAGGACGACTGGACCGCCACCGCCTCCAGGGCGGACCCCGCGGGCCCGACCGCGAGGAGCGTGCAGCCGCGCCGCACCGCCTCGGCCGCCATGGCGAGCGTCTCTCCGGTCTCTCCGGACCAGGAGACGGCGATCACCAGGTCGGTGGCGCCCACCCAGCCGGGGAGCTGGTAGGAGCGCACCGTGACCACGGGGATCGGAGCGCCGGGCCCGCACACCGCGGCCAGGATGTCGCCCGCGAGGGCGGAGCCCCCCATGCCCGCGACCACGACCGCTCTCGGCCGCACGTTCGCGGAGAGGCGGTCGACGCCGGACTCGACCGCGCACCGATAGCCGGTGCGGACCTGGGCGGCGGAGTCGGCGACCGCGCGGAGCATGCCGCCGGGGTCGCCCTCGGTGAGGTGATGCGTGTCGTCGAGCCGCTCGGGCTCCCAGGTCACGGCTTCCTGGCCTCGTCGACGAGCAGGACGGGGATGTCGTCACGGACGGGATAGACCAGGCCGCAGCCGGTGCAGGCCAGCTCCTCGGCCCCGCCTTCGGCGCGGAGCGGCGCCTTGCACGCCGGGCACGCCAGGATCTCCAGCAGCCAGTCGTCGATCTTCACTGTTGAACCTCTCTCAGCAGGTCGAGGACCTCGTCCCGGACCGCCGTCATCGTGGTCTCGTCGGCCGCTTCGGCATTGAGCCTGAGCAGCGGCTCGGTGTTGGACGCGCGCAGGTTGAACCACCAGCCGTCGCCGCTCACGGTGAGCCCGTCGAGCTCGTCGGCCTCGCCCCGGCCGCCGAACGCCGAGCGCACGCGGCGCACGGCCGCGTCCTGGTCGGCGACCGTGCTGTTGATCTCGCCCGAGGCGTGGTAGCGGGAGTAGGCGGACACCACCCGCGACAACGGGTCGGGCTGCTCGCCGAGCGCCGCCAGCACGTGCAGCGCGGCCAGCATGCCGGAGTCGGCGAACCAGAAGTCGCGGAAGTAGTAATGAGCGGAGTGTTCGCCGCCGAAGACGGCCCCGGTGCGGGCCATCTCGGCCTTGATGAAGGAGTGGCCGACGCGGGTGCGGACCGGGTCGCCGCCGTGCTCGCGGACGATCTCCGGCACGCCGCGCGAGGTGATCAGGTTGTGGATGACCGTCGCGCCGGGGTGTTTGGCCAGCTCACGCACCGCCACCAGGGCCGTGATCGCGGACGGCGAGACGGACTCGCCGCGCTCGTCGACCACCCAGCACCGGTCGGCGTCGCCGTCGAAGGCCAGGCCGATGTCGGCGCCTTCCGCCACCACGGCCCGCTGCAGATCGACCAGGTTGGCCGCCTCCAGCGGGTTGGCGTCGTGGTTGGGGAAGGAGCCGTCGAGCTCGAAGTAGAGCGGGGTGAGGTCGATCGGCAGCCCGGCGAGGACCTCGGGGACGGTGTGGCCGCCCATGCCGTTGCCGGCGTCGACCACGACCTTGAGCCGCCTGATGCCCGACAGGTCGACGAGCGTGCGCAGGTGGTCGGCGTAGCCCGGCAGCAGGTCCTTCTCGATCAGCGACCCGGTGGGCGTGGCCGTGACGCCGACCAGCTCGGCCGCCCGGTCGCGGATCTCGGTGAGCCCGGTGTCGCCGCCGATCGGCACCGCGCCCGCGCGGCACATCTTCATCCCGTTGTACTGCGCGGGATTGTGGCTGGCCGTGAACATCACGCCCGGCAGCCCCAGGCTGCCGCTGGCGTAGTAGAGCAGGTCGGTGGAGCCCAGCCCGGCGTGCACCACGTCGGCGCCGCGGGAACGGGCACCCCGGACGAACGCGTCGGCCAGCACCGGGGACGACTCGCGCATGTCGTGGGCGAGGACCATCGACCGGGCTCCGGTCACCTCGACGAACGCCGCCCCCACGGCCTCGGCCACCGGCTCGTCGAACTCGTCGGGCACCAGGCCACGAACGTCATACGCCTTGAAGATCCTGGCGAGATCGCCCATCCAGCTCCGCCCCTAGGTCGTCACTCCGGCTAGAGCCGAGCCTACCGGTCGCGGTGCTGCTGGGCCGACCTCAGAACACGCAGGTGTCCGCGCCGCCCGACCTCGACTCCCTGGCCGACGGGCTCCCCCACGCCGGATCCGCTGGGCCTGGCCGCCTCCCTGACCGCGTTGGCCAGCGCTTCGAGATCGTCGGTGCTCGGTGTGGCGCCGTCGGTGGGCAGACGCACCACCTCCCAGCCGCGGGGGGCGGTGAGCCGCTCGGCGTGTTCGGCGCACAGGTCATAACAGTGCGGCTCGGCGTACGTCGCCAGAGGGCCGAGAACTGCGGTCGAATCGGCGTATACGTACGTGAGCGTGAAGACGGCAGGCTGACTGCAGGCGGTGCGGGAACAGCGGCGGACGGGGCTCACGGAGGGACCGTATCTGGTAAGGGGGCGGGACGCCACTATCTGAGCGCTCTTAAAAGGCGTGTCGCCACAATTCGGACAGCTGTCGCAGCCTTTCCACCTACATGCACCGATGCCGGTGTTCTTCGCCGGGGGCGGCTTACACTTGCCGTGTGACTAGCAAGCGCGGTCCTCGACGGCGCGACAGGCACGGCCGCGGCCTGCGCGGCCCGATCGCCCCTTCCTACGTTCCCATGGCCCGTGCCCGCAGCGAGCGCTTCGACGACCTGGTGCTCGACGCGGTCGACCGGCTCAGGCCGAAGTGGGGCAGGCAGCTGTCGTCGGTGGAGTTCGCGGTGGAGGAGGTGCCGCCGCTCAGCGAGCTGGGCGACGGGCCCGGCTTCGGCGCCGACCCGATCCCGCTCGGCCGCGCCGACACGGCCAGGGGGCAGGACCCGGCGTCCATCGTCCTCTACCGGCGCCCGCTGGAGGCCCGCGCCCGCGACCGCGACACGCTGGGCGCCCTCGTCCACGACACCGTGGTGGAGCAGGTCGCCTCCCTCCTCGGCCTGTCCCCCGAGACCGTCGACCCGGGCTACGACGAACGCCGCTGACAGCCGCGGCAGGTCAGGGAAGGACCGCACGGGGAGTGTCGGTGAGCGGCCGGAGCACGGTCCAGAGCCGGGCGGGGGCCAGGGGCTGAGCCGTGATCAGGAGACCGCTCCTGAGCCGTTCCTCCATCACCCGCCCCCCGTACACCCTCCCCGACACCGGCGTGACCACCACCGCGTACGCGCCCTCGCCCTTCAGCCGCACGTTCCTGGTCCGGTCCGCCGGCACCGCCACGTCGATCGGCGCGGGCGGTTCGCCGCTCTCCGGCACCACCTGCACCCGCACCTTCCCCGCGGCGCCCGGCGCGGTCAGCACCAGCCGGGAGCCGGCGCCGTTGGCGGCCACCGCGCTGCCCAGGTCGAGAGAGGGCGTGCCGGCGGTGAACGCCACGTCCGGCTGCCGCCCCGTACCCGTGATCACCACGCCCGCCACCACCGGCGCCGTCGAGGTGAGCACCAGGGCGGCCGACTCGCCGCCGATGCCGGTGGTCACGTCGAGCGGCAGCACGCTGCCCGCCGGCACGTCGACGGACTCCCTGCCGCGCATCGCGTACGCGGCGCCCTCGGTCACGGCCTTGATCGTCACGGTCGCGTCGGTCTCGCCGGGCGCGGCGACCAGCAGCTCACGACGCCCGCCGCCGCCGGGGACGGCAGGCACCACGACCTCGGTGGCCGGGGCCGCGGCCGGGGGCAGCCAGTCGACGCCGCCGGTCTCCAGCACCGCCCTGGCCGAGACCGCCAGCCTCCCGGTGAACGTCTTCACGCTGACCGCCATCACGTCGGCGGCGTCGGCCAGCGTGCGGAGGTCGATCTGGCGGTGCTCGCCGGGCTCGATCTCCAGCCCGAGGCCCCTTTCGCCGGAGACGGGCCCCTCCGCCGCGTACACCTCGACGTCGGCGAAGGCGGGCGCCTTGTCGGCGTTGACCAGGTGCAACGTGACGCGGGCGCGGGCGGGTCCCGGCCCGACGAGCCAGCTCTCGGCGGCGGGCTCGGCGCACCGCACCCCGGCCAGCCCGCGCCCGGCGCCGCTGGTCGTCCGCGTGATGTAGCCGGCCTCCAGTCCGCCGGGCCCGCTCACCGTGTACGGTTCCGCGTCCCTCATCGGCTCCCGTGACAGCGTCCCCGGCAGGTAGACGCTGACGTCCTCACCTCGTGTGGCGGGACAGGCCGCGGTCGCCGCCTCCACCCCCACCTTCCTCGGCTGCGCCTCCACCGGCCGCTCCGCCGCCGGCCTGGTCACGTACGCGACCCCGTACAGACCGGCGAGCACCCCCACCACCAGCAAGACCAGCCCGAACCGCCCGGCCGCGAACCTCCTCACACCCCACCCCCCAGCCGAGACCGACCGACCACCCACCGGGGGCCCACCACGCGCGCTCTCATCGGGCGCCTGCCAGGGCCGGGGACGGCTGGGAGGGTTCGGGGTCGGTGGCGGGGTCGCGGCGGCCGGGTGCGGCCAGCAGCAGTACGGCGAGGACCATCGCGCCCTGGAGCCACAGCCACGGGGTGTGCAGGAAGTGCGCGGGCGGAGGCTGGACGGGGGTGACCGTCTCGGCCACCCGCCACAGCCCGCCCGCTTCGGACAGGCTCATCCGCTGCAGCGACGGTTGCGAGTCCAGCGTCTCGGCCAGTCCGGCCGGCACCGGCGGGGCGATCGCGACCATGGCCACGCCCTGCTGGGCGAGCGTGGCGGCGTCCGTGCCGCCGCGCCCGCCGACGAGCCCTTCCGCGGCGGTGCGGACACGTGCGCGGGCCTCGGGGTCGGCGGGCAGTTCCGCCTCGCCGAGGAGCGGGGCCCGGCCGGGCAGCAAGGTGAACTCCGAACCGTTGACGAGCAGGATCCGCTCTCCGGGCCGCGCGTGGATCGCGGCCAGCGGGGGCGTCGGGTCGGGCACGTCCGACCGGAGCGGCCCGCGTACCCCCTGGACGACCCAGTGACCGGCGGCGAGCAGCGGCGTGCTGATCGCCACGGCGGCCACCAGCACCGCCGCCATCCGGCGCACCCCGCCTGCCGCAACCAGCGCGGCGAGGCCCGGCGCGCTCAGGCCCGTGAGCACGATCAGCGCGGCGGCGGCCAGCGCCAGCGGCACGCTTGGCCAGGCCGTCGCGCCCGACACGGTGATCCGGGCGATCACGACCGCCACCAGCATCGCGAACAGGGCGGCCGCCCACCCGGCGGCCACCGCCCGCCGCCGTCTGCGGGCGAGCAGGGCGGCGAGCCCCGCGGCGACCAGCCCGGCGGTCACCCAGAACGGCGGCACGCCGGGCCCGCCCGGGTTGAGCGCCAGCAGGGACTCCGGCCCGAGCCGGGCGTCGCTCAGCGCCGGGCCGTGCAGCCCGGCCTCCAGCAGGAGCCGGCCCGGGTCCAGCGCCTGGTCCACCAGCCACGGCAGCAGCAGGGCGACCGGCACGGCCAGCGCGATGCCCGCCGAGGTCAGGACGCCGGACCGCGCCCCGCGCAGCAGCCAGGCCGCCGCCCCGCCCAGCACGGCGACCAGCACGTAGACGAGCGGCACGAACGCGGTCCCGACGGCCAGCAGCAGACCGAGCCCCCAGGCGGCGCGGCGCGACCGGCGCGGGTCCCCGAACAGCAGGTGCCCGCCGAGCACCGCGTAAGCGGGCAACAGCACATGCACCACCGCCGTCCCCAGCCGCCCGGCCGCGACCGCACCGGTCACGACAGGCAGCAACGCGTACGTGCCCGCGACCCACACCCGAACCGCCACCCCGGTACGAGTGACCGCCCCTTCACCCCACCCGGCCGCGGAATCGGCGGCCTGGCCCGCACGCCCGGTCGCCCCGGAAGCGGCGGCCCGGCCAGCACGCCGCCCAGCCGCGGAATCGGTGGCCGGACCCTCAGCCCCGGTATCGACGGCGGCGCCCCCACGTCGCCCACCCCGCCGCCGCCTACCCGGCTCGGCGGTACCCGAGGGACGCCCAGCGGCCGAAGTGACGTCAAGGGTCGAGGAGAGGCCCCGGCGCGAAGAAGCACTCGCGGCCAGAGCCCGGTCGGAAGGCGAGGCGAGATCAAAACCCGAAGACCCGTCCGCGACCGGGGAACGACCGGAGAACGAGGCAAAATCCGGACCCGAAGAACCGTCCTCAGCCGGAGAGCGACCCGAGGACGAGGCGAAATCACGACCCGAGAAAGCATCCGCGACCGCCGAGCGACCCGAGGAGGAGACGGGATCACGGCCCGAAGGACCGTCCGCGGCCGGAGAGCGGTCGGACGAGGAGGGGCGGTCGGACGGGGGGTGTTTTGAGCGGCGGAGGAACGGGGGGCGGCCGGTTGGGGGGTGGTTTGAGCGGCGGAGGAATGGGGGGAGGTCGGGGAGGGTGGTCAGGCGGCGGGTGGCGAGGTACGCGGACGCCCCGGCCAGGGGCACCGCGCCGAGGAGCAGCGCCGACACCACCGGACCCGTCTGCCCGAACGCCGGCAGGGACAGCGCCGCCAGCACCGCCACGTACGGCGGCGCCCAGCCGGCGGAGCCGCCGGTGTAGAAGGCCCAGAGGTCGGCCGCGCTCCCGGTCACCGGGACGAGCGCCCCGCCGCCGAGCCGGTCTCCGCCCAGCAGGGAGCGCGAGGCCACCAGCGTGACCAGGCTGAGCGCCAGCACGAGCAGCACCCCCGGCCGGCCGAGGAAGCGCTTGACCGCGCCGCGGTCCTCCGGCGGGAGCTCGTCGGGGTCCTCCGGCTTGCCGGGGGCGGCGGCGTGGTGGTGCCGGCCGGCGGACTCGACCGGCCGGTCGCCGCTCAGGAAGCCGCGCGCCATGTCGACCAGCCGCCGCAGCCCCGACCCTCTGGGCGTGAGCAGCAACCGGACTCGCGCGTACCCCTTCTTGCGCCCCGCCCGCCTGGCCCGCCGCGCCCGCAGCAGCCGCAGCGGGTGGATGAGGATGGACCCGAGGGCGACCAGCTCGTCCAGCGCGTTCGCGGGCTGCTTGCCCACCAGGA
>NZ_VPFF01000003.1:0-232500 GCF_008017515.1 Nonomuraea sp. C10
GCAGTAGAGTCCGGCAGCTCCATCGAGACCATGCTGAACCGGCGCTTCCACCGCATGCGCGCGAAGGTGGGCGAAAACCTCGAAAAGCGCAGGCCGACTCTGGGCCGGTGTTTCATGACCAGCATCGCCGTACTTCACGGCCTGCCCGAGGCGGAAATCTCCGGCGCGGCGCTGGCCCTGGCCGAACGGCTCGACGAGAAGTGGCGTCGTGATCACTCGCCGAAACCGGTCCAACTGTGGGAGAAGCTGCCGGCCTGGCTGAGTTACGTGGATGCCGAGGCCACACCAGCCGGGCCCGGCGGCGGGCGAAGCATAAGGCTCAGACGTCCTGAGCTGGCGGCCGTCATGCTGCGCGTGATCTGGGAAGACCAGCCGACCATCCGCGACTCGTTGGTCGACTGGCTGATCTGGCTCGGCAGTGAGGGATCTTCGCATACGAGGATCAAGGTCGGGCACGCGGTCGGAAAGCTCGCGACCTTCGACTTCGCCCTCGTGAACGAGCGGTTCCTGGAGGTATGGAGCCAGTCCCGCCGATCCCGGGACCATCAGCTCGCGGCACTGGCACTGGAAGCCACCGCCGAGGACCCCTCGATGACACGCCGCGTCCACCTCCATCTCGATCTCATGATCCGAGGCAACGATGCGAAGAAGGCGATCGCCATCCGCGCCTACGCCTCGTCCGTCGGTCTCTCCGCACCTGACCAAGCCCTCGCCGCGTTCCGGACCCTGGTCCTGAGCAGGGGCGTCAAGTTCCACCACGACGTGGCACAGTCCATCGCGTACCTCTATCGCAGAGACACCGCGCCCATCATCATGAACCATCTCGCCGACTGGGTCCGTGAGGGAGGATCGGCTGGTCGTCGCGGCGCCGCCCTCGCCTTCGGACGACTGGCCGCGCTGCCCGTTTCGGGCCCAGAACGGCAGCATCTGAGCGAGCTCGATCCCCATCCCTCTCTGGCGACACTCTGGCGCAACGCGCTCAGCTACGAGGAAAAGGGGCGCCTGGCCGTCCCCGAGTCCTGGGATTTGTTGCTGCACGAATGGCTCCGCCATTACGACAAGCGGCCCACTGTACGGGAGATCACGGATCAGATCTTCAGCCTGACCGATGGGCGGAACGCCGAGCGGGCCCTGCTCTACCTCCGGTTCTGGCGGCACCATGGCGAGATCTCCGCCGAACTTCACCATCACCTGCGTCAAATCGTTCACAGGAGCTGATCTCATGCGTAAATGGCTGGCACCCAGGCTCTACCACATCCAGCAGAACCAGCCCGAGCCCGAACCGCCCGTGAACATCGAGCCGTTCATTCTGGCCTCGCCTGCCAAGGGCGACGCTTACAACTTCTCCGTCACCCTCTTTCGAACCGCGACCTCGGGCGGAGTACGGGCCCGAGCCGTCTTCAACGATGAAGTACCGGAGGTGGAGGCGGTCCTCCAGCGCGCGTGTCAGGAGGTACGGTCGACCACCCGGCAATTCGAGATCACCGCGGCGGGCGCGGCGGAACAGGCCACGAACGACAGGCTCCAAGCGATCTCAGGCTCGATGACGGGTGTCTACCGGTGGGCGGTCAGAGCCGAGGTCGACGTTCCCGAGGAGATACGCCAGCTCAACCGGGATGCCTACAGGAAACAGCATGACATCAGAGCCGACGCCGCCGCCGCGCTGCTCCGGATCGAGAGCACCGACGAGGTCCGGCAGAAATGGCAGGACTTTCTCACCGCCGTGGTGGGAAGCGCCCAAGTGGAGCACGCGATCAAACTGGCAGTCTCACCGGACCACCTACCTCAGATCATCGCTGAACTCGTCGAGCAGCGGCAGCAGGGAGCACAACAACTGCTCGGCACCGTCGACACGATCATGCAGCGGTACGAGAGGGAGGACATGCTCAGCTTCGTCGTCAGCAACGAAACGGTGCTCCGCAGGACCTTGGAACTTCTCGGCCTGCCCGTTCCGCCGGTGGAGGACGACACGCTGCTGGTAGGCCGAGCGTGAGGTTCTCGTCAGAGTGCCGTCATTCAGCGGCTACGCGGTCAGGGAGGGGACTCGGTGAGCACGACGTCGATGAGCGCCGCGCTCACTGTGGCCGCCATTCCACCGAGGAGTAGCCAGAACCCCCAGCGGATGAGGCGATACTTCTGCCCGACTATGTGGCTGACCCGGTACAGCTGATCAGCGATCCGCTCCAGGTCCAGTGCCGACGACCGCATGAGAGCGTTGGCGACGGTCGCCGGGGAGTCAAGGTGAAGGATGTCGGCGTAGTACATGGCGGCGCCGTGCATCTTTCGCCGATCCAGCCGCGGGTAGACCGCGCTGGCGAGCACGATCACGGACGCAAGAGCAGCCGCCGCCCCTGCCCACCACAGCCACTCGATGGCATTGGACAACGTAAAAGGTGACCAGCTTCCTGCGAGGAGGCCGCCAATGACGGCGCCGAGGCCAATGCCCACGATGCCGAGAAGAACCTGGGCCTTGGTGTCCGCCCGGTTGAGTTCCTCGCGGGCCTCACTGAGCAGCTGCGTTCCGTAAGCGCACGCATCGTCCTCAGCTGCCGGCCGTTGCGCTGAAGCAGTTCCGGTGAGGGCTCGCACCATCTTTTGGAACACGCCGAACCTCCCGACCGTGGTGATCGCACGCAGAGCATTCCACGATCGCCGTGGGTTGAAGCTCCGCGATGCGCCTTGCCACCATTGGCCGACCCGCAGAAGTGTCGCCGCCGGAGGCGTTTCCGAAGAAGGAAGGTCACCGTGGGGCGGCGCACACTCTTGTGAGGGCACCCGGATCCGAAGAGCGGGATCGCAACGCCAGGGCGGCACCCTGCTGGCGGCGGGTAGCCGAGCAGGACGACGGAGGGCCGTGGCGGCGCGGATGGGTCTGATTCGCCGGCAGCGCTGTCGAGGCTCTTTCTGATGTGATCGCAAAACTTGTCCGCCGTGCGCGCCCATAGCCGCATGATCATTTGCTCGTGATTCGTCAGGCCTGCACACAGCGATTCGTACTTGTACGTACGCCTCTCGCCCTTCGGGTCAAACATGTTGGGAGGAATCTCAAAAAGGTTGGTTACCGAGGCAATTGACTCGTACGGGGTTATCGTCAGTTGGGGCCCTTGACAGCTGTACGAGGAGATCGGCATGCCTGGTCCTGATCGCGAGCTCATGCAGGCAGCGGTGCAACGCATTCAGAAGCTGTCCGACGACAACTGGTGGGCTCTGCACGCTTCCTGCCAGCTCATGGAAGCCGACGCCTGGGTGGGGCCGACCGGCAGCCGATTCGATCAGTCGGTGCACAACTCTCAGCGGGAACTGCATGCGATGCTCGCCCAGGCCGTCGCCATGGCCAGGGATGAGCTGGTGAAGACGAGATGAGCTTCAGCGGAGTCAAGCTGCCGGAGTTCGACATGCTTGTCACCCGCCACACCGCAGCCGCCGCGCAAATGGAAAAGCTGGCCTCCCTGTTATACGGAGAGCTCACGAGCGCAGGGCTCGACACCACTCCCGCGGAACGAATCAGAAAGCTCGCGACACAGGTCGGCCAGGAAGCAGATGATCTTCGCAAACGGCAGCGCATCGTCCGTGAGATCGAGCGGCACAAAATCACCCTTGGAACGTCCGTAGCGACGGGATCCCTTATCGCGGTGCCGGACTCGCTCCGCCAGGCCCAAGGACAGCTCGACGGCACACTGGCTGCCAAGGCGGCGGCCGCCGCCGGCCGCGGTGACCGCAAGGCGATGGCGGAGCTTCAGAAGTACGCGGGAAGGGTGAACGATCCGGAGTTCGTCAAGACCTTCCTCTCCAAGCTGGGAGCCAAGGGCATCACCGAACTTCCGGCCGCGCTGGGCCTGCAGGTGCGCGCCAATGTCAATTCCACGCGTGATCCACAACAGGTGAAACAAGTCCAGCAGGTCATGAAACTGCTGGCCACCACGCTGGCGAAGGGGACCAACCCAAAAGACGAGGCGTTCATGGGAGATGCCTTCCTGAATCAGTTGGTCGAGGAAGGGCGGGCCGAGCACAAGGCGCTCGAAGTGACCTACGTCGGCTACCAGGCTCAGGCGCTGATATGGAGAGCCAGCGACGGCAAGCCGCCCTTCTCCGAGCGGTTCATGGAAGTGGTCGGCAGGGACGCCATCATGCATCAGAAGGAGCTGTCCGACTCGCGAACTCCTTACGCCAACAGCATGGACCTGGCCACGGTGCTCGGCATCAGCGACTCCATGCAGCCAGGTGGGCCGCGGATGGGGCAGCCGGGAGAGCCGATCAAAGCGAGCGTCATCGATGACCTGGCCCAGGCGGCCCAGTATTCGCTGCCGGCCGCGCAGGCATTGCTCTTCCACACCCCGAAGGGCTGGAACAAGTCGATCATGGCGTACCTGCTCACCGACCGACTGGACGGCTTCAACAAGACGGGGAACCACGCCCCGTTCGCAGGGCTGCTGCGGACGGCGTTGAGCAGCAAGGACAAGGATTCGCTCAAACACACGAACGAGGCGCTCATCATTCTCAAGAACGAACTGGATGGCGTCTTCGGACGTGGTGGCGACGGCAAGCTTCAGATCACCGACACAGAGAAGCTGAAGCGACTGTCATTCCTGGCCGGCCCGATCGGATCAGTCATGGCCGCGCACATCGACAAGGTTTTCACCGTTTTCGATGAACGCAAGCCAGATCTGAAAGGCATCAATCATGCTGAGATGGATCGGCTGCTGGCCTTCGTGGGATCCGACGCAGCGGCCACGAAATCCTTGGTGGAGGCCGAGGTCCAACGGATGCTGAGCATGGTC
Source organism: Nonomuraea sp. C10 (assembly GCF_008017515.1). Classification (NCBI taxonomy): domain Bacteria; kingdom Bacillati; phylum Actinomycetota; class Actinomycetes; order Streptosporangiales; family Streptosporangiaceae; genus Nonomuraea; species Nonomuraea sp. C10. The sequence goes on from NZ_VPFF01000003.1 coordinate 4,779, forward strand.
CACGAGTCCTACCGGCGGGACGGCGGGGAGCAGATAGAGGACGTACTCATTCCGGAGGCGCGCTTCATGGGCCACATCCTGGAGACCCGGCGACTGTACTTGTTGGCCCAAGCCAAGACTGATGAGCAGGTCAAAGAGGAGATGAAAGGAATGATCAACAGTGTGCTGAGCGAGCTGACCGGACCGGCGGGGAAATTCGCCACTCGCTTCGGGTTCTTCGGCGACAAGGCGCATGAGAAGCTCACCCCGATGGCGTTCGAGAAGCTCTCGGCGTTATTGGTTGACCGGATGCTGCGGGACGGTATGACTACAGGGTCGGCCATGCAGCAGGCGAGCAACGATCGCACGATGACCATGTCGATGATTGAGACAATGATGCTCAGCGCCAGGATCGCACACGGTCAATGGAGTGATAAGGCACTCGAAGGCCTCAAGGACGCGCCGTTCGCCACGGACGGAAGCCCACCGACCCTCAAACCACTCCACGAGATCATGGCAGATCCGGCGACCTTCGACGTCTTCATCAAGTGGGCACGTTGGCACGCCAAGACCGAAAGCACCACTCAGACGATCCGAGAGGCCATGGACCACAGCGCCGGCTGGGACGTTCACGATAATTTTGGTATCGACCGGAACTATTGACATGTCCACACGTACCAAGGCCCTCTGTGCCACACTCCTCGCGCTGACGCTGAGCTCCGGCTGCACACAGGGCCCTCCTCCGCCGGTCCCGGAACCCACAGTCGACACACGAGCCGTCAGCGACATCGGCCCGTACTGGTGCGACGTCATCCCCCAGCAGGCAGTTCGCATCATCAGCGGCCTAGCCATCCCCCTTACGGAGGACAACTGGGGCGTCCCCACCACACATGGCGGATGCCTATTGCGCAATGAATACACACGCTTCTCCATCAACTGGTCCATCCGTGGTGGCAATGAGGCCCTTGACCTCGCACAGGAAAACTTCGGCCGCCGTCGACTGGCTGACCTACCGACCGACCTCGGGAAAGGGTTGATTGCCTACACCGAGGGCGAGCCCAGGACAGGCCCTTACGTCGCCTTCATACTGTTCCGATGCGGCAACAAAAGGCCCTGGATGGGCATCGACTTCTCGGAGGTGGCGAAGGGCCGCAATGTGATCACAGACCTGACCACATTGCTTCGCATAGCGCGCGACCGATTTGGCGAAATACATCGATGCACCCCCAAAGCGAGCTAGCGCAGAACATCGAGCTGTTCTATGTCACTGAGGCCTTTCGTTCCCGGGCTAACTTGTAGTTCTGCAGGACCGGGGTCGCCTTGCAGAGCTTGCCCGCCTTATGAGGGCAGCAGCGACAGGAACGCCGCGGTCGAACTCCAGGTGGCAGAAGCGGCGCGAATGAACACGGCGAGGGACACGATGCATGGCAACCTGGGAATCCTCAAGTACTGATATGAAGCCTCCAGCCCTCAGGCCCCTCGCCGCTACGAGCGCCGGACTCGCACTCATCCTCGCGTTGCTGACCGGCTGCACCGGCACCGGCTCACCACCGTCGCCAAACGCAAGCAACAAGATTGCTGCCTCTCCGGTCACAGACTCCCCGCCTTACTGGTGTGACTTCCTTCCCCAGCAAGCGGTCCGCACGATCAGCGGTCTTACGCTCGCTCTACAGGAAGAAAAGAGCGGAGTGCGCACAACGCATGGCATATGCACGCTTCGCAATGAATACACACGACTTTCCGTTGTGTGGTCGATACGGGATGGGGACAATGTCTTGGATATTGCGCGCAAGAATTTCGGTGAGCATCAACTGGCCGACCTTCCAGCGGATCTCGGCAAGGGGCTCATCGCCTACACAGGCCGTTTGCCGCGCACCAATCCGTACTACACGATGATGCTGTTCCGGTGTGGAGAAAAGCGTCCGTGGATCAGCGTTGACCTGTCCGAAGTCAGCAAGGGACGTGACCCGGTGAGCGACTTGACACAGCTGCTCAGCATCGCCCGCGAACGGTACGGCGAGCTGCACAAATGTACTCCCAAGCCGAACTAACGCTTCGTACGGCAGTCACAGTTGCGCATGCCGACATCGGCGACGACCGGTCCCGCATCGAGCCGAGCCAGGAGTGGCCGAGGGCTCCGTACAGCCGTATGTCAATCCCCTCAAACCGTGGAGACGGTCCTATGCCACAGCGGCCCTCACCAGGGCCGATGATGCTTGCCTCGTCTCGATCATCTGACGCTCGAATGTGACAGGCGGCAGCCCGTCGTTGGCGCTGTGCCTCCGCTTGACGTTGTAGAAGTCCGCGATCCAGGTCGCGATCTTCAGCCGGGCCTCCGCCCTGGTACGGAAGTGGTGACGGTGCACAAACTCGACCTTCAGCGTGCTGTTGAGCGACTCGGCAGCCCCGTTGTCGAGCGCGCACCCGACCCGGCCCATGGACTGCACCACCCCGTGCTTGCGGCATTCGGCCTGGTAGCGGGCAGCGGTGTACTCCGACCCGCGGTCCGAATGGAAGATCACCCCGTCCACGTCGCCGCCCCTGGTGGCGACCGCCATCTGCAGCGAGGCGACCGTCAGCGCCGCGTCGTGATGCTCGGACATGGCGTAGCCCAGCAGCCGACGGGAGAACAGATCCTCCACCGAGGCCAAGTACAGTGGCCCCTCATCGGTGTGGATCATTGTGACGTCGCCGACCCACAGCACGTCCGGAGCGACCGCGGTGAACTTCCGCCGCACCAGATCCGGCGCGGCCGGCCGCTTGCCCTGCCGGGTCAGCGAACGAGGCTTCTTCGGCGCCCGCCCAGCCAAGCCGAGTTCGGCCATCCGCCTGGCCACGGTGTTCTCTGACACACGCCAGCCCGCCTCGTGCAGGTCCTGGGTGATCCGCGGTGAGCCGTACGTACCGCCCGAGGCCGCGAACAGGCGCTTGATCTCCGCATCTAACCGGGCCCGCCGCTGCTGGCGGGCGGTCGGCGAATTCGCCCCGATGCGGTTCTTCCACTTGTAGAACCACGACTGGGAGACCTCCAGCGCCCGGCAGGAGATCGCGTGGTCGATGCCGTAGTCGGTCTTCTGGGAGCAGATGAAGGCCGCCACGCTCACCGGCCCATCGCCTCTTTCACCCACAAGACCACGGAACGCTTGAGGACATCACGCTCGTCCTCCAGCTCCGCGCGTTCCTTCTCCCAGGCCGCCTTCTCCTTGGCGTGCTGCCGGGCCAACTCGGCCTTCTCCCGCCGCAGCCGCGCCAGCTCCTCCTCCGCCGACTCCTTCAGCGTCCCGCCTCCGCTGTCGCCACCGGCCTGCCCTGCCGCGAGCCGGTCCATCTGCACCCAGTTGTACAGCGTGTACTCGTTGATGCCCAGATCCCGCGCGACGTGCGCGACGGGCTTGCCGGTCTCCCTGACGATCCTCACCGCCCCAGCCCGGAACTCCGGATCAAAGCGACGCCTCGTGACTCCTGCCACGACCAAACCTTTCCTGGTTCGGTCTCCACGTTACGAGGGGAAGCCCACAATGGATCAACGTGATGAGTTGATCAGGCCCTGGAGCTCGTTCCGAACCAGCATCTGGTTGGCGAACATCACGGACTTGGTGCCGCTCAGCGTGAGGACGGCTCTCAGCACCACGTGATCGTCCGAGGTGATCCGATCGTGTGCGATCTCTGGGGCGTACGTTCCGAAGGTCCCGCCGTCCCGCATCTTTCCCTCAGGGGTGAGGCGGGTTGTCAGCGCGCGTTCGACGTCGGCGGCGGCGGGTGCTGACGGCAGCACGCAGATGACGTTGACCGGCCGGTCGTCCAGGCTGGCCGGGCGGCGCAGCCCGACGCCGTACAGCGTGACCGCGCCGGAAGGAGACGGGGCCATGATCGTGGCGGCGGCGACGTCGCCGAGGCAGGCGGCCACGGCGGCATGCGCGGGGTTGTCGGCCAACGTACGCTCCCCGCCCAGGACGGCCTCCAGCGGGCCGGGGGTGGAGGCCGCCGCTGCCAGGGAGTCGGTGACCACGACCTGGTTGAGCTGGTTGGTCAGCCCGGGAACGATCAGCCGGGACAGGTCTATCTCGGCTCCAGGGGAGAAGGAGAGCCCTTCGTGGCCGCCCATGGTGCGGGGCTTGGCGCCGAGAGCGGTCAGCTTCGTCCGTACGGCGTCCGAGTCGACGTCGCCGTCGAACCGGAACGCCTGCTGCGGGGGCACGCCGATCGAGATCGCCCGGGTGCCGGTCGCGGGAGCCATGCCGGTGGCCTGTGGCAGGGTCTGCCAAGCGGCGCCCAGGCTTCCGAGACCTGAGACCGCCGCGGGAAGCCAGCGGCGATCCCCGCCGGAGCCGGCATCGACGCCGAGGTCACGCCACCAGGCCGGCTCGCCGTATTCGAAGTACGCCGCGGCGGGTCCCTCCCCCGAGACGCTGGCCATCGCGTCCAGCAGCCCGTCTTCACCAGCCTGCTGCGTACAACCGGTCAGGACCAGCAGCGCCATCAGCGCCACGCTCGTTTTCCGCACGAGCGTGAGCGTAGACGGCAAACTTCGGATTCCGTGCATGAACGGGCACCTTAGTTGATCCTGCCCACCGGCTCACCCACCGCTGGCATGCCGAGCCCTCTTCGGCTATGAGCGGTTGGCAAGCGTTTGGCAAGCACGCTCGACCACTCTTCCTGCGGAAGGGAGAGAACTTCATGAGCGGATTCCTCCAACCTCCGGAGATGACTTCGGAGGTACGGCGGCTGTTCGACGATGACCTGGCCGAGTGCGGCTATGTCATGAACCTCACCAGGCTGTGGGCCCACCAGCCGGACACCATCGCGGGACTGTTCGACCTGCTACGGCAGTGCGTCGAGGCAGGCGGGCTCGACCTGCGCACCCGCGGCATCCTGGTGACCGCCTGCGCCTCGGCCATGGGGGACTCGTACTGCTCGCTGGCCTGGGGAAACAAGCTGGCCGAGTCCGCCGACGCCCGTGTGGCGTCGGGAGTGCTGCGGGGCGACGACGACGGATTGACGCCCCGGGAGCGAGCGCTGGCGCGCTGGGCGCGGAAGGTGGCACGCGATCCCAACGGGATCGGCCAGACGGACGTGCTCGCGCTGCGGGAAGCGGGGTACGACGACGGTCAGATCTTCGCGGTCACCGTCTTCGTGGCACTGCGCATCGCGTTCTCTACCGTCAACGACGCGCTCGGCGCACGTCCCGACGCCGCCCTCCGCGACACGGCGCCGCGATCCGTGCTGGAGGCCGTCACTTTCGGCCGCCCGATCGAGGATCAGCCAGTCTGACCTGTGGCTTCTCAGCCGCAGGTCTTCATCCGCCAGACTCGCCCATGAGCAGCCGCGCGCGCCCTCAGCCGCGGCTCACGCCGGTTCGAATCCTGCCGGTGGCACTCGATCTTGACCAGCGGTTCCAACCGCAGACACGGGCGGGCCTCCGGTCTCACGGAGTCCCGCCCGCATCTTCTTGACACCCACAGGTCAAGCATCAGTTGTGGACAAAGTAGCGATCTTGTACCGTACCTGGCATTTCCCCGCCGATCACGTACCGCCAACCCGTGGTTCACCCCCCGCCGTTAGCATCGCTGCCCTCATTCCTGATCTTCGAAGGACACCCCTCAATGAAATCTCCGCTCGGACGCACCCTCAGCCGACGCGGCTTCCTCGGCGGCGCCGGCGCGGCCGCTGTACTCCTCGGCACCAGTGCCATCCCCGACCCGGCCGGGGCGACGCCGCTGCAGCGCGGTCTGCCGGACAACCCGTTCAAGCTCGGTGTCGCCTCCGGTGACCCGCTGCCGGACTCCGTCGTGCTGTGGACCCGCCTCGCCCCGGATCCGCTCGCCGCCGACGGGTCGGGCGGCATGCCGCGGCGGCGGGTCCCCGTCCACTGGCAGGTCGCCGAGGACGAGGGCTTCCGCCGGATCGTCAAGCGCGGCACCGCCGTCGCCACGCCGGAGCTCAACCACTCCGTCCACCCAGAGGTGTGGGGCCTGCGACCCGGCCGGCACTACTTCTACCGGTTCAAGGTCGGCACCGACATCAGTCCCGTCGGGCGGACCAAGACCGCCCCGGCCCACGGCGCCCACGTCAGCTCGGTCTCCCTGGCGGTCGCCAGCTGTGCCCTGTGGCAGCAGGGTTTCTACACCGCGTACCAGCGGATGGCCGAGGACGACCTCGACCTGGTCCTCCACGTCGGCGACTACATTTACGAGAACGGCGTACCGGCGAACGGCGGCACCCGGCAGACCACGGTCCCGGACTACCTGTCCCCCGAGACGGTCACGCTGGAGCGCTACCGCCTGCAGTACAGCCTGTACAAGAGCGACGCGGACCTGATGGCGGCGCACGCCGCCCACCCCTGGGCGGTGACCCTCGACGACCACGAGGTCGACAACGACTGGGCCGACGACATCCCGCAGAACCCTGCCGACATCCCGGGCTTCATGGACCGGCGCGCCGCCGCCTTCCAGGCCTACTACGAGAACCTGCCGCTGCGCGCGTCGGCCCTGCCGAACGGTCCGGACATGCAGTTGTACCGGAGGCTCGCCTACGGCGACCTGCTCGACATCAACGTGCTCGACACCCGGCAGTACCGCGACGACCAGGCGGCCGGCGGCGGCCTGGCCGCCCCGAACCCGGACAGCCTGGACCCGAACCGGACGATGATGGGCTGGGAGCAGGAGCGGTGGCTCCTGGACAACTTCGAGCGCTCCAGCGTCCGGTGGCAGGTGCTGGCCAACCAGGCGCCGATGGCCGAGACCGACATGGACGACACCGCTGCGGTCTCGGTCTTCATGGACCCCTGGGACGGGTACGACGCGAACCGCCGCCGGGTGCTCGACGGCGCGCGGAACCGCGGGGTCGACAACCTCGTCGTGCTGACCGGCGACCGCCACCGGCACCACGCCGGCGACATCAAGGCCGACTACCGCGACCCGGCCGCCCCGGTGCTGGCCAGCGAGTTCGTCTGCACCTCGATCAGCGCCGAGGGCAACGGCTCCGACATGGACTCCTACTCGCAGCTGTCGGTACGCGCCAACCCGCACATCAAGTTCGCCAACTACCGGCGGGGATACCTGCGGTGCACGGTGACCGAGGACCTGTGGAGCACCGACTTCCGGGTGCTCCCGTACGTCGACAGGCCCGGCGCTCCGGCGTCCACCCGGGCCACGTACGTCGTCGAGAACGGACGCCCCGGCGTCCAACTCGCCAGTGAGGGTCCGATCGTCTGACACCACCCGCACCAGGAGGTGGGCCCGGGTGGGCCCACCTCCTGTGGATGTGTACGGATGGAGCCGTCTGTCGGAGGCGAGCGGCTCCGACGAAGGCAGCCCCATGATGGTGGGAGGACACCCGGCTGACCGCATCTGAGGGAAGAGGGCCAACGTGAGCGAGGCGCTTTTCGGCTTAATCGGAGTCCTGGTGGGCTCTGTCATCACGGCGATCGTGACGATCTATGCGGAAGTCCAGAAGGGCAAGCGTGAGACGGACCAGAGCGATCGTCAGTACGAACGGGAGCGACGGACGGCGCGCGACACGTTCCAGCGGGACAGCATCCTCACTCTCCAGAGCGCGATAACGGATCTGGTCCAATCGGCGTACGCCGAACTCGACAGGCTCATCGCCGTCTCGAAAGAGACAGGGCAGTGGCCTGCACGGCGATGGGAGACGCCCACGGCCGTCGGATGGTCCACGGCCTTGCTCCTGTTGAAGTCCTCCCGGGCCCGGGTCTTCGATGACGGCATTCGCTCGCTCGCCGCGGAGGTCGAAAAAGTGGCCGGCGACTCCATCTGGGCCGGCAGCCTTGACGAGGCGCGGCAGCACAGCAAAGGTCTCGAACCGCTGCTCGACCGCTTCAACGACGCGGTCGCGCGGACGCTGCCTTCGCTCTACTGAAGTCCAGCACGACGATGGTCACAGCCACGATCGTCATCAGCACCGCCACCAGCGCCACGGGGAAATGTGATCCGTCGACCGGGAAGAGCTGCCAGGCCAGGTTGAGTGTCATGTGGAACAGCGCCATGGCCAGGACGCTGCCGCCCATGTGGGCGAACAGCCACACCATGATCACGCGCGCCGCGACGGTGCCGAGCGACCACCAGGCGATCCAGGACACCGGGCGGCCCACCTGGAGCAGCGCCGGCCAGTGCCAGACGGCCCAGGCCGACCCGATGGTCAGGGCCGCCCACACCGGTCCCCAGCGGGCTTGCAAGGGCTGGGTGGCGTAGCCCGACCAGCCCAGTTCCTCGCACAGCGCGCCCACGAAGAGCGCGGCGGCCAGCGACAGCGCCGAGGCCACGGAGAAGTGCGCGTCCGGCAACGGGGTGCCGGACAGCCGTAACAGCACGTACGACAGGGCCACCACGGCCGGGTACAGCAGCAGAGCGGGCACGAACCACGCCTTGCGACTGACCCGGCCGGCGTCGAAGGCGCGTCCGGCAAGCGCTCGCACCCCGTCCATCCCGCCCTCGCGGTGGACGAGCACGGCCGCGGCCAGAGCCGGGCAGACGAAGGCCAGCCCCGACAGAGGCACGCCCGGCACGATCTGCGCGCCGGACAGGGACCCCACCACCACGAACGGGACGCTGAACAGGAACACCAGCGGGAAGAACACCGCCACACCACTAATGGAACTTGGGATACCATGTCTCATGGCTCGAAACTACCCGCCGGACCACGCCCCGTCGAGGCCCACCGGCCCCGCCCGGCGCCGCGCCCGGCTCAGCGACCAGGAGACCGAACGGCGGATGCTCGACACGGCCGTGGCGATGGTCCACCGCGACGGCCTGACCGTGGGGCTCGACCACCTGGGTTTCGAGGACGTCATCCGTGACGCCGGGGTGTCCAGGACAGCCGTCTACCGCCGCTGGCCGTACAAGGACCTGTTCTTCAGCGACCTGCTGCGCGAGCTGGCCCGCGGCGCCGCGCCCGCCTCCGCGCCGGCCCTGGAGACCACCGGGGAGGTGCTCAGTGAGGTCCTGTCCGGCCGTTCGGAGGACCTGGCCTCGCCTCAGGGCCGCCACGACCTGGTCACCGAACTCCTGCGGCTGACCGCGGTCAGCGACTTCGAGGCGGTCCACGGCTCCCCGGAGTGGCGCACGTACCTGGCCTTGCAGGCCACGTTCCTGAGCCTGCCCGAAGGGGACCTGCGGGCCGACGTGCAGGCCGCGCTGGCCCGCTCCGAGCAGCGGTTCGTCGATCGCGTGGCGCGCGGCTGGGAGACGGTGGCGACGGCGCTGGGCTACCGGCTGCGCCCGGGGACGGGCGGCAGTTTCCCGCTCATCGCGACCCTGGCCTGTGCGGCGATGCGCGGCCTGGTGCTGATGTCACTGTCCGACCCGGACCTGCTCACCCGGCGCGTGCCCGCCAATCCCACCACGGCGAGCGCCGCCTCCGACTGGTCACTGCTCGGCATGGCGGCCGCGAGCATCGCGGTCACCTACCTCGAACCCGATCCGGACGTCACGTGGGACGACCTTGCGTGAGCCCTGCCAGGAGAGCACGCAGTCCTTGAGCCCGCCGAACGGTACGGGGACGGGGACGATCGTCCGCAGTGCCGCCAGCGAGATCTGCGTCCGGTCGCCGAACGCCGCCTCCAGCTCCGCCGTCGAGGTGACGTAGAACTCCCACTGGTCCAGGTTGAGCGGGTCGATCGTCCGCTTGTCCGTGTGGTGAAGGAGGCAGAAGACGTACACGTCGCTGGGCCGCTCCGGCGTGGCCGCCACCACATCCGTCCGCGCGTCCCAGCCCTTGGCACGGGCGATGGTGAACTTGATGGCCGACGGCTGCCGCTGGCTCCATGACTGCAGGTAGGCCGCCGACTTGACCTCGACCTTCAGCTTGCTGGGCAGCACCAGGTCGACCGCGTCCCACTCCGTACGGACACCGTCATGAACTTCCAGGGCCAGGGCGACGATGTACTCGGCGAGGACGCCGCGCAGCCTGTTGCCGACCACGTCGGAGCACGCCCATCCCCAGAAGTCGGCCAAGGTGGCACCGGCCGGGGCCCCGGCCTCGGTGAACGGCTCGGCGCCCGACCTGCGAGGGACGTCCAGCGCGTCGAGCGGCACCCTGCCGGAGGTGGCCACGTCGGCCGGTGTCGCCGAGGCTTCTGACGTCATCTCCGTGCTCGCCCCTGGTCTCGTCCGGAACTCGGCCCCGAAGTACGATCTACGCCACACACTATGCGGCCCGCCGCGTCACCGCCATCGGCGTCTTCGAGGCTCTTGGTGCGTATAACCGGTGGTGCGTCTAACCGGCGGGCGCGAGGGCAGGGCGTCCGTCATGGCAGCGCTTCCGGGAGTGCCCGAGTCGTACTGGGTCGAGTCGACCCCCACCACCTCGTTCCCCTCGCTTGAGCAGGACATCACCCCCGATGTCGCCGTCGTCGGCGGCGGGATCGCTGGGTTGTGCGCGGCGTGGGAGTTGTCGCGGACGGGGCGCTCGGTCGTCGTGCTCGAGGCGGACCGCGTCGCCGGGGGCGTCACCGGCTACACCACCGCCAAGCTGTCCGTACAGCACACGCTCATCTACGCACGGTTGCGCAAGTCGCACGGGGAACAGGCCGCCAGGCTGTACGCGCAGTCGCAACAGGACGCGGTCGAGCACGTGTTCGCGACCGCGGCCGAGCTGGGGATCGACTGCGACCTGGAACGCCTGCCCGCCTACACCTATGTGGAGTCCGGCGGAGAGACCGAGCAGATCACCGCTGAGGTGGAGGCGGCCCAGCAGGCCGGACTGCCCGCCTCCTTGGTGACCCGGACGGGTCTTCCGTTCGACGTCGCGGCGGCCGTCCGGGTGGAGGACCAGGCCCAGTTCCACCCTCGTAAGTTCCTTCTCGCCCTGGTGCGGCGGATGGCCGACGACGGCGTCCGGGTGTTCGAACGTACCCGGGTGATGGGGCTGGAGGAGGGGCGGCCGTGCCGGCTGGCGTGCGAGAACGGCACCACGGTCACCGCCGGCGATGTCGTGGTGGCCACGCACTATCCGATCTTCGACCGCGCGCTGATGTTCTCCCGGCTGGAGCCGCGGCGTGAGCTCGTGGTCGCCGCGCCGATCTCACCTGAGCAGGACCCGGGCGGGATGTACATCACCTCGGAGCACAACACCCGGTCGATCCGCACCACCCCGTATCGGGACGGGCAGCGCCTGCTCATCGTCACAGGGGAGACCGCCGACCCCGGCTCGGGCGATGCCGGCGAACGATTCCAGCGCCTGGCCGCCTGGACCCGCGACCGTTTCACCGGCACACAGATCAGCCACCGGTGGGCGGCACAGGACATCACCAGCACCGACCACCTGCCCTACGTGGGCCACTTCCACCCCGGCGCCAAGCACGTCTACGTCGCCACCGGATTCGGCGGCTGGGGCATGAGCAACGGCGTCATGTCCGGCAAACTCCTCTCCGCTCTCATCACCGGGCACGATCTGCCGTGGGCCGAGCTGTACGATCCCCGGCGGCTTCACCCGCTGCGCGAAGCCGGCCCCATCGCCAAACTCCAGGCCAAGGCCGCACGCCACCTGATCGGCGATCGGCTGCGCCCCTCCCACGCCGATTCGGTCGACGACGTCGCTCCGGGATCGGGCGCCATCGTCCGTATCGGCGGGCGGCGGTGCGCGGTCTCCCGCGACGCGGCAGGCGTCGTCCACGCGGTCTCCGCCACCTGCACCCACCTCGGCTGCGCCGTCGCCTTCAACCAGGCCGAACAGACCTGGGAATGCCCCTGCCACGGCTCCCGATTCGGACCCGACGGAGCCGTCCTGCACGGTCCGGCCACTCGGCCCCTGGAACCGGTCGACCCGGACAACCCGTAACCTGGCCGCGCAGTTCAATGATCAAGATCAGCGTTTACGCTTCTTCCGGCGACCTCGGGCTCCCGGCGGCCGGGTGGGGACGAGGCGGAGGGGGTGGCGGGCGGTCCTGCGGAGCGGCTCGGCCACCAGCTCGCGTAGCTCCCGCAACCCCACGACATCAGGGTGCCCCGACGCCAGGATCGCCTCCAGGAACTCGTCCGCGTCCCCGCCCCCCATTCTCCTGAGCTGCTCGACAAGCCCTTCGGGCCCTGCGAGTTCCAGCACCGACAGAAAGTTCTCCGCCCCCAGCAGCAGGTTCTCCCGCTCGCTCAACGACCCGGGCCTCATCTCCCCCGCATCGATGAGCTGCGTCCACACGGCGGGCCCGAGGACCGGGTCGTGCCGTAGGTCCTGCAGCAGCCGCCTTTCGGGAAGGGCGCCGGCCAGCACGCGCAGCATCGCCCCCACCCGCGTACGGAACGGGCAATCCCGTACGGCCTGCACCAACATCTCGACGTCCTGCCCCGGCCGGGCCAGCCACCCCTGGAGCTCCGCGACGGCGTCCTCCGGTGGATAGTGCTGGGCGAGCACCCCGAGCAGCTCGGCCGGCGGGGCGGTGGCCAGTTCGCCGACGAGGGGAGCGTCGCGGCCCTCGGCGAGGAGGCGGTCGCGGACGCCGCGCACGCCGAGTGGAGTGAGGCGGACCAGCGGGAGGTCGGACTCGGAGAGGGCGACGCGCAGGCGTTCGACCGCGTCCGGCGGCAAGGGCTGCTCGTCGTGGTCGAGGTCGCTCGCGTAGAGGGGGTCGGCGGGGCCGTGGGTGAGCTCCACGGCCCCGAGGTCGGACAGGACCTCGAACATGCGTCCCAGGTCCCGGGCGACCTCGCGGCGCAAGAGATCAAGCCGGTGCTCCTCCTCGTCGAGAACGACGTACTCCTGGCAGGCCAGCCACACCGTCTCTTCGAGCCGGACCACAGGCATCTCGTCCAGCCCGTACATGGAGTTGAGCACGTCCGGGAGAATCTCGTCGAAGATCTCGGCCAGGATGGGCTCGGGCCGCCACGTCGCGACGGGCACGGTGACCACGCGCCCCAGCTCCGGCAGGACCTCGAACGCGCGACCCCACAGCGTCTCCGGGTCGCGCAGCAGGGGTACGGCCTTGGCCACGCGGAGCAGCCGCCCCTTGCTGGTGCGGGTCAGCCGCAGCTTCCTGGCCCAGGCGAGCAGCAGGTTGAGCTGCGGCAGATCGGCGGCGCTGCGGACGCGCAGCTGGTCCTCGCCGGTGCCCAGCAGGGCCGACACCTCGAGGGCGTCGGCGACGCGGAGGTTGCCCGCGTCGGTGAGGGCGCGGCCGTCCTTGCCCACCCAGTCGGCCAGGGTGATGAGGCGCTGGACGGTCCGGCTGCGCCCGGCGGCCTCCGCCAGCTCGGACGCGGGGGGCAGGGACACAGGCGGCTGAGGGAAGGCGCGTTCCTCGTCGATGCCGCCGTACACCAAGCGGTTCTGCATGATCTTGTCGAGCACCTGCTGGTCGTACGGGACGCGTCCGGCGTCGAGTTCGCGCTTGAACCGCTCGAACGCCCCCGGGACGGTGAGATCGAATCCCTGGTCGAGAGCCGTGTGCGCCCAGAACGTCGCCAACCCTCGCAGCGTGGGATCGTCGAGCGCGGACGCGTACTCCGCCTGCGCCCCGGCGATGATCTCCTCCGCCTCCGCGAGCGTGGCGCCGCGCGGGTCGCGAAGGCCCGTGACGTCGAGATAGCGCAGGTACGTGCGCAGCACCTCCGGAGCGAGGTCGAGCTCCTCCCGCGGGGCCGTCACCTTGTACGGCACGTACCGCAGCAGGAAGAACCTGATGCGCGTACGGTCCCAGTACGCCAGCCGGCCGTCACGGCTCTCGTGCCGCGCGTCGACGGCGGCGGAGAGCAGCAGGTCATCGGCTGGATGCCCGTGCTCCTTCGCCCAAGTGACGCACCGCCGGATCAGCAGGTCCTTGGTCGCCTCGAACTCCTCGGCCTCTTCGGGCTCGAACCAGGTACGCACGGTCCAAGCCTCCCATCCCCGCAGGGTCGCCGTCTCGCCTGTCGGAAGTCTCGGCGGCCAGACGGACCTCTTTCCCAAGAGATGTTGGAAAGCTATGATCCCAACATGTCTTGGGAAAACGACGACGATCTGGTACCGCTGCGAGCACTGGCCAACCCGCTCCGCATCCGCATCGTCTCGCTGCTCACCGGCACGTCCATGTCGGCCACCGAGGTCGCGGAGGAGCTGGGGATCGCCCACGCCTCGGCCAGCTACCATCTGCGCCAGCTCGCCGAGGCGGGTTTCCTGGAGCACGTCGACGAGCAGCCGCCGCGAGGAGGCAAAGGCAGACCCCGGAGGCGCTACCGTTACGACCCCTCCAGCGGAGCCCGCCTGGATCGGACGCAGGGGCGGCAGCTCCTCCACGAGGCGCTCAGCGTCGACCTGTCACGACGTCTCACCCAGGCTCAGGTCACGCGCACGTCGATGGACGCCGAGGTGTGGCTGGACCGGTCCGTGTGGGAGGAGGTCGTGGGGCTGGTCGACCAGGCGGTCGCTCTGGTCCATGGCAAGGCGGGGCCGCCCCGGTCCAGCGACAGGATCAAGGTGAGCATGACCGCCCTTCTGCTGGAACTCGACGACGCGCGATGACCCGCCTGCTGCTGTGCACAGGAGCGTGCTTCCTGTCGCTGGGGCTGCTCATACCCGTCATCCCGAGGTACGTCACCGGCCCGCTGGACCAGGGCCCGGTCCTGGTCGGCGTCTGTCTGGCGATGACCTCCATGTTCGGCCTGCTCGCCCGGCCGGTCGCGGGCAGGCTGGCCGACCGCCGGGGTCGCAGGGCGACCGCGTGCGCCGGCGCCCTGCTGCTGGCCGCCGGTTCGTCGGCCGTGCTCCTGGCCGACTCGCTGCCGCTGTTCCTGGTCTGCCGCGCCGTCGCGGGGGTCGGCGAGGCTCTGACGTACGTCGGCCTGGCCGCCTCGGCCAGCGACCACGAACGGCGCGGCGCGGCGATCAACCACTTCTCCGTCGCGGTCAACGCCGGTCTGCTCGCGGGGCCGCCCCTGGCCGAGGCCGTACGCGTCGCCGCCGGTCTGTGGGCCGTGTGGGCGTTGTCGGGAACGGTGGCCGTCGCGGCCTTCGCCGGGTGCCTGTTCCTGACCGTGCCCGCGGGCGGCGAGCCGTCCCGCACGAGGAAGGCCGGGCCGCTCGTCCACCGGGCGGGCCTTGCTCCCGGATTCGCCTACTGGGCGTCGGTGTGGGGATACACGGCCTTCAGCGCCTTCCTGCCGTTGCACGTCGCGGCGCTGGGCGGCGACGACAGCGGCATCCACTTCCTGCTCTACGGCTGCGTGCTGCTCACGGTGCGGCTGGCCGGTCATCGGCTGTCGACCCGGATCGCCCCGCGCACGATGGCGGCGGCCTCGCTCGTCCTCACCGCGGCAGGGCTGGCCATGCTCATCGTCTGGCCGTCCGTCACGGGAGCGCTGTTCGCGGCGGTGGTGCTCGGTACCGGGCAGGCGCTGGGCCTTCCGGCGTTCCTGACCATGGCGGTGACCGGCCTGCCCGCCGAGCAGCGCGGCTCGGCGCTGGCCACCACGACGGCGTTCTTCGACCTCGGGTTCCTGACGGCCGCGCTCGCGCTCGGCGCCATCGCGCAGTCCCTCGGGCTGACGTACGGGTTCGCCGCCGCGGCCGCGGTGGCGGCACTGGCGCCCCTGCTGTTCCTCCCCCTCGGCCGCAAGCCTCGTGAGGCCTCACCCCAAGGAGACATCCATGACCATTCCCCCCGCTGAGCTGGCCGGGTACGCCGACGTCGTCTTCGACATCGCCGTGCCGGTCGACCGCGACGACCGGGTCCTGATCAACGCCGAGATCGAGCATGCCCCGCTCGCCCGCGCCCTGGCGGAGGCCGCGTACGCCCGAGGCGCTCGCTATGTCGACATCTGGTACTTCGACCCGTACGCCAGGCGGTCACGGGTCCAGCACGCGGACGAAGCGACGCTGGGCGAGGTTCCTTCCTGGCTGGACGCGCGCAATGAGGAGCTCGCCCGCCACTGCGGCGTCCTGGTCAACATCCGGGGCACCGCGACCCCGGATCTCCTGGTCGGGCAGGATCCGGTCCGGGCGGGCCTGGATCGGATGCCCTACCTCACGTCGAGGCAGCGGCTCCAGCTCGGCAACCTGGTCCGCTGGGCCATAGTCCCCGGTCCGACGGCGGAGTGGGCTCAGGCGATCTTCGGGGAGCCGGACGAGGCCCGGTTGTGGCAGCACCTGCGCCCCATCCTCCGGCTCGACCAGCCCGATCCCCGGGCCGCCTGGGAGCGGCGGATCGCCGAGCTGCTCCGCCGCGCGGAGGTGCTGGAGGACCTGCGCCTCGACGCCGTACGGTTCGAAGGGCCGGGGACCGACCTGACCATCGGCCTGCTGCCCGACGCCCACTGGACCGCGGCGCGGCTCGAATCGGTCAAGGGGCACGTCTTCCAGTGCAACCTCCCCACGGAGGAGGTGTTCACCACTCCCGACTACCGCCGGGTGGACGGCACGGTTCGCTCGACGCGTCCGCTGATCCTCAACGGAACCGTCATCCGCGACCTCGAACTGACCTTCACCGCAGGTGTGGTGACCGAGGTACGAGCGAGCAGCGGCGCGGACGTCGTCCGCACCCACCAGGCGACCGATGCCGGGGCCGCCCGGCTCGGTGAGCTGGCACTCGTCGACGGCTCCTCACCAGTCGGACGATCGGGGATCACGTACCTCGAAACGCTGCTGGACGAGAACGCCACCTGCCATCTGGCCTGGGGCGCCGGGCTGCCTCCCGGCGTGCCCGCGCACCTGCGCGCGCGGGAGGCCGCCGACCTGGACGCGGCCGGGGTCAACCGTTCCCGCGTGCACGTCGACTTCATGGTGGGCGGCCCCGACGTCACCGTCACCGGAGTCGGCCACGACGGCGGCGCGGTCGAGCTCCTCCGCGACGACGAATGGCAGGTCTGACCGGCATCGAACCCCCGGGGCCGCAGCCGAGAACGTCGAGCCGGCGTGACGGGCCGCCGCCGCCGGGTCGTGAGAGGTCCGGTAACGAGGATCCGGCCTGGGTCAGAGCTCAGCCGCGTCGTGCGGCGGGGGTGGGGTGATGCTGGTGGAGAACGTGAGCCCGCCCCCGTTCGCCGGCTGGAACCCCAGTCCTCGAAGCATGGGACCGTCGATCGCGGTGACCACGCGCAGAGCACCGGCCTCGGTCACCACGCGGACCGTCCCATGCGCCAGCGCCGCCCCCACGTCCGACGGGACGCCGGGCTGGAGGTGCACCAGCTCCAGCCGTGCGACGGTGTGCCGCGCGTCCTCCCAGGACGCGACGGCGTGTCCGACGTGGGGTTCTCCGCGGGCGTTGTCGACGTAGGCCTGCACCCAGCAGGCCAGCCTGTCCTCGACGACCAGCTGCCGGGGGAGGCTCACGTCCATCCCCTCCTCGGCCAGCCAGGAGCCCATCTCGGACGGAGGCAGCGGCACCAGCGCCTCCGGCGACCCCCACGTGAAGAAGGTCCCCTTCCGCTTGGGCCCCGACGAGCGGGGCACGCCGACGAGGGGAACCGACGCGACGTAGTATCCGGCGGGAACGACGTCCACGGGATGGCGCGAGTCCAGCACGACGTGGCCATCGCGGATCGTCCGGCCGCCCCAGCCGACCAGCCCGGTCGCGAGGTTCTCCGAGAGCCCGGCCATGACGTCCGCGGCCCACTCGTACGCCGAGGTCACCGCCAGGCCGGTCCACGGACTGGCCGGCTCCGTCGGGAACGCGACCTCGACGGCGTAGACGTTCGGATCGAGCCGCCAGCGGAACGTCAAGAGCATGGTGTCCGGCTCCGCGATGACGTCGAGCCCGGAGTACCCGTCCTCCGTCCCGTCTATCCGGAGCGCGCACGTTCTCAGCGCTTCGACGATCTCCGCTCGCGACCACTCCACCGCCATCCGTCCATGCTGTCACGGCCACGGTGTCCAGGCTCACCGTGTTCTGCCGGGGGCTCCAGTACGAGAACGTGGTCGAGGATCGTGTCGATGCTGATCACCAGCATGGCCAGACCGGTCTGCAGGCTGCTCCAGCCGCGCACCTCACGCCGATCGTGCCCGCGAGGCCGTCGCCGGGATGCTCAAGCCGGACCACGCCGTACACCAGCAGCAGCATCGCGCCGGTGATGCTGAAGGCGCCGGCCAGATCGAAGCCGCCGCAGGTCGGCGGCCCGCGCCCAGCAGCATGAAGCCGCCGTAGCCGAGCACTCGACCGGCGCAGCCTGCGATTCACCGGGCTGCGCCGCATGATCGACGGGGTCAGCCGGCGCATGCTCACCCGTACGCTGCGGCACCTGGACCGAGACGCACCAGAACGAGCAGCACACGAGACGGCCCAGCACAAGAGGTTGCTCGCCGGTCATCAGCGTGAGTGACTCCCCCACACCGGCGCGGAAGACGACCACCGCCACGTACGGCGTCTGGCGGAAGAAGACCACGTTCGTCCCCAAAAGAAGAGAAGCGTGACCGCGTGGACCCCGTGGCGCGTTGGCTGGTACATCAAGCAAAGGTGATCCGAACATGATGATCCGACAGGTGGCGCCTCTCTTGATCTCCAGCACCCTCGCACTTTCGGCGGTGGCCTGCGCGGCATCACCTCCAGCCGATCCGGTGACGGAGCCGCGAGGCGCCACCTCGTCGGCCGCCCCGGCCGGGACCGCGGTCGCCACGCCATCACCTCTCCGCCTGCCGGGCATGGACGCCGGCACGAAGACCGTCCTCAAGGCGGGGCCGAGGAAGGGATCCATGGTCGTCGGGGACATCCCACCCGGCAAGGACGAACTGTGGGTGCTGTTCAATTGCCGCGGGCAGGGCAAGGTGGAGATCGTTCTGGAGCCGGGCATCACCATGCCCTTCACCTGCCTCGACGACGTGGTCAGCCCCATCATGAACCGCCTCGACCTCGGCGAGAGAAGGACCCTGACGGTACGGATCCAGGCCACCGACGCGGTCGAGTGGGCCCTTCGCATCACTCGTTGAGACGTGCCGGGAGCCTGGAACCCAGGGTCAGGAGGCCGGCGCTTCGGTCGAGGGCTGGTCGGTCTCGGTGCCGTCCGGGGCCAGGGCGACCTCGGGGGAGCCGAAGGAAGAAAGGCCGCGCCAGACCCGATCAGCGGGTGCCGAAGGCCTGGTACAGGGTGCCGGCGACCACCGCCCATACCACGGTCGCGATCCCCAGCACCAGTGGAGCGGGCAGCCGGAGGGCCAGCGCCCATACGCACGCGGCGAAGGCGATCATGCCCGTCGCGCCCAGCACCGCGCCGCGCGCGTCCTGCTCGGCCGGATCGCGCCGGTGCTCCTCCTCCTCGATGAGGGTCAGCGTGGCGCCCAGGATGGCGGGAAAGGCCAGGAACACACCCCCTGCCACCGGCCCCCAGACGTGCCCGACCACCCCGGCGACCACCGAGACGAACGCGCCGAAGACGAAGCGCACCACCAGTCCGCGCACCGGCGTCTCCCGCAGCTTCGACGGCCGCAGCCGGATCCCGCTCCAGGCTCTCATGTCAGCAGCGCCCAGCCCGCGCCCGCGACGGTCCCCCACACGGCGAGCGCCGCCAGCGAACCCGCGAAGGCGCCCAGGCGACCCACGAGCGGCACGGCCGCCACACAGTACGCCACCAGCGCCACCGATCCGGCGATCATGCCGAGCGCGGACTCCGCGAGCGGGCCATGCCCCTCGTGCAGCACCGTCACCGTCATCCCGGCTATCGCCACGGCCGGAGCGGCGGCGAAGATGCCGGCGAAACGCTTGGGCGTCATCATCTCGCCGATCACCGCGAAGACCATCACGAGCAGGCCTCCGAGCAGTCCACGCCCCGCGATCCACCACAGCTGGCTCATCGAACGCCGGTCCGTCGACCCGCAGCCTCATCCCCCATGAATCATCAATACCACCGGGCACCTGCGGTAACGCGCGAGTTCACCGCGGGTGATCCTCGACCTGGGCGCCGTGCCGAGCATGCCGGAGCCCGGAGCCGCCGCTGAGGGCCGAGCATCTTCCCGAAGAGTCCGGTCGTCACGCCGCGATTCCCGTGCCTGCGGAGCGTCGTCCCAGTTCGAGGGTGCGACGCGCACTAGCGTCGGATGCCATGAGGATCGACGGGGCCCGTGTCCTGATCACCGGTGCTTCCTCGGGCGTCGGCGCGGCGACCGCGCGGGCGATGGCCGCCGCCGGGTCGCGGCTGCTCCTGGCCGGACGTGACCGGCAGCGGTTGCACGCGGTCGCGGCCGAAACCGGCGGGCGGGCCGTCGTCGGCGACGTCACGACGGACGCCCCCGTGCTCGCAGAGCAGGCCACTCCCGTCGACGTCCTGGTCTGCAACGCCGGAGCGGGGTGGGCGGGAGCCTTCGCCGGGATGCCGCTCCGGGACGTGAACGAGCTGGTGGCGGTCAACCTGACGGCGCCGATGGAGCTGGCGCGGCTGCTGCTGCCCGGGATGATCGAGGAGCGGCGGGGACACGTCGTCTTCGTCTCCTCGATCGCCGGCGCCGTCGGGGTGGCGGGCGAGGCGGTCTACTCGGCCGCCAAGGCCGGGCTGGTCGTCTTCGCCGAGGCGCTGCGGGACGAGTTGTCGGAGTTCCCCGGCATCGGGGTGTCGGTGGTGTTCCCTGGCGTGGTCGCCACGCCCTTCTTCGACCGGCGCGGCGTCCCGTACGACCGCCGGTGGCCCCGGCCGATCCCGCCGGAGCGGGTGGCGCGCGGCATCGTGACGGCGATCCGGCGCGGCAGGTCCGAGTGCTACGTGCCGGGCTGGCTACGGCTCCCGGCGCGGCTGCGCGGCGCCGCGCCCGGGGCGTTCCACCGGCTGACCCGGCTAACGGGCTGACGGTCAGTGGTCGCGTACCGCGCGGAGCGACTGCTGGAGCGAGCCCAGCGTGGCGAAGATCGCGGTGGGCTCGTATCCGCAGTGGGCCATGCAGTTGGCGCACCTGTCGTCGCGGCCCCGGCCGTAGGCGTCCCAGTCGGTCTCCTCGACCAGCTCACGGTAGGTGCGGGCGTATCCGTCGGCCATGAGGTAGCACGGCCGCTGCCATCCGTACAGCGAGTACGACGGGATCGCCCACGCCGTGCACGGGAAGTCGACGCGGCCTTCGAGGAAGTCGAGGAAGAGCGGCGAGTGGTTGAATCGCCACCTGCGGCGGTTGCCGTCGGCGAAGGCCTGGCGGAACAGGTCCCGGATCTCCGCGACACCGAGGAAGTGGTCCTGGTCCGGCGCCTTCTCGTAGGCGTACGCGGGAGAGATCATCATCTGGTCCACGGCCAGGTCGTCGTTGAGGTAGTTGAGCACCTCGATGACCGTCCGCGGGCTGTCGGTGCTGAAGAAGGTGGTGTTCGTGGTGACGCGGAAACCCCGCCGCTGGCATTCGCGGACGGCGGCGACCGCCTCGTCGAACACGCCTTCCTTGCACACGGCCGCGTCGTGACGCTCTCTCAGTCCGTCGATGTGGACGGTCCAGGCGAAGTACCTGGACGGCTCGAACTGGTCGATCTTCTTGGGGATGAGCAGCGCGTTGGTGCAGAGGTAGACGTACCTCTTGCGCGCGGTCAGCTCCCGGACCATCTCCGCGATCTGCGGATGCATGAGCGGTTCCCCGCCGGCGATGGACACCATCGGGGCGCCGCTCTCCTCGATCGCCGCGACCGCCTGCTCGACGGGCATCCGGCGGCGGAGCACGTCGGCCGGGTGCTGGATCTTGCCGCAGCCGGCGCAGGAGAGGTTGCAGGCGAACAGCGGTTCCAGCTCGACCAGCAGCGGGAACTTCGAGCGTCGCCGGAGCTTGTTGCTCAGGATGTAGCCGGCGACACGCAGACTCTGGCGGATCGGGATCGTCATGGCTGGGCGTCCTTCGGCAGGGTGAAGGTGATGGATTCGTCGGTCGTCACGGGGCCGAGCCCGCGGAGCGCGTTCTCGGCGGTGTCGACGAGCGAAGGCGAGGTGGAGGCGCCGGCGGTGAGGACGACGGTGCGGGCGCCGCGGAGCCAGGCGAGCTCGATGTGCTCCGGCGTCTCGACGAGCCGGGCCGGTGCGTGCCGGGTGGCGGACTCCACCAGGTGCCTGGTTTCCGGGGAGCCGGCGGGCCCGATGACGAGGACGAGGTCGGCGCGGCTCGCGGCGCTGTCGAGGTCCGGTGACGCGCGGAGCACCGTCCGGGGCGCGGTCGCCGCGGCCCAGCGGGTGAGTGCCGGGCCGACGCGGCGCAGCACGCGGCGGGCCGTGAGCGCGTTGCGCAGGGTGGCCGGGCTCAGCAGCGGGGCGGCGGGCGTGTCGACGACGACCCGGACGGCCGCCACCGGCCGGCCGGCGGCCGCGCGGGCCAGCGGGCCCGTCTCCATGTCGACGGCGTGCGCGCCCCGCTCGGCGAGTTCGCGCCCGCGGGCTCCGGTCACCACGTGGTCCACGGTCAGCAACGAGCCGGTCCGGGCGCGCAGACCGGCGCGCGCCAGCTCCCCGGCGAGCAGCGGCGCCGACGGGCAGGCGAGAACCCGGTCGCCGTAACGGATCTCCTGGGCCACCAGGACGTCCCCCGCCCGCAGGCCGGGGACGAGCGAGCCCGCGAAGCCCGTCACGGCCAGCGCGTCGAACTCCGGCAGGGTGGCCGCGACGCGCGCGGCCCGGCGTGGCCCGAGCCCGGTCCGGCGCAGCCGGACGCGCACCGGGGAGCGGGACAGGCCCCGCCTGACGGCTCGTGCCTCCATGCCCAGGGCGGTGCAGATCAGCAGGACCGTCATGGCGCCTGCCCGCAGGCCCGCAGGTAGCGCCCGAGGGCGTTGACGGGGAAGACGAGCCGGTACAGGTGGTAGTTGATAGAGAAATCGCCGGGAAATCCCGTCCCGGTGAAGTGCGGTTCGTCCCAGGTGCCGTCGGGGCGCTGGTGCTCGACCAGCCAGCGCACGCCCGCGTCCACCACGGGCGACCGCTCCCCGGCGGCGAGCAGGGCCATCAGCGCCCACGCCGTCTGCGAGGGCGTGGAGGCGCCGCGTCCGATCCACGCCGGGTCGGTGTAGGAGCGCAGGTCCTCGCCCCAGCCGCCGTCCTGGTTCCGGTGGGACTCCAGCCAGGCGACCGCCCGGCGGACGCATGCCGCGTCGCGACGTACGCCGGCCGCGACCAGGGCGGGCACCACGGCGCCGGTCCCGTAGACGTGGTTGGCCCCCCAGCGGCCGAACCACGACCCGTCCGGCTCCTGCGCCTTGAGCAGCCAGAGCACGGCCCGGCGCAGCTCCGGCGAGCCGGGCGCGGACTCCTGCGCCAGCGCCTCGACGACGTGCGCGGTCACGTCCGCCGACGGCGGGTCGATCACGGCCCCGAAGTCGCAGAACGGCAGTTTCGTGCAGAGCGTCCTGGTGTTGTCGGCGTCGAAGGCCGCGAAGCCTCCGTCACGGGAGGCCATGCCGGTCATCCACCGCACGGCGCGGCCGATGGCCGGTCGCGCGTCCGGCCGGCCCGTCCGGCTCAGGGCGAGGACCACCTCGGCGGTGTCGTCGATGTCGGGATAGAGGTCGTTGTCGAACTCGAACGCCCAGCCGCCCGGCGCCAGCCGGGGCCGCCGCACCGCCCAGTCGCCCGGCCCTCTGATCTCTTCCTCCAGCAGCCAGTCGACGGCCTCGGCGACGGCCGGATGGTCGTGGGAGACACCGGCGTCGAGCAGCGCGTTGACGGCGAGCGCGGTGTCCCATACCGGGGACTGGCACGCTTCGAGCCTGCGGCCCCGCTCGTCCCGGATGGTGAACCGGTCGAGGCCCCGGAGCCCGCGCCGCATGATCGGATGGTCCAGGTCGTAGCCGGACAGGTTGAGCGCGATGAGCGAGTACACCCAGGGCGGCTGGATGCCTCCCCAGGAGCCGTCGGCCTCCTGCCGCGCCACGATCCACTCGGCGGCCCGCCTGATCGCCGCCTCGCGCAGCCCTCGCACGGGCCGTCGTTCGTAGCGGACCAGCAGCCGGTCCAGGCCGTGGAAGAACCCGTCCCAGCCCAGCCCGCCCCGCCTCGGCACGGGACGGCCGGTGCGGAGCTCGGCCAGGTCGAACGGGAGCGGGCGGACGGGCCGGCGCGCGCTGACGATCGTGAGCGGGACGATCGTCTGCCGTGCCCAGCAGGCCCAGTCGTAGACGTTCAGCGGGAACCACGACGGCAGGAACATCAGCTCGGGCGGCAGGACCGGCAGCCGCTCCCAGGGCCACTGCCCGAACATGGCCAGCCAGATCCGGGTGAAGACGCGTGCCGACTCGATCCCGCCGGATTCCCGTACGAACGAGCGGGCGGCGCGCATGTGGGCCGCCTCGACGGGGTCGCCGGCGAGCCGGAGCGCGGTGTAGGCCTCGACCGTGGTGGAGAGGTCGGGCGGGCCGCCGTGGAAGGTGGCCCAGGTGCCGTCCGCCCGCTGTTCGGACCGGATCCAGTGGGCCGCCTCGGCCGTGTCGTCCTTCGCCCGGATGCCCAGGAACTCCCGGAGCAGCAGGTCCTCGGCGTCCATGGTGACGTTGGTCTGCAGTTCGCCCTTCCACCAGCCCTGCGGTGACCGGAGCCCGATCAGGTGGTCGCGGGCGGCGTCGAGGGCCAGCCTCGTGGATCGGAGCGTGTCGGCCGTGCTCATGACCGGCGACCCGGTGTCGTGACGAGCTGCCGCCGGACCAGGCCGGCCGAGTGAAGTCCGCTGCGCACGGCGCCCTCCATCGTGTCGGGCCAGCCCGTGTCGGTCCACGCGCCGGCGAGGTACAGCCCCGGCCACCGGGTCCGGGCGTGAGGCCGGCGCGCACCGCTGCCGGGCCCCTGGAAGAAGGTGGCGTGGCGTTCCCTGGTGACGAAGAAGTCGGTGAGCCGGGCCTGCCGGGCCGCGGGGAACAGCCGTTCGAGCGCGGGGACGAACTCCGCCCGGATCTCCGACGTGGGCAGGTCGATCCACCGCTGCGCGGCCGACACCGAGACCGTCAGGTACTGGCCCTCGTTCAGCCCCGCCACTCCGGTCTTGTCGAAGACCCACTGCACCGGCGAGCCCACGGCGGCGGCCGACGGCAGTTCGGTGACCGTCCGGTCGTACACGGCGTGCACGTTGACGATCGGGCTCGCGCCCAGCTCACGCCAGGCGTCCCGGCCGGGCGCCGCCCCGGCGGGCACGATCCTGGCGGCCTGCCCGTGCGGCACGGCCACGATCACCGCGGCCGCCGGCACCAGGGCGCCGTCCACGACGACCGCCGGCCCTTCGGCGATCCCCGTCACCTTCGCGGACAGCCGCACCTCTCCGCCGCGCAGCTTGATGGCGTCGTGCGCGGCGGTGCCGTGCAGCTCGCCGAGCGGCGCGTCGGGGACGCCGATGTCGGCGGCGTCGGACCTGCCGAGCAGGGCGGTCCTGAACACCTTCACGGCGGGCCCGAGCGCCGCCTGCTCGGCGCCGACGTTCAGGGCGGCCTTCGCGAGGAGGTCCCAGAGGGCCTCGCGGACGGGCTCGGGCTGACCGTGCGACTCCAGCCAGCGCTGCAAGGTGATCCGGTCGAGCGCGGGGTCGGCGGGGTCCAGCCGGGCCAGCGCCAGCGCGCCTCGTACGGCGCGCAACCGGTCGGCCGGACCGAGGAGGGAGTACGTCGCCAGCGCGGGAAGCATGTGCAGAGGGCCGGGAAGCGCGGTCCGGCGCAGCCGCCCGCCGCGGCCCCCCGGCGTGAGGACGCGGACGTCGAACCGCTTCTGCAGCCGGACCTTGTCCGAGACGCCCATCCGGTCGAGCAGGCCCATGTAGGCGGTGCAGCATCGGAGGAACACGTGCTGCCCGTTGTCCACGGCCATCCCGTGA
The DNA here is from genome assembly GCF_008017515.1 of Nonomuraea sp. C10. Lineage (NCBI taxonomy): Bacteria > Bacillati > Actinomycetota > Actinomycetes > Streptosporangiales > Streptosporangiaceae > Nonomuraea > Nonomuraea sp. C10. The sequence continues at coordinate 30,408 of NZ_VPFF01000003.1, forward strand.
CGTTCGAACGAGTGCGTGGCGCCTCCCAGCCTGGGACGCGCCTCGTACAGCGTCACCGCGTGACCGGCCTCGCCCAGGGCGACGGCGGCGGCGATGCCCGCCAGCCCGCCCCCCACGATCGCGACCGGCGCCGCCGGTGAGCCGCTCATCGGCGGGGTCCGGCCACCGCGCGGACAGCGATGGCCGTCTTGCGCCAGGTGGGCAGCGACGACCGCGCGGCCAGCGCCCGGAGCGGGTCGGCGGCGATCCGGTCCAGCAGGGACCGGTAGATGCCGGCCATCGCCATCGTGCAGGCGGCGCTGCGGCGGTCGAGCAGTCTCACCAGCCGGGCCCCTTCCTCGTACCAGTCACGGGCGCGGGCCGCCTCGTGCCGGACGAGCGCGGCGAGCCGGTCCGGCGGGTCGGTGAACCTGCCCCGGGCGTCGAGGTCCAGGGCGCAGCTGAAGTGTTCGAGGTCCTTCGACGGCAGGTAGACGCGTCCGGAGAGCCGGTCCTCGCGCACGTCGCGCAGGATGTTCGTGAGCTGCAGCGCGACCCCCAGGGCGTCGGCCAGGGGCTCGGCCTTCCGGTGGTCGTCCGCGCCGAAGACGCCGAGTGACAGCCGCCCGACGGATCCGGCGACGCACCGGCAGTAGCCCAGCAGCTCGTCGAAGCTCTGGTACGTGGTGCCGCGCACATCCGCCGCGCAGCCGTCGATCAGCTCGTCGAAGGCCGGCAGGGGGATGGGATAGCGGCGTGCCGCGTCGTCGAGGGCGAGCAGGACGAGGTTCGTCTCGCCGGGGCCGATGCGGCGGAGGGCGTCGCGTACCTCCGACAGCCCTGTGAGCCGCTGCTCGCTGGGACCCTCCGTGTCGCCGATGTCGTCGATGCGGCGGGCGAGGGCGTACACCGCGCTGAGCGCCTGGCGCTTCGGCTCGGGAAGCAACCGGATGCCGTAGGAGAAGTTCCTCGCCCGGGTGCGGACAATCTGTTCGCAGAGCCGGTATGCGTGGGACAGGGTCATCCGGTTCTTCACCTCCAGGTAGTGAGAATGCGGAGCCAGGAGGCGAGCAGGCGGCCGCGACGCGGGCGGACGGCGCGGCCCAGGACGTCATGGCCCGCCCGGTCGAGCGCGGCGACGGTGGCCAGGCCGCCGGCGACGTATCCGGCGACCGCCGGCCGGGCGTATCCGGACAGCGAGGCGACGAGCGGGCGGCCCTCGCGCAGCATCTCCGCGGCCCGCACGGTCTGCAGGGCCACGACGCGGCGCAGCCTGCCCGGAGTGGTGCGGGAGGACAGGTCGGCCTCGGCGCAGCCGAACCGGCGCAGATCCTGGGCGGGCAGGTAGATCCGGCCGCGCGCGTGGTCCTCGCCGACGTCCTGGCAGTGTTCGAGGATCTGCAACGCGGAGCAGACGCGATCGGACCAGGCCAGCCGCGGCGGATCGGCCGAGGCGAACACGTGCAGGACGATGTGCCCGACGGGGTTCGCCGACAGCTCGCAGTAACCCAGAAGGTCGTCGAAGGTGTCATACCGGGTGACCGTCTGGTCGCGCCGGTTGGCCTCCAGCAGCCGGCGGAAGGGCTCGGCCGGAACCGCGCAGCTCTCCACCGTCCGGGTGAGCGCGCGGACCACGGGCAGGCGCGGTCCGGATCCCCCGTAGAGGCGGTCCAGGTCCGTCTCGACGTCGTCGAGCAGCCGCGACCGGTCGCCCGGCTCCCCCTCGTCGCCCAGGTCATCGACGAAGCGCGCGAACCCGTACACGGCTGCCAAATGGTTCCGGTAATGGACCGGCAGCATTCTCAGTGCTACTGGAAAGTTCTCCTGGCCGGCTTTCGATATGAAATCGTACGTACCGGTCCCGCGCGACGCCATTGCCAACGAATGCCCGCCGTGTGCTGCCCAAAACGAGCCGAAGTAACTTGTCCGGGCACTTATTAAGCGGCCACGATCCCCGTTTTACTTTTTCAGCGGAATTCCACGGAGAAGCCCCGGTCAATCAAAATCTGGGAAACTCCGGTTTCGCCGTTCCAGGCACCGGACACACAATATCCGCACTTATATCGAGGAGGGCCGCTGTGTCCTGCCTGTCACGACATCCGCACGTCACCGCGCCCGCTGCCGACCTCGTGGTCGCGCAGCGGCCCGACCCGCAGCCCCGCCCGGCGGCAATGGCCGACCACCTCGGGCAGCGCGCCGAGCGCCGAACGCCAGCAGCCGGCGGCGGACGTGTGATCGGTGTCGTGCAGCACGACGGTCGCGCCGCCCCCGAGCCCCGGGCGCAGTCGCGCCATGACGGACTCCGGCGTGGCCGAAGCCGTCCAGTCCTGGCCCGACACGGTGCACAGCACCGGGCGGAGCCGGTGCAGCCGGGTCGCGACCAGCGCCTCGGCGCTGAGCACCCCGTACGGCGGCCGGTACCAGACGGGCCGGACCCCGGTGAACGACCGGACGAGATCGGCTGTCCGGCCCATCTCCGAGGTGACCGCTCCCGGACGGGTGACGAGGGCGTTGGTGTGCCGCCAGCCGTGCACCGCCATCTCGTGCCCCTCGGCCACGATCCGTCGCCCCACCTCAGGATGGCGTTCGAGCATCTCCCCGAGGACGAAGAACGTGGCCCGGCAGCCGAGCCGGCCGAGCTCGTCCAGGAAGAACGGCGTGGAACGCGGATCGGGACCGTCGTCGAAGGTCAGCGCGACATGGTCGTCGCGGCCCGCGCCCGCCAGCCGGGGCAGCCGGCGCCGCGCCGTGGCCAGCCAGGTGGCGCCAGGACCGACGTGGGCGAACGCCAGCCCCGCCAGCGCCAGCGGCAGCGCGGCCCGCTTGATCATCTCGTCTCCCCGCGGGCCGGACGATGAGCGCCGAGGGCAGGCGTCTGCTGATCATCAGCGCCGCCATGGGCGCCGGGCACGACGCCGTGGCGGCGGAACTGGCCCGCCGCCTCACTTCCCTGGGCGCCGACGTGCAGGTCGTCGACGTGCTTCATCTGCTCCCCCTCCGCCTGGGCCGCCTGTTGCGCGGGTCGTACCGCTGGATGATCAGGCGCGCTCCGTGGCTGTACGAGGTCATCTACCGGGTATTCTTCGCGGCCAAACGCGCCCCCTCGGTCTCCCCCTTGACGGCGCTCGCCGGGGTTCGGCTGCTGCGCCTGGTCTCGCACCTCCTGCCGGACGAGGTGATCTCGACCTTCCATGTCGCGGCCCAGGTGACCGGGACGCTGCGGCGGCGTGGCCGGCTTCCGGCGACGAGCACCGTGCTCGTGACCGACTTCGCCGTGCACCGGCTGTGGCTGCACCCGGGCAACGACCGGTATCTGTGCCCGAACCCGGCGACGATCCCGCGCATCGCCGCGCTGACGGGCCGGCCCGCGTCCGTGCACGCCCCGGTCGTCCGGCCGGCGTTCCTCGACCGTACGCGGCCGGCTGCCGGCGACGTCCGGGCCCGCATCGGCGCCGCGCCCGGCGACCGGCTGGTGCTCATCTCCTCGGGATCGTGGGGAGTGGGACACGTCGCGGAGACCGCCCGGATCGTGGCGCGTTCCGGCCGGTACGTGCCGGTCATCCTGTGCGGGCGCGACGCCGGGCTGCGCCGCCGTCTCGCCGGCGCCCACGGAGGGCTGGCCCTCGGCTGGCAGGAGGACATGCCCGCGCTCATGTCGGCGGCCTACGCCCTGGTCGACAACGGCGCGGGGCTGACCTGCGAGGAGGCCTTCGCCGCGGGACTGCCCGTCATCTCCTACCGGCCCATCCCGGGACACGGGCTCGACGGCGCGCTCGCCATGGCCCGTGCGGAGGTGACGGTGCACGCGCCCGACGCCGCGACTCTCGTACGCGCGCTCGATCAGTTGCGGGACGCGCGCCGGCGCGACCGCCTGCTCGCCCGGGCATCGGCCCTCTTCGACGCCGCGCCGGCCGAGGCGGTGCTGCTACGTTGACGGCGAGTCCTTGAGCAAGGGCGTCCTCGCGAGCATCACGGTGCCGAGGAAGATCACGCAGATGCCGGCCGCCTCAAGGACGATCCACGGCCCCGTGCGGACGTCCTCCCCGAACATCAGGGTGCCGTACAGGATGCCGGCGACGGGGTCGCTGATGGTCAGCGCCGGCTGCGCGACCACCAGCGGCCCGCTCCGGAACGTGATCTGCAGGAGGAACAGGCTGCACAGCCCCGCGACCACCATCGCGTACGGCTGCCACGAGGTCGCCAGAGACCCCGGATCGCTCTCCAGGATCATGGTGCTCTCCTTGATGAGCGCGGCGGTGAAGGCGAACCCGAAGCCCGTCGCCACCCCGAACAGCGCGGGCCGGCCACGGCCGCCGAAGAGGTACGCGACCGCGCAGAGTCCGAAGATCGCCCCGACCGTCGCGGTCGCCGCCAGGGCCCACACCTCCGTGCTGGGACGATCGTGGCCGACGCCGGGCGCCGCGCTCAGCAGGAAGATCGCCAGCCCGCCGGTCATGGCCGCGACCGCGAGCCACGGCCGCCGCCCCACGTGCCCGCCCAGGATCAGCGGGATCAGGACCAGCGTGAACGGCAGCTCCGTGACGAGGACCGGCTGGACCAGCGCCAGGGGTCCGGTCGCCAGCGCCGCGGCCTGGAAGACGAAGCCGCCGATGAGCGCGGCGATCCCGGCCAGCCAGACCGGACGCCGGACCAGCGCCAGGACCTGCCGCGGCCCGAACTCCTCCTGCTGGGGCAGGGACAGCGCCGCCTGACGCTGGAGGTTGGAGGCAGCGGCGTTGGAGGCCGCGGCCAGCAGAGCCAGCACCACCGAGATCAAGGGCCCTCGCCTTCGACGCCGCACAGTCATCCGGGGAGGGGTGACCGAGATCTTCCACATGTCCCTTGCCGGAAACGGCGTTTTACGATCTCCCGGCCTTGGTGTGGGAGTTCACGGACGGCCCGTCAGCGGGCCGGAGTCCGGGGGCGGTTCCACCAGAGGGAGAGGGACAGGGCGGCGGTGATGAGGACGGCGCCGCCGGCGGCGAAGGCGGCGGCCGTGTCGACCCGCTGACGGACGACGGTGAAGGTGCCGGGGAGTGCGTCGAGGGCGCTCTGGAGCTGGTCGGCGTTCTCGGCGCGGTGGTAGGCGCCGCCGGTGGTCTCGGCGATCTCCTTGAGCGCGGGCTCGTCGATCATGCGGACGTTCCGGCCGCCCCGGTCGAATCCGCCCCGGCCGCCCCAGCCACCGCCCCAGCCGCCGCCCCAGCCTCGGCCGTCGAACTGCGAGTTGTCGCAGACCATCGGGGCCGGGTTCGTGGTGCCGAAGCCGATGGGGAAGACGCGGACGCGGCGCAGGGCCGCTTCCCTGGCGGCGGTCTCGGGGTCGACGCCCTGGGTGTTGGCCCCGTCGGTGAGGACGACGATCGCGGCGCCGGCGTAGCCTTCCCCGGCACCGCCAGGGTCGGCCCCGGTGGGGGCGACCGACGGGTCGACCTCGGCGATCGCGTCGATCGAGGTGAGCACGGCCTGCCCGATGGCGGTGCCGCGGGCCACGGTGAGTCCGTCCAGCGCCTCGATCAGCGCGTCGGTGTCGTCGGTGGGCGGGACGAGCAGGCCCGCGGTGCCGGCGAAGGTGACCAGGCCGATGCGCGGGCCGCCGCGCTGCGACTCGATGAACTCCGCCGCGGCTTTCCTCGCGGCGGTGATGCGGTTGGGGTCCACGTCCGTGGAGCACATGGAGCCGGAGGTGTCGAGCGCGAGCAGGATCGTCGCCGACGTCTGAGGCACCGGCACCGACGCCTGCGGCCGCGCCGCCCCGACGACCAGCAGCACGAGCCCGGCCACGAGCAGCGCCGGGGGGATCTTGCGGGTCCAGCGGGTGCGGCCGGGCAGGGCGGTGCGCACGAGCGCGATCGAGGTCACGCGTACGGCGGCGCGCCGGCGGCGGCGCAGCGCCCACCAGCGGACGGCGAAGATCAGCGGGATGACCATGACTGACAGGAGCGCCCACGGCCACGACAACGTCATTCAGATCACCCGTCCAGACCGGAGCACGGTGAGCGCCGCTCCTGCGGTGAGCAGCGCGAGGGCGAGCCCGATCAGGCCGCCGGCGAGGGGCAGCGGCTCGTCGGAGACGGTGAGCCGCAGGTCGATCGTGTCGGCGACGCCGTCGAGCCGCGCGGCGTCGGAGGCGGGGTGGTAGGCGCCGCCGGTGGTCCGCGCGATCGCGGTGAGGGTGTCCTCTTCGAGCGAGCTCTGCAGGTGGAAGCCGTCGACCTTCACCGTCGCCCCGGCCGTGGTGCCGATCCCGACGGTGTGGACCTGGACGCCCGCCTTCTGGGCCACGGCCGCGGCCTGTTCCAGGTCGCCGCCCCGGTTCTGGCCGTCGGAGAACATCACGATCGTGGCCGACGGCCAGTAGCCGATGTCGGGCGCGGCGCCGTCGCGGCCGACCGCCACCTGCTTGCCGGTGATCGCCGAGAGCGAGGCGGTGATGGCCGTCCCGAGCGAGGTGCCGCCGGTGACCTTCAGCCGGTCGATGGCCTTGAGCGCGATGGAGTGGTCGGCGTCGGGCCGCGCCGTGGTGAGGGCGCCCCGTTCGAACGCGACCACGCCGATGTCGACGCTGTCGGGCTGGGCCGCCACGAACGCGCGGGCCGCCCGCTGCGCGGCCGCCAGCCGGGTGGGCGCGACGTCGTCGGCGCTCATGCTGTTGGAGACGTCGATGGCGAGGATGACGGTGCCCGCGGTCCGCGGCACCGGCACCATGGCCGCCGGTCCCGCGGTGGCGATCGCGAGCACCCCGACGCCGGCGATCGTCAGACCGGCTCCGAGGTACGTCCCGCGCCCGCCCCGCGCGACGACCCCGGCCGCGGCGAGTGCCGCCGTCCGGCGGCGCGCCGAGACGACGGCCGCCCAGGCGAGCGCCACGGTGACGACCAGCCCGAGGACCAGCAGCAGCGGCGACGACAGGGTCATGGCGACCGGTCCCGGGTGCGGGCGACGACCTCGACGAGCGCCTCGGCCAGGTCGCGGTCGGTGTCGACGCGGTGGACGGGCACCCCGGCGCGGCGCATGCCCGCCGCGAGCCGGGCGTCGCGGTCGTCGACGGCCTGGCGGAACCGGACCCGGAGCAGCGGGTCGGCGGAGTCGACGACGAGTTGCTCGCCGGTCTCGGCGTCCTCGACGACGATCAGCCCGGCTTCGGGCAGCACGTCGTCGGCGGTGTCCGCGATCCGCAGGGCGACCACCTCGTGCCGCCGGGCCAGGCGCTGGAGCGAGCGTTCCCAGTCGCCGTCGCCGATGAAGTCCGACAGCACGACGACGAGCGCGCGGCGGCGGGCCAGCCGTCCGGCCGCGTCGAGCATCTCCGCCAGGTCGGTGGTGGCGCCGCCGCGGGCCTGACCGGTGCGGGCCAGTTCGGCGCCGATCCGCAGCGTGTGCCGCCGGGAGGTGCCGGGCGGCACGACGCGCAGCACCCCGGTGTCGAACAGCAGGGCGCCGACGCGGTTGCCGCCCCGGCCGAACAGCCGGGCCAGGACGAGCGCGAGCTCGGCCAGCACGTCGTGCTTGCCGCGTCCCGGCCGGCCGGCCGCCATCGACGCCGACCGGTCGAGCACCAGCCAGACCGTCAGCTCGCGGTCCTCGGTGAACACCCGCAGGTGCGGCTCGTCCAGCCGCGCGGTCACGTTCCAGTCGATGTGCCGGGCGTCGTCGCCTTCTCCGTACGGGCGCAGGCCGGTGAAGTCGATCCCGGAGCCGCGGTGCGCGGTGCGGTGGGCGCCCTGGAGCCGGCCGTCGAGCCTGCGGACGACCTTCCACTCCAGGCGGAGCAGGAGCTTCTCGGGGGCGGTGGCCATCAGCGGTTCTGCAGGACGACGTCGGGCGTCCAGACGGCCCCGAGCACCCTGGTGATGATCGTGTCGGCGTCGACGTCGTCCGCGAGCGCCTCGTAGGACAGCACCAGGCGGTGGCGGAGCACGTCGAGCGCGAGCTCGGTCAGGTCGTGCGGCAGGACGTAGTCGCGGCCGCGCAGGAACGCCAGCGCGCGGGCGCCCGTGACCAGCGCGATGGACGCCCGCGGGCTCGCCCCGTGGGTGACGTACGGTTCCAGCTCGCCGAGCCCGGCCGTCGCGGGGGAACGCGTCACGGCGACCAGCCGTACCGCGTAGTCGACGATCGCCGGGTCGACGTAGACGTGCTGGGCGCGGGCGCGCATGGCCATCAGGTCCTCGGCCGTGACCATGGGCTGCGGCGGCTGGGGCGGGCGCAGCGCCCGGCTGACGATCGCCTGCTCCTCGGCCTGGGTCGGATAGTCGACGACCACCTTCATCATGAAACGGTCGACCTGCGCCTCGGGCAGCGGGTAGGTGCCCTCCGACTCGATCGGGTTCTCGGTCGCCATGACCAGGAACGGCTCGGGCACCCGGAACGTCTCGCGGCCGATCGTCACCTGGTGCTCCTGCATCACCTCCAGCAGGGCGCTCTGCACCTTGGCCGGGGCGCGGTTGATCTCGTCGGCCAGCAGCAGGTTCGCGAACACCGGGCCGAGCTCGGTCCGGAACTCGCCGGAGTGCTGGTGGTAGACCCGCGTGCCCACGAGGTCGGCGGGCACCAGGTCGGGGGTGAACTGGACGCGCTGGAAGCTTCCGGCGATCGCGGCGGCCAGCGACCGCACCGCGAGCGTCTTGGCCAGGCCGGGGACGCCCTCGACGAGCAGGTGCCCGTCGGCGACCAGCGCCACGGCCATCCGCTCCAGCAGCACGTCCTGCCCGACGATGGTGCGTTTGACCTCGAACAGCACCTGTTCGAGCGGGTGGGCCTGGTCGGGGGAAGAGGTCATCGCATTCCTTCGGTCAGATCTGGGGTCCGTCGCCCGGCGGGCCGTCGCCTTCGTCACCGCCCAGGGCGGCGCCGATCGGCACCGCGAACGCGATGCCGGCGAACGCCTCGTCGCCTCCCGGGTCGGCGATCGAGACGACGATGCCGATGACCAGGCCGCGGGCGTCCAGGAGGGGGCCGCCGGAGCTGCCCGGGTTGACGGAGGCGTCGAACTGGATGAGCCCTCTCAGGCCGCCCTTGTCGGTGCTGCGGTTCAGGCCCGACACGACGCCGGTGGAGACGCTGTAGGCCAGGCCCAGCGGGTTGCCGATCGCCACGACGGGCGCGCCCACGGCCGCGGCGCCGCCGAGCGTCGCCGGGACGACGATCTCCGGCAGCTTCGCGGGCTTGAGCATCGCGATGTCGAGCTTGGGGTCGGACGACACGACGGCGGCCTTCGCCCTGGTGCCGTCGGCGAACGTCAGGCTGACGTCCTTCGCGTCCTCGACGACGTGGTGCGCCGTCAGGATCGTGCCGTCCTCGGCCGCGATCACTCCGGTGCCGAGCGACTTCCCGGCGCGGATGACCACCACCGACGGCCCGACCCTGTCGAAGACCTCGGGCACCGTGAGGGTCGCGCTGGGGGTCGGCGTCGCGCTCGGCGCGGGCGCGGCCTCCTCGCCGTTCCCGCCGCTGCTTCCCAGCCAGTACGCCAGCACGGCCACGACGACGAGTGCCACTCCCCCGACGACGAACCACCGAGCCCTACCGGCCATGGCTCCCTGAGTTCCCTGAGCCTCGGCCGCACCCGTCTCCTGCGGCACGTGCTCCATCGCCCCATCGTCATAAATTTCAGGCGAAAGTGCTACAAACTCCGCCTGAGAACTCCATGAGAACCGAGCGAGTCCCATCCGGCATCGATCCGTGACGTACCTGCGCATCCAACGGAGTAGGACTTCCCTGGAGAATCCGGAGATGACGGGATGACCAGATTCCTCGTCGCGCTCGCCGCCGTACTGACACTCACCGCCTGCGCTCCGCCGTCCCCCGACGTGGCGGCGCTCGACCACGAGTTCGCCCGGCGGTCCACCGTACGCGTGGACGTCGAGCTCACCGTCCGGGCCGACGACGCGCCCGCTGGACACGCCTTCCGCCAGCGCGGCGTGCTGAAGCTCAGCCCGTCGGGAGCGGACGCGGCGGACCTCGTCCTGGAGTCGTCCCACGACGGGCCACGGTCCCTGCACTCGATCCAGACCGGAGGCCACGTCTACTACGACCGGCCGCCCTGGTCACGGATGCCCCTCGTGGTCGACGAGGTGACCTGCGACGTGCCGTCCTACATCGGCTGCCTCGTGGACGTGCTCCGGCCCGGGGTCGCCGAGGCGCTGCTCGCCGCGTCCGTCTCGGCGGCGCCGGACGGGGCGGGGACCGTACGGCACAGCGGTGTCATCACCGGCGATCGGCTCCACCAGGCCGCCGGGAAGAGACTTCTCTCCCTGCCCATGAGTGTGGTCCCGGCGGCCCTGTCCGGCGACGCGGAGCACTCCTGGTCGATGTGGATCGGCTCCGACGGGCTGCCGCGCCGCGTCCAGGCGTCCGGCCCGATGAGCTCGGTCGTGCCCGAGCCGGTGAGCGGTCTCTTCATGACCGTGGACATCCGCTTCCACGACTGGGGCGGGTCCCGGACGATCAGCGCCCCGGCCGGCTACATCGACGTCGGGTGACCGTACGGCCGAAAACCGGTTGCCTCGCGTGATCATCGTCCGGGAATGTGGTGTCCATGATGCTTTGACGGACAACGCCCCCTGATCCCCCATCCTGTTCAGCGAAGAGAGCGTCTTGTCTCAGCAAACCTCGGCCACCGTCGCCGTGTTCGCCTCCCCCACGAGCTGGATCGAGTCCGACGCCCTGGACCAGTGTCACCAGGTGGCCGCGCTCGACGGCATGATCCACGTCGCCGCCATGCCTGACCTGCACCCGGGCAAGGGCGCCCCCATCGGCGCCGCCATGACGTCCGCCACGCTGTACCCGTTCCTGGTGGGCTCCGACATCGGTTGCGGCATCGCCGTGTTCCCCATCAGGCTCAGGCGCGCCGACCCGGCCAGACTCGCCGCCCGGTTCCCCGACCTCGACCACGCGCCGGACGCCGACGACCCGGCGTGGGACGTGGTGCGGGGCGACATCCCCGCCGGTCACGTCGAAGGGCTCGGCACGGTCGGCCGGGGCAACCACTTCGTCGAGCTGGCGCGCGTCGGGACCGTCTTCGAGCCCGACCACGCGAGCCGGCTCGGGCTGGCCGCCGGCGACCTGGTGCTCGTCGTCCACAGCGGTTCGCGCGGCCTGGGCGAGCGGATCCTTCGGGCGCACACCGAGGTCCACGGCGCCGGTCCCGCTCCTGATCCCGCCGCCTACCTGGCGATGCACGACGACGCCGTACGGTGGGGCTCGCTCAACCGGCGGCTGATGGCCGCCCGGGTCGCCCACGCCCTCGGTACGGAGCCCGCCGAGCCTGTCGTCGACCAGTGCCACAACCTGGTCGAGGTTCGCGACGGGGTCTACCTGCACCGCAAGGGGGCGGCGCCGGGCGACGGCCGGGACGTGCTCATCGCCGGCACGCGCGGCACCCCGTCCTATCTCGTGGCCGCCCACGCCGGGCCGGAGGCGAACCATTCCGTGGCGCACGGCGCGGGCCGCAAGATGTCGCGGGCGGACGCCCTGCGCCGGGGCCGGGCCAAGCACACGGTCGAGGAGCTGCGCCGCACCCCGGTGGGGTCGCTGGTGGTGTGCGGCGACCGCCAGCTGCTCTTCGAGGAGGCGCCGACGGCCTACAAGCGCATCGAGCAGGTGATCGCCGACCTCGTGGAGCACGGCCTGGCCACGCCCGTGGCCACCACGGTCCCGCTGGTCACCTACAAGACGGCCGACCTCGGAAGGGACCGGCGCCGTAAGAGAGGACGGTCGTGAGCGTCCACCTGCTCCTGTCGGCCGGGCGTGGCCCGCAGGAGTGCGCCTGGGCGCTGGCCCGGCTCCTGCACCGCCTGGAAGCCGACGCCGCCCGGCGGCGTCTGGAGACCCAGCGCGCCCAGGCCGTGCCCGGTGACCGGCCCGGCACGTACCGATCGGTCGTCGTGCGGATCACGGGAGCGGACGCGGAGGCGTTCGCCGCCTCGTGGACCGGGACCCTGTGCTGGCAGGCCCCCAGCCCGTACCGGGCCCGCGCGGGCCGCAAGAACTGGTATGTCATCGCCCAGCCGTGCGAGGTCGAGGCCCCGTCCACCACGTTCGCCGAAGCGGACGTCGACGTCGTCGCCTGCCGCACCGGCGGGCCCGGCGGGCAGCACCGCAACAAGGCGAGCACCGCGGTGCGCGCGACCCACCGGCCCACGGGTCTCGTCGTCGTGGTCGACACCGAGCGGCTGTTCAGCCTCAACCGCCGCCTCGCCATGCGCCTGCTGCGCGAACGCATCGAGCGCGGCGACGAGGCCGCGGCGCGCGACCTCACCACCGCCCGCTGGCGCGTCCACGACGAGCTCGTCCGAGGCGACCCCACCCGGGTCGAACGCCCGTGACCGCCCAGCTCACCGGACCGGCGACGCCTGCCTCGCCGCGCGACGTGGGCACGCCTTAGGATCAGGGCCATGGCCTTGACGGTGAGCGACGTCGACCGGTTCGAGGCCTCCAGGCCGCGTCTGGAGGCCATCGCCTACCGCCTTCTCGGCTCCGCCGGTGAGGCCGAGGACGCCGTGCAGGAGACGTTCCTGCGCTGGCAGGCCGCCGACGCCGAGCACATCGAGGTGCTGGAGGCGTGGCTCACGAAAGTCCTCACCAACCTGTGCCTCAACCAGCTCACCTCCGCGCGGGCGCGCCGCGAGACCTACGTGGGCCGATGGCTGCCCGAGCCGCTGCTCGCCGGCGACCCGATGCTCGGCCCCGCCGACACCGCCGAGCAGCGCGAGTCGGTCTCGTACGCGGTGCTCGCCCTCATGGAGCGCCTGTCCCCCGGCGAGCGGGCGGTCTACGTGCTGCGGGAGGCGTTCGACTTCCCGCACCGGGAGATCGCCGAGATCCTCGACATCTCCGAGGCCGCCAGCCAGCAGACCTTCCACCGCGCCAAGAAGCACGTCGCGGCCGGCAAGGCGCGCGCCGAGGTCGACGAGGCCGCCGCCCGTCGGATCATCGAGGAGTTCCTGACGGCCGCCGCCACGGGCAAGACCGAGCCGCTCGTGCGCCTGCTCACCGAGGACGCCGTCTCGGTCGGCGACGGCGGCGGGAAGGTCCCGGCCCGGGTCAAGCCGTTCGAGGGCGCGGTCGCGGTCGCCAAGTTCGTCCGGGGGCTGGTCAGGCCCGCCGCGGCCAAGCGCGCGTTCACCGGCGGCGCGCCCGAGGTCTACGCCTGGACCGCCAACGGCGGCCCCGCCGTGGTGGCCGTCGTCGACGGCCGGGTCGTCGGCGTCATGTGCCTGAGGGTCACCGACGAGGGCATCGCCGAGCTCTACAACCAGGTCAACCCCGACAAGCTCGAACGGGCGACCGCGCGCTGGGCCGCGTCCGATCACGGGGAACCCCTGTTCACCATTCTGTGAGGCGCTTCACACCGCGTTCCTGTCAGGAAACGGCGGGCTGTCCGGTTCAAAGGGCACATCCGCGTAAGACAGGAGCGAGGAAATGCAGCATCGCGTCATCGTCCTCGGCGCCGGCTACTCCGGGGCCATCGCCGCCGGCCGTCTCGCCAAGCGGCTCCATCGCGAGGACGTCGCCATCACTCTCGTCAACTCCGAGCCCGACTTCGTGGAGCGGATCCGCATGCACCAGCTGGCGGCGGGCCAGGACCTCAAGCCCCGGCCGTACAGCGAGATGTTCGCCGGCACCGGCGTCGAGGTGAGGATCGCGAACGTCACCGGCGTCGACGTCGACGGCAAGACCGTCACCGTCACCGGCCCGAAGGGCGCCGCGCAGCTCGCGTACGACACGCTCGTCTACGCCCTTGGCAGCGGCTGGAACTCACAGGGCGTCCCCGGGACCGCCGAGCACGCCTATGAGATCGCCGGCCGTCCGGGAGCGCTCAGGCTGCGGGAGCGCCTGGCCCGTCTCGGCGCCGGGGAGAGGGTGGTGGTCGTCGGCGGCGGCCTCACCGGTCTGGAGGCCGCGACCGAGATCGCCGAGTCCCGCCCGGACCTCGACGTCGCCCTCGCCGCCGACGGCGCCCTCGGAGACTGGCTGTCGCCCAAGGGCCGTGCGCACCTGTGGAAGGTCTTCGGCAAGCTGGGGATCACCGTGTACGAGCACGCCGCCGTGACCCGCGTGGACGCCGACCGCGTGGCCACCGCGGACGGCAGGGACATCCCGGCCGCGGTCACCGTGTGGACGACCGGCTTCGCCGTCCACCCGATCGCGAAGGCGACCGCCCTGAAGGTCACCGGCACCGGCCAGATCGTGGTCGACGGGATGATGCGCTCGGTCTCGCACCCGGACGTGTACGCCGTCGGCGACGCGGCCTTGGCGATGGGCGCCGGGGACAAGCCGCTGCGGATGTCGTGCGCCTCGGGAGGGCCGATGGCGTGGCAGGCGGCCGACGCCATCGCGGCGGGGCTGACCGGCGGGAAGCTCCCGAACGCGCCGCTCCGCTACTTCAACCAGTGCATCTCGCTGGGCCGCAAGGAGGGTTTGATCCAGTACGTCACCGCCGACGACCGCGCGCGGCGGGCGGCTCTGACCGGACGGGTCGCCGCCGTCTACAAGGAACTGGTCTGCAAGGGCGCCGCCTGGTACGTGGCCAACCCGACGTTCGGGCTCCCGGTCCGCCGCCGCCGCGTCACCCCGGACCGGGCCGCCAAGGCCTCGGCGGCCAGAGCGTCCGCCTAACGCGCGGCGACGTGCGTGCGGGGGTGATGACGCCGCGTGAGATGCTGCATCGGTGTCCACGACCGAGCAGGCCGAACCGGCCCCGCGCCGCCGGCGGGGCCGTCCCGGTTATGACCAGCCGGCGATCCTCCGGGCCGCGATCGACCTGTTCAACCGGCGGGGGTACGACGCCACCAGCATGGGCGACCTGGCCAAGGAGCTGGGGCTGACCAAGCCGGCCATCTACCACCACGTCACGAGCAAGGAGCAGCTGCTCGGCCTGGCGCTCGACGACGCGCTCGACGAGCTGACCGCCGTCGTGACCGAGGCGTCGCGCGAGCGGGCCGGCGTCGGCGCCTACGAGCGGCTGCGCGAGGTGGTGCGGCGCAGCGTGGAGGTGCTGGTGGCGCACCAGCCGTCCGTGACGCTGCTGCTGCGGGTGCGCGGCAACAGCGAGGTCGAGCTGGCGGCGCTGGAACGGCGGCGCTGGCTCGACGACCGGCTGGCCGCGCTCGTCGCCGAAGCCGTGGCGGAGGGCGCGCTGCGCGACAACGTGCCGCCGGCGCTGGTGAGCCGGTTGCTGTTCGGGATGGTGAACTCGCTGGTCGAGTGGTACCGGCCGGACGGCGCCTACGACCCGGTGATGGTGGCCGACGCGATCACCACCGTCGCCTTCGACGGGCTGGCGAAGCACGAGGCCTGACGTCGTACGGGCTCAGGCGTCGTAGTCGACGGTCACCTGCTCGCCCACCGGGAACGTCTGGCAGGTCAGCACGAATCCGGCCGCGACCTCGTACGGTTCGAGCGCGTAGTTGCGGCGCATGTCCACCTCGCCCGCGCGCACGACGGCGCGGCACGTGCCGCAGACGCCGCCCTTGCAGGCGAACGGCAGGTCGCCGCGGGCGGCCTGGGCGCTGTCCAGGAGGGTCGTCTCCCGGGAGACGGTCGAGGTGGTGCGGCGGCCGTCGAGCACGGTGGTCAGCTCGGTGGTCAGCTCGGTGGTCAGCTCGGTGGTCGCGCCGGACGGGATCCCGTCGCCGGTCCGCCTCGGCGCGGGCGGCGGGGCGTCGGCGTAGAACAACTCGACGTGCACGCGTTCCGCGGGGACGCCCAGCTCGGCGAGCACCGGGCGCGCTTCCTCGATCATGCGCAGCGGCCCGCACAGCCAGACGTGGTCGAACACCTCGACGGGGACGAGACCGGTGAGCAGGCGGCGCAGCCGGTCGCCGTCGAGCCGCCCGGACAGCAGCTCGACCTCGCGCGGCTCGCGTGAGAAGGTGTGCACGACCTGGAGGCGGGGGCCGTAGCGGTTCTTCAGGTCGCCGAGCTCCTCGGCGAACATGACGGTGCGGCTGGTGCGGTTGCCGTACAGGAGCGAGACGTGGGCCCCCGGGTGGGTGAGCACGGTCGAGGCGACCGACAGCATCGGGGTGATGCCGGAGCCGGCGGCGACGCACAGGTGCCGCTCGCCCGGGTCCGGGTCGGCCCGCCAGGAGCCGGTGGGCGGCTGGACCTCGATGGCGGTGCCCGGCCTCACCTCGCGGACGAGCCAGGAGGAGAACAGGCCGCCGGGGATCTCGCGGACGCCGATGCGCGGGGCGGCGCCGGCGGGGGCGCAGATCGAGTACGAGCGGCGGTGCTCGTGCCCGTCGATGACGCGGCGCAACGTGAGCGACTGCCCGGCCCGGAAGGCGTACGCGGCGCGCAGCTCGTCGGGGACGGCGAACGTGATGGCGGTGGCGTCCTCGCACAGCCGGTCCACCGCCGACACGGTCAGCGGATGGAAGACGGCGGCCCTGGACGGCGCGGGCGCGAGCGTGGTCATGGTCAGATCTCCTTGACGTGCTCGAACGGTTCGAGGCAGCCGGTGCAGCGGTAGAGGGCCTTGCAGGCGGTGGCGCCGAACTCGGAGGTGAGCCGGGTGGCCGCCGACCCGCAGCGCGGGCACGGTGGGGCCGAGCGGGGCGGGCCGAGCGTCAGCGGGACCGGCCCGGTGCGGCGGGGGGCGGGGCCGGGCGCGGACAGCCCCGCCGCGCGCAGGGCCGCCCTGCCGCGTTCGGAGATCCAGTCGCTGGACCACGGCGGGTCCAGCACGACCCGTACCTCGACGCGGGCGAACCCGGCGTCGTTGAGCCGGTGCACGAGGTCGTCGCGCATGGTCGCCATGGCCGGACAGCCGGTGTACGTCGGCGTGATGGACGCGATCACGACCTCGCCGCCTTCCGCGTCCCGCACCACCTCGACACCCCGCAGCACCCCGAGATCGGCGAGCGTGAGCATCGGCATCTCGGGATCCCGCACCCGGCCCGCCGCCTCGACAGCCCGCCGCGCCGACGCCGTTACCCCGGTCGCGGGCCGTCGGGTGGTCACCAGCGCCCCATGGGGTGGGCGCGGGCGACCACCTGCATCTCGGCGAGCAGGAGGCTGAGGGCCTCGGTGTGGAGGCCGTCGCGGCCGGTGCGGCCGCCGACGCCGGCCAGGGGTGCCCGTTCTGGACGGTCGAGGCCGGCTGCGGTGAGGACCTGGCCGAGGACGGCGTCCACCGGATCGCGCAGCGACGCCGGATCGACGCCGACCCCGGCCAGCGCCAGGGAGTGTTCGAGCGGGTGCGGGGCGACCAGTTCGGCCTGCAGCGGCCACAGCGCGTCGAGGGCGGCGAGGAGCCTGCGGCGCGACTCCTCGGTGCCGCGTGCCAGCGTGACGAACCAGCGCCCGGCCCAGTCGCGGTGGTAGGCGACCTCCTTGACGCCCTTGGCCGCGACGGCGGCGAGCACGTGGTCGCGGCTGACGCACAGCCGCTCCAGCAGCGCGAGCCGGGCCGTCGAGAACAGCAGCAGGCGGACGACGACGTGCGCGAAGTCCCCGTTGGCCACCTCGGCCAGGCGCACGTTGCGGAAGGCGCGGTCGTCGCGGAAGAAGGCGAGCGCGTCCTCCGGCGGCACCGGCGACCCCTCCGGCAGGCCGGGCACGACGCGCGGGTCCGCGGCGGCCGCCCGCGCCAGCAGCAGGCGCGCCTGCCCGAGGAGGTCGAGGGCCATGTTCGCCAGCGCGATGTCCTCTTCGAGGTCGGGGGCGCGGCTGCACCACTCCGACAGGCGCTGCGACATGATCAGCGCGTCGTCGCCGAGCATGAGACAGTACGCGGCCAGCTCGGCGGGGTCGGCACCGTCGGGCGTGGTGGTGTCGACGCCGGCCAGCGGGTCCTCGAAGTCGGTGCCGAAGGCCCACTGGGAGGAGTCGCCGCCGAGCAGGCCGTCGAAGATGCTGCCGTGGTCGTCGTTCATCCTGCCCTCACATGTGCGGGACGTCTTCGGGGATCTCGTAGAACGTCGGGTGCCGGTAGACCTTGTCGCCGCTGGGCGCGAACAGCGGGTCCTTCTCGTCCGGACTGGAGGCGGTGATGGCGTCGGCGCGCACCACCCAGATGCTGACGCCCTCGTTGCGCCGGGTGTAGACGTCGCGGGCGTGCCGCAGGGCCATCGCGTCGTCGGGGGCGTGCAGCGATCCGACGTGCACGTGGTTGAGTCCGCGCTTGCCCCGGACGAACACCTCGTAGAGCGGCCATTCCCGCCGGTCGCCGCTCATCGGGCGCCCTCCCGCTCCGCGAACGCGGTCGCCGCCTCGCGCACCCAGGCGCCGTCGTCGTGCGCGGCCCTGCGGTGGGCCAGCCGCTGCGCGTTGCACGGCCCGTCGCCGCGGATGACGGCGGCGAGCTCCCGCCAGTCAGGCTCGCCGAAGTCGTAGTGGCCGCGTTCCTCGTTCCAGCGCAGGCCGGGGTCGGGCAGTGTCACGCCGAGCGCGTCGGCCTGCGGGACGGTCATGTCGACGAACTTCTGGCGCAGCTCGTCGTTGGAGTTGCGCTTGATGCCCCACGCCATCGACCGCTCGCTGTTGGGCGAGTTCGCGTCCGGCGGACCGAACATCATCAGCGACGGCCACCAGAACCGGTCGACCGACTCCTGCACCATGGCCCGCTGCTCGTCGGTGCCGCGCATCATCGTCATCAGCAGTTCGTAGCCCTGCCGCTGGTGGAAGGACTCCTCCTTGCAGATGCGGATCATCGCGCGGCCGTAGGGCCCGTAGGAGGTGCGGCAGAGCGGCACCTGGTTGCAGATCGCGGCCCCGTCGACCAGCCAGCCGATGGTGCCGACGTCGGCGTACGAGAGGGTCGGGTAGTTGAAGATCGAGGAGTACTTCTGGCGTCCGCTGAGCAGCAGGCCGGTCAGCTCGGCGCGGGACACGCCGAGGGTCTCGCACGCCGAGTACAGGTAGAGCCCGTGCCCGGCCTCGTCCTGCACCTTGGCCAGCAGGATCGCCTTGCGGCGCAGGGAGGGCGCGCGGCCGATCCAGTTGCCTTCCGGCTGCATGCCGATGATCTCGGAGTGGGCGTGCTGGGCGATCTGGCGGACGAGCGTCTTGCGGTAGGCGTCCGGCATCCAGTCGCGCGGTTCGATGCGGTCGCGGCGGGCGATGGTCGCGTCGAACCCGGCCTGCAGCCGGGCCTCCAGGTCCGGCTCCGCTGGGATGGTCGTCATCTTCCCTCCGGAACGGGCTCATTTACTTATCGCTCGGTCAGTAATAAGGTCGCACACGAGTGGGCATCGACGCAACGGGGCGCGAGAGGAGACAGGGTGAGCACGCTGCTGGAGAGCTACGCAGCCGGACGGTGGTTCCGCGCGGCCGACGACGGGGAGCCGCTGCTCGACGCGGCCACGGGCGAGGAGGTCGCGCGCCTCTCCAGCCGAGGGCTGGACATCGCCGCGATGGTCCGCCACGCCCGCGAGACCGGCGGCCCCGCGCTGCGGTCCCTGACCTTCCACGAGCGGGCCGCGCTGCTCAAGGCGCTGGCCAAGCACCTGTCGGAGCGCAAGGAAGAGCTGTACGCGCTGTCGGTGCGGACCGGCGCCACCTCGCGCGACACCGCCGTGGACGTCGACGGCGGCATCGGCACCCTGTTCAGCTACGCCAGCAAGGGCGTACGGGAGCTGCCGAACGACACGGTCTTCCTGGACGGCGGCCTGGAGCGCCTGGGCAAGGGCGGCACGTTCGTCGGCCAGCACCTCTACACGTCCAGGCCGGGCGTGGCGCTGCAGATCAACGCCTTCAACTTCCCCGTCTGGGGCATGCTGGAGAAGCTGGCCCCGGCCTTCCTCGCCGGGCTGCCCTCGATCGTCAAGCCCGCCAGTCAGACCGCCTATCTCACCGAGCTCGCCGTCCGGCTGATCGTCGGCTCGGGCATCCTCCCCGAAGGCTCGATCCAGCTCGTCGCGGGCAGCGCGGCCGGGCTGCTCGACGAGCTGACCGTGCAGGACTCGGTGGCCTTCACCGGCTCGGCGCACACCGCCGGGATCCTGCGCCGCCACCCGAACGTGCTCGACGGCGGCGTGCTGCTCGGCGTCGAGGCCGACTCGCTGAACTGCTCCGTCCTCGGCCCCGACGTGCGGCCGGACGACCCGGAGTTCGACCTGTTCGTCAAGGGCGTCGTCACCGAGATGACGGTCAAGGCGGGGCAGAAGTGCACGGCCATCCGCCGCGCGCTGGTGCCCTCGGCGATGGCCGACCAGGTGGTGGAAGCGCTGGCCGCGCGCCTTTCGCGGGTGACCGTGGGCGACCCGCGCAACCCGGACGTGCGGATGGGCGCGCTGGCCGGGCTCGGCCAGCGCGAGGAGGTGCGCAAGGCCGTCGAGGCGCTGCGCGCCGGCGCCGACGTCGTGGCCGGCGACCTCGCGGGCGGGCCTCTGCGCGACGGGGACGCGACGCGCGGCGCGTTCATGACCCCGCTCCTGCTGCGTGCCCGGCCCGGCGCCACCGAGCCGCACGAGGTCGAGCCGTTCGGGCCCGTCAGCACCGTGCTCACCTACGACACCCTGGACGAGGCGGTCGCCCTGGCGGCGCGCGGCCGGGGCAGCCTGGTCGCCTCCGTCGTCACCCACGACCCCGAGGTCGCCCGGTCCGTCGTGCTCGGGCTCGCGCCGTGGCACGGCCGGGTCCTCGTCCTCGACCGGGACGACGCCGCCGAGTCCACCGGTCACGGTTCGCCGCTGCCCGTCCTCGTCCACGGCGGCCCGGGGCGGGCCGGCGGCGGCGAGGAGCTGGGCGGGGTGCGCGGCGTGCTGCACCACATGCAGCGGACCGCCGTCCAGGCCTCCCCCGACCTGCTCACCGCCGTCACCGGGCGCTGGACGACCGGCGCGGCGCGCATCGACTCCGGCGTGCACCCGTTCCGCAAGTCGCTGGCCGAGCTGCGGATCGGCGACACGATCGCGTCCCCGCCGCGCACGGTCTCGCTCGACGACATCGAGCACTTCGCCGAGTTCACCGGCGACACCTTCTACGCGCACACCGACCCGGAGGCGGCCGCGCGCAACCCGCTGTTCGGCGGCATCGTCGCCCATGGATATCTGGTCGTCTCGCTGGCGGCCGGGCTGTTCGTGGACCCCGCGCCGGGTCCGGTGCTGGCCAACTTCGGCGTGGACGCGCTGCGCTTCCTCACACCGGTCAAGGCGGGCGACGCCATCGCCGTGACGCTGACCGTCAAGCAGATCACGCCGCGCAGCGGGGCCGGCCACGGCGAGGTCCGCTGGGACGCCGTCGTGACCAACCAGGAAGGGCGCGCGGTCGCCACGTACGACGTCCTCACGCTGGTGGCCAAGACGTGGGACGAGAACGCGCGTTGACATCCTCCCCGTGCTGAAGCACGGGGATTCCAACCGCAACTACCCCACGAGGAGGAGGTCGTGTTGAGGTTCGCGGTGCACCGGCCCGGCAACCCGTGGCCCTTCCCGCGCAGACACGACATGCCCTGCCGCGTGTGCGATGTTCCTGGCCGCGTTCACATCAGCGTTGGCGGCGTATCCGCAGGACCGGCACCGGTAACGCGCTTGGCTCTCACGCGCTTGCCGGTCCACGATCCCGCACGCCGAGCACCGCTGACTCGTGTACGCGGGGCTGACCTTCACCACCCGCCCGGGCGCCTTGTCCTCCAGGCGCCGGACGAGACAACCCCATCCGGCGGCCAAGATCGACCGATTCAGCCCCGCCTTGGCCCGGACATTACGGCCCGGCACCTCGACGGTGCCGCGCACCGACCGGGCCATGGCACCGATCTTCAGGTCCTCGACGGCGACCACGTCGAACCGCCGGGCCAGGCCCGTGCTGACCTTCTCCACCCAGTCCTTGCGCCGGTCGCTCTCGCGCGCCTTCACCCTGGCGATGGCGGCCTTGACCTCGGCACGCCGGTTAGATCCGCGCCCGGCCCTGGCGAGCTTGCGCAACAGCCGCCGAAGCCGCGCCTTCTCCGCCTCACGCAGCCCGGGAGCATGCAGCATCTCCCCGCTCGACAGGGCGGCCGACACAGCCACCCCCCGGTCCACACCGACGACCTCGCCCAGGCCCGGCGCCGGGACGGGATCGGGGATCGCGGCGAACGCGACATGCCAGCGCCCGGCGCGGTCGCGGGTGACCCGATACGACTTCACCTCGTCAGGGACGGCGCGGGACCAGCGGAAGCGGATCCAGCCCACCTTCGGGACCTTCACCTCGCCCACGTGCCGGGACAGGCGGCGCACATCACCCGCTTTGACGGCGACGATCCGGAACCCTTCACCCCGCCCGCGCTTGCGCCATGTCGGACGCCTGTGGGTTCCACCGAAGTAGTTCGCCATGGCTTGCGCGAAGTCCTTCAGAGCCTGCTGCTGAACGATGATCGACCCGGTGCGCAGCCACGCGAACGCTGCCCGCGCCTCGGTCAACTGGCGGCACTGCTCGGCGAACCCCGGCGCGCTCCTGCGGCCCGGCTTCCAGAGCATGTGCTGCTCAACCGCGAGATTCCACACATACCGGGCGTGCCCGCAGTGCTCCAGCAACCCTGCCTCCTGGGCAGGCGACGGCTGGAGCCGGTAGCGGGACACGCCGATCAAACTACCGACCACCACCGACAAAACCGGGAGACCGCAGTGTCCGGCCGTTCCGGCTTTCCTCCCCGCCCTGAACGACGGGGCCTCCAGCCTGTAGGTATCCGGTGAGCGACACCGGCGAGGGCTGGCCGGCACGTCCTGCCGCTCCGCTGGACGACGTGGACCGGGCGATCATCGCCGAGCTGCTGCGCGACGGGCGCATGTCGGTGCGGAACCTGGCCGAGCGCGTGCACATCTCGCGCGCCAGCGCCTACGCGCGCCTGGCCAGGCTCCTGGACGACGGCGTGATCACGGGTTTCACGGCCGAGCTCGCGCCGGCGAAGGCAGGGCTGGGCACCAGCGCGTACGTCTCGGTGGCCATCGAGCAGAACACCTGGCGGCAGGTGTCGGCGCGGTTGCGCGAGATCGCGTACGTGGAGCACATCGCCATGGTCGGCGGCGACTACGACCTGCTGGTGCTGGTCAGGACACCGGACAACGAGGCGCTGCGGCACATGGTGCTGGAGCGCATCCAGGACATCCCCGGCGTGCGCGCGACCAGGACGTGGCTGGTGTTCGACGAGGCCCGCGGCCGGGGCGCGGAGTGGTGAGCCAAACGTCCGGCTCACCCTCCGCCAGAAACCCGATTGGATCGACATTTGGCCCATACAAGCTCCATTTTTGGCCATTTGTCGCTGTTTGTACGTGATGTCTTGAGCAGGTGGCTCGCGCGGCACACGCTTCTCTTGTCAAACGTCCAGAGAAAGCGAGTGTCGCCATGTCCCATCACCAGGTGGCCGGCCTTCTCCCCGCGCCCGAACCGGTGCGCTTCGTCGCCGAGGACGGCACCGCCGTCGATCCGCCCGCCGGTTACCGGGCGCCCGCGGACGAACAGCTCGCCGAGGCCTACCGCCGGATGGTCCTGGGCCGCCGCTTCGACCGCCAGGCGACCGCGCTGACCAAGCAGGGCAGGCTCGCCGTCTACCCGTCCAGCATGGGGCAGGAGGCCTGCCAGGTCGCCGGCGTGCTCGCGCTGGGCGCGGACGACTGGCTGTTCCCCACCTACCGCGACTGCGTGGCCCTGGTCGCGCGCGGCCTCGACCCGGTCGAGGTGCTCACCCTGCTGCGCGGTGACTGGCACTGCGGCTACGACCCCGCGGCCACCCGCGTCGCTCCCCAGTGCACGCCGCTGGCCACCCAGACCGTGCACGCGGTCGGCATGGCCGAGGCGCTGCGCCGCAAGGGCGAGGACGCGGTCGTGATGGCCTTCGTGGGCGACGGCGGCACCAGCGAGGGCGACTTCCATGAGGCGCTCAACTTCGCGGGCGTGCTGCGCTCTCCGGTCGTGTTCTTCGTGCAGAACAACAAGTACGCGATCTCGGTGCCGCTGGCCAGGCAGACAGCGGCCCCGGCGCTCGCGTACAAGGGCGTCGGGTACGGCGTCCGCTCCGAGCAGGTGGACGGCAACGACCTGGTCGCGGTGCTGTCCGTGCTGACCGAGGCGGTGCGGCACGCCCGTGAGGGAGGCGGCCCGTTCCTGGTGGAGGCGCACACGTACCGCATGGACGCGCACACCAACGCCGACGACGCCACCCGCTACCGCGACGACGAGGAGGTCGAGCGGTGGGCGGCGGCCGACCCGCTGGCCCGGCTGGAGACCTACCTGCGCGACCGGGGCCTGCTCGACGCGGCGGGCGTCACGGCGGCGCGCGAGGCGGCCGAGGAGTTCGCCGCCCGCGTCCGCGACGGCCTGAACGCCGACCCGGAGACGGACCCGTACGAGCTGTTCGACCACGTCTACGCCGACCCCACGCCGCAGTTGCGCGAGCAGCGCGAGCTGCTGGCGGCCGAGCTGACCGCACCGGAGGAGTGACATGACCGCGATGTCGATGGCGATGTCGATGGCGCAGGCGCTGAACGCCGCCCTGCGCGACGCGCTGCGTGCGGACGAGCGGGTGCTCGTCTTCGGCGAGGACGTCGGGCCCCTGGGCGGCGTGTTCCGCGTCACCGACGGGCTGACCAAGGAGTTCGGCGAGGAGCGGTGCTTCGACACGCCGCTGGCCGAGTCCGGCATCGTGGGCCTCGCGGTGGGCATGGCGATGGGCGGGTTCCGGCCGGTGGTGGAGATGCAGTTCGACGCCTTCGCCTATCCGGCGTTCGAGCAGATCGCCTCGCACGTGGCCAAGACGCGCAACCGCACCCGCGGCCGGGTGACGCTGCCGATGGTGATCCGCGTCCCGTTCGCGGGCGGCATCGGCGGCGTCGAGCACCACTGCGACTCCAGCGAGGCGTACTACGCCCACACGCCGGGGCTGAAGGTCGTCACGCCCGCGACGGTCGAGGACGCGTACTGGCTGCTGCGTGACGCCATCGCCGACCCCGACCCGGTGATCTTCATGGAGCCGAAGCGGCTGTACTGGTCCAAGGAGGCGTTCTCCCCCAGCGGGCGGCGGCGCGCGCCCGGGTTCGGGCAGGCGGTGGTCCGGCGCGAGGGCCGCGACGCGACGCTCGTGGCCTACGGGCCCGGCGTGCCGGTCGCGCTCCAGGCCGCCGAGGCGGCGGCCGCCGACGGGGTCTCCCTGGAGGTGGTCGACCTGCGGACGATCGTCCCGTTCGACGACGAGACCGTCACGTCCTCCGTACGGAAGACCGGGCGGTGTGTCGTGATCCAGGAGGCGCAGGGGTTCGCCGGGGTGGGCGCCGAGATCGCGGCCCGGGTCCAGGAGCGCTGCTTCCACTCGCTGGCCGCGCCCGTGCTGCGGGTCACGGGCTTCGACATCCCCTATCCGCCGCCGAAACTGGAGCACGCCCATCTGCCGGACGCCGACCGGGTCCTGGACGCGGTCGACCGGCTGCAGTTCGACGACCGGCCCGACGTGGTGCACCTGAGCAGGGAGGCGTCATGACCGCGGGGCAGGTGTTCCGGCTGCCCGACCTGGGCGAGGGGCTGACCGAGGCGGAGATCCTCGACTGGAAGGTGTCCGTCGGCGACACCGTCGAGATCGACCAGATCGTGGTGGAGGTCGAGACCGCCAAGGCTGCCGTCGAGGTCCCGGTCCCCTACGCGGGCACCGTCCTGGCCCTGCACGCCGAGCCCGGCGCCGTCCTGTCCGTGGGCGCGCCCCTCATCGAGGTCGCCGCCGAGCACCCGGCGGCGGCCCGCTACCGCGAAGAGGAACGCGCCGGCTCCGGCAACGTCCTCATCGGCTACGGCACCACCCCCACCCCACCCCGCCGCCGCCGCCGTCCCACCACAAACGCGAACGCCACCGCAGAGCTCACCCCCACCACAAACCTCAGCCCCGACACAAATCTCCGTCCCGCCACAGACCGGCGGCCCGCCACAGACCCCCGCCCCACCACAGACCCCCGCCCAGCCGGCGGCCCCCGTCCCACCGCAGATCTCCGTCCGGCTGCGGAATCGCATCCCGCCGCAGAGCCGAGCCCCGCCACGAACCTCCGTCCCGCCGCAGAGCGGCGGCCCGCCACAGATCCCCGCCCGGCAGACCTCCGTCCCGCTGCGGAATCGCGGCCTGTCGCGGAGGTGCGGAGGCGGGAGGCGGCCGGGGGGATGGCGCCGCGGGTGATCTCGCCGTTGGTGCGGAGGATCGCGCGGGAACATGGGATCGATCTCGACGAGGTCACGCCCACGGGGCCGCGTGCGGTGATCCTGCGCCGCGACGTGGACCGAGCCATCACCGACCGCGCCCGCGCCACGGCGGGGAGGGCGCCGGTGGCCGACCGTTCCCAGACCACGGCGGGGAGAGGGACCGACCGTTCCCAGGACATGGCGGGTCAGGAGCGCGTCCCGCTGCGGGGGGTGCGGCGGGCCGTGGCGGAGAAGCTGAGCCGCAGCCGCGCCGAGATCCCCGACGCCACGACCTGGGTGGACGTGGACGCGACCGAGCTGCTCGCGGCCAGGGACGCGCTCCGGCGCGACCGCCCCGACCTCGGCATCGGCCTGCTGGCCCTGCTGGCCCGCATCTGCGTGGACGGCCTGCGCCGCTTCCCCGAGCTGAACTCCACGGTGGACGTCGCCCGTTCCGAGATCGTCCGGTACGAACACGTCAACCTCGGATTCGCCGCCCAGACCGACCGCGGGCTCGTCGTCCCCGTGGTCCGCGGGGCGCACCGGATGACCACCGCCCAGCTCGCCGCGGAGCTGACCCGGCTCACCGGCCTGGCCCGCACGGGCAAGCTCCCGCCCGAGGCGCTGACCGGCGGCACGTTCACGCTCAACAACTACGGCGTCTTCGGCGTGGACGGCTCCACCCCCATCATCAACCACCCGGAGGCCGCTCTCCTGGGCGTCGGCCGCGTCATGGACCGCCCCTGGGTGCACGGCGGCGCGGTCGTCCCCCGCAAGATCACCCAGCTCTCCCTCACCTTCGACCACCGGGTCTGCGACGGCGGCGCGGCCGGCGGGTTCCTGCGCCACGTGGCCGACCTCGTGGAGAACCCGGCGATCCTGCTCGCCCACGTCTGAGCGTCAGGAACCGCCCGGCACCACCAGTCCGGACTCGTAGGCGATGACGACGAGCTGGGCCCTGTCGCGGGCGTGGAGCTTGGCCATCGCCCGGTTGACGTGGGTCTTGGCGGTCAGCGGGCTGATCGCCAGGCAGTCGGCGATCTGGTCGTTGGACAGGCCCTGCGCGACCAGGGCGACGCTCTCGCGTTCCCGGTTGGTCAGCTCTTCGAGCCCTCTGCCGGTGCCGAGGGTGATCGGCCGGGTGACGTACCTGTCGATGAGTTTCCTGGTGATCGACGGCGCGAGCAGCGCGTCGCCGCGGGCGGCGACGCGCACGGCGTGCAGGAGGTCCTCGGGCCCGATGTCCTTGACCAGGAACCCGGCCGCGCCGGCGCGCAGCGCGTCGAAGACGTACTCGTCCAGGCCGTAGTTGGTCAAGATGACGACGTGCACCCCGGCCAGCGCGGGGTCCGCGGCGATGCGCCGGGTCGTCTCGATGCCGTCGGCGACCGGCATCTGGACGTCGACGAGCGCGATGTCGGGCAGATGCTCCCTGGCCAGGGCCAGGCCCTCGACGCCGTCGCCGGCCTCCGCCACCACCTCGATGTCGTCCTCCAGGTCGAGGAGCGCGCGGAACCCGCTGCGGATCAGCGGCTGGTCGTCGACCAGCAGGACGCGGATCACGGCAACCGGTCCACGGGGAGTTCGGCCCGGACGGTGAAGCCGCCCTCGCCGCGCGGCTCCGCCCGCAGGCGTCCGCCGAGTGCGGTGACGCGTTCGCGCATCCCGAGCAGCCCCACGCCGGGCACCGGGACGGTGTCGTGGGTGGCCCTGCCGTCGTCGTCGACGCGTACTTCGAGCGTGTCCGGGCGGCAGTCGATCCGGACCGACGCGGTCGCGGCGGCGGCGTGCCTGGCGACGTTGGTGAGCGACTCCTGGACGATCCGGTAGACGGTCCTGCTCACCGCGGCGGGCACGTCCTGCCGCCGCCCCTCGATCGTCAGGGTGGCGTCCAGGCCGATGGCGCGGGCCCGTTCCACCAGCTCCGGGACGTCGTCGAGCCCGCGCGGCGGGGTCGTGTCGTCGTCGCGCAGCGCCTGCAGGGTCGCGCGCAGCTCGCGGGCCGCCTCGCGCCCGGCCTCCTGGATCGCCAGCAGCGCCTCCGGCACCTGTTCGCCGCGCCTGCGGGCCACGTGCACGGCGACCTCGGCCTGCAGCTTGACGATCGAGATCTGGTGGGTGAGCGAATCGTGCAGCTCCCGCGCGATGCGCAGCCGCTCCTCGTCGGCGCGGCGCCGCGCGGTCTCCTCGCGGGTGCGCTCGGCCTCCTCCGCCCGCCGCTCGGCCTGCCGCAGCGCCTCGCCCGCCGCCCCGGCCGCGACCAGCCAGGCCAGCTCAAGAGCGCCCCGGGCCTGCGCGAACGCCTCGCCCAGGTCGTACGATCCCGAGGCCACGGCGGCGAGCGGCAGCGCGGCCAGCATGGTCACGCTCGCCACCACCGTGACGACGCGGTGCCCGGCCCGTACGGCGGCGAACACCGCGAACAGGAACGCGACGGCGGGCACGTCGAAACCGGCCGCCTGGTAGCCCACCGCGCACAACCCGGTGACGACCAGGACGGGGACCGGCGCCCGGCGGCGCGCGGCCAGCGCCAGGCCGCCGGCGACCAGCGCCGCGTAGCCGGCGGGGTTCGCGGAGCCCTCCCCGGACAGCCCGGTGACCAGCAGCGCCGCCGCCACGCAGCCGGCGATCGCCCAGTCGAGGGCACGGGACCGTCCTGTGCTCATGCGCGCACCATAGCCCGATGCCGGCGCGGGCGGATCCTGCGTACGGACGATCGCCGGGCTACCGCGTCCGCGGTACTTCCACGGATCCTGCGTCCCCGGCGGCAGCGCGCATCGCCTCCCCTGGCCGGACGACCGGCGGCGGGTCCGGAGGACACCATCGGGACACGTCCAGTCCCAGGAGGAGAGTCTCATGTCCGTCACCTTCACCCTGCTCGGAGTCGTGGACCCCGTCGACGCCTACGCCATGACCTCCGGGCGGCTCTGGTCCGCGGTGGGCGCGCTGCTGGGCCTGGCGGGCACGGTGGTCGGCGGGCTGGCCGTGGCCCGCGCCACCGGTCGCATCGGCGCCGGCACCGGCAGGAGGGGAGCCGTCGTGGCCCTGGTGGCGGGGCTGGCGGGCGCGGCCGTCGGCGGGCTGGTGGTGGCCGCCGCCGAGGGGGGTCCCGGCACCGGTTACGGCATCGTCGGCGGCTATGTCGCCGTGGTGGTGGGCCTGTGCTCCGTCGTGCTCGGCGGGCTGGCGCTGACCCGCCGCGTCCGCCGCTGATCGCCGGGCCCGTATCATCGCGGCATGCTGAACCCCAGCAGGCGGGCGGTGCTCCTGGCCGCCGGTGGGCTGATCGCCGGTTGCTCGCGGCAGCGCGAGGTCGGCGAGATCGACCTCCGGCTGGCCACCGGGCCGGCGGGGGCGGTCTACCGGCGCATCGGCGGCTCGATGGCCGCGCACATCTCCGAGCAGGTGCCGGGCGTCACGGTGCGCACCGTGCCGAGCGGTGCGTCCACCGACAACATCCGGATGCTCCGGGCCGGCGCGGTGCACCTCGGGCTGACGAGCCTGGACGCGCTGATCCTGACCGACGGCAGCGCGCCCGAGGAGCTCTCGGCGATCTGCCGGCTCTACGACAGCCACCTGCATCTCGTGGTCATGGCCGGTTCGGCGATCGAGGAGTTCGGCGACCTGGAGGGCAAGCGCATCTCGCTCGGCGCCCGCGACTCGGGCACCGAGTTCACCTCGCTGCGGGTGCTGGAGCTGGGGCCGGTCGACACCGACAGCCGGTATCTCAGCCAGGCCGAGTCGGCGGCGGCGCTGCGCGAAGGCGTGATCGACGCGATGTTCTCCCTGACCGGCGTCCCGACCCCGGCCATCACGGAGCTGGCGCAGCGCCACCCGATCCGCCTGATCCCGCTGGACGCGCAGGCGGGTGCGCTCTTCACGGCGTTCCCCGGCCCCTACGCGCCGGCCATGATCCCCGCGACCGCCTACGCCGGCGTCCCTGCCACCCGCACCTTCGCCGTGCCCAACGTGCTTCTCGTACGGAACGATCTGCCGGCCGACCTGGTGTACGCCATCACCGACACGATCTTCACCCACACCGGCACGATCTCCTCCGCCGGCCGCGGCGACACCGAGGCCATTCCCGAGGCCTGGCACATCAACGTCCGCACCGGCATCTCGACCGCGTCAATCCCGCTCCACCCGGGCGCCGCCGCCTGGTTCCGCGACCGCAAGCACTAGGTGCGAGTTGCCCGCAATTGCAACTTATATGCAGAATGGGGTTCAGCGTCACCATCGTCTCACCACCGGAGCTTCACCGCATGAGCCGCCCCCGTTCCACCGCCATGACCCCCACGTCGCCGAAGGCGGTGGCCGGATCATGAAGAAGCTGCTCGTCCTGGCGGCGGCCCTGACGCTGACCGCCTGCTCACAGGCTCCCGCCGCCCAGGAGCCCACCCAGCGGGCGGCGCCGCAGGCCGGGTTCCCCGTCACGGTCGAGAACTGCGGGCGCACCCTCACCTTCGACCGGCCGCCGGCCAAGGTGGTGACCGGCTACCACCCGTCCCTGGAGACCCTGTTCGCCCTCGGCCTGGGCGACCGGATCACCGGGCGGACCAACTTCTCCGAGAGCCCGTTCCTGCCCGGCCACAAGGAGCAGTACGACAAGATCCCGGAGATCTCCGACACGATCATGATGCCGCAGAAGGAGATCATGCTCTCCCAGGGCGCCGACTTCATCGTGGACAACCAGATGGCCAGCTTCGACGCCGCCGGCGGCTACGCCACCGTGGAGGAGCTGGACGCGGCCGGCAGCCCCGTCTACATCCTGGGCGGCTGGTGCAGCCCCGAGGAGGTGCTGCAGTTCACCCTCGACGACACCTTCGACGACCTGCGCAACCTCGGCAAGATCTTCGGCGTCTCCGACCGCGCCGATAAGCTGATCAGCGAGCTGCAGGCCCAGCTGGACGACGTCAAGAAGCGCGTCGAAGGCCGCACCCCGGTCAAGGTCCTGGCCACCGACGGCGGCAAGGGCCCGGTCAACGCCTACGGCGGCTCCGGCATCACCCACCAGATGATCACTCTGGCCGGCGGCGAGAACGTCCTGGCGGACGTCAAGGGCGACTACACCGAGGTCAGCGCCGAACAGGTCAGCGCCTCCCAGCCCGAGGCCGTCCTGATCAGCGACTACTCCACGCTGCGCGGCGAGGACATGCCCAGCTCGCCCGCCAAGGCCGCCGAGACCTTCGCCATCGTCAAGAACAGCCCGGCCGCCAAGGAGCAGCGCTACCTCGCCGTGCCCGTCACGGCCCAGCATCCCGGCTACCGCAACCTCCTGGCCGTCACCGACATCGCCAGGTTCCTGCACCCGGACGCCTTCACCCAGTGACCAGCACCACCCGGCAGAGCCCGGCGCAGACCGTGCCCGTCCCGCGAAGCCGCCGAGTGAGCCGGTTCCTCCTGCTGGTCGCCGCGCTGATCGCCGCCGTGGTCGCCTCGACCTGGCTGGCGGTCAGCATCGGCGCGGTGCCCGTCGCCCTGCCCCAGGCCTGGGGCATCGTCGCCGACCGTGTCATCCCGGGCGTGGTCCCGCAGACCTGGACCCCGGTGCAGGAGCAGATCGTGTGGGAGTTCCGGCTGCCGCGCGCGCTGCTGGCCCTGCTCGTCGGGGCCGGGCTGTCGGTGGTCGGGGCGGTGCTGCAGGCGCTGGTGCGCAACCCGCTGGCCGACCCGTTCCTGCTCGGGGTCTCCTCCGGCGCCTCGTTCGGGGCGGTGCTCGTGCTGATCCTGGGCGCCTCCGCGCTGGGCGGGCTGTCGCTGTCGGCCGCCGCCTTCGCCGGCTCGCTGCTCGCGCTCGTGCTGGTGTACCTGATGGCTCAGCGGTCCGGACGGCTCACCCCGTCGCGGCTGGTGCTGTCCGGGGTGGCGCTGGCGTACCTGTTCCAGGCCGCCTACAGCTTCGTCCTGCAACTGGCGCAGAGCGGGCGGGCCGCCCAGCAGGTGCTGTTCTGGCTGATGGGCAGCCTCGGCGGCGCCCGCTGGCACGTGCTGCCGCTGCCGGCGGTCGTCCTGGCCGCCGGGGTGGCGTACCTGCTGCTGCAGCACCGGCCGCTGAACGCGCTGGCCGCCGGGGAGGAGACGGCCGTCTCGCTCGGCGTGAACGTGAACCGGTTCCGGCTGAGCCTGTTCGTGCTGACCTCGCTGCTGGTCGGCGTGATGGTGGCCACCAGCGGCGCGATCGCGTTCGTCGGCCTGATCGTGCCGCACGCCGCCCGGCTGCTCGTCGGCGCCGACCACCGCCGGGTGCTGCCCGTGACCGCCCTGCTCGGAGCGGTGTTCCTGCAGCTCGTGGACATCGCCGCGCGCACCGTCAACGCCCCGCAGGAACTGGCGCTCAGCATCGTCACCGCGCTGTTCGGCGTGCCGTTCTTCCTGTGGCTGCTGCGCCGCCGCTCGGTGGACCGGGCGGTGAGCGTCCAGTGAGGCTCGACCTGTGCGGCGTGTCCGTCGCGCTCGACGGCACCCCGATCGTGCGTGAGGCCGACCTGCTGGTGGACGACGGCGAGTTCGTCGGCCTGGTCGGGCCGAACGGCTGCGGCAAGTCCACCCTGCTCCGCTCGATCTACCGGGCGCTGCGCCCCTCGGCCGGGCTCATCGCCGTCGACGGCGACGACGTGCACCGGCTGCCCGCCCGCGAGGCCGCCCGGCGCACCGCCGTCGTCGCCCAGGAGACCCCGCCCGACCTGGACTTCACCGTGGCCGAGATCGTCGCCATGGGCCGCACCCCGTACAAGTCCGACCCCCGCGCCGACGAGGAGCTGTGCGCGCGGGCGCTGGACCGCGTCGGCCTGACCGGCGCCGCCGGCCGGATCTTCGCCACCCTGTCCGGCGGCGAGAAACAGCGCGTCCTGCTCGCCCGAGCCCTGGCCCAGCAGACCCGCCTGCTCCTGCTGGACGAGCCCACCTCCCACCTCGACATCCGCCACCAGCTCGAACTGCTGCACCTGGTGCGCGAGCTCGGCGTCGCCACCCTGGCCGTGCTGCACGACCTCAACCAGGCCGCCGCCTTCTGCGACCGCCTGTACGTGATGAACGCCGGTCGCATCGTCGCCGGCGGCCCGCCCGAGCAGGTCCTCACCCCCGAGCTGATCTCCGAGGTGTACGGGGTGCGCGCCGTGCGGCGGACCCAGCTCGTCTTCGAACGGCTCAAGGACGAGAGGTGAGCCTCAGGCCGGGGCTCCGGACGAGTCCGCCACCGGCAGCGCGACCACCGCGGCGAACCCGTGCCCGGACCCGTCCGGGCGCGGCAGGCCGTCCTCCAGCCGCAGCTCGCCACCGGCCGCGCCGACCAGGTCGGCGCAGATCGCCAGGCCCAGGCCGGTCCCGGACACGTTCTGGTGACGCGGCGACCGCCAGAACCGCCGCAGCGCCTGGGCCCGCTCGGACGCCTCGATCCCCTGCCCGTCGTCGCGCACCGCGATCGTGACCACGCCCCCGCCCGCGGGGACGGCCCGGGCGGTGACCTCCACCACCCGGGCGTCCGACAGCCGCAA
The DNA here is from genome assembly GCF_008017515.1 of Nonomuraea sp. C10. Taxonomy (NCBI): domain Bacteria; kingdom Bacillati; phylum Actinomycetota; class Actinomycetes; order Streptosporangiales; family Streptosporangiaceae; genus Nonomuraea; species Nonomuraea sp. C10. The sequence goes on from NZ_VPFF01000003.1 coordinate 63,965, forward strand.
CGCGTTGCTGATGAGCTCGTCCAGGATGCTGCCCAGCCCGCCCGTCGGCTCCAGCAGCCGCAGCCCCGGCGGCACGTCGACCGCGAGCGTCTGCCCGGCCGTCGCCGTCAGCGCCCGCCACCGCTCCACCCGGGTCGCCAGCACCGCGTCGAGGTCCACCGGGGACGCCGTCCGGATGCTCTCCATCCGCGCGCTGGCCTGCAGCGAGTTCAGCAGCCGCTGCATGGCCTTCAGCTCGTCCACGGCGACGTCGTACACCTGCCGCCCGTCACCGGCGGCGCGCAGGTGCGGTTCGAGGCTCTCCACCGCGAGCCGGAGGCTGGTCAGCGGGTTGCGCAGCTGGTGGGAGGCGTCGGAGACGAACGCCCGCTGCCGCTGCACGGCGTTCTCGACCGCGTCCATCATGGTGTTGAACGACTCCGCCAGCCGCCGCAGCTCGGCGGGCCCGGCCTCGGCGTCGGCCCGGATGGTGAGGTCGCCCTGCGAGATCCGCGAGCTCGCCGCGTCCAGCTCCCGCACCGGCCGCAGCACCCACGCCGACACCGGCCAGGCGACCGCCATCAGCGCGACCAACGGCAGCAGCCCGATCCCGGCGAGCTGGGCCCAGCGCAGCATGATGCGCCCGCGCGTCTTCGACAGGTCGGAGATCGTCACGATGGCGCCGACCACCTCGCTGTCGCGGCCCACCGGCTCAGCGACCACGAGCGCCGACCCGGCCCACGGCGCCCAGTCACCGGACGGTTCCGGCCGCGCCCCGGCCAGCGCGGCGGTGACGATCGGGCCCATGCCCGGCTCGCTTCGCGCCGCCTCCCGGTAGGCGTCCCTGGGCCCGAGCAGCACGGTGCCGGACGTGTCGATCACCGCGACCGGGATGCCGTAGAGCTCGTGGTAGCGGGCCAGCTCCAGCTGGAGCGCCTCGGTCCGCCCGGTCGACAGCGCGGTCTCGGCCAGCGACGCGAACCGGCCGACGTCGTTCAGCCGGTCGACGTACGTCTCCTGCACCTCCCGCTCGGCCACCGTGACGCTGAGGGGCACCCCGAGCGCGGCGACGAGCATCACCGCGAGGGGCACCAGGACGACGAGCAGCCGGCGGTGCACGGCGCGTCAGCCGGTCGGCTCCGGCCGGTCGGCCAGGAGCCTGTAGCCGACCCCGTGGACGGTGCGGATGACCACGGCCGGGCCGATCTTCTGCCGCAGCGCGGCGATGTGGGTGTCGAGGGTGCGGCTCGACGACTCCCAGGTCGCGCCCCAGATCTGGTCGAGGATGACGTCGCGGCTGACCACGTTGGGCGCCCGCCGGGCCAGCAGCAGGAGCAGCTCGAACTCCTTGCGGGTGAGCGTCACGGGCGTGTCGTCGACGGTGACCTCGCGGGTGCCGACGCCGATGCGCATCGGGCCGAGGAGGAGCGGCTCGTCGGGGGCGCTCAGGGCGCGGGCCACCCGGGTGCGCCGCAGCACGGCGTCGATCCGGGCCAGCAGCTCGGGGATGCCGAACGGCTTGACGATGTAGTCGTCGGCGCCGGCGCGCAGGCCGCGGACCCGCTCGTGCTCCTCGGAGCGCGCCGTGACGGCGATGACGGCGGTCTCGGGGCGGTCGCGCAGCTTGCGGATCACGTCGAGCCCGTCGCCGTCGGGCAGGCCCAGGTCGACCAGGACGACGTCGGACGGGGCCGCGCGCACGGCCTCCGCGGCGGTGGCGAGGCGGTGGACCTCGAAGCCCGCCTGGGCCAGGACGGTCACCAGACCCCGGGCCACGCGGTCGTCATCCTCGATGATGGTGATCCGCATACCGGATTGTACGGCCCGGTCCGACTTCGTTGTTAACCAGTTCTTGGGATTTTCCTGACATCTGGCGCATTCCTTGGGATTCCTCTGACACTATCCGCGCCCGTACCAGCCCAGACTGAGGCCGCGCACTCACCCAAGAACGCGAATGCGCCGAAGAGGAGGCCGCGACATGAGAACGACCAGCAGGTACCGGGCCGCCGCGCGGATGATCGCCGTCATCGGCGTCGTCTCGCTGGCCGCCGCCTGTGCGGGCAACGGGGGCGACGGGGGCACCACCGGCGGCGGCGACACCGCAGGCTACCCGGAGCAGAACATCACCTTCGTCGTGCCGTTCAGCGCGGGCGGCCCGACCGACACGGTCACCCGCATGATCGCCGAGCCGATGGCGGCCAAGCTCGGCGCCAAGATCGTCGTACAGAACGTCGAGGGCGCGGGCGGCACCGTCGGGGCCGGCGAGGTCGCGCGGGCCGAACCCGACGGCTACACCGTGCTCATGCACCACATCGGCATGTCGACGGCGCCCGCCCTCTACCAGAACCTCGGCTACCAGCCGCTGGAGAGCTTCGAGACGGTCGGGCTCGTCACCGAGGTGCCGATGACGGTCGTCGCCCGCAAGGACTTCGCGCCCGCGACGCTCCAGGACCTCGTGACCCACGTGAAGGCGAACGCCGACAAGGTCACGCTGGCCAACGCCGGCATCGGCGCCGCGTCCCACCTGTGCGGGCTGCTGTTCCAGACCGCCGCGGGCGTCAAGCTGCAGGAGGTCCCGTACGAGGGCACCGGCCCCGCGCTGACCGACCTCGTCGGCGGCCAGGTCGACTTCATGTGCGACCAGACGACCAACACCAGCGGCCAGATCTCCGCGGGCGAGGTCAAGGCGTACGCGGTCACCACGCCGGAGCGGGTCAAGAGCCTGCCCGACCTGCCGACCACGGCCGAGGCGGGGCTGCCCGGCCTGGAGGTCAGCGTGTGGCACGGCCTCTACGTGCCGAAGGGCACCCCGCAGGACGTCGTCCAGAAGCTGTCCGAGGCACTGAAGACGGCATTGGCAGACCAGAAGGTCGTCGACCAGATGGCCAAGCTCGGCACCGCGCCGGTCCCGGCCGAGAGCGCCACCCCCGAGGCGCACCGGACCAAGCTCCAGGAGCAGCTCGGCACCTGGGCGAAGGTCATCGCCGACGCCGGGATCAAGGCTTCCTGACGTGGAGCACCGCCGGTCATTCCCCGACGTCCTCGCCGGGGGGATCTTCGTCCTGATCGGTGGCGCGTTCGTGGTGGGGTCGCTCGGCTACGAGCTGGGCACCCCGCTGCGGATGGGCCCCGGCGCCTTCCCGCTGCTCGTCGGCGCGCTCGTGGCCGCCCTGGGCCTGGCGATCGTGGTCAAGGGGCTGGTCGCCGGCGAGATGATCGCCTTCGGCACGATCCCCTGGCGCGCGGTCGCCGTCATCACGCTCGCGCTGATGTTCTTCGGATTCACCGTACGGGGCCTCGGGTTCGTGCCGACGTCGGCCGTCACCGCCCTGCTCACCACGCTGGCCAGTAAGCACGTACGGCCGCTCACCGCCGTGGTCGTCGCGGCCGGGCTCACCGTGGCCAGCACGCTCATCTTCGTCGTCGGCCTCCAGCTGCGGATCCCGCTCTGGGGCCCGTGGCTCGGATTCTGACGCGGCATCCGGATTGAGGCATGGACCTACTCGAAAACCTCGCGCTCGGCCTCTCGACCGCTCTCCTGCTCCAGAACGTCCTCTGGTGCTTCGTGGGAGTGCTGCTCGGGACGATGGTCGGCGTGCTGCCCGGCATCGGGCCGACGGCGACGGTGGCGATGCTGCTGCCGATCACCTTCAGCTTCGAGCCGGTGACGGCGCTGATCATGCTGGCCGGCATCTACTACGGCGCGCAGTACGGCGGCTCGACGACCGCCATCCTGATCAACCTGCCCGGTGAGTCGTCCGCGGCCGTCACCGCGCTGGACGGGCACGAGATGGCCCGCCAGGGCAGGGCCGGCGCCGCCCTGGCCACCGCGGCGATCGGGTCCTTCATCGCGGGCACGGTCGCCACGGTCGTGCTCGCCGTCGCGGCGCCGCCGCTGGCCCGCGTCGCGTTGCAGTTCGGCCCCGCCGAGTACTTCGCGCTGGTGCTGTTCGGCCTGATCGTGTCGATCGCGCTGGCGCGCGGCACCGCGCTCAAGGCCCTCGCGATGATCTTCCTGGGCGTCCTGCTCGGCACGGTCGGCCAGGACATCTACACCGGCACCCCCCGCTTCACCTTCGACCAGCGCGAGCTGTACGGCGGGATCGACTTCGTGTCGGTCGCCGTCGGCATGTTCGGCGTGGCCGAGATCCTGCGCAACCTGGAGAACGAGCAGACGCGCACGGCGATCGTCGACAAGGTGCGGAACCTCTGGCCGACCCGGGAGGACCGGCGCCGCATCGTCGCCCCCATCCTGCGCGGCACCGGTCTCGGCGCGGCGCTCGGGGTCCTGCCCGGCGGCGGCCACGTGCTGGCCTCGTTCACCTCGTACGCCGTCGAGAAGCGGATCTCGAAGCGGCCGCAGGAGTTCGGGCACGGCGCGATCGAGGGCGTCGCCGGCCCCGAGTCGGCGAACAACGCCGCGGCGCAGACGTCGTTCATCCCGCTGCTCACCCTGGGCCTGCCGGCCCACCCGGTGATGGCGCTGATGATCGGCGCGTTCATCGTGCACGGCATCACCCCCGGCCCGAACGTCATCACCGACGAGCCCGCGCTGTTCTGGGGCCTGATCGCGTCGATGTGGATCGGCAACGTGCTGCTCGTGCTGCTGAACCTGCCGCTGATCGGCATGTGGGTGCGCATGCTGCGCATCCCGTACCAGGTGCTGTTCCCGATGATCATCCTGTTCGCCTCGATCGGCACGTACTCCCTGGGGTTCAACGCCTACGACGTCTACGCGATCGTGCTCTTCGGGCTCCTGGGCTACATCCTGATCAAGTGCGGCTGCGAGCCGGCCCCGCTGCTGCTCGGCTTCGTCCTCGGCCCCCTGCTGGAGGAGAACCTGCGGCGGGCGCTGATCATCTCCCGCGGCGACGCGTCGGTCTTCCTGACCCGGCCGATCTCCGCGGCGCTCCTGGCCCTGTCGGTGGCGGCGCTCGCCCTCTCCGTCCTCCCGGCGATCCGCAAGCGCCGCGAGCAGGTGTTCACCGAGGACGAGTGAGCCCGGCCATCGTGAGGGCGGCGAGCACGGTGACGAGCGGGATGGCCGGCAGCGCGGCGGGGACCAGCGTGACCACCAGGGTCCCCGCCGCCGCGCCGACCACGACCGCCGTCAGGATGGCGATGTCGCGCACCATGGCCCCCGCCAGGCCGCCGGAGGTGAGCAGGGCGGCGATGACGCCGGTCAGCGTCCCCGTCAGGTACGTCGTCGACACCACCCGGCGGCCGCCCAGGGCGCGCATCGCCGCGCTCTGCAACCCCATCGCCATCGCGGTCAGAACCAGCAGGACGTGCAGCGCCACGGCGGACGGGCGGCCACCGGTCACCTCCCAGCCCACCGCGAACGCCACCAGCGCGAGCAGCTCCGCACCGAGCACCGCGATCATCCCGCCGCGGCCCGCGACACCGGTGCCGGCGGCGACCCCCAGCACGTACCCGATGACCGCGGTGACGGTGGTGAGCAGGTGCCCGAGGTCGCCGGTGCCGATCGCGTAGCCGGACACCACCAGGTTGCCGGTCATGACACTGCTGAACACCCCGCCGAGCCGGATGAAACTGGCCGCGTCGACCGCTCCGGTGCCGACGGTGAGGACCACGGCCATGGCGGTGAGCGGAAGGTCCAGCCGCTCGCGCCCCATCAGCGGCGCGTCACGAGCCCACGACCGTCCCGCATCGCACCCTCCCCACACCCGATGTCAACGCTCCGTACCCATTCCACCACGAATCGCCACCACATGCCTGACACGCGCGGCCGATGGAATGCGGGCGCGGTCGCCGCCGTTGTCGGAAGTGCGAGCCCGACCATGGGTCCGCCCGGACGAGACGCGCCGTACCCGGCCTGCAAAGACGACGCTCCTTTCATGGAAGGAGCCGTCATGGCTTGGATCATGCTGGTCGCCGCGGGTCTCTTCGAGATCGCCATGGCCTACGCGCTCAAGCAGAGCAACGGGTTCTCGCAGGTGCTGCCGAGCATCGGTTTCATCGTCTTCGCCGTGCTCAGCTTCGGTCTGCTCGCGCTCGCGCTCAAGACCCTCGACGTCGGTACGGCCTATGCCGTCTGGACAGGCATCGGCGCGGTCGGGACCGCCGCGCTGGGCATGATCCTGCTGGGAGAGAGCGTGTCCCTCCTGAAGCTCGCCTCGATCACCCTCATCATCGCCGGCGTCGTCGGCCTCAACCTGGCGAGCGGGGGCCACTGACGGGCCCGGATCCGAGGACGTCGAGACGACCTCGCCCGACATCCTGGTGGGCACCCCGTCGTACATGTCACCCGAAGGGGCGAGCGGGGCGAAGCAGGACATCAGATCGGACATCTACTCGCTCGGCCTGGTGCTGGGCTTCGCCGCCACCGGCCGATCCCCCGCGGGCAGCGAGAGCGTGCCGAAGGTGCTCTACCGCATCATGCAGGGGCACCTGGACTTCGACGGCAGCGAGCCACCCCTGCTCGACGTGGTCGTGCGCGCCACCCGGCGCGCACCGGACGAGCGCTTCCAGCACCCGGACGAGCTGCGGGCCGCGGTGCCCGGGCAGGAGGTCACGCGGAACCACCAGGGCGCCAGACCGCCGCTGGGGGGGCACGGTGTTCCTGATCGAGGGCGTCTCCTGCCCTAAAGGCCACTTCACCGACGGCAACCGGCTGTCCTGCATGGTCTGCGGCGCGCAGCTGGGCCCTCATCTGACGCGCTACCAGGCGGCCCGCCCCAAGCTGGGCGACCTCGTGTTCGACGACGGCCGCGAGCTCCCTCTCGACGGTTCCTATCTCATCGGCGCCGCCCCGCCATCACACCTGGGCACCCGTACGGTGAGCCTCGCCGACGCCGGTGACAACCATCTGTCCATCCGGCTGGACGGCTGGACGGTCTGCGTCCACAATCTGGACACGACGAGCGGGACGGAGATCTCCTACGCCGAGGGCGACGAGTTCCACGGACTCCCGCCCGGAGCCGTCGTGGACCTGCATCCGGGGATGACACTCCGCCTGGCCGGCCGGGCGACGATCACCTATCGCGGCCGCGACTCCTGACCGCCGTCACCGGCGGACCCGGTAGGCCAGGTGGAGCACCCGGTCGCCCTGGATCACCACGTGCGGGTCTTCCAGCAGGTGCTGAGCGTCGACCGAGCCGAAGTAGCGCTTGCCCGAGCCGAAGACCACCGGCACGACGTCCATCGCCACCTCGTCCACCAGCCCGAGGGCCAGCGCCTGCCCGCCGACGTCGCCCGCCGCCACGGCGACCGTGCGCTCCCCCGCGAGTTCCCTCGCCTTGGCGACCGCCCGCGCCACGTCGTCGACGAAGTGGTACGACGCCTCCGGGTGCCAGCCCTCGGGCCTGGGCCGGTGCGACACCACGACGACGTGCTCGCCGGCCGGCGGGCGGCCCTCCCAGCCGTTCGTGATGTCGAACAGGTGACGGCCGATCACCATCGCCCCGATGCCGGCCCAGATCGGCCTGACGTACGCGGCCGAGGCCCGCGAGACCTTCATCGCGCCGCCTTCGACGAGCGGGACGTCGCCGTTGCCGTACCACTCGAACAGCGGGCCTACCTCATCGGCGGCGTCGGCGATGAAACCGTCCACCGACACGACGTTGTGCATGACCACGGTGCTCATGAGATCTCCCAGGGTGTGTGACTATTTCGTCCTTTCACCCATGCGTCGAACGCACACCGCCGGAACAGACACCGCACCGGGAAAATCTCGTCAGCCGGCTCGCCCCGGACGTCAAGTCAGTGTGCCGGTGACGCGCCACAGGTCGTAGCTCCACAGCGAGGCGCACGTCCCCGCGCAACTCTCGGTGAAGATGACCGTGAGCGATCCGCTGTCGGGCAGCGTGCCGTATACGGTACGCACGATGCCGGCGTTGTGGTTGCGGGGCAGACCGGTGAGCGCGGGGTCGATGACGCCCTCGACGCGCCAGGAGCCGCCGCCGTTCCAGATGGACGCGCCGTCGATGCTGGCCACCTGGAGCGAGGCGCCGATCTGCTTCGGGGCGACGGTCGGGTACGGGTGCTGCTCACGTACGGCGTAGAAGCGGTCACGGGAGGGGTCATAGGCGACGTCGAAGTTGTTGAGCACGTCGGGCTTCCCGTCGCTCCCGGTCAGCCCGGCCCTGGTGACCTCGACGGCGGGGCCGACCACGGGGGCGGACATGTCGGCCAGGGTGATGTCGCGCCGGTACGCCCGAGTCCCGCCGGGACCGCCCGCGGTGTAGAACAGCAGCAGCCGGCCGGCGGCGGGATCGACGGCGGTGACCGCGGGCTGGCCGGCGCCCCACGCGGCGGGGTCGTCGAAGGGGAACGCCACGACGGGCTTCGGATACTTCACCCACGGCCCGTCGAGGGTCTTGGCGAAGGCCACGCCGATCTGGTTGTGGGCGCTGGCGTTCACGTCGTTGCCCAGGTAGAACATCGCGTAGCCGTACGTGACGCCCTGATGTCGAGCGGTGACCGCGACGACGGCGGGGTCGCAGTTGTGGTACTTGTCCCAGCCAGTGCCACCGGAGGCGATGACCCGCCGGTCGCCGACGATCTTCCCGCCGGACCGGCGAGTGTGCCAGATGTCGTCCTTGATCTTGCCGTCGGTGGTGTTGTGACAGGTCCAATAGTGCTCGGTGGCGCCCTGTTCGATCGCGGCGGGAGCGTACGCGTAGAGCTTGCCCTTCGGATCGTAGACCTGCTGGGCCGCCCCTGGTTCCCACCCGGCGGCGGCGTGCGCGGGCGCCGGCAGGAGCGAACCGGCGAGCACGAACAAGCAGGTCAGCCCGCGAACCAGCATGGCGGCTCCTTCATGTGGAGGGGACGGCTTCGTCGCCGGTCAGCGCGATGCTTTCATGACCCGCCGCGTTCCGGTCGCCGAACCCGAATTCGTCATCCAAGCCGGCGAGATACGCGGCTCGCTCCACTTCGGCACGTCCTGACCGTTCGCCGTCAGCTCCGGTTTCCCGCGAGCGCACGAGAAGGCATGAGCGCCGAGGACAGCGCCCAGCGGCCGGGCCCGAGTGCGGCGACGAGCAGGAAGCCCCAGCAGAAGAGCGCGGCCTTCTCGCCGCCGTTCTCGATCGGGAACAGCGCCTGCGGCTGGTGGACGACGAAGTAGGCGTAGGCCATGGTGCCCGAGCAGACGACGGCGGCGGCGCGGGTGGCCAGCCCGAGGAGGACGAGGACGCCGCCGATCAGCTGGATGACGGCCGCCCACCAGTCCGGCCACTGCCCGACGCCGGGCACCTGGCCGTGGGGCCCGCCCAGCACGTCGAAGAGCGTCGCCACGCCGTGACAGGCGAACAGCAGGCCTATCACGATCCGGTACAGGGCCAAAAACAGCCCTTGGTCCTTGACCAGCGATTCCACAGAGGTGTCCTTTCGACGAAGGGTTGCTGGTGCCGTTCTCCGGGACGCTTTGGGAGCGCTCCCAAAGGGTCTCTGTACGGAACCCGCCCGTCAACGCCGCGCCTCCCGCGGGAGATCCCGCCGTCGGCTGCCACGCGCCCCACAAGGCGGAACACCACAACCGCGACCTCGTAGAAGATGAAAATTTCAACTACACGACTCCCCCTCACCGACCATGAAAGTTTCATGATCCACAGTGACGACCTCACGAGATGGTAGAAGTCGGGCGAAAGCGGAGTGGGGGCGATCGATGATCCGGGTTCTGCTCGCGGAGGACATGCACATGGTCCGCGGCGCTCTGGTCGCGCTTCCGCCCCCGCGAGCGATCCGGCCGCCTTCCGCGTACCACCCCTGCTCGAACGCGGGATCGGCGAGGACGGGACGCGGACCTTCGCACTGACGATGCGGCGCGGCCGTACCGAGCTCCTGCCGGGCAGACCGGCCGAGACCTGGGGCTTCAACGGCCCTCACCTCGGCCCGACGATCCGGGCGGCGCGCGGCGACGAGGTCCGCATGACGGTCACCAACCGCCTGGCCGAGACCAGCACCGTGCACTGGCACGGCATGCGCCTGCCCGCCAGCCGCCGAAGAGCACGGCGCGGCTGGCGGTGCGGTTCGGGACGTTCACGGACCCGGCGACGCCGTACATGTACCACTGCCACATCCTGCGGCACGAGGACTCGGGGATGATGGGCCAGTTCGTGATCCTGGAACCGGGCACGGAGCACCAGGTGTCCCGCACGATCACGGCCCATCATCACCCGTGAGGGTTGAGACCCATGCCGGTTCGGTAGGCCCTGGATGAACGCACGACGACTCAAGGGACAAGGCATGTCGCAACCTGGCTATTGGCACGTGGCCGACGGCACTCCCGTGACGGCGGCGGAGGCCCGGGAGATCTGGGCCCGTGAGGCGTATCCCCTGCTCGTGGACGTGGCGCGCACGTATCGCGCGGTCATCACCTACAAGGAACTCGCCGACAGGATTCAGGAGACCTCGGGGATCCGTACCAGGGCGTTACTCCATAACTGGATCGGCCGCGTCCTGAGCGAGGTGCTGCGGGAAGCTCACCGCCGCGGCGACCCGCCGCTCACGGCGCTGGTGGTACACACCGATGACGGCATGGTGGGCGAGGGCTACAAAGAAGTGCTCGAGGTCGCCGGCGAACCGCCGGTGGGCAACGCCTTAGATCGCGAGCTGCACGCCGCTCGCTCGAGGTTGGAGTGCTATCGGCGCTTCGGCGCTGTCTTGCCCCCTGATGGTGGCGTTCCCGCGCTCGCCCCTCGACATCAAGCGGCCGTCGAGCGTCGGCGAGCACACTCCGAGAAGCCTCCGCGGGTCTGCTCCCGCTGCTTCATGCAGCTTCCCGCGACGGGCGTATGCGACACCTGCGGGTAGCGGCACGACTCCAAGCCCACCGCCGGCGCGGCGCACCGTAGTGCTCCAGGAATCTCGACACCGCCGTCTTGAACGACCGAGCTGGACGGCTCCATCAGTTTCCGAGGATCTTCACATCTCATCGAGATTGGCAGCCTCCCCGGAGTGCACCGGACTATCAAGTTACTAACATCAATGTTAGTAACATCCGTGTTAGCAACATGTCCGCGCTCCGCCTCGGCCCGGCGACAACGTGCCTACCAGGGTGGCCCGGAGGATCTGCGGGCGTGCTCATGTGGCTTCCTCCTCCGTCAGCATCCCGGCGGATCTCGCCGGCAAGAGCGAGACCGTGCCCAGCAGCCAGTCCGCGAGCCGGTCGCGTTCGACCAGGATGAGCGGCTCCCGCGCGCCCAGGGCTTCGAGCCTGGCCTGCTTGGTGAGACCGGCGGAGGTGACCAGGACGCCGGTGTGGCCCGCGAAGGTGTTGGCCAGCGCGCCGAGGAAGTCGCGTACGTCGCGGGCGCCGACCGGCTTGCCGTAGCGCTTGCACTGGATGGCGTAGCGGCCGTGGCCCGGAGCGAGGGCTGTGATGTCCACCCCGCGGTCACCGGCACCGCCGCGCTGACGGACCTGGCGGAACCCGTCGGCGATCATCCGTTCGGCGACAAGGTGCTCGAACTCGGGCCCCGACATCCGGTCGACCTTCTCCAACTCGACGTTGGCGGCCAGGAAACGCTGTCTCTCTGCCCGGATCATGCGCTGCCGGAGAACGAGTCCGCCGGCGAGTAACACGACGAGCAGGCAGGTGATCCCCAGGGCCCAGCCGGGGTGTTCGGCGGCGAACCACACGACCGCGACGCCCGCGACGCAAACCGCCGCCGCTACCCGCTGCCTCTTCCGTGCCCTGGAGCCCCTCGCCATGGTTCCTCCTCTATGAGTGGTCCCGAAGGCAAGTGTGAGCGAGAGGACCGACAGATCGTCAGCGCAACGTCGCCGTGAAACCGCGGCCGTGGGCGTGGCGGGTCGTCGCCTGGATCAGCATCCCGCCCGGCACCCGCCGCACCTTCACCCCCTCGTCCGCCGAGTCGACCCGAAGACGCGGACCGTGGAGCACGACGCTGACCCGGTCCCGCCGCATCGTCGGGTCCGACAGCGCGACCACCGTACGCTCGCCCGACCGCACGATCACCGAAGCGGGCCCGTCGACCAGCATCCGCCCGGCGAGACGCGGCCCGTCCGAGAAGACGTTGGCCGCCACGATCCCGAGCCCCTTGTGCTCGATCGCCTGGACGTGCCGGTCGTTGGCCAGCACGCGCACCGTTCCACGCGCGTACCCGCGCAGCCCCGCCTCGGCCGCGCCGGGCACCAGAGCGTAGGCAAGCTCGGGAACCTGACCGCCCGCGGGATGGGTGACCGACGCGGTGAAGACGTTCTTGGTGACGCTGGTGTCGGGGTTGCTCGTACGGACGACTCTGCGGCTGCGGGTCACCGTCTCCAGCCCGGCGGTGACGGGCTGCCTGGTGAGGAAGGCGTAGCCGACGGCGGTGCCGCGGGTGCCGTTGGCGTAGCGCAGCCAGCGGGGCGGCGTGGTGTCACCCGCCCGCCAGGCTCCTCCCTGCCAGCGTTCGCCGGTGACGGCGACCGCGTCACCGGGAGCGGCGATGCGGCTGTCCACGGTCGTCGCCGCGGCACGCCCGCCCTGCCCGGCGACCCCCGCCACCAGCACCACGATCTCGTCGTCGAGCATGAACCACGACTTGGTGGCCCGGGCATTCCGATAAGCCACGAAATCCTCGGGCAGAACCCCCTCCTGCTTGGCCGTATAGGCCACGTCATCGGACTGCACGAAACCGGCCGCCCCGTACGCCCCCGACGTCACCCCGCCGGAGAACGCGTTCTCGCCACGCGGGAAGTACACGTACGTGTTCTGCGACTCCGACGACGAGGTGAAGTTCAGCGGATGCCCCGGGTTCTCGTACCAGAACCGCCCGTACAGCTCCGGCACCGTCCGCCGCTCCTCCACCGGCGCGGTGACCCCGGCCAGCCGGTACGGGGAGACGGCCGTGAAATAGTCGACCCCGAACACCTCCCGCTGGTCCTCGCCCGCCAGATAGAGGTAGTAAGCCCCATCCCCCTGGAACCAGGGCATGAGGTTCTCCCCGTTCATGTACTCGTACTTGCTGATCCGCTCCGAACTCCGCGCCAGCGCGAACGCGTACCCGGGCCGCCGGTGCACGGCCCGGTCCATGGCGTTGAAGGCCACGGACCGCGAAGGCGGGTTAAGGTCGGCCGCCGGGATGGCGTCGTCGGCGCGGATGGCCGAGTAACGGGCGATGCTGACCGGAGAGACGAACGACCCCGTGTCGGCGGGAGGCAGGTGCTTGACGTACTTCTTCAACGCCAGCGCGCTGTCCCCGCCGACGTGGTCTGCCAGGTCGGCGATGGCCTCCACGATGATCCCGACGTCCGCGTACCCGGTGTTGGTACGGGAGACCGCGCGCCCCTTGACGATCTCCATCATCCAGCCCTCGAAGATGAGCGGGGCGAAGCCGTCGGTGATCCACCTGTGGACCACCTCCCCCAGCCCTGACCCGGTGGTCGCGCCTTCGAGCGTCTTGAGGGTCTGGACGACGCGGGTCAGCAGGATGCGCCCGTACGAGCCGGTGTAGGCGACCGAGTGGTGCTGGATGAAGGAGCCGTCCTCGTAGTAGCCGTCGGTGACGCCGTGCCGCAGATCGTACGGGTCGATGGTGGCGAAGACGGTGGCCTGGTCGGCGATGGCCTTGGCGACGCGGGCGTCGTCGGCGGTGAGGGCGCCCTGGAGGATGCGGTTGGCGGTGATGTCGGCGAGGTTGGCGCCGGTGTGGAAGCGGGAGTCGAGGTCGACGTCGCCGCCCTTGCCGTTGCGGAGGTAGGCGTCCATCGTGGCGAGGTACGTGGGCGTCAGGGCGGGGCGTTCGTCACGTAAGAGGTCGGCGAGCAGGACCAGGGTCCGGCTGGCGTGGGTGGGGATGCCGATCTCCCAGTTGTGCCAGTTGCCGTAGTAGCCCGCCGTCTGGTCGCCGAAGTGGCGCTCGTGCAGCCATTGGAGTCCTTCGACGACGCGCCGCTGGACGGTGGCGTCGCCGTCGAGCTCGCCGCCCGGGGTGCGGGTGGCGAGCGCGATCTCGTACAGGAACTGGAAGGCCTGGCGGAGTGCGGCGTCGTCGGCGCCGAGCGTGAGGCCGGCGAACAGCTCGCCGTCGCCTGCCTGGTCCATGGCGGTGAGGCGCTGCCTGGCGGTCCTGAGGATGGCGGCGAGCTTGGCGGCGACCTCGGGTCGGGTGTTGCTGTCGGGGGTGCCGGCGAGCATGGCCACGGTGTTGGCGAGCAGCCGGGCGTGGTCGGCGCCGGAGGCGGCGGCGCGCACGGGAGAGGCTACGGCGAGGAGGCCGGCGGCGGGGAGGAGTGAGAGGGCCTGGCGGCGAGACAGGTGCGGCACGGCTTGACTCCGGGCTGTCGGGGGCTCCTCACATGATCCACACTCATCGCGTTGGAATCCATAGCCATCTCGTGGTTTATCGATGAAGAAATCTTTCACGTCCTGGTGGGGGCCGAGGACCTCTACAGATCGCCCGCCCAGGGTTGAAAGTGGACACGGTGGCGGGGACCGGTGAAGATCGGGGGGAGGAGGAGCGATGATCCTGGACAGGCGTCCCCTGCTCGCCCTCGCCCTGGGCGGCCTGCTCGTGACCGGCATCGCGGTCGTGCTCGTCACCCGGCCGCTGTGGCATCAGGTGTTCACGCCCCGCGTCCTCGCGAGCGTGGTGATCACGGCCGTCATCGTCATCGTCCCCACGGTCCTGGAGCTCGTTCCGCCGACCGTCCGCATGGTGTGGGGTCTGGCGTTCGTGGCCTTCGGCGGTGTGGCGGCGCTCGCCACGGCCCTGGTGCATCTGACGCGCGGGTCGCCCGAGGTGCTGCACGCCGAGGATGCCCTCTCCCTCGGGATGGTCGGAGGGCTGGTGGCGGGCGGGGGCGTCGTGCTGGTGGCGAGGGCCGTCCGGCTGCTGCGCGAGGCGGGGGTGGAGCACCTCGGCTGGGCGGAGGAGCGCAGCGGCGAGGGGTACGTTCCGGTCTGTGCCTGTGACTGGGAAGGCCAACCGGGGCCGAGCTCGTCGCAGGCCCTGGAGGAGGCGGGGGATCACGCGGGACGGGTGCGGCTCACGGGCCCGCGGGATTCCGGTCGTCCACGTGCGACAGGATGACGGCGTCCGCCACCAGGGTGATCTGGTTCTGCCCGTAGCAGTCGGCCTGGTGGGTGGCGAGGTCCGTGCCGCAGCCCGCGCAGACGAGGTTGGGGCCGTCGATCTCGCTGATCCCGCAGCAGCTGCCGACCCGGGACCGGTCCGGATGCAGGAGCATGCCGACGGCGTCGTCCGGGTGGATCACCAGGCCGGGCGGTTCGCCGGAGAACTCCTCGGGCCGGTGGTTGGCCGCGTACGTGCCGCGCGGCATCCGCGGGGGCTGGATGCGGTCCGTGGGCACGGTCGCGCCGGCGATGGCGGTGTAGTGCGCCGGGGGCAAGGGGATCCTGCGGACCGGCAGGGTGATCGGGCGACGGCAGGCGAAGCAGAGGAAACGCGCCACAAGGGCGACGATACTTGACGTCAACCGAACTTCAGGTTGCACCGTACGAGGATGAACAGCTTCGAGATCGGCGTCATCCTGCCCGGGGTCGGCGTGCAGCGCGGGGACGGCATCGACCTGCGGGAGGCGGCCCGGCACGCCGAGGACGCCGGGCTGGACGGCGTGTGGCACGGCGACCATCTCGCCGTCGGCGGCCCCACCCTGGACGCCCCGATCGCCCTGGCCACCGCCGCCGCGGCCACGGCCCGGGTCAGGATCGGCACGAGCGTCCTCATCCCGGCGATCCGCCCCCTCGCCTGGGCAGCCAAGCAGGTCGCGACGCTCCAGTACGTGTCGGGCGGCCGGCTGGTGCTCGGGGTCGGTTCGGGTGGCGGTCCCGGGCAGTGGGCCGCGGCCGGGGTGCCCTATGCCGAGCGCGGGCCCCGTACCGACAGCGCGCTGCGGCTCCTCCCGCGCCTGCTGGCGGGCGAGCGGACCGAGGTCGAGGGCGCGGCCGTCGAGCTGGCGCCGTCCGTGCCGATGCCCCCGGTCTGGGTCGGGAACGCGTCCCTGACGGCGATCCGGCGGGCCGCGCGGCTGGGGGACGGCTGGTTCCCGTCCCTGATCTCCCCCGCTCAGCTGGCCGAGGGCGCGGCGCGGCTCGCCGAGCTGGCCGCGGAGCACGGCAGACCCGCGCCGGTCGTCGCGATCGGGGGGACCTGCGCCCTGGGCACGGGGGTCCCTTCCCGTGCGGAGATCGCGTCAGGCATCGGCGGCGCCTACGGGCGTCCCGTGGAGGAGGTGATCGACATCCCGCTGACCGGCCGTCCGGAGGAGGCCGCCGAGAAGCTGGCCGCCTACCGCGAGGCGGGGGCTCGGCACGCGGTGATCGGGATAGCGGGCGGGGACTGGCGGACGCAGGTCGAGCTACTGGCGGAGGTTCGCAAGATCTTGCACGACACGCATTGATGCGCGTTGTGTATGTTTGACCTGTCCCCTCTAGACAGGATGCGTACATGAGCGCCGACACCGCGCAGACCGCGACGCCCGAAGAGTCGCCGAGCTCCAGCCCCACGGCGATGCGCCAGATCATCCCCCCGGACATGCTGGAGCGCGGGCAGTGCCCGTTCGACCCGCCGCCCGGTCTGCGGGAGCGGCGCGGCCAGGGGGCGGTGCAGCCGCTGCCGCTGCGCAACGGCGCGCAGGCGTGGCTGGTGACCGGCTTCGAGGAGGCGCGCACCGTACTGTCCGATCCGCGGTTCAGCGCCGACAAGATGCGCCACCGAGACGCCACGTCGATGCAGCCGCACGAAGTGGACGCGCCCACCACCCCCGAGCCGCTCGCGACCCGCGAGGACGGGTTCTTCGTCTTCATGGACCCGCCCGAGCACACCCTCCTGCGGCGGCTGCTGACCGGCCAGTTCACCGTGCGGCGGATGAAGGCGCTGGAGTCGCGGGTCACCGAGATCGCCGTCGAGCACATCGAGGCGATGAAGGCGGCCGGCGACGAGGCCGACCTGGTGCCGGCGTTCGCGCTGCCGCTGCCGTCGCTGGTCATCTGCGAGCTGCTCGGCGTCGACTACGCCGACCGGGCCGAGTTCCAGGAGCACACCTCCGTGGCGCTCGACAGCAGCGCCGACCCCAAGCGGCGGGCGCTGTCCGGGGCCGAGCTGTACGGGTTCATGCAGCGCCTGGTCGCCCACAAGCGCGCCCACCCGGCCGACGACCTGCTGTCCGGGCTCGTCCACGACGCCGACCCACCGCTCACCGACGCCCAGCTCGTCGACGTCGCGCTCGTCCTGCTCGGCGCGGGCCACGAGACGACCGCCAACCAGCTGAGCCTGAGCACGTTCGCGCTGCTGGAGAACCCCGACCAGCTCGCCGCGCTGCGCGCCGACCCCTCCCTGATCGACAACGCGGTCGAGGAGCTGCTCCGCCACCTGTCGATCATCCAGCTCGGCGTCAACCGGGTCACGACCGAGCCCGTCACGCTGGGCGGCGTCGACATCCCGGCCGGCGCCACGGTCGTGATCGCCACCCCCGAGGTCAACCGCGACGCCCAGCACTGGCCCGACCCCGACCGGCTCGACGTGCGGCGCCCCCGCACCCCGCACCTCGCCTTCGGTCACGGCGTCCACCAGTGCCTCGGCCAGCAGCTCGCCCGCGTCGAGATGCAGATCGGCCTGCGCGAGCTGATCACCCGCCTGCCGGGCCTGCGCCTGGCCGTACCGGCCGAGAAGATCCCGGTACGGAACGAGATGCTGATCTTCGGCGTCCACTCGCTACCCGTGACCTGGTCATGACGACGCTTCCGGGGCGGCGTGAGCGGAAGAAACAGGCCACCCGCGCCGCCCTGAAGGAGGCCGCGCTGCGGCTGGCGATCCGCGACGGGGTCGAGAACGTCACCGTCGAGCGGATCGCCGACGAGGCCGACATCGCGCTGCGCACCTTCTTCAACTACTTCTCCAGCAAGGAAGAAGCGGTGGTGGCCACCGTGTCCTCGGCCGCCGAGGCGCTCATCGCCGAGTTCCGGGCGCGGCCCCGTACGGAATCCGTTCTGCGGGCCTTCCGTGAGGCGGTGCTGGTGATCCTGAACGAGAGTGACGCGGCCAACCGCGACTACCTGGCGGTGGTCAGGCTGATCCATTGGACGCCGTCGCTCGTACCGCAGCAGCTCGCCATGCTCGCCGCCCAGGAGAAGGCGCTGGCTTCAGCGATCGCCGAACGTGTCGATGTCCCTGAGGACTCCGTCTATCCGACGGTGTGCGCGGCGGCGGTGCACGCGGCGCTGCGGATCGTGGTCAACCAGTGGCTGGAGGCGGGGCGGGAACCGTCCGCCGAGGTGCTGGGGCGGCAGGTCGACCTGGTGATCGCCGAGCTCGCCGCGGGGCTGGACCGTCCCTGCTCAGGTGATGGCGCCGGTGGCGGTGCAGACGTGGAAGCGGTTCATGGTTAGTTCGAGCTTGACGGGGATGTCTTCGGCCAGGTCGAGGTCCTTGATCTTGTTCGGCGAGTTCGCCGCGGCGCTCAGGTATCCGATCTGGGCTCCCGTCCGGGCGTTGAAGAGGCGGAGGATCACGGGGTACGAGGTCCCGTTCTTGAGCGTCATGCGCTCGTCCAGGGCGTAGAAGTTGCCTTTCACCTGGTTGGTCGTGCTGTTGTTGTAGAGGAACTGGGTGTAAGCCGACCTCCCGCCGGCGTCGCCGTCGTTCTGGTAGGAGTTCGCCCAGCACTGCCAGCCCGCGGCTGCGTGCGCCTGGGCGGGGGTCGCCACCGTGAGGGCGGTGAGGGTCGACAGCAGGATCAGGCCGGCTCTTCTGCGCATGGTGCTCCTCGGGTGCGCCGGGGCCGTTCCCCCGGTTTCACCAGCACGCTAATGACCGGCGTTATCGTCCGGCTTAACGGCGAAGGCCTTCCGGCCGTGCGCCAGCGCCTCCCGTACGGCCGGGCTGTGGGTGTTCTTCCAGACGAGGGCGAGCCGGGCGGGAGCCTCGACGTCGTCGATGACGCGGGCGGCGAGCCGGTCGCGGTAATGCGCGGCCATCGACTCGCTGAGGATGCCGACGCCGAGCCCCCGCGCGGCCAGGTCGGCGACGGCGTCCCCGGCACTGGCCTGGAACGCGATCAACGGCCGGCGGTCTCTCGCGGCGCAGGCCCGGTCGAACACGGCCCGCAGCCCGGTGCCCTCCGGCATGCAGACGATCGGGTACGCGGTCAGCTCGTCCAGGGTGACCCGTTCCCGGTCCGCGAGGGGATGGCCGGGCGGCACCGCCGCGACGAGGCGTTCACTGGTGATCGTCATCGTGTGGAGCCCGTCGTGCTCGGCTGTCTCCGTCCCGATGAGGGCCAGGTCGATCGTCCCGGTTCGTACGCTCTCGGCGAGCCGGTCGGAGTTGCCCTCCAGCAGCGAGATCTCCACTCCCGGGTGCGCCCGGTGGAAGGCGGCGAGGGCGTCGAACAGCGGCGTGACCGTACAGCCGATGACCATGCCGACGGTGAGCCTGCCCCGGATCAGGTCGGTCACCTCCCCCACTGCCTGCTTGACGGCGTTGGAGGCGGCGAGGGCGGCGCGGGCGTGTTCGAGCGCGGCCTTGCCGGCGACGGTGAGGGTGACGGTGCGGGTGTGCCTTTCGAAGAGCTCGGCGCCGAGTTCGCGTTCGAGCTGGCGGATCTGGGCGCTGACGCCGGACTGGCTGATGTGGACGCGTTCGGCGGCTCTGGTGAAGTTGCGCTCTTCGGCGACGGCTATGAAGTACTCGAGCTGCCGGAGTTCCATAAGCATTGATTCTAGTTTCGACGAGGACTATCTGATGGGCTTCTAACATGGCCTGTTCAACAGCGCCCCGAAGACGGCACCCTGGCCCTCAGAACCATCTCGCGACGACGCCGACGATGATCCCCACGAGTCCCACCGCGGCGACCGCTGCCGCGTTGCGCAAGCGGAAGGCCCGAAGCCTCAGGGCCATCCCCGCCGCGGTGATGAAGATCAAGTCGATGGAGACGTGGGGAAGCGCTGCCAGAGTGCCCTGCACTCCCCGGAATCCGGCCCGGTCACCCCCGCTGGTGATCTGAGCCGGATAGACGCGGCCGGGCTCGCCCCAGGAGAAGGCGCCGACCGCCGCCACCTTGTCGCCGGTGGCCGCGTACACGAAGTCGCCCGTGCACACCTGCCTGCCATACCTGCTGGACTCCACGTCATGGCACTCCTGAACGGTCAAGGTTCCCGGAGCGCCGGTCAGACCGGTCGCCAATCCGATGTCGACCAGTGCGGGGACAGTGGCCGTCAGGGTCCATCCCACCGCCGCGACCATCGTGGCGACGACCAGGACGACCATGGTGAACATCGACTCGCCGGAGGCTTCGGAACGAGAGGGCATGGTGTCACTGTGGAGTGATGGGTTTGCGACTCACTTGGAAACCACTGGGCCGTGCGAAACGGTCAAGGCCGTCGTGACCCTCAACGCTGGGCGCCCGACTTCCTGCTCACCGCCCCCGTCGAGGAGGACATCGGACGCCATGCGCAGCGATGAGTCCGCCGGCGCCCAGAGGTCTACCTCTCGACCCAGACAACCACCGCATCGGGAGTAAGGGCATGGGCCTCATCCACATCGAACTGTTCGCCACCCTCGACCTCGTCGGGCAGTCGCCGGGCAGCCCCGACGAGGACCCGGTGGGGTTCCCGTTCGGCGGCTGGCAGGCGCCCCTGCTGGACGAGGCCTCAGGGGCGCAGGTCTCCGCGGCGTACGAGGGCACGGACGCGCTCCTGCTCGGCCGGCGGACCTACGACATCTTCGCCGCCTACTGGCCGCACCAGGAGGGCGAGATCGCCACGCTGTTCAACAGCGTCCCGAAGTACGTGGCCTCCCGCGGCACGCCCGACCTCTCGTGGGCCGGTTCCACGCGGCTCGGCCCGGACCTGGCCGGCGCGGTGCGCGAGATCCGCGACCGGCACGAGCACGTGAAGGTCGTCGGGAGCCTGAACCTGGTGCAGACCCTCCTGCGCGAGAAGCTTTTCGACCGTCTCGACCTCTGGGTGCACCCCATCGTGCTCGGCGTCGGCAAGAAGGTCTTCGACGGCGGCGCGGTGCCCACGAACGTCACACTCCTCGAACCACCGGCAGCCGGCCCGAAGGGGACCGTGTACCTGCGCTACGGGCTCTCCGAGGGCACACCCGAGACAGGGGACATGAGCCGCGTTTCATAAGTGCTGGTTCTGGTTTCAAGCAGAACCAGCTGTTGGACTTCTGACGGGAGAGATGGGGATGCTGGAGGCATGAGCGCATACGAGAAGGCCATGCGGCCCGAAGACATCACCCGCCTGTTCGTCGAGCGGTCCAACGCCGGCGACGCGGCCGGGGTCGCTGATCTGTACGAGGAGGACGCGGTGCTGGCCTACCCGCCGGGGAGCCAGACCGTGGGGCGGGAGGCGATCCGCGAGCTGTGGTCGAAAGTGCTGGCCGGGCGTCCCCGGTTCTCGCCGGAGGAGCCGCTGCCCACGTTGATCAGCGGCGACATCGCCCTGACCTCGACTCCGCCCAAGGACGGCTCCGGCGCTCGCGCGCAGGTGGTCCGGCGTCAGGCTGACGGGAGCTGGCTGCGGGTGCTCGACCAGCCCGAATTCGTGCCGCCGGGCCGCTCTTAGGACGGGCGAGGGGCGCGGCGGTCCTGGCGCTGGGCGAGCTCTTCGTCGTCCACCAGCGTGAGCATCGGCTTGCCGGGCTCACACAGCATGGTGACGGTGAAGCGGAGCCGGACGTCGTCACGGTGGTTGCCGTCCTGGTAGTGGATGACGTCGCCGCCCGGCTCCCAGAACACCTCACCGGCTCGCAGGACCCGCTCCGGCTCCCCTTCCAGCTCGAACAGCATCTCGCCTTCCAGCACGTAGCCGAACGCCGGGCCGGAGTGCCGGTGCGGCGGCGTGCCGGGGTCACCGGGCGGGAACTCGATGACCACGGTCATCACGTGCGCCCCCTCCGGGATGAAGGGCGGCTCGACCTCCTGCAACAAGGTGAGCGCCGTCTGCCAGGCGGGCTTGGCCTCGGACATGGGACCTATCTCCAGTCTCTGTAGCGGATCTCGCCGAGGGTGGCGCCGTCATCCGGCACCAGCGACCTCTCGCGCAGCTCGGCGCCGAAGTAGTGCGCGTGCGGGTCGGTTACCACCTCACGCGGATCACCCCAGGAGGCGAGCGCCTCCCGGAAGAACTCGTCCATCCGGACCTGCTCGGGTCCCGCCACATCGACCCTGCCGTTCGTCGGCTCCCCCACCGAGACCCGGCCGACCGCCCGCGCGACGTCGTCACCCGCGATGGGCTGGAAGAGCACCGGTGCCATCCGCACCTTGCCGCCGTCCGTGGCCTCGTCGGCGATGCTCGGGACGAACTCGAAGAACTGGGTGGCGCGTACGAGCGAGAACGGGATCGACGACTCCTCGACCAGCTTCTCCTGAGCGACCTTCGCCCGGAAGTACGGGCGCGCCGGGGGGCGGTCCGCGCCCACTATCGACAGGACGACGTGGTGGCCGACGCCGGCCTCCGCCTCGGCGGCGAGCAGGTTGCGGGTGGAGGTCTCGAAGTACTCCCGCACGGCGGCCTCCTCGAAGGAGGAGGCCTTCGACACGTCGACCACCACGGACGCGCCCTCCAGTACCTCGGCCAGGCCTTCGCCGGTGAGGGCGTTCACGCCGGTGCTCGGCGATGCTGCCACGGCGTCGTGGCCGCGCTCGTCTAGCTTGGCCACGAGCTTCGACCCGATCAGACCGGTCCCGCCTACTACGACGATCTTCATTCCTGACCTTTCCCTGCGAGGTGCCCTTGGCCTCGTGGCTGCCGGTGTAGGACAGGACGGCTTCCTGGCCTGAGTCGCTTGTGGACCTCGTCTTTGAGCGTCCCTCGTGCTGTCTCTGCTGCCACGTACAGGGCGGCAAACTTTCAGCAACCGTCGCCTGCATCCCTGGTTGTGGGGGTTCGTCGGCCTGTTTGCGTCACCGAGCGCGGCCGGTCACGATCCGAAGCCACAGCTCCTCGGCCACGCGGGCGGACGTCCAGGCGCTTTCCATGATGTCCCCGAGGCCCTTGGCGGGGAGGCGCCGGACGAACCACAGGCCGGCGGCTGTGCAGAGTTCGAACGCTGGGTAGGTGCAGGCACAGGTGTGGCCGCGGACTCGCGCCCACAGATCCAGGTCGCCGTCGAGTCCGTCCGTGAAAAAGGGTCGAAGCCAGAAGGTCGTGCAGGGAGGTCGGTGACTGCAGGGCCGCCTCTCGGAAGCAGGGGGCATCCCGCTGGACGCCCCCTCCTCAAAGGTGGGCTATGGGTTACCTTGCTTGGCTGTCACGACGAAGGCGTCGGCGGGGCGCCTCCCGCACGTCGACTCCCACGGTGAAGCGGCCACGGCGTAGGCCCCCGAAAGGACCCGCGCTGGCTCGTCCCACCACAACCGATGATCACTTCGCCTGCGACGCGCTTCGGAGTGTTACGGACGTCTCGACCACCTTCGATTCCTCCGCAGCGGAAAGGGGCATCGGAAGGATTTCGCAATCTCCCTGAGGCTCCGGTGTCCAGTCATAAACCTCGTGATAGGCAATGTCGATCTGAAGGACCTCGTTCGGGTCCAGCGGAGCGTGCCGTACAGGTTCGAGAACATCTGTAAGGACCGCGTGCCGACCTGGCGGTGACAGGATCCCGATCATCGGTATACCGTTGAGCGACCTCGCATAGCTGTGCCATTGCTGCGCGACTTCCGTCCGCCCTTCAAGGGCATAACCAGTGCCCACACGGTGGCAGATGTCCGAGGGAATGCGTCCATATAGCTTATCTGCGGGATTCAACATGAGCTGCAACGCCAGCCGCGGATCCAAAGACGCGGCCTTCTTTAGAAATACCGCTCCATCTGCCAGCAGCCCCCGAAGAGTCAGCAGAATACCCAACTCGAAATTTGCGAGAGGTTGCCCCCGCTCCACCCAATCAAGCAGTTCCGTTCCTCGACACCCGAACCAGCGCCTGAAGCGGATCTCATCGAGCGTGGAGCAGAGCCTTCCATCAGAGGCATGCCTCGGCACGTGACCGATGGGTTGGCCATGAGTGCTTGAGCTAACGAAGCCATCGACCGACCGCGGGCCCTCCTTGTCGAGGACAGTCGGATACTCGTCGGTGTTGCCCAAATGAAGATCGTTTAGGTGCTTCCATCGGGTGTGCCATGACTCAATGCTGCCGATCTCAACGTCAGGGTTCACACCAGTCCCCGCCAGGGCGTGCCTGCATACATGGATGAGGCCAGCGACCGTCTTCCAACGAGGAAACTTGACACCTTGACCATTCAACAGTCGCGTGAGGGAAGCGACGCTCATCTCTCCAGGAGGCGGCCAGTCGTGGACCATGTCCCTGTATGACGGCTTACCAGCCTTCTGGTGGATTTTGCGGAGTTCTGCGCTCAGCCGGCTGAGAGCAGCGCTGGGAGAAGGAGCATCCACCTGGCGATTCACCACCCGTAGTCCGTCGCCATCGACGAAGCACCAATTGTCTCGTACATCGCGAGTGTTCGAGCACATTCCATGCCCCACCTGCATCAGGAGCTGACAGCGTCTCACTCATTTCGCTCAGCACCGTTTCATGTTGTTCCAGGTCGATCCGTCGAGATCCACCTTGCCCCAAAAAGATCATCTCTGGGGCCTCCATGCGGCGACGCTGGTAGTAAATCCGCAGGAAGCACACCTACGGGCCATTTCGGGTGGCCCTTTGGATCTTGGAGAGGTAGATATGTCGACCATGGTGATCATTAAAACGATCATCGCCATCGCCGTAGCTGTTGTGACGGGGGCAGCCGCGGTTGTCATCGCGCGGCGTTCAGGCAAGAACACACCGGCGGCCCTGCTCGTGGGACTCACCGTTGGAACCGCTGCGCTTGGCGGAGTAAGCCCAATCCTCTTCGGCTAGGGACTGTTTGGAGTTCGGATCTTCACGCGGGGCACAGGCTCCGGATCCACAAGATGGCCCCGCGTAGATAAAGGCCGGCAAGGTAACTTTCGGGTGTTTTGCCGAACCGGAAGGCCATCCCGCGCCACTCCTTGATCCGATTGATGCACCGCTCCGCCGTGTTGCGCTGCTTGTACAGATCTCGATCATGGCTGACCGGACGCCCACCGCCAGAGCCCCGCTTCTTGCGGTGGGCCGCCTGATCGGCCTTCTCCGGGATGACGGCCTTGATACCGCGCCGACGCAGGTAGGCGGCATGAGGTGCCTAGAAGATTCCGGACAGCCAGCTACATAAGCTGACAGCAGTCTGGAAGAGGTAGGTACGTGACGAGGCGTCGCAGGCAGTTCTCGCCGGAGTTCAAGGAAGAAGCCGTCTGCATAGTGCTGGAGGGCGATCGGACGGTCGCGTCGGTGGCACGCGAGTTCGACATCAACGCCAGCACCCTGGGCAGCTGGGTGAACCGGCATCGGATCGTGAGCGCCCAGGAGGAACGGCAGCCGGTCCCCGGTCCGGAACGGGCCCGGATCCGGGAGCTGGAGCAGGAGCAGGAGAACGCCGAGCTGCGCGAGAAGTTGATCTTCCTGAAAAAGCGGCCGCCTTCTTCGCGTCCGAGACTCGATGACGCTCGCCAAGTACGAGCTCATCGACGCGGAGAAGGCCCGCCACTCGATCGTGAAGATGTGCGCCTGGCTCGAGGTGTCCCGCTCAGGCTACTACGAATGGCGCGAGCGGCCGGCCTCGGCCACCGCACAACGCCGGACCCTGCTGGCCACGCTGTCACCGAGATCTTCGCCGGCTCGCATGAGACCTACGGCTACCGGCGGGTGCACGCCGCCCTGGCCCGCCGCGGCGAGCACTGCTCGGCCGAACTGGTGCGGGCCCTGATGCGCGAACAGGGCCTCGTCCCGGCCCAGGTCCGGGCGTTCCGGCCGGCCACCACGGTGCAGGGTGACTTCCGTGGCATCCCCGACCTGGTCGGCCGTGACTTCACCGCCGCCCGTCCGGGCGTCAAGCTGGTCGGCGATATCACCTACATCCGCACCTGGGAGGGCTTCCTCTACCTGGCTACGGTGATCGATTGTCACAGCAAGGCGGTGCTGGGCTGGGCGATGGCCGATCACTACCGCACCGAGCTGATCAAGGACGCGATCCGGATGGCCACCGGCACCGGCCCGCTCCAGCCCGCCGCCGTGTTCCACGCCGACCGCGGCTCGAACTACACCTCGGAGGAGTTCGGCCGCTTCCTGACCGGTCTGCAGATCCGCCGCTCGGTCGGCCGCACCGGCGTCTGCTGGGACAACGCGATGGCCGAATCGTTCTTCTCCGCGCTCAAGAACGAGTGGCTGCACCGCTTCGTCTTCACCACCCGCGCCAAGGCAAGGCGGCAGGTCATCCGCTACATCGAAGGGTTCTACAACCACCGGCGCCTGCATTCGGCGCTTGGCTACCGGCCACCCCTGGAGGTCCTCAACGAGTCCCTCTCAGCCCTAACGGCCGCATAGGCTACGCCCATAAGACGGCTGTCCGGAATCACCGTGGCCCCTCAAACTCGACTGCCCCCCGCCGACCGGACAATCGTTAAGCCTGGCGACGAGGGCTAATCCCAAGCTGGCCGGCGTCCATCCCACCGCGCTCGAAGCCAACGCCCTCAGCGGTGTTCCCTAGCCCAAGCGTCGCCGCTACGCTTCTCGATGACCATGTGATGCGGCCCGACGGGCTTCCGCGCTCGCACGGCTCACGCCGGAGCGGATAGGCCCCCACCCGCACGAGTTCTCTCGTGCTGCCTGGGGGACATTCCGTGCCGGCGCTGCGGCTGTCTGTCGAGAACGTGCTCTCGCCCAACGAGGCCGCCCTGGCCGAGCTGATCTCCGAACACGTGCGGAACTCCACCGGGCACCGCCCCTCCCCCTCCGAGGTCAAGTCGTGGCAGCGCAGCCTGCCGGCGCTGGCCCGCGACCTGGCCGACGCCGGGTTACAGCGGGTCGAGATGCTCGTGGAGTACAAGCTCCCCCTGACGAGCCGACGCGCCGACGTCGTGCTCGCCGGGGTGCATCCGCGTACGGGCGAGGACTCGTACGTGGTGGTCGAGCTCAAGCAGTGGAGCCGGGCCGAGCCCTCGGAGGCCGGAGAGCACCTGGTGATCGTGGACGGCATGCCGGGCGGCGAGACGCTGCATCCGGTCGAGCAGGTGCGCCGGTACTGCGAGTACATGACCGACTTCCTCGGAGCCCTGCAGGGCAAGGACGCGGTGTACGGGGTCGCGTACCTGCACAACGCCATGGATCTGGACGTCGACGGGCTGGCCGAGCAGGTGCGGGACGAGCGCAGCCGGCTGTTCACGAAGCAGCGGCGGGGCGAGTTCCTGCGCTACCTGGGTGAGCGGCTGGCCGACAAGCCGGGCGCCGACGCGGCCGACCGTCTCCTCGACAGCGCGGTGGGGCCGAGCAAGCAGCTCATGTCGTACGCGTCGAAGGAGATCCGCGAGCGCGAGCAGTTCACGCTGCTGGCTCACCAAGGTGCGGTGCGGCATCGTACGGAAGAAGGTCTCGCCGAAGGATCAGTAGCCCGGTCAACCGCGGGCGGGCGTGCGGAAGACCTGGCGGGCGTGCCAGCCGATGTGGTCCGGCTTGACCGTGTCCAGGCCCGGCTGGGGTTCTCGGGCCGGGCGTCCGGCCAGGGAGAGGACCATGTCGCGGGATGCCTGCGAGCGGCCCACGTACCGGGCCGAGACGGTGATGGTCCGGTCCTGCGTCAGTCCGAGGACGCCCTTGTCGAACAGTTTGTGGTGGATGGCGCACAGGCACAGGCCGTTGGCCAGGTCGTCCGGGCCGTCGAAGGCCCACCAGCGGACGTGCGCCGCGTCGAGGCCCACTGCTGTGCCGTCCAGCCAGCCGTCGTACGCGCAGAACGCGCAGCAGTACTCGTACGCCATCAGCACCTGATCGCGGAACCCGGGGCCGCGGCGGACCGGCGGTGGCTTCCTGGCCTCGGCGGTGGTCTCCGCCGTCTCCAGGTCCAGGCCAGCCAGCATGCAGAGGTCGGTGTGCAGGGACGGGGCGAAGTTGGCGTCGAGGAGGTAGCGGGCGATCCGTCCCAGCAGGCCGGGTTCCTCCGACAGGGCGCGGGCCAGGTCGGGGTGGAGGCGGCCGCTGGCCTGGCTGTCGCGCAATCTGCCCAGTTCGGGGCCGGGGCTGCCCGGGCCGTGCAGGGTCTCCACCAGCCAGAGGCCGTCGCTGGTCAGGTGGTGGAATGGGTAGCCGGGGCTGGTGTCGCGGGGCGGGCCGTACTCCTTGAGCAGGGTCTTGAGCTCGGACTCCGCGGCGCTGAACGGGATCGGCCGGTTGCCGTGGCGCTGGAACCGGCCCAGGGCGTACAGGAGGAGGAGCGGTTTGTGCGGCGCGCGTTCGCCGCCTCTGGTCCAGCGCCGGATCTCGGCGACCCGCTCGATCCAGTCCACGATCGTCAGTGTAGGGCGATCTTCCGGTCATCAGAGGGCTTGCTCGTCGGTCCGGTTCGCTGATCACAGTCGGCTTCAAGCGGATCGCAAGGCGCGCAGCCTATCTCTAGAGGTGATCACGTCACGTAACATCCCGGAGTTCCCTCATGCGCATGCTCGCCTTCCTCGCCGCCCTGGCCCTCCCCCTCACCATGGCCTCCCCGGCCGCCGCCGACCGCACGTCCTGGAAGTGGGGGACCGTGTACTCCGCTGACGCCAAGGCCAGCGCCTGGGGCAGGGTGACGGTGGGCCAGTCCGGGTTCGTCGTCTCCGGCAACGTGCGGGACGTCCCCGGCAAGGCATGCTCCTGGGTGATCGTCCGCGCCCAGAGTGCGAAGAACGGCCGCTGGAAGACCCACGGCTTCTACTACTGCAAGCCCGGCGTCGGCACCTTCCGCAGGAGCTACGGGTACGTGCTGCAGATCAAGGTCCAGGTGTGCCGGGGCACCGCCAAGCAGCCCACCGGGTCGTGCTCGAAGGCGAAGACAATCTTCACCCAGGGCAGCTAAGGCTCTGGCCACCGGTGGTAGCGGGCGGCGCGGGCCTCGTTCTCGGTGCAGAAGAAGCGGCTGTCCAGCGGGGTCACTACGTAGAAGTCGCTGCCGGGCATCCGGTAGCTGTAGGCGGCGGCGAAGTTCGTGGCGACGAGCGGCAGCCCGCCGCACCTGATCACGTGGATCGGGAAGCTCGCCATGGCGGTGGTGAGCGGCGTTGCGAGCGCGATCACGTACATCGCGATCGCCGTAACCAGTGCCCGCAGCCAGTCGGGCGAGAGCCCGATCAGTGCGAGGGGGATCAAGCCCAGGATGTAGGCCAGTGCCAGCAGTACCAGGTACCAGCCCAGGAAAGCCGCGGGCTCGTGCAGCGACGAGGCCGCCACGGCCAGACCCGCCGTCGGGATGACCAGGAGGAACGCGGCCAGCCACGCACTCGCCACAGCGAATCGCTTCATATGGATATGACGGGTCGGGCCAGGGGTTCGTTCGGGTCGATCAGCCACGGGCGGGCGTCGGAGCCGGCACCCGCGTGAATGGGGCAACCGGGGTGGTTAAGGGCGTGACCTGATGACCACTTAAGGTAGTTGACATGTCACAATGAGTGTCATGCCGTCCCCCCGACATGACGCTCTCATTCAGCTGTTCAAAGACCGGCTCGAGCTGGCAGTGGAGATCTTGCGCGACCTCAAGGGAGTGGAGATCCCGACCACTCCGTTGATCCGCGTCGAGGACAGCACGTTCAACACCCGCCCCTCGGGAGATCTCGAAGCTGACGTGGTCGTCGTCCTGGGACCACCCAACGAGCCCGCGCACGCCATCGTCGTGGAGATCCAGCACGACAAGTCCAAGGACCCGAAACAGCTCGCCCGCTATGCCGCCGCCCTGTGGCTGCTGCTGCGCTGCGACGTCACCGTCCTGGTCGTCTGCCCCGACCAAGGGGTCGCCACCCACTACGCCGCGCCGGTCGATTCCGGGCTGACCGGCTACCGCCTGCGCCCCCACGTGCTGGGACCGGACGACATCCCGATCATCACCGACCCCCACGAGGCCTCAGCCCAGCCCGCCCTCTCGGCTCTGGCGGTGATGGCCCACGGCCGTATCCGCAAGGTGATCGAGGCGTTCGCCATGGCGCTGGCAGAGCTGCGCGACGAACACGCTCCGAAGTACTATGAATACGCTTACAGCATGGCCGCGCCCGACATCCGGCGCCTCCTGGAGGAGATCATGAAATCCACCGCCTGGCCGGTCTACAGTCCCTTCGCCCGCGAACACTACGGCCGCGGCCTCCAAGACGGCCAAACCCAAGGCAAAGCAGAAGGCAGAGCCGAGGGTAAAGCAGAAGGCAGAGCCGAAGGAACCGCTCGAGTGGTGCTGCTCCTGTTGGAGACGCGCGGTTTCGCGCTTCCCGACGACATCCGGGCCCGCATCACCGCCTGCACCGACCTCGACCAGCTCGAGACCTGGGCCACCCGTGCGGTCGCCGCCCAAACCCTCGACGACCTGTTCGACGAGTTGGAAGACCCAGCCTGAGGACGAGCTGCCTAAGGAGCACTGAGGGGTTCGGTCTCGTACGCCTCGTGCAGCATTCGTACGAAAGACGGCGCCTCAGGCAGAGAGGTCGAGGCGATCCGCTGTACAGGCAACCCCGGCGTCCACGAGTTCATGACCACGGCCCCGGCCAACGATGCCAGGTCAGCAAGCGTGATCTCCTGGACCCGCTGGGGGACGCCGAGGCGATCCAGTTGCCGACGGACGATGGCCATCGTGGTGCCGCCCAGCATCTCGGCCTCCGGCCACACCACCGCGGTCCCGTCCCAGAAGGCCAGGTTCCAGATGGACCCTTCGCTGAGCCGGCCGCGACGGTCGAGGAAGGCGGCGTCGTCGAAGCCGCGGGCGACGGCCTGGCGCAGGAAGTACGTCTTGGCCACCTCGCCGACGTGTTTCACGGCGGGGAGGACCCGTTCGTGCTCGACCGCCGCCAGCGAGAGCGGTCCTCGGGGCCCGGACGCGGGCGGGCCGGTGCGTACCAAGAGCGAAGGCTCCAGGTCGGTCGCGGTGAACTCGCCCGCCGGGGAGTACACGGTGGCCGTCAGGGAGAGGTCGGCCGGGCCTGCCAGGAGGGCCGACCGCAGCCGGGCCCGAACCTGATCGTCGGGGAGTGCCCGGCCGAACAGCTCCATGGAGGCGGATCGCAGCCTCTCCAGGTGGAGGTCGAGACCTCGTACGCGACCTCCCCTGACCTGCATGGCGGTGAAGTGGGCGTAGCCCGCGAAGGCGAGCGGCGCCAGCTCCGCGGCGGTCGCCGGGTGGCCGTCGCGGTGGACGACGAAAGAAGACATGGCTTGCTCCAGGGTGATGACGCGGGCCGGAATGCCCGTTCGACGAGGCGACGTTATGGCTTCACACCGATGGAAAGGTCAACTCATGCTGATCGGGGAGCTGTCCCGGCTGACCGGGGTACGCCCGAGGATGCTGCGCTACTACGAGGAGCAGGGGCTGCTCGACGTCAGCCGCGCCGCCAACGGCTACCGCCGTTACGGCGAGGATGCCGTCGTCACCGTGCGGCAGGTGCGCGCGCTGTTGAAGGCGGGTCTGTCCACCGAGGTGATCCGTACGGTGCTGCCGTGCGCGCGGGGCGAGCGGCCGGAGTTCGACTGGTGCGCGGAGCTGTGGGACATACTCAACGGGGAGCTGGCGGCCATGGACGAGCGCATCGACGACCTCCAGCGCAACCGGAGCACGCTCGCCGGCCTCCTCATGCGATAGGTAAACGACCAGTAACCCTCCTGCATGGTAGGGAATAGGCCCCGCGCGGGCGGGGTTGTCGCGGGCATGGCAACTCTTGGATTGATCGGCAGTGGCAACATCGGTGGCACGCTCGCCCGCCTAGCCGTCGATGCCGGTCTCGACGTCGTCCTGAGCAACTCTCGCGGCCCGGAGACCCTGGCCTCGCTCGTCGAGGAGCTCGGCCCGCGCGCCCGCGCCGCCACGCCGGCCGAGGCCGCGGCCGCCGGCGACTGGGTGGTGGTGACGATCCCGCTGCGCGGCATCGGCCAGGTGCCGGCGGAGCCGCTGGCCGGGAAGGTCGTGCTGGACACCGGCAACTACTATCCGCAGCGCGACGGGCGGATCCCGGAGCTCGACGCGGAGGAGACCACGACCAGCGAGCTGCTCCAGCGGCAGTTGCCCGGGGCCAAGGTGGTCAAGGCCTTCAACAACATCTACTTCAAGCACCTGGCCTCGCTCCCCCGCCCGGCGGGCGCCCCCGACCGGACGGCGCTGCCGATCGCGGGGGACGACGCCGGGGCCAAGGCCGCCGCGACCGAGCTGCTGGACACGCTCGGGTTCGACGTGGTCGACGCGGGGCCGCTGGCGGAGGGGTGGCGGTTCCAGCGGGACACCGCCGCGTACGTGGTGCCGTACGCGCACGCGCCGCAGGGCGCCGGGATCTCCGCGGACGACCCGGGCTCCCCCGCCGGGGCCGACGAGCTGCGCACCGCGCTGGCCGCGGCGCTCCGTTACCGCGACATGGAGTGACTCACGGCCCGCTCTTCACCAGCAGTTCGCGGGCCAGGACGTCGCCCCACCAGTTCTCGACGCGGTCGGGTGACCAGCCGCGCTCGCCGGTGAGCACGGCGTAGACGTCGATGTTGCAGATGGCGGCGTAGACGTCGACGGCCGTCGCCACGTCCAGGCCGGCCCGCAGGGCCCCGTCCGGCCACGAGGAGAACACGTGGACGCGGGTCTCGTCGGCGCGGCGGCGGCCGTCGCTGTAGAGGGTGGCCAGGTCCGGCTCCGTGCGTGCCGCTTCCCGTACGAGCATGATGATGTCGCCCGAGCGCTCGTACAGCCGGCGGTCGAAGCCGGCCATCGCGCCGAGCTGCCGCGCCGGGTCCGCGGCGGGGTCTTCGAGCTCGGCCAGCAGGTGCGGCACGTCGCCGCTCAGGTCGGCGGCGTCGGCCAGGGCCCGTGCCAGGCCGGTCTTGTTGCCGTACGTCGCGTAGACGGTCGGCACGGAGACGCCCGCCTCGCGTGCCACGTCGCGCACCGTGGTCTGGGCCCACCCCCGGGTGAGGAAGAGCGTACGGGCGGCCCGGGCGATCTCCGCCCGGGTTTCCAGCGCCTGGGTGGTGCGGCGCAACGACTCGTAGCGACGCCGCTCCTGCTCCTCGCTCATGATCCCCCATTTGGCTTTACGATGCCTATAATCAATATAAGTGGCGTTGCATCGGAGATGCCACGACGGCCAAGCTAGCGGAGGTGCGTACGTGAGACTTGTGATCTTCGGGGCCAACGGCCAGACCGGCCGGATCGCCACCGCCCAGGCGCTCGCCGAAGGCCATGCCGTCACCGCGGTGACCCGGCATCCGGAGGAGTTCCCTCTGGACGATCCCGGGCTGGCGGTGGTGAAGGCGGACGCGCGGGACGGCGCCGCAGTGGACCGGGTCGTGGCCGGGCACGACGCGGTGATCTCCACACTCGGAGTCCCGTACGGCTCGGCGGACACCACGACGGCCTCCGAGGCCGCCGCGGCCATCGTCGCGGCCATGACCGCCCACGGGCTCCGGCGGCTGGTCATGGTCACCTCGACCGGCGTGCCGATGAAACCCCCGCCCGGCGAGACGCTCTTCTACCGAAAGGTGATCATGCCGTGGCTGCTCAGGCTGGGACGTCCGCTGTACGAGGACGCGGGGCGCGCGGAGGAGATCGTGGCGCGCAGCGACCTCGACTGGACCGTCATCCGTCCCGCGGGCTTGTTCGACCGCACCGGCGTCACCGATTACACCGTCGGCCTCCCGCAGTTGGTCGGCCGGTTCACCTCCCGCCGTGACCTGGCGGACGCGCTCATCCGGGAAGCCGTCGAAGACCGCAACCCACGCGCCGTCGTCGAGGTCATCACCACCGAAGGCACCCCGAACCTTTACCGCATGCTCGTGAAGGAAGCGCTGCACATCGGATGACCCCGGAAACAGAACGGGCACGACCCCCCTTGGCAAGGGTCGTGCCCGTTCGTCAGCCCGGCGCCTGGGGCGTCACCGTGACGCTCCCCCCATGGAACGAAGTTTTCTGACGGTGACTGCGCCGGCCGCTGGGATGTGACGTCGTCAGGTGACGTCCATGCACCACATCGGCTTGCCGTCGATGGTGCAGGGGTACCAGATGTCCGGCGGCCTGGCCTGGGCCGATCCGGCGGCGAGGGACAGTGCGGCCGCGGAGATCACCGCCACGGCGGCGATGCGGCGAACCGCGCGCCCGAAGGCGCCGTTCTTGTTGTTGTCGGTCATGGTGAGGATTACATCGGGCCGCTCTTGTGACGCTCTTGGAACCGGCTGGGAACGGGATGCAAGTCAGAGCCAGTAGACCGCCAGCAGGGCGATGGCGAAGGCCAGGGCGATGAAGGGGACGGTTCTCGGCTGACGGGCCGCTTCGCGCCGGGAGGAGATCACCAGCACGACGATCAGGGCCAGCGCCACCACCAGGTGCACCCCGTACCACCAGATGGTGGACACCTCGCCCGGCAAGGTCCCGCTGAGCAGGTCGTCGACGGTCGCGTAGCCGGACAGGGTGGCGGCCATGGCCAGGCCGAACGCCGCGAGCGCGTACCGGTGCCGGGCCACCAGGAGCCAGACGAAGGTGCCGAAGGCGAGGACGGGCCAGGACTGGAGGTGCACCTGCCGCAGGAGCAGCCCGCCGGGCACGTCGAAGCTGATCCGCAGGGTCGAGCTGTAGGCCTCGCTCATGGGGACACCCTGCAACGGCGCGTACGAGCCGTCGTAGACGATCGTGTGGTCACCGGGTGTGAAGTGGTATGCCAGGAAGGCTCCGGTGACGACGGCGAACAGGAAGATGAAGATCAACGTGTCGCCGATTAATTGGCCCGCTCGCTCCATTCGCCATATCCCACCACAAGAGAGACGCTCGCGTATGCGGTTGAGAGGGCGGTGCATGGACGGTCCCGGCCCGTACGGACACGATGAGGGCATGCTGGTTCTGCCGCTCATCGCCCTCGTGCTGCACGGCGCCCTCGCGGGCCTCTTCTACGCCTTCTCCATGTCCGTCATGCCGGCGCTCAACGCCGTCGAGCCCGCCCAGGCCGAGACGGTGATGCGGAGCGTCAACAAGAAGATCCTCAACCCCTGGCTCTACGTCGCGTTCCTCGGGGCGCCGGTCGCGGCGCTGGTCGCCGGGCTGTTCGCCGACGGGCCGGCCGCGGTCTGGTTCTTCGCCGCCGCCGGGGTGAACTTCGTCGGCTCCTTCGTGGTCACCGTGGCGATCAACGTGCCGATGAACAACGCCGTCGACGCGGGCACGATGCCGTGGAAGGAGTACTCGCCGCGGTGGACCGCCTGGAACACGGTCCGCGCCGCGGCGTCCCTGGCCGGCCTCGCCCTGGTGGGCGTCGGCCTGGCCTGGCTCTAGCGCCAGCGGGACTTGCCGTCGAGGTAGCGGCCGGCGTCCTCCAGGCTCTCCGGCTGGTACGGGGTGAAGAGGTTGGGGGCGAAGCGGCTCCGGTACGCGTCGAAGATGTGCTTGTACATGTCCCAGTGGATGTCCGGCTGGCGATGGCGGGCGCGGTGGGCGGCGATGGGGATCTGGGCGACGACGAGCTTCTCGAACTTGCTGTCCGCCGCCGCGATGACGTTGCCGTCCGGGCCGTAGACGGCCGAGCCGCCCGCGCCGGTGTCCTCGAAGTACGGGGTGTCGCGCGGCAGGAGCGAGTTGTTGACGATCGCGGTGTAGACGCGGTTGTGCAGGGCGGAGGCGCGCACGTCGATCTCGTTGAAGCTGCCGCTGGCGGTGCGGAGGAAGACCTCGGCGCCCTTGACGGCGGCGGCGCGGAAGAGCTCGGGCTCCAGCTGGGTGGACGACATGGAGATGTTGCCCAGCGGGGTGCGGGCGACGGGCACGACCTGGTCGATGCCGTACTTCTCGATGTACTCGTCCAGCACGTCGTAGACGGTGGTGGTGAACAGTTCGACGCCGCCGAAGACGCCCTTGACGTTGCGGGCCTTCCAGTGCTTGGCGACGATCTCGCCGTCCGGGCCGATGAGCGTGGTGACGCTGAGCACGTGGCCGGGCCAGTCGGGGTCGCGGACGTACGCGCCGAAGGCGATGTAACAGTTGTGCTGACGGGCCTTGGCGGAGATGGCCTCCGACTCGGGGCCGGGCAGCTCGATGCAGCGGCGCTCGGCTTCGGCCTTGGTCCAGTTGTCCCAGCCGCTGATCGGGAACTCGTGGAAGAACAGCAGGTCGGGCCGGTAGCCGAAGGGGGTGTGGAAGCAGTTGTCGATCAGGTGGAGCATGTGGTCGAGGTTGGCCCGCATGCCCGACGGGTCGGGCGTCGGGTTCACGGTCGACTGGACGACGCCGAGGGTCCAGACGTCCTTGGCCAGGTCGGCGGTGGGATAGAGGCCGTCGGTGTGCTGGGTCATGCGGTCTCCTCGTGGATGCAGGCGATCAGGCGGCCGTCGGTCGCGGGTTCGAGCGCGGGATCGGTGGCCTCGCAGGCGGCGGTGGCCAGCGGGCAGCGGGTGTGGAAGCGGCAGCCGGGCGGCGGGGCCAGCGCGGAGGGCACCTCGCCGGTGAGCGGCGCCGCCGGTGGGCGGCCGGGGTCGGGCACGGCGGCGAGCAGCGCCCGGGTGTAGGGGTGGCGGGGGTCGTCGAAGACCTGGTCGGCGGTGCCGGTCTCGACGAAGCGGCCGAGATACATGACGGCGACGTCGTCGGCCAGGTGCCGGGCGATGTCGATCTCGTGGGTGATGAGCACGTAGCTGAGCCCGAGGCGTTGCCTCAGGTCCTGGAGCAGGTTCACGAGCAGCGCCTTGACGCTGACGTCGAGGCTGGCGGTGGGCTCGTCGAGCACGAGGACCTTCGGCTCGACGGCGAGCGCGCGGGCGACGGTGACGCGCTGCAGCTCGCCGCCGCTGACGCCGCCGGGCCTGCGGCCGAGGTACTCCTCGGTGAGGCCGACCAGGTCGAGCAGCTCGCGGA
The DNA here is from genome assembly GCF_008017515.1 of Nonomuraea sp. C10. Classification (NCBI taxonomy): domain Bacteria; kingdom Bacillati; phylum Actinomycetota; class Actinomycetes; order Streptosporangiales; family Streptosporangiaceae; genus Nonomuraea; species Nonomuraea sp. C10. The sequence goes on from NZ_VPFF01000003.1 coordinate 100,766, forward strand.
CGCGGGCGTCGCGGGCCGCGCGGCCTGGGTGCAGGCCGTGCACGGCGAGCGGCTGACGCAGCGCGTGCCCGATGCTCTTGCGCCGGTTCAGCGCCGACCAGGGGTTCTGCGACACGAGCTGGATGGCGCGGCGGTCGGCCTGCTCGCTGCCCTGCACCTGGATGCGGCCTTCGGTGGGTTCGGCGAGCCGGACGAGCATGCGGGCGATGGTCGACTTGCCGCAGCCGGACTCGCCGATGACGGCGAGCGTCCTGCCCTGCGGCACCTCGAAGGTGACGCCGTCGACGGCGCGCAGCGTCCTGCCTCCGCCGGTGCGGTAGTGCTTGACGAGACCTTCGGCGCGGACCGCGATCATGCGGACTCCCCCGCCACGTGGCAGCGCACCAGCGACTCTCCCACCGTACGGACCTCCGGGTTCTCCTCGTGGCAGCGCTCGGCGACGGACGCGCAGCGCGGCGCGAACGGGCATCCGGCGAGCCGGTTGGCGCCGGTGACGGTGCCGGGGATGGTGCGCAGCGGCTCGCCCCTGCGGTGCCGGCTCGGCATCGCGTCCAGCAGGGCCCGCGTGTACGGGTGGCGCGGCGTCGCGAACAGTTCGGCGGCGGGGGCCAGCTCCACCAGGCGGCCCGCGTACATCACCCCGATGCGGTCGCTGACCTGCGCGATCACGCCGAGATCGTGGCTGACGAAGATCATCGAGCAGCCGATCTCGTCGCGCAGGTCCAGCAGCAGCCGCAGCACCTGGGCCTGCACGGTGGCGTCCAGCGTGGTGGTGGGCTCGTCGGCGAGCAACAGGTCGGGCCGCTTGCCGATGGCCGCCACGGCGATGAGCAGGCGTTGCAGCTGTCCGCCGGAGAACTCGTGCGGGTAGCCGTCGAGCCGGTCGAGCACCGCGCCGAGCCCGACGCCGGCGAGCAGCTCCTTGAGCCGCCCGTCGTCGAGCCCGTCGAGGTGCCAGCGCAGCTGCCGGCCGACGGGCGTGACCGGCGAGAGCGAGGTCATGGGCCGTTGCGGGATCAGTCCGATGCGGTCGCCCCGCAGCTTGCGCATGCCGTCCTCGCGCAGCTTGACGAGGTCGGCGCCGTCGAAGCCGAGGCGCCCGGCGTCGAGGCGCGCGTTGCGCGGCAGCATCCGCGTCAGCGCGGTGAGCAGCGTGCTCTTGCCCGACCCCGACTCGCCGACCAGCCCGAGGATCTCGCCGCGGGCGAGGTCGAAGGAGACCTCGCGCACGGCGGGCACGTCGCCCTCCCTGGTACGGAAGGCGACCCCCAGGTCCCTGACCGACAGCAGCGCGCTCATCAGGTGAACTGCACGGCGGGGACGCTGATGCGGCTGACGCTCATGCCCGGCTCGTCGAGCGGCGAGACGTCGGTGCGCTGCGCCACGAGCATCTTCGGGTAGACGGGCGGGATGATGATCGCGTCCGCCGCCAGCAGGCCGTTGATCCGCTTGCACAGCTCGGCCCGCTCCGCCTCGTCGTCGGCGGCCCAGGCCTGGCCGAGCAGCTTGTCCACTTCCTCGTTCTTGTAACCGAAGTTCAGCGGATACGCCGAGTTGGTCACGTTCAGGAGGGAGAAGGCGGTGCGCCCGGCGCCGAAGCCGGTCTCGAAGCTGTTCATCACCAGGTCGAACTTGCCCGACGCCCACTTCTGCACCCAGGGGCCGACGTCGAGGGTCTCCAGCGTGCAGGTGATGCCGGCCTGCTTCCAGCCTTCGACGAGCACCTGGCCGATGTTCTTCATCATGGCGTCGCTGGTGATCGTCAGGGTGAACTTCAGGTCGCTCGCGCCGGCCTCGGCCAGCAGCGCCTTGGCCTTCTCGTGGTCGGGTGCCTCGCCGTAGATCTGCAGGGACGGGTCGTGGCCCTCGACGGCGGGGCCGATGGGGCCCTGCGCGATGGTGGCGGTGCCCGCGTACGCGACGTCGCGCACGCCCTTGCGGTCCATCGCGTACGCGAGCGCCTGCCGCACCTTGACGTCGTCGAAGGGTGCCTTGTTGGCCGTGAAGTAGGTGATGATGTCGCTGGGCGCGTCGACCTCGTGCACCTTGACCTGCGCGTCCTGCTTGAGCAGGGCCACGCTCTCCGGCGTGACGTCGGTCATGATGTGGATCTTGCCTTCGCGCAGGTTGACCAGGCGGGTGGCGGGGTCGGGCACCGCCTGGAAGACGACGCTCGCGAGCGCGGGCTTGTCGCCGTGGTAGGAGTCGTTGCGGCTCAGCTCGACCGACTGGCCCTGGGTCACCTTCTCGATCGTGAAGGGGCCGGTGCCCATGGTGGTGTCGGTCTTGGCGACGAAGTCCTTGTGGATGATCGGCAGGTTGGTGAGGTGGGCGCGGAGCACGCCGTACCGGGCGGTCAGGGTGATCTTCACGGTGTGGTCGCCGTCCGCCTCGGCGTCCTTGACGTAGCCGGCGAAGAAGACCGTCCAGTCGCTGGTGGACTTGGGGTCGGAGACGAACTTCAGCGCGGCCACGACGTCCGCCGCGGTGAACGGGTCGCCGTTGGCGAAGGTCACGCCCTCCTTGAGCTTGATGGTCCAGGTGAGGCCGTCGTCGGAGATCTCCGGCTCGCCGTCGGCGAGCAGCGGCACGGATTTCAGCGACGCGTCGTGGGTGTAGAGCGACTCCACCACGGGGTCGGTGATCCAGTGGACCCGGCTGGAGGTGGTGTAGAGCGGGTTCAGGTAGTCGGAGATGGAGGTGACGCCGAACGCCAGCTTGGTGGGCTTCGGGCCCTGGGAGGCGGCCGGGGCCGGCGTCCCCGACGTGCCGCATGCCGTCACGGCCAGCGAGCCCGCGGTGAGCAGGCCGGCCATCGCCAGGAAGCGGCGGCGGCCGATGATCGCTTCATTCATCACGATGTTTCCTTCAGAGGTGGGGGTGGTGAGGCTCAGCGCCGGCCCTGCGCGTCGAGCGCGTCGCCGAGGCCGTCGCCCGCGAGGTTGAATCCGACGGTGGCGACGAGGATGACCAGGCCGGGGATGATGGAGTACCACCACGCGCCGAGCAGCATGTAGCTGGTCGCGTCGCCGAGGATGTTGCCGAGGCTGGGCCGCGGCGGCTGGATGCCGAGGCCGAGGAAGCTGAGCGCGCTCTCGGCGAAGATCGCCACGCCGAGCCACAGGAACGCCTGCACGAGCACCGGCGGCAGCACGTTGACCAGCACCTCGCCGCCGATGATGCGCCAGCGCGGCACGCCGATCGCCCGGAGCGCGTCGACGTAGTCCTCCTGGACCTCGACCAGGGTGGCCGAGCGGGTCACGCGGGCGAAGTACGGGATGAAGCCGACGCCGAGCAGCAGCACGACCTTGGTGGTCGCGGTCACCGTCAGCGGGCCCCAGTGCGAGTCGCCGGTGCCGGTGATGCCGATGACGAACAGCGCGAAGACGAAGAGCGGCAGCGCCTGCAGCGCCTCCAGCACGCGCATGATCAGGTCGTCGGGCCAGCGTCCGCCGAAGTACCCGGCCACCAGCCCGGCGGGCACGGCGACGACCAGGCCGAAGGCGACGCCGGCCGCCGCCACGAGCAGCGAGACGCGGGCGCCTTCGGCGGTGCGGGCGAACAGGTCGCGCTGCAGGTGGTCGGTGCCGAACAGGTGGTCGGCGCCGGGGGCGGCCAGGGTCAGGCCGGTGCGCGCGTCCGGCGAGCCGGCCAGCAGCGGCCCGGCCACGGCCAGCAGCAGGAACAGCCCGAGCAGGGCCAGGCCGGCCCAGGTCAGCGCGGACATCCGGGGAAGCACTCGGTTCATGGTCAGCGGGCCGTCCCGTTCAGGAACCCGGCGCGGATCCGGGGGTTGAGCACGAAGTAGAGGAGGTCCACGATCAGGTTCGTGACCAGGAAGACGGTGGCGGTGATCAGGGTGCAGGCGATGGCCAGCGGGTAGTCGTGCTGCTTGAAGGCGGCGACGATGGTCTGGCCGATCCCCGGCAGGTTGAACACGTTCTCCACCAGCACGGTGCCGCTGATGAAGACGCCGAGCATGAGCCCGATCACGGTGGCCGTCGGGATGATCGCGTTACGCGCGGTGATCCGGCGCAGGATGCGCCGCTCGGGCATGCCCATCGCGCGGGCGAACGACACGTAGTCGGCCTGCGCGGTGTCGATCATCGAGGCGCGCAGCGTACGGGCGATGATGGCGCCCGAGCCGAGGCCGAGGGCGAACGCGGGCAGGATCACGCCGCGCAGGTTCTCGAGCGGATCGTCGCCGAAGCGCACCCATCCGCTGGAGGGCAGCACGCCTTGGACGTAGAGGCCGAACACCACGACGAGCACCAGGCCGAGCCAGAAGCTCGGGATCGACAGCGCGATCACGCTGATCACCCGCACGCAGCCGTCCAGGAACGAGTCGCGCTTCCTGGCCGCCACGGCTCCGGCCAGAAGGCCGGCGGCGACCCAGAACACGAACGCGATCAGGCTGAGCTCCAGGGTGACGGGGAGCCGCTCGGCGATGATCTCGATGACCGGGCGGTCGCTGAACAGTGAGCGGCCGAAGTCGCCGGCCAGCAGGTTGCCGACGAAGGTGCCGTACTGGACCCAGATCGGCTGGTCGAGGCCGAGCCTGCGCTCGACCTCGGCGACCTTCTCCGGGGTTGGGTTCATGCCGAGGTAGGCCTCGGCGGGACCGCCGGGAGCCGCCCTGAGCATGAAGAAGACGAGCGTCAGGACGATCAGCAGGACCAGTGCGAGACCGGCGACCCTGCGCCCGACGTACCGGAGCATCGCGGGCCCCTTCGTGCTCGACGCTGTTTCGCGTGGCGGACTGTCATTACGGTGAGCGGAATACTAGCCACGCCACAAGCCGAGATGGAAGGGTTTTTCGCTCCAACTTGAAACATTGTTCCGCAGAAAATCCAGCCCTCGACCTCAGCTCACCTGGACGCGGCGGTCATGGAACGCCGTCACGGTGAGCGGTACGGGACTGTTCGAGGGGTCTTCCGGCTACCGGGCCGCCCAGAGCATGCCGCGTTCGATGATCGTGCGTACGGTGTCGTTCCGCAGCACGTCGAGGCTGTGACCGGGGGTGGTGACGAAGATGCGGCCGGCGCCCCAGCTCCGGGTCCAGATGGCCGGCGAGGTGACCTCACGGTGCCAGGGGTCCCACGGGCGGACCTGCTGCGTGGTCGTGGCCAGCACGTCGATGTAGTCGTCGGTCAGCACCCAGTACTGCTCGGTCACCAGGTCGAAGTCCGTCAGGCCCTCGGTGATGGGGTGGGCGGCGGCCTCGGGGAGCAGGTTCACGGTGTACGGCACGAAGTTGTGCGCCTCGGCGCTCTCGTGCGGCTCGGCCGGGTCCTTGCCGGGGTGGCAGGCGAACTGCCCGCCGATCAGGTGGAGGTAGTCGGAGGAGTTGCGGAAGGAGTCGGCGATGCCGCCGTGCCAGCCCGCCATCCCGGTGCCCGACTCGACGGCGGCGCGCAGGCCCGCGAGCTCGCCGGGCTCGATCGTCCCCATGGTGTAGCACTGCACGACCAGGTCGACCCCGGCCATGAACGCGGCGTCCGCGTACGGCTCCGGGGAGCCGGCCAGGTGTACCTCGAAGCCGTGCGCTTCGAGGAAGGGGACGAAGAGGTCGGTGGCGGCCACCGGGGCATGTCCTTCCCAGCCGCCGCGCACCACCAGTGCCTTACGGTTCGCCATGCTCGCGCCAATCGCTCGGAGGGTCGACGTATCCGATCGTCGCATTTTCCGGGTCATAGCCCTGCACGGGCGGCGATCGCGCTGATCAGCCGGTCACCGAGACGGACCAGTGCTTCTGGCAGCTGGACGGGCCGATGAGGTTGCTGTCGCAGCCCTTGATGTTCCACCGGTAGCCGCCGTTCGTCCGCGCCCTGACGATGTAGCGGCCGCGGAAGCCGCCCGCGGTGTCCTTCTGCACCCCGTGCGGGTCGGCGGCGCTGGTGTAGCGGACGAGGAAGGTGTCGAACTCCTTGGCCGTCCGGTGCCAGTCGACGTACGCGTTCCCGCCGGCCGACCAGGCCGCCACCACGAAGTTCCCGCCCAGCTTGGGCGACCAGGCCAGCTGGCCCCGTTCGAACGTCTGACGGCGGCCGGCCCAGCCGACCCCGTTCTGGTGGATGTCGCGCTCGCCCGTGGTGGGGCAGCCGAGCTTGCCGTTCGCGCCGCCGAGCTGCTGCCAGCGGGCGCCGATGAGCCCGTACGGCTGGATCTTGCACGCGGTGCCGGTCGCGGCGTGCGCGGGCACGGTGGTCAGCGTTCCGGCGGCGGCGAGCGCCGCGACGAGCGTGAGGGACAGGCGACGGTTCATCGCGGCGCTCCTTGGGGGGTCGGCTGTCTCAGTGATACGACCTGTCGCTTGCCGGACGCTTGACCGCCGCCTTCTGGCAGGCCCTGTCGGCGGTGGACAGATGAGGTTCCGACATGTCACCATCGCAGACATGATCGTGAGGAAGGACGGCGCCACCCTGAGCCGGTGAGCGCACGCGCGCAGCGGGAAGCTGCGACCATCCGCGAAGAATGGCTGGGCCTGGCGCTGTCGACGCGGCCCTGTCACCGTCAGGCGGCCGAAGCCGCCATCTCGGAGCTCTACCTCCTGGCCGGGTTCGCCCCGCCGCGTTTCCACTGGGCCGCCTCGCCCGTGACCGCCCTCGCCACCGTGCCGCCCGGCGTCCGGCCGCGCCCCGACGAACCCCCGGAGCGGGTGCAGGACTGGCCGGTGGTGAAGAGCCTGACCCGCATGGCCGGCGAGCTGCGCGGGCGGGTCGACGCCGCCGTCAGGGGCGCCCACCTGGAGCTCGACCAGGTGGTCCGCCGCGAGGTGCACGACCCGCTCTCCTGGACGGCGCGCCGGCTCGTCCCGGTGCTGGAGGCCGCGCACGACCGCCCGCTCCGGCGCACGAGCTGGTACGAGGACGTCACGGCCGTCGCGTGGCAGGCGCGGCACGACGCGCTGCGCCGGCTGGGCGGCGTCGAGGTGTTCAGCCGGGCACAGAAACGGCAGGCCCACCTGTGGGCCGTGGTGGCCCGCTCGTGCGGCTGGTGGTGGCCGCGCCGGGACGTGTGCGTGCTCTCGGAACGCCCGGCCGAGCTGCGCACAGAGGTGTGCGGCGAGCACGGCGAGGTGCGCCTGCACCACGACGGCGGCCCGGCCGTGCGGTTCGCCGACGGCTGGGACGTGCACGCCTGGCACGGCACCCGGGTGCCGTCCTGGGTGACCACCGATCCGTCCGCCGAGCGCATCGGGCGGGAGCGCAACGTCGAGGTCAGGCGGTGCGCGATCGAGCGCCTCGGCTGGGCCGCCTACATCGAGCAGGCCGGCCTCCGGCTGGTCGCCGCCGCCCCCGACCCCGGCAATCCCGGCTTCGAGCTGCGGCTGTACGACGTGCGCGCGGGCACCAGAGTGCTGCTCGCCGTCAACGGGTCCGTCGAGCGCGACGGGCGCCGCCGCCGCTACGGGCTGACCGTGCCGTGGTACTTCGACGACCCGATCGCCGCCGCCGGCTGGACCTACGGGCTGTCCGCCGGCCAGTACGCGAGCCTTCTCCGCCGAACCTGAGGTGAATGCCATGAAAGTGACTCTCGCCACCCTCGAAGAGCAGACCGGACTGACCGCGCTCGACCACCTGGAGCGGTCGGTGCGCATCCCCGTCGTCGACGGGCCCCAGGCCCAGGGCGACCTGATCGTCATCCCGCTGGCGATGATCGCCGCGTCCGTCAGGATCCCGCCGACCGCCGTGGCGTGGGAGTGGATCGACGTGCCGGTGGAAGGCGTCGACCTGCTGCGCGGCGAGGCCGGCGGCAACACGCACACCCTCGTCGCCGAACCGTACACCTGCCGGTGGACGCGGCGGCTCCACGACTCCGAACGGCTGGCCATCGGCGTGTTCGAGACCACCGCCCCGGCCTACCTGCTGCACCCGGAGCACGGGGCGACGGGCTGCGCCCCGGGCACGTACGTGATCCGCCGGCAGCGCGAGCAGGAAGGCCCGCGGGCCCGCCTGGTCGCCGACTGATCCGTCAGGGGCAGGCGGGGAACAGCGGACGGGTGCCGGTCGAGTAGGCCGACGGGTCGGTGAACCGGCACCCGTAGCGCGGGTCGGCCACCACCGAGCGGGTGACCACGTCGTCGCCCGCGGGCCGGGGGCCGCCGCGCTGCCACCGGACGAGGTCGTCCCAGGCGGCCCCGGCCTCGGCGTCGCTGAACTCGCAGTGGCCCACGGCCCTGATCGCCCGCTGTACCAGGTGCTTCGTCCTGCCGTGCCGGGCCACGTCCTTGAAGTAGTGCTGCTCCATCGAGAACGGCACGAAGTTGTCGCCCAGGTCGTGCAGCGACAGCACGGGCACGTCGATCCGGCCCGACACGCTCGCCACGGCCGTCAGCCCGCGGGTGAACCGGGCCACCGGGTCCTCGGGGGCCACCCGCCGGACGGTCGCGTTGACGTTCACCGGCGAGGAGGGCGCGTAGCGGGTGCCGACGTTCGTGCCCACCCGGCCGGGCTGCTGCGCCAGCGAGCCGCCTTCGTCCGGCCCGGCCAGCCCGAACAGGAAGTCCTTCCAGTACGCGAACGCGGCGTCCGCGCCCGGCCGCTCGCCGCCGCCCTGGTTGATCACGATGTCGCGGAACTGCGCGCCGACCGCGCTGCCCGGGTCCAGCCGCTCCAGCATCTTCGGTACGGCCGAGGTGGCGTAGTCGGCCGGGAACGGGTACGCGGGCACGTCCGCCAGGTCCTGGGCGACGAGGTGGAAGTCGAGGAAGAAGTCGAACAGCTCGTGGTCGCCGAGCACCCCGCACATCGGCATCGCGGCGTCGTAGAAGCCCGGGTACTGCTCGATGGAGCGGGCCGTGATGTGCCCGCCCATCGACACCCCGGCGATGAACGTGCGCTTCGGCTTGCCGACCACCCGCGCGAAGTGACCGGCCAGCGCGCGGGTGCTGACCACGCCGGCCCGCACGTCGTAGTCGTTGGCGTAGTACGAGGACGCGGCCCACGCGTACCCCTGGTCCAGGAGCCGCTGCCGGAGCCCGTAGCCTGGCGGGTCCACGGAGAGCACCCGCGTGGCGCCGCGGAAGCCGTGGGCCCACATCGCCAGGCCGCCGTTCCAGCGCGGCGGCACCTCGATCACGTACGCCGCGTGCTCGTGCACGCCCTGCAGCACCCTGGCCGGCCTGCCGTCCACGAGCGCGGGCGGGAGCGGCGGGTTGTCGACGGTGTAGCCGGGCAGCGGCTGGTCGCCGGGCACGACGGTGCGCGCGTCCGCCGCGGCGCCCGTGCCGGGCACGAGTAACGCGGCGGCCAGGGTGAGGGCGCAGAGAACCAGGCTCGGACGGCGCATCAGCCGTCACCTCCGGGCAGGCTGATCGGGGGGTGCGGGTGATTCGTTCATACTCCGGCGCACCGGGCATGGGAAGGGTCCCGCACCGGGCGGCACGGTTGGGGGCTCGCCGCCCGGGTAGCCACGATCCCATGACCGTGCGGAACGACGTCATCGCCCTCGTCCAGGCCGACCATCGCCGGATCGAAGTCCTGTTCAAGCGTCTGCTGCTGAACCAGAAGGACCCCGGGCCCGCCGTCAGCGCCCTGCACGCCCTGCTGACCGCGCACACCCGCGCCGAGGAGGACGTGGTCTACCCGCTCCTGGACGCCCACCACGGCTTCGCCCAGCACAAGGAGGCCGAGGTCCACCTGGACACGCTGCGGCGGGCCGACGCCGGGACGCCCGAGCTCACCGAGGCGCTGCACCAGCTCGTCGTGTCGGTGATGGCCCACTTCTGCGACGAGGAGACGACGATCCTCCCGATGCTGGCCCGCAGCATGAGCGGCGAAGAGCTGGCCGAGCTGGGCGCGGCGTTCCGGGACGCCCGGCAGCGCGAGCTGGACGCGCTCAGAGGCCGTCCGGCCGAGGGCGAGCCCCGCCGGGAGGCCGGCCGGTTCGGCACGGGCAAGACCAGGATGCAGGAGGTGCTCACCACGCTGTGACCCCGGCTCGGGTGTTGCGGTCAGGACGAGCCGATGGGCACAAACCCGCTGCCCGCCCGGTAGTTGGGCGACTGGTGACGGAAGTAGGTGTTGTAGACCTGGCAGTAGCGGCCGCCCCGCGCCAGCAGCGTCGGATGGTCGCCCTCCTCCACGATGCGGCCGTGGTCGAGCACGATGATGCGGTCGACGTGCTCGATGGTGGACAGCCGGTGGGCGATGACGATCGAGGTGCGCTCGGCCAGCACCACGTCGAGACCCTCCTGGATCTGCGCCTCGGTGAGCGGATCGACGCTGGCCGTGGCCTCGTCGAGCACCACGATCGCCGGGTCCTGGACGAGCAGGCGGGCCAGCGCGACGAGCTGGCGCTGCCCCATCGACAGGGCCCGGCCGTGCTCGCCCACGTCGGTGTCGAGGCCGTGGGGCAGGGCGTCGATCCAGTCGCCGCCGCCGACCGCCTCGGCCGCGGCCCGCACCTCGTCGTCGGTCGCATCCGGCCTGGGGTAGCGGATGTTGTCGGCGACGGTGCCGCTGAACAGGAACGGCGCCTGCGGCACCGCGCCGATCTGGCGGCGGTATTCGCCCAGGTCGAGCTCGCGGATGTCGCGGCCGTCGATGAGCAGCCGGCCTTCCTGGAACTCGTAGAACCGGGTGATCAGCTTGCTCAGCGTGGACTTGCCCGCGCCGGTGTGGCCGACCAGCGCGACCGTCTCGCCGGCCTCGATGCGCAGGTCGAAGTCGCGCAGCACCGGGCTGGCCGGGTCGTAGCCGAAGGTGACGCCCTGGAACTCGATGCGCCCGGCCAGCCTGCCGACCGGCTGCGCGCCGGTCTGCACCACCCGCGGCGGCGCGTCGATCAGCGCGAAGACCCGCTCCGACGCCGACAGGCCCTGCTGGAACTGCGACCAGAACGCCGCGATCGACGTCAGCGGGAACCAGAACAGCGCCACACCCTGGAGGAACAGGTACCAGTCACCGGCCGTCAAACGGTCGCCGAGCACGGCCGTGCCGCCGAACTGCACCAGGGCGACCGTGGCGAGCCCGGCCACCAGGAACAGCACCGGGAAGATCGCCGAGAAGACGAACCCCTGCCGCAGCGTCACCTGGTAGCTCTGCCGGTTGATCGGCAGGAACTCGTCGTAGACCTGCCGCTCCTGGCGGAAGCTCTTGGCCACCGCGATGCCGCCCATCGTCTCCTGCAGGTTGGCGTTGACCCGGCTGAGCGAGCGCTGGGCCTTGCGGGTGGTGGCGCGGGCGAGCCGCCGGAACAGCAGGGCCAGGCCCACGACGACGGGCACCACCAGAAGCGTCAGCAGGGCCAGCTCGACGCTGCGCAGGAACAGCAGCACGGTGACGAACCCGACCATCAGCACCTGGCTGATCAGGTCCATGGTGAGCGTGGACACGGTGGCGAAGTCGTCGGTGTCGGACGTCACCCGGCTGACGATGCGGCCGGACGGCGTCTCGTCGTAGAAGGACAGGTCGCGCTGGAGCACCGCGTCGAAGGCGTCTTCGCGCAGGTGGAGCACGACGTCGCCGGTCACCCGCGCGCTGTACCACTGCCGGAAGAAGTTGAACACCCAGCCGAGGACGCCGGTGAGCAGCAGCGCGCCGGTCAGCGGCCAGGCGACGTCGCCGATCGTGCCCGCCTGGACCGCGTCGACACCCCAGCTGACCAGCAGCGGCACCGCCGCCTGCCCCAGCGACACGAGCACGATCATGGCGGCGACCAGCACCATCGCCCCGAGCTTGGGCCGGAAGTAGGACAGGATCCGGCGCAGCAGCTCGCGGTCGCTGTAGGTGCGGTCGTAGTCTTCGGCCTCCAGGCCGTCCATCAGGAAGCCCATCAGCCGGCCCTTCCCTGCTCGCCGGCCAGCACGGGCGCGTCGCCCCCGGCCGGCAGGACCTCGTCGTAGTGGGCGAAGATGCGGCGGTAGAGACGGCTGCGCCCGAGCAGCTCGTCGTGGGTGCCGAAGTCGACCAGCTCGCCCCGTTTGAGCAGCAGCACCTTGTCGGCCCAACGAATCTGGGACAGCCGGTGGGTGATCAGCAGCGTGGTGCGGCCTTCGAGCACGCGGCCGATCGCCTGCTGGATCAGGTCTTCGGTGGCCGAGTCGACGGCGCTGGTGGAGTCGTCGAGCACGAGGATCGCCGGGTCGGTCAGCAGGGCCCGCGCGATGGCCAGCCGCTGCCGCTGGCCGCCGGAGAGGGTGATGCCGCGCTCGCCGATGACCGTGTCGTAGCCGTCGTCGAGCTCGCCGATGAACTCGGCCGCCTGCGCGTCCTCGGCTGCCCGCACCACGTCGTCGCGGCCGGCCTTCTGGCCCAGGCCGAAGGCGATGTTCTCCGCGACGGAGCGGGAGAACAGCACGATGTCCTGCTCGATGGTGGAGATCTGGGAGCGCAGCGAGTCGAGGTCCCAGGCGCGCACGTCGACGCCGTCGACGAGGACGCGGCCGGAGGTGACGTCGTAGATGCGCGGCACGAGCTTGGTCAGCGTGCTCTTGCCCGAGCCGGTCTCGCCGACGACGGCGACCGTCTCGCCCGGCCGCACGGTGAACGACACGCCGCGCAGCACCGGGTCGCCGCCCTCGTAGCCGAACGTCACGTCGTCGAAGACGATCTCGCCGGTGACGGCCGCGGCGTGGCCGTCGGCCGGCTGGTCGAGCTCGGTCTCGGCGTTGACGATGGCGAGGATCCGGCGGGAGGCCACGACGCCGAGCTGGACCAGCGAGAACGTGAAGATCGACATCTGGGTGGGGAAGCCGAGCATGCCCATGAGCCCCATGAAGGCCACCACGTCGCCGATCGTGATCTGGCCCGCCGCCTGCAGCGCGAGCGCGTGCCAGAGCGCGCCCGCCATCGCGGCCGCGAAGAGCAGCGTGGGCAGGTAGCGGGCCTGCACCAGGCCGTTGCGTACGAAGGAGTCGCGGTAGAGCCGGGCGCGGGCGCGGAACCGGCGGCGCTCCTGCGCCTCCTGGGCGGTCACCTTGATGACCTCGATGCCGCGCACGGCCTCGTTGAGTCCGGCGTTGAGATCGCCGAACTGCTCGCGCATCCGGGTCGCGACGGGGTTGAGCTGGCGCATGTAGTGCCAGAGCGCGATCACGAAGACGACCGCGAACACGCCGGGCACGAGCAGCAGCCGCGGGTCGATGGTGGCGATGAAGAACAGCGGAACCAGGCCGGACAGCCCGGAGTCGACGATCAGGTCGAAGCCCGGGGAGATCATGATGGAGAGCTGCCGGATGTCGTTGGCGGCCCTGGCCATCAGATCGCCGACCCGCTGGCGGTTGTGGAAGGTCTGGCTCTTGCCGAGCAGGCTCACGTAGAGCTCGTCGCGGGCGTCGCGCTCCAGCCGCTTGGCCAGCACCTCGGACGACAGCCGCGCCACCAGGTCGATGATGCCGCGGGCCACCACGACCGCCAGCATGACCAGCACGATCGCGCCGAGCGCGGACCCGTCGCCCAGCACCGCGTCGAAGGCCGAGCCGGTGAGCTGCGGGACCATGGCGTTGAGCACCACCATGACCAGCGACCCGCCGAGGAACCCGGTCAGATGGAGCGGATGGCGGCGCACATGGGACCAGAGCCAGCGCAGCGGGCCGCGCCGGTCGTAGACCGGCCCGGAAACAGAGAACTCCGAACTGCTGCTCACGGGAACGGCCCCCTGACCCCGTCGACGTTTCGACCCTGTTTTCTACCAGCCGCCACCGACAGTTTCCCAACGCTTTTCTCCTGGGCGAGCACTGCTCATACTCCGAGGAGGAGGAACCGAACGGAGAGGGGTACCTCGTGCTGTACGTCTTCGGCTTCGAGCGGATCGGCGTGGCCGTCAGCGACATCTACTTCGTCGACCCGCAACCCAACAAGGGCCAGGAGGGCGCCGAGCACGGCGTCCGGCTCGAAGTGCGGATGCTCGACGAGGGCGAGCTGCGGGGCACGGTCTACTCGGCCCGCCCGATCAGCCTCGGCCGGCCGATCTGGCGAGTGGACCTGCTGGAGTCCGTCGACGGGCGGCCGGGCAGCTTCGACCGGACCCACCACCACCCGGTCTTCACCGGCTGGGACCCGGGCCCCCGGGTCTTCGCCAGGGAACTGTCGGCCGACCCGCTCGGCTGGCTGGCCGACCGCCTGGGCGACCTGGACGTGGTGCTCAAGCAGGGGAACGTGGAGGAGTCGTACCCCCAGGACGCCCTCGCCCTCCGCGAGCGCGCCCCCGAGATCATCGCCTGCGTCGAACGCACCCTCGCCGCCGTACGCGCAGGCGAACTCGGCAACCCGCCGGAGAACGCGGGCGACAGCGTCCGGGCCAGCTGGCTCTGACAAAACGAGCCCCTGCGGGCCGAAACCGGCCGCCCAGGTACGGCGGGCCAGCTTCCAGCTCAGCCCCACCAGAGGGAGCCGCCCGCCCAGGGACGGCGGGCCGGCTCCCAGCTCAGCCTGCCGAGCCGGAGCGGCCATTCTGATCGGGAAGGTCGGTTCGGGCCCGCAGGCGGGCGGACGGGACGATGACATCGACGTCCGCGGGGCGTACGCAACGGCGTCAGCCGGGATGCAGCCAGTACTGCAGCGTGGCGCTGCTGCTCTTGACGACGCGGGGCTCGGCCGACTCCTGGGGCCAGATCTGCAACAGGTAGTCGTCGTCGACCGGGCCGTCCATCCCCCGGGCGTGGTAACGCAACCGGTACCACCCGGGCCCGGCGGGCAGCGGCGGCAGCTCATAAGCGGGGCCGCCCCATTCGTGCAGCGCCACCCGCCCCACCGCGGACCTGAACCCCACCTCCACGATGTCTTCGAACTCCTCCAGCTCGGGCCCGGGATCGCGGTCGGCCACCGCCACCGTGAACCCGACCGTCCCGGTGTCGACCCCGGTGATCAGGAACGCGGCTCCCTCCTCGACCCTGATGATGCCGACCGGATGGGCCGGGTCGTCCGCCGGCAGGCCGTGGGGCCCCGTCGCCTCGTCGTCGACGAGGTAGGCCTGGCGATAGTGGACGTGGAGATCGACATGGACGAAGTGCGCGGTGCCCTGCCGGCCGTTGCCGGGAGTCCCCTCGCTGGATGTCATGATGCGGATCTTAGGCAGCCCCGCTGACACTCCGGTTTCAGCTCGCTGAAAGCCCGTCGTGTGGCACGGCCCCTGTGGGGCAGGGGGTCCCGTCATGAAGGGTCTTTTCAAAGTCGCGCTGGCGCGGTGGCTCGCGCGTACCCCCATCGGACTGGCCATCCTGGGCGCCGGCTGGTTCCTCGGACGGCAACGCAGACGCAAGCAGGAAGAGCAGGAGCGGAGGCGGAGTCCGCTCGGCCGGAGGCGGGCGGCGCGGGGCCGGAGGCGCTGAGCGCCGTTGCCACGGCGGCCTCGCGGCCCGGAGTCGTCAGGCGCCCGCGTCAGGAGACGCTGTTCGGTGACGGGGCCGGCTGGGGCAGGAGAGGGAGCATGACCTCCACCCGGGTGCCCTCGCCGGGCCCGCCGCTGATCACGCAGATCCCGCCCAGCTCGGCCGCGCGCTCGCGCATCGAGCTGAGGCCGACCCCCGCCCGGCGGCTCTCCGGCAGGCCGCGGCCGTCGTCGGCGACGGTCACCCGCAGCACCTCGCGTTCCCGCTGGAGGTGGATGCGCGCCCGCTCGGCGCGCGCGTGCCGCCGGACGTTGGTCAGGGCCTCCTGGACGATGCGGTAGACGGCCACCTCCACCGCCGCCGGGAGCTCCGACAGGTCGCCCTCGGCCGACACCTCGATCTCGATCTCCGGCGAGGCCTGCTCGGCCAGCTCGCGCACCGCCCGCGCCAGCCCCAGGTCGTCCAGGGCCGGCGGGCGCAGCCCGTACACCAGTTCGCGGATGTCGCCGGCGACGGCGTCCATCCCGGTACGCAGCTCGCGCAGCAGGGCGTCGGCCGAGTCCGGCGCCTCCTTCAGGCGGCCTCGGGCGATGTTGATGAGCATGGCCATGCCCGCCAGGCTCTGCCCCAGCCCGTCGTGCAGGTCGCGGCGGAGCCGGCGCCGTTCCTCCTCGCGCGTGGTCAGGATGCGCTCCCTGGAACGTTGCAAGTCCGCCGCCATGCGCACGGCGTGCGCGACGTCGGCCGCGTACGGGGTGAGGGTGGCGAGCACCCGCTCGTTGTGCGCGGCCGGGAAGCGGCGCGGCCCGGGAGCGCCCACCAGCAGGCGGCCGACCCGCTCGCCGTGCCAGACCAGCGGCACCTCGCGCGGCCGGTCGCCGACCCGGCCGTTCTCCACGTACCGGGGCTCGCCGTCGGCCACCTCCACGGCCACCCCCTCGACCGCGAGCCCGTCGCGCAGCACGCCGACGACCGCGGTCAGCGCCTCGGCCGGGTCGCCGCGCCGGATCGCCTGGGTGAGCCGGGCGGCCAGCAGCCGGGGGTCGCCGACCTTGCCGTAGAGCATCTGGTCGACGGCCCGCTGCAGCACGCGCCGCAGCGGCTGGAAGAACGCCCCGGCGAACAGGGCGGACGCCAGCCCGGCGACCCTGTCGTACCCGGAGACGCCCAGGCTGGCCACGGCGCCGGCGCCGAAGTAGACCGCGCTGATGACGACGAGCAGCCCGGCGGCCACGAAGGTGCGGCTGATGACGGTGTCGATCCCGTACAGCCGGTAGCGCATCACCGAGAACGCGACCGCGACCGGGATGAGCGCGGACCACAGCACCGCCACCCACACCAGGCCGGGCACGGCCGTCCCGACGACCAGGAAGACGATGTATCCGGTGAACGCGAAGAGCGGCCACCCGATCTGCCGCCGGCCCACCGGGTCGGCCCGGCGCAGCCGCAGCGCCATCGACAGGGCGGCCAGCGCCAGCGAGAGGTAGATGCCGGCCCAGGCGGTCTCCGAGATGATCTCCTGGTACGGGGCGAGCGCGCGGATCTGCAGCGGGTTCGGGACGACCTCGGGGAACCGGTAGCCGATCGGCGACGGGTCCGGGCGGGTGATGTTGCGCAGCATCTCGGTGCCGAGCGAGACCGCGCTCAGCGCGAGCGCCCAGCGCCAGCGCGGCGAGGGCAGCCGCCCGTCGGGCGAGTACAGCGGCAGCAGCGCGGTCAGCGTCAGCCCGCACACCGCCCAGAAGACGATGTACGTGTGACGCAGGTAGCCCGCGAGCATCAGGTGACCGTCGGCGGCGACCCGGAGCATGAGCGACTGGAAGAAGTCGCTGAGCCCGGCGGCGAGTCCGCCGGCGCACATCATCCAGGCCATGTTCAGCCGGGGCCGGTGCGCGATGAGGTAGGCGCCGACCGCGGGGAAGGTGAGCACCACGGCGGACTGCGGGGTGACGGTGAGCTGGGGCGTCCACGCCTCGGGCAGCCCGGCCCACTGCACGAGAGCGGCGATCTCCAGAAGCGGCGCGACCACCGCGATGGCGACGGCCAGAATCCGTGGGCCTGTTAACGTGGCCTTCCCGGTCTTCCCCGCGAACACCGCGAACCCGACCATCCTGTCTCCGCCTTCCTGTTCCGGCACTGCCGGAAGCTGGACAGGATTATGACGTCTTTATGGTTATATATCGCCCCTTGTGGCCGTGCCGTTATCCCTGACCCTTGCGGTGATTGCCGGTCACCCCTGATGCCAGACTCGAAGGCATGCAGAAGACATCTCTGGAAGCCCTCGTACGCGAGCACCTCAAGCGCGCCGGCGACGCCTCGACGGGCCGCAGCGCCGAGACCCTGTACGGCGGCCACGAGCACGTGCTCCGGCAGACGCTCATCGCGCTCAAGGCCGGCCAGTCGCTCGCCGAGCACGAGAACCCCGGCGAGGCCACCCTGCAGGTGCTGCGCGGCCGGGTGCGGCTGCACAGCGGCGGGGACTCCTGGGACGGCATGGCGGGCGACCTCCTGATCATCCCTCCGGCGCGGCACAGCCTGGACGCCCTGGAAGACGCCGCCTGCCTGCTCACCGTCGCCAAGACACGGTGACCGAACCGCTGCTGACCTTCGGTCACGGCACGGCCGGCCGCGCGGAGCTGTCGGGCCTGCTGCGCGGCGCCGGCGTCGAGGCGGTGGTGGACGTACGGACGGCGCCGGGCAGCAGGCGCAACCCCGACGCGCGCCGCGAGGAGCTGGCCGTCTGGCTCCCGGAGGCCGGCATCGGCTACCGCTGGGACCGGCGGCTGGGCGGCTTCCGCAGGCCCGCGCCCGACTCCCCCGACACCTTCTGGGAGAACGAGTCCTTCCGCGGCTACGCCGGCCACACCCGCGACCCCGGCTTCCTGGCCGCCATGGACGAGCTGCTGGCACAGGCCGCGGCCGGCCGCACGGCCGTGATGTGCGCCGAGGCCCTGTGGTGGCGCTGCCACCGGCGGCTCATCGCCGACTTCGCCGTGCTGGCCAGGGGCGTGCCCGTGCTGCACCTGAGCCATTCGGGCGCGACGGCCGAGCATCAGCCGAGCGCGGGCGCCCGGCTGCGGGAGGACGGGCTGCTGGTGTACGACGTCGTCAGCGGGGAGTGAATCACTCCCGGGGGTGGTGGAGGTCGAACGCGGGCCGTTCGGAGCGGATCGGCGGGATGAAGGAGAAGTTGTGCCGGGGCGGCGGGCAGCTCGTGGCCCATTCCAGCGAGCCGCCGAACCCCCACGGGTCGTCCAGCGTCACCCGGCGCGGCCCGCGCGAGGTCTTCCACACGTTGTAGAGGAACGGCACCGTGGACAGCCCGAGGATCAGCGCGCCGACGGACGAGATCTGGTTGAGCAGGGTGAACCCGTCACCCGCGCCGTAATCGGCGTAGCGGCGCGGGAACCCGAGCATGCCCAGCCAGTGCTGCACCAGGAACGTGGTGTGGAAACCGACGAACAACAGCCAGAACTGGATCTTCCCGAGCCTCTCGCCGAGCATCCGCCCGGTCATCTTCGGCCACCAGAAAAAGAATCCGGCGAACATCGCGAACACCACCGTGCCGAACACCACGTAATGGAAGTGGGCCACCACGAAATAGGTGTCGGTGACGTGGAAGTCGAGCGGCGGCGAGGCCAGGATGACGCCGGTGAGCCCGCCGAAGAGAAAGGTGACCAGAAAGCCGATCGAGAACAGCATCGGGGTCTCGAAGGACAGGTGCCCGCGCCACATCGTGCCGATCCAGTTGAAGAACTTCACCCCGGTCGGCACCGCGATCAGAAAACTCATGAACGAGAAGAACGGCAGCAGCACCTGGCCCGTGCCGAACATGTGATGGGCCCACACGGTCATCGACAGCCCGGCGATGGCGATGGTCGCGCCGACCAGGCCGAGGTAACCGAAGATCGGCTTACGTGAGAAGACCGGGATGACCTCGGTGATGATGCCGAAGAACGGCAGCGCGATGATGTAGACCTCGGGATGGCCGAAGAACCAGAACAGGTGCTGCCACAGCATCGCCCCGCCGTTCTCCGGCGCGAAGATCTGGGTGCCGAACGCGCGGTCCGACTCCAGCGCCAGCAGCGCGGCGGCCAGCACGGGGAACGCCATCAGCACGAGCATGCTGGTCAGCAGCACGTTCCAGGTGAAGATCGGCATCCGGAACATGGTCATGCCGGGCGCCCGCATGCCGATGACCGTGGTGACGAAGTTGACCGCGCCGAGGATCGTCCCGAGCCCGCTCAGCGCGAAGCCCATGATCCACAGATCGCCGCCGACGCCCGGCGAGCTGATCACGCTGGACAGCGGCGTGTAGGCGAACCAGCCGAACGCGGCGGCGCCGCCGGGGGTGAGGAAGCCGCTGACGGCGATCAGCCCGCCGAACAGGAACAGCCAGTAGCTGACCATGTTGAGCCGGGGGAAGGCCACGTCCGGCGACCCGATCTGCAACGGCATGATGACGTTGGCGAACCCGGCGAACAGCGGCGTGGCGAACAGCAGCAGCATGATCGCGCCGTGCATGGTGAACAGCTGGTTGTACTGCTCGTTGCTGACCAGTTGCAGGCCCGGCTGGGCCAGCTCGGCCCGGACGACGAGGGCCATGACCCCGGCGACCAGGAAGAACCCGAACGACGTGATCAGGTAGAGGTAGCCGATGACCTTGTGGTCCGTGGACGACAGCCAGGACGTCAGGGGGCGCCGCGCGGGCCGTTCGACCCGGTCGCGGGCCGGCGCGGGAGTCAGCACCACGTCGGGCTCCGGAAGCGGGCGCGGCTCATCGTGACGTCCCGTGCGGCTCGGGGGCCTCGCCGCCGGCCGTGATCACGCAGAGCTCGGGACGGACGAACGCGTGCAGTTCGAGGCCGGGCGCGCCCGGGTCGAGGAGTTCGACAGCCGAGCGCAGCAGCCCGCGATGCGCGGCGCAGACCACCTCGGGATGCGACCGGGCGGTGGCGCGGAACGGGCAGCCGTGCAGCAGGATGCGCCCGTCGCCGGTCGGCTCGGGGTCGAACCCCATCTCGGCGAACATCGCCGTCACCGCCGACCGAGCATCTCCCTTCACTTCGGACCGGGCGTCCTCCACCGACCGGCCGTCCCCTTTCACCGCCGACCGGGCGTCCTCCGCCGACCGGCCGTCCCTCTTCACCGCCGGGGTCGCGGCGGGGCTCAGCCGCCGCACCGCCCACTCCTCGCCGGCGCGCTCCGCCCGGCGGGCCCGCTGGGCGGGGGTGTCGGCGAAGTGGCGGGCCAGCAGCTCGGCGAGCTCCTGGTAGGGCCCGTGCTCCGGCTCCGCCGCCCAGGAGGCCGAGTACACCGCACGCGGCCGGCCCCGGCCGCCGCTGCGCTCGGCCCGTTCGACGACCAGCCCGGCTTCGAGCAGCGCCGACAGGTGGAACCTGACGGTGGTGACGTGCAGGCCGGTCCCGGCGGCGAGCTCGCGGGCGTCGAGCGGTTCGGCGCGTTCGCGCAGCAGGTCCAGAAGGGTGACCCGGCTGGGCACGGACAGCACCTCGTGGGCCCGCGCCCGGTCCAGCCCGGTCATGACGTCACCGGATGGCCGGCCACCAGCGGGGTGTCGACGCCGAGCCTGCCCAGCTTCGACGCTCCCCCGGGCGAGTCCAGGGGCGCGTCCCTGCCGGGCAGCGTCTCGGCGAAGAACGCGGCGTTGTCGCCCGCGAACACCTGCCACCGCTCGGGCAGGTCGTCCTCGTAGTAGATGGCCTCCACCGGGCAGACCGGCTCGCACGCCCCGCAGTCGACGCATTCGAGCGGCTGGATGTAGAGCGCCCGCGCGCCCTCGTAGATGCAGTCGACCGGGCACTCCTCCACGCAGGCCCGGTCGATCACGTCCACGCAGGGCTCAGCGATCACATAAGTCATATTTAGAGGATGCGCATCCTCTAAATAAGAAGTCAAGGGCGGGTCACGTCCGGCACATGGTTCTCCAGCCGCGGCGGACGGCGGTAACCGGTGCCCGGCGGGCGTTCCGGGATCTGGATCTCCGGGCGGGGCACGTCCTCGTACGGGATCGTCGACAGCAGGTGGCTGATCATGTTGATCCTGGCCCGCCGCTTGTCCTCGCTCTCCACCTCGCGCCAGGGCGCCTCGGGGATGTGGGTGTGGACCAGCATCTCGTCCTTGGCCCGCGAGTAGTCCTCCCAGCGGGTGATGGACTCGAGGTCGACGGCCGACAGCTTCCAGCGGCGCATCGGGTCCTCCAGCCGCTTGCGGAAGCGCCGCTCCTGCTCGGCGTCGCTCACCGAGAACCAGTACTTGCGCAACAGGATCCCGTCTTCGACCAGCAGCCGCTCGAAGATCGGGCACTGGTGGAGGAACCGGGAGTGCTCCTCCTCGGTGCAGAAACCCATCACCCGCTCCACGCCCGCCCGGTTGTACCAGCTCCGGTCGAACAGCACGATGGTGCCGGCCGCGGGCAGGTGCTCGACGTAGCGCTGGAAGTACCACTGCGTGCGCTCGCGCTCGGTGGGGGCCGGCAGGGCGACGATCTGGGTGACGCGCGGGTTGAGATACTCCGCCACCCGCTTGATCGCGCCGCCCTTCCCGGCCGCGTCACGCCCCTCGAAGACCACCACCACCCGCTCGCCCGCGACCCGCACCCACTCCTGCATCTTCACCAGCTCGCCCTGCAGCCGGTACAACTCCTTCTCGTACGCCTTGCGAGCCATCTTCTCGTCAGCCATGCGCAACCCTCCGATGCCGGACCCGTTCCCGCCCTGACCGATCCTCCACGATGGCGCCCTTGACAAATATATTTGTCGGTGGAACCCTCAAGGTACCCCGAACGGAAGAGGCAGGACATGAACACCGTGATTTCCCGCGACGGCACCACCATCGCCTACACGCGCACCGGCCAGGGCCCCGCGCTGCTGCTCGTCGACGGCGCGATGTGCTACCGCGCCTCGGGCCCCAACACCCCGCTCGCCCAGGAGATGGCCGACACCCACACGGTCTACACCTACGACCGGCGCGGACGCGGCGAGAGCGGCGACACCACGCCGTTCGCCCCCGAGCGGGAGATCGAGGACATCGCCGCCCTCATCGAGATGATCGGCGAGCCGGTCTTCCTGTACGGCATCTCCTCCGGCGCCGCGCTGGCCCTGGCCGCCGCCGCGAGCGGGCTGCCCGTCAGCAAGATCGCCGTGTACGAGCCGCCCTTCATCGTCGACGGCACCCGCCCGCCCATCCCCGCCGACTACACGGCGAGCATCGAGACCATGCTGGCCCAGGGCAGGCCGGGCGCGGCGATCCGCTACTTCATGCGCCGGGGCGTCAACCTGCCCGCCCCCGTGGTGGCCATGATGACCCTCATGCCCGGCTGGTCGGCGATGAAGAAGGTCGCCCGTACGCTGCCGTACGACGCCGCGTTCGTGACCGACTTCGAGCACGGCAGGCCGCTGCCCGAAGGCCGGTGGGACGGCGTCAAGATGCCGGCCCTGACCATCGAAGGCAGCAAGAGCCCCGCCTGGATCCGCAACGGCACCCGCGACCTGGCCCGGGTGCTCCCCGACGCCGAGCACCGCACGCTCGACGGCCAGACCCACATCGTCAAGCCCGCCGCTCTCGCGCCCGTACTCAAGGGGTTCTTCCGATGATCTTCCGTGCCACTGTCGAGCTGAGCGGCAGGACCGCGACAGGGATCGAGGTGCCGCCCGAGGTGGTGGCCGGGCTGGGAGCGGGCAGACGCCCGCCCGTCCGCGTCACGATCAACGGATATGTCTACCGCAGCACGGTGGCGCCGATGGGCGGCCGCTCCATGCTGCCGCTCGCCGCCGAGAACCGCGAGGGCGCGGGCGTGGCCGCCGGCAACGAGATCGAGGTCGGCCTGGAGCTCGACACCGAGCCCCGCACGGTCACCGTGCCGCCCGACCTGGCCGAGGCGCTCGACCGGGCGCCCCCGGCCAAGGCGTTCTTCGACGGCCTGTCGTACTCCCGGCAGCGGCGCGTCGTGCTGCAGGTCGAGGGCGCCAAGAAGGCCGAGACCAGGCAGCGGCGGGTGGCCGACGCGGTCACCAGGCTCGCCGCGGGCGAGGCCTGACATCCCTCGTGAGAGTGAGCCCGAGGATCGCCCCTGGCGGCGATCCGCCGAGGCGCCGGAAATCTCAGGATGGGTGGGCAACCTCGACCGCTTCGAAGGAGCCACCATGTCCGTCCGGCACGTTCCCCCCGCCACACCGCCCACCACCCTCGCGGCCTGCTCGTACCTGGCCGCGCCGCTGCTCGCCCTGGTCTACGGGGTGCTCAGGATCGTCGACGGGTTCGACGGGAGCAGAGGACCCGGGGCGGCCTGGACACTCGGCCACCTGGCGTTCATGGCGGCGCTGGTGCTGTTCGCGGTGATGCTCCACGACATGCGGGCGCTGCTCGGGCGCACCCGGATGGCCACCGTCACGTTCGCCGCCGGTCTCGCGGGGATCGGGTTCGCGTTCGTCCAGTTCGCCGTGGACGTGGTGGTCGGGTTCATGGCCGCCGACCACGAGGCCATGGGGCCGCTGTTCGACCAGGTCCAGGCGGTGCCGGGGGTGTCGCTGCTGGTCTACCAGGCCGGGCCCGTCCTGTTCTACGCCGCTCTGGTGGCCCTCTCGGCGCAGCTCGCCGCCGGGCGTCACGTGCGGCCCTGGATGCCGCTGCTCGTCCTGGCCCAGACCGTGCTTCCGGTGATCTCGCTCGACCTCATCCCGGTGGGTTCCGCGCTGGCCGTGGTCGCGTTCCTTCCGCTGGCGCTGCGGGCCAGGAGCCGGTCCGTCCCGGCTCATGTCTGATCGGGCCGTCCCTCGTACGGGGGCGATATTTCGGGATTCGCCGTACGGTGCGGGAGGATGGGGAGCCGTGCAGGAGCCCCCGCTTGTCACCGTGCTGCGGCGGCGCGCGCGAGCGCTGCCGCCCCTGCTGGTGGACGGCGCGCTCGCTCTCCTGGTCACCGGCGCGCAGCTCTGGCCGCTGCTGACCACCCGGCAGTACGAGGGCCTGCCGTGGCACTGGTGGGGGTACGTGGTCGCGGTCGCCTCCTCGCTGCCCCTGGTCTGGCGCCGCCGGGCCCCGCTGGCCGTGCTGATCGTGTCGCTGACCACGAGCCTGCTGTACGACCTGGCCGCCCCCGTCGCCGAGCAGCCCGTCTGGTACGGCCAGTTGGTCGCCTACTACACGGTGGCCGCGCTGTCGTCCCGGCCGGTCCGGATGCTGCTGCTCGCCTGCACCGTGGTGGGGTCGTTCTTCCTGCCCGGCTCTCCGGACACGGCGCTGCGCAGCGGCATCCTGCTGGTGGCGGCGTACGCGATGGGCAGGGCGGCGGCCGGCTCCCGGGCCCAGGCGGCGGCGCTGGAGGAACGGGCCGCCAGGCTGGAGAGGGAACGCCAGCTGGAGGCCCAGCGCGCCGCGGAGCGTGAGCGCGCCAGGATCGCCCGGGAGATGCACGACATACTCGCCCACGCGGTCAGCCTCATGGTGGTGCAGGCCGAGGCCGGTCCGGTCGCGGTCAGGAAGGACCCGGCGCGGGCGGAGGCGGCGTTCGACGCCATCGCGGGGGCCGGGCGTGACGCGATGGAGCAGATCCGGCGCATGCTGGGGGTGCTGAAGGAGGACGGCGGCGCGCCGCGCGCGCCCCAGCCCACCGTCGACGACCTGCCTGAGCTGGCCGCGCAGGTCTCCGGCGCGGGGCTGGAGGTGACGTTCGAGGTCGCGGGCGAGCCCAGGCCGGTGACGGCCGCGAGCGCCGTGGCCGCGTACCGGATCGTCCAGGAGGCGCTCACCAACATCGTCAAGCACGCCGGCGCCACCCGTGCCGGCATCCGGCTCACCTGGGAGGACTACACCCTCATGATCGACGTCACCGACGACGGCCGCGGCGCCGGCCGCGCCCTGCCCTCCGGCGGCCACGGGCTCATCGGCATCCGCGAACGCGCCACCGCCTGCGGCGGCACCGCCACCGCCGGCCCCCGCACCGACGCCCCCGGCTTCCACGTCTCCGCCCGCCTCCCCCTCTCATGACCCCCTCACCCCCAACCCCCGCCCTCACCCTCGGCGGGCAGCCTGAAGAACTTCCCCCGCACGACGCACCTCTCCGCGCAAACCTCCCACCAACGGGACACCCGGGCGGGGGGCCGTCTGAAGAGCCGCCTCTTCGCGTCGGCACCGCACGTCAAGGGGAGGCGGGGAATGGGATTCGGGTGGTGGTGGCGGATGATCAGGAGTTGGTGCGGAGCGGGTTCGCGATGATCCTGGACGCTCAGCCGGACATCCGGGTGGTGGCCGAGGCGGGGGACGGGCTGGCGGCGGTGGCCGCGGCGCGGGAGCACCGGCCGGACGTGTTGCTGCTCGACATCCGCATGCCCCGGATGGACGGCATCGAGGCCGCCGGGATCGTGTGCGCGGAGACGGGGTGCAGGGTGCTCATGCTGACCACGTTCGACCTGGACGACTATGTGTACGACGCGCTGCGGGCCGGCGCCAGCGGGTTCCTGCTGAAGGACGTGCGCCGCGACGACCTGGTGAACGCGGTGCGGGTGGTGGCGGCCGGCGAGTCGCTGCTGGCTCCGTCGGTGACGACGCGGCTGATCCGCGAGTTCACGTCCCGGCCGGCCAGGCCGAGGCCCGGGGCGCTGGACGTGCTGACGGCCAGGGAGCGGGAGACGCTGCAGCTGATCGCCCGCGGACTGTCCAACGCGGAGATCGCCGAGGCCATGGTGGTCAGCGAGCACACGGTGAAAACGCACGTCAGCAACCTGCTGGCCAAGCTGGGCCTGCGCGACAGGGTCCAGGCCGTGATCGCCGCCTACGAGTCGGGGCTGGCCGTCCCGGGTGCGTGACGGCCCACGACCCGCTCAAGTCGTCATTCAACGAGTGATGGAAACAATACGCCGCAGAATGATGCAATGGCCCGATCGACCAACTGAGGAGCCCCGTTGAACGACAACCTCGACCTCGCCGCCAACGCCCAGGAGCTGGCCGACGCCGCGCCCGCCGGATCCGTCGACCGGGCGGCGGCGTCGTCCGTGGCCATCACGCTGGCGACGACCCGCGACATCGCGCAGGCCAGGCGGACGCTGGACGGGCTCTCGCCCGAGGAGGTGCGGGAGGCGGCGCTGGCCCTGTTCGACCGGCTGTCCGCGCGGTGACCTGACCGCTGGGCGAACGCGCACGACCGTTGGGCGACACGGCCGTTGCACCGCTCCACGTTCCCGATCACCCTGAGGGCATGCCGGGCGTTGACACCATCGACGGCCTGACGCGGGCCGTGGCCGACTTCGACACGAGCGGGTTCGAGCTGCCGATGGAGGAGGCCGCCCTGGCGAGAGCGCGCCGGTCGCTCATGGAGACCGGCCTGCTGCTGCTCGGCGAGATGCCAGGAGTACGGGAGAACCCGCTGGTCATCCTGCGGCTGATGGACGCGCTCGGGCTCGGCAGCCTGGCGCTCGACTGGCACGGTGGCCTGACCATGGAGCTCTACACGTACCTGAGACACGGCACGCCGCTGGAGAGCGCGCACTGGTGGGTGGGCGACGGCCGGGTGACCGCGGGGCACCTCGCGGTGCTGCGGCGGCTGTCCCCGATCACGCTCACGCTGTTCGATGGCGCCGACCGGCCGGACAGGGACTCCGCCATGGCCCGGCGGGTGCTGGACACGGTGGCCGCCCCCACGCTGGTGGTCGCGGGCAGCGCCCACACCGGCGTCACGCCGGACGCGCTGGGCAAGCCCATGGGCGCCTGCCTGGCGCGGGAGCGGCCGGGGCTGGAGAGCATCCGCATCGACTACGGCCGCGGCTCCTTCTACGCCATGGAGCGGCGCGGCATGGACGCCCGCGCGGCGGCACGGGGGTTGCGGGTGGTGGGCGAGGAGTTGGTGGTGGGGCTGCCGGAGTTCAGCGAGGCGACTGTGCCGCAGCTCCCGTTCGAGGCACTGCAGGGGAAGCTTGCCCAATTTTGAGCAAGTTTGACCGGCAGGCAAGGGGTTCGCGGGCCGACCCGCGCTTCCGGATCTTTCACGAGGGCAGCGGATGCGTCAGTCTGGGGGCATCCGTCCATCGCGACACCGAGGGAGACCTGTGGCCGAACCCGCCAGCCTGGCGACCAGAGGCAGTGACTTCGCCAGACTCGCCACCAAGATCAATGAGGCCGGTCTGCTCGACCGGCGTCCCGTTTATTACGCCGTCCGAGGCGCCATCGTCGCGGCCTCCTTCGTGGGCGGCTGGGCGCTGTTCGTCTGGGTGGGCGACTCGTGGCTGCAGCTGCTCGTGGCCGTCGTGCTCGCCGTGGTCTTCACCCAGGTCGGCTTCATCGCCCACGACCTCGGCCACCGCCAGGTCTTCAGGACGCGCCGCACCAGCGACCTCGTCGGCATGCTGGTCGGCAACCTCGGCATCGGCCTCGGCTGGGGCTGGTGGAACACCAAGCACAACAAGCACCACGCCAACCCCAACCACGAGGACCACGACCCGGACGTCTCCCCCGCGGTGATCGTCTGGTCGGAGGACCAGGTGTCCAGGAGCCGCGGCCTGCCCCGGTTCATCGCCAAGCGGCAGGCGCTCTGGTTCTTCCCGCTGCTCACGCTGGAAGCCTGGCACCTGCACGTGGCCAGCGTGAAGGCGCTGTTCCAGCCCGGAGCCAGGCGCCGCCGCACCGAGGGCGTGCTGCTGCTGGCGCACTTCGTGCTCTACTTCGGCGCGGTCTTCGCCGTGCTGCCGTTCGGGAAGGCGCTGCTGTTCCTGATCGTGCACCAAGGGGTGTTCGGCGTGTACCTGGGCTGCTCGTTCGCGCCCAACCACAAGGGCATGCCGGTGCTCACCGCCGAAGACAAGCTGGACTTCCTGCGCAAGCAGGTGCTCACCTCGCGCAACGTCAGGGGCGGCGTCGTCACCGACATCGCCCTCGGCCAGCTCAATTACCAGATCGAGCATCACCTGTTCCCGAACATGCCGGCGCCCAACCTCCGTAAGGCCCAGCCGATCGTGCGGCGCTACTGCGAGGAGAT
Source organism: Nonomuraea sp. C10 (assembly GCF_008017515.1). Taxonomy (NCBI): domain Bacteria; kingdom Bacillati; phylum Actinomycetota; class Actinomycetes; order Streptosporangiales; family Streptosporangiaceae; genus Nonomuraea; species Nonomuraea sp. C10. Next base: position 129,028 of record NZ_VPFF01000003.1, read on the forward strand.
CGGCGTCAGCTACCTGGAGACCGGGTTGTTCCGCTCGTACGGTCAGGCCCTGCGGCACCTGCACGACGTGGGGGCCGCGCTGCGCTGACCCGTCCCGTCCGCCTTGTCCTCAGCCCTGCCGACGACGCAGGCTCTCTCGGCGTTCCTCCAACTCGGAGATGAGTCCCGCCTGCTCGTCGGCCTGGGTGATCAGGGAGGCGATCTCCGTCTGGTCGGTCGCCCCCATGTCCCTGATCTGCTCGCGCTGCTCGCGGTTCTCCTGCTTCAGCCGCGCAATGTCCTCGTCGAGCCGGCGCAGTTCCTCTTCGTTGCTCATCCCGGGGCTGTACCCGCGAGCGGCCCGCTTACGACTTCCGGTGTATGGCCCGTACGCTGCGCGGACCGGGAGAATGGGGGGCATGCGCAGGCTGCCGGGAAGCACGGTCATGTCACTCGCCGTCGTGGCGGTGGCCGTGGTGGCGCTCGCCGTCACCTGGGTGGTCCGCGCCGACCGGCATCCCGGCGTGCTCGACGTGGTGCTGCCCGTCGTCGCCATGGCCGGCGTGCTGTTCCGCGAGCGCTGCCCGGTGGGGGCCCTGGTCGCCGTGATGGGGGCGACCGTGGCCTACTATCCCTTCACCTCGCTGGACGCGCCGATCATCTTCCTGCCGTTCCTGGTGCTCTACACTGCGGCCGATCGCGGCCATCTCATCGCCGCCATCGCCACCGGCTCGGTCGCGCTGCTGGCCATGGGGCTGGGCGAGAGCGGCGAGGTCCGCCACGTGGACGACAGCACGTTCGTCATGATCGCCGGCTGGGTGGTGGCGGCCATCGCGGGCGGCAGCGTGGCCCGCAACCGCCGCGCCTACCTGCGGGAGGCCGAGCAGCGGGCGCACGAGGCCGAGCGCGGCAAGGAGGAGGAGGCCAGGCGGCGGGCCGGCGAGGAGCGCCTGCGCATCGCCAGGGAGCTGCACGACGTGCTCGGTCACAACATCTCCCTGATCAACGTGCAGGCGTCGGCGGCGCTCCACGGCATGAGGAAGCGGCCTGAAGACGCCGAGCTGGCGCTGCGCACGATCAAGGAGACGAGCAAGGAGACGCTGCGCGAGCTGCGCACCACGCTGGGCGTGCTGCGCCAGGTCGACGAGGACGCGCCGACCGCGCCCGCCGACAGCCTGTCCCGGCTGGACGAGCTGGTCGGGGCGTCCGGGCTGAAGGTCCACACCGAGCTGTCCGGGCCGCTCGACCGGGTGCCCGTCGAGGTCGACCTGGCCGCCGTCCGGATCATCCGCGAGGCGCTGACCAATGTCGCCCGCCATTCCGGCGCCGGCGAGGCCACGCTCAGCGTCTCCTCAGATGACCGGCATATCCTGATCCGCGTGGACGATGACGGCCCGGGAGTCACGTTCACCGAGGGCAGCGGCTTCGGTCTGCGCGGCATGCACGAGCGCGCCGCCGCGCTCGGCGGCAGCCTGGAGGCCGGGCCACGACCGGAGGGCGGTTTCCGCGTCCTCGCCTCACTACCGCTGGACGGAGCCCCATGATCCGCGTGCTGCTGGCCGACGACCAGAACCTGGTACGAGCCGGGTTCCGGTCCATCCTCAGCGACGAGGACGACCTGGAGGTGGTGGCGGAGGCGGGCAACGGCGCCGAGGCCGTGACCCTGGCCCGCGAGCTGCGGCCGGACGTGGTGCTGATGGACATCCGGATGCCCGAGCTCGACGGCCTGGAGGCCACCCGCCGGATCGCCGGCGACCCGCGGCTCGACACGGTCAAGGTGATCATCCTGACCACGTTCGACCTCGACGACTACGTCTACGGCGCGCTGCGCGCGGGCGCCGGCGGGTTCCTGGTCAAGGACACCGAGCCGGCCGAGCTGATCCACGCCGTCCGCGTGGTGGCCAGAGGCGACGCGCTCATCGCGCCGTCCGTCACCCGGCGGCTGATCTCCGAGTTCGCCGGCCGGGTCAAGCGGCCCGAGCCCGGCCCCGAGCTCAACGCACTCACCGAGCGGGAGCGCGAGGTGCTGGCGCTGGTCGCCGGAGGGCTGTCCAACGACGAGATCGCGGCCAAGCTGGTGCTCAGCCCGGCCACCGCGAAGACCCACGTCAGCCGCATCATGACCAAGCTCAGGGTGCGCGACCGCGCCCAGCTCGTGGTGCTCGCCTACGAGGCCGGTGTCATCACGCCGGGCTGGCTTACCTCCTGAGGAGTACATCCCGGGGCACGTCTGTGACCCTGGACGTACGGTGAATGCCCGCCGGGGGCGGACGCCGCGGGCGAGACCATGACGGGATCGTGGCTCGCATGGACACCGTCGACCTCGCGCGCCTGCAGTTCGCCCTGACCGCGGGCGCGCACTTCCTCTTCGTCGCGCTGACGCTCGGCCTGGTCACGCTGGTGGCCGTCATCCAGACCCGGGCCACGATCAGCCGCAGCCCGGTCCACCTGGGCATGACCAGGTTCTGGGGCCAGCTCTACATCATCAACTACGCGATGGGCATCGTCACCGGGCTCGTCATGGAGTTCCAGCTCGGCATGGCGTGGAGCGGGCTGGCGGAGTTCGCGGGGAACGTGTTCGGCTCCGCCCTGGCGCTGGAGACGATGGTCGCCTTCTTCATCGAGTCGACGTTCCTCGGCCTGTGGATCTTCGGCTGGGACAAGCTGAACCGGTGGGCGCACCTGGCGCTGATCTGGATCGTCGCGCTCACCGCGTACGCGTCCGCGTTCTGGATCCTGGTGGCCAACGGCTTCCTGCAGAACCCGGTCGGCTACCGGTCAGACGGCCACACGCTGCACATCACCGACTTCGGCGCGATGGTGGCCAACCCGGCGGCGATGGTGGCGCTCGGGCACGTCCTGGGCGGGGCGATGATGGTCGGCGGCTTCTTCATGGCCGGGGTGAGCGCCTACCACCTGCTCAGGCGTACCCCTGAGCAGGATTTCTTCCGCAAGTCGCTGCGGATCGGGGCGGGCGTGGCGCTGCCCGCCACGATGGTCACGGCCGCGTTCGGCGGGGTCGGGTTCGCCACGCTGCAGCCGGGCAAGATCGCCGCCTGGACGGGCGACGCCGACCGCGCCGCCGCGGTCCAGGTGGAGATGACGGCGCTGCACGGGCCCGGCGACTACCTGCCGCCCGTGGAGTGGGTGCAGGCCGGGGCGCTGACCATGCTGATCCTGTTCGGGATCATGTTCTTCCTGTCGGGGCTGAACTTCGTGCTCATGCTCATCCGGCCGGTGGTGCACGGCTTCCGCGTCTGGCACGTGGTGCTGATCGCGGCGATCCCGCTGCCGTTCGGGGCCATGATCGGCGGATGGGTCTTCCGGGAGGTCGGGCGGCAGCCGTGGGCGGTCTACGGGCTGCTGACCACGGAGGACGCGATGTCGCCGGTGGGCGACGGGGTGATGCGCTTCTCCCTGATCGCGTTCACGGCGGTGTTCGCCGCGCTGACCGTGATCAACTCCTGGCTGCTGGCCAGGACCGCGCGGCGCGGGCCCGCCGCCGTCGGCCTCGGCGCGCGGCCCGCCGAGAAGCCCGAACCCGTCCCGGCGTTCTGAGGAGCGATTATGGAGATCTTCATTCTGGCGTTCTTCGCGCTCGGCTATCTGGTGCTGGCCGGGGCGGACATCGGCGTCGGCATGGCGCTGCCGTACCTGGGGCGCACGCCCGCCGAGCGGCGCGAGGCGATCGCCGCGATCGCCCCGTTCTTCCTCGGCAACGAGGTGTGGCTGGTGGTCACCGCCGGCGTGCTGGCCGGGCTCTTCCCCGAGCTGGAGGGCGAGCTGCTGAGCGGCAACTACCCGCTGGTGGTGGCGCTGCTGCTGTCCTGGGTGGTCAGGGACACCGGGCTGTGGCTGCGCGGGCGGCTCGACGGCCGGCTCTGGCAGGGCTGGTGGGACGGCGCGATCGTGGCCGGCAGCTGGGGGCTGGCGCTGAGCCTGGGCGGGCTGCTCGGCCACGTGCTGCTCGGCATGACCGGGCCGCTCGCGCTGCTGCCCGTGGCGGCGCTGGCCGCGCTGTTCGGCACGCACGGGCTGGCGTTCGCCGCGCTCCGGCTCCGGGGCGAGCTGCGGCGGCGCGCGGCGGTGCTGTCGGGCGGCGCCGGCGAGGGCCGCACCTACGCGCTGACGGCGGTGGCCCTGATGGTGGTGGGCGTGCTGGCCGGGCTCCGGCTGCCGCTGGAGCCCGGCACGTCGGGGGCGGTGCTGGGGCCGGTCGTCCTGGCCATGATGCCGCTGATGGTGGCGGCCCAGGCCTGGGTGTGGTGGACGTTCCGGCACCGCGTCACCGGCCCCTCCTACCTTTGACCTACAGGTTGCCGCCGCCGGTGGCGTCGAGGGTACTGCCGGTCATGAAGCTCGCCCCGGGGGAGGCGGCGAAGGCGATCACGTCGGCGATCTCGTCGACGTGGCCGATCCGGTTGACCGCGTGCACGCTCGTCGCGTACGCCTCTCCTTCGGGAGTACGCAACCAGCCCGCGTTCACGTCGGTGTCGATGATGCCGGGGGCGACGTTGTTGACCGTGATCCCACGCGGGCCGACCTCCTTGGCCAGCGCGAGCGTGAACGTCTGCACCGCGCCCTTGGTCATGGCGTACGCGATCGCCTGGGGGAAGGCGATGCGCGTCACGCCCGAGGTGACGTTGACGATCCGGCCGCCGTCCGGGATGAGCGGCAGCAGGCGCTTGGTGAGGAAGAACAGGCCTCGCACGTTCACCGCGAAGATCCGGTCGAACGCCTCCACCGTCTCCTGCTCCATCGGTACGGACGTACCGATGGCCGCGTTGTTCACCAGCACGTCCAGCCGGTCGGTCTCCTGCCGGAGCTGGGCGGCCAGGGACTCCACCTCGGCCGTGTCGCCCAGGTCGGCCCGGAGCGCGAACGCGCTGCCGCCGCCTGTCTCGATCAGCCGGACGACGTCCTCGGCCGCGGCCTCGTTCACCCCGTAGTGCACCCCGACACGGAACCCGTCGCGGGCCAGCCGCAGCGCCGCCGCGCGGCCGATCCCCCTGCTCGCGCCTGTCACCAGAGCGGTCTTCATAGTCGGACTCCTTTTCTGTAGCGATCGCTACAGCAAAATAGCATAGCGATCGCTATAGAATGGTTCGCATGGCGAGACAGCGAGCCTTCGACCGTGACAAGGCACTCGACCGGGCGCTGCGCATGTTCTGGCGCCACGGCTACGAAGCCACCTCGATCGCGGAGCTGACCGCCGCGATGGGCATCCGGCCACCCAGCCTGTACGCGGCCTTCGGCGACAAGCGGCGGCTGTTCGAGGAGGCGCTCCGGCGCTACCAGGAGAGCTACGGCGCGTTCACCGCCCGCGCGCTCGCCGAGGAGCCGACGGCCCGCGAGGCCATCGAGCGCATCCTGCACGAGGCCGCGGACGAGTACACCGACCCCGGCCACCCGCACGGCTGCATGATCATCTCCGCGGCGGTGAACTGCGGGCCGGAGTCGTCCGAGGTCGAGGAGGGCCTGCGGGTCAAGCGGGAGGCGGCCAAGGCCGCGCTCAGGGAGCGCATCGAGCGCGACGTGACGGCCGGCCTGCTGCCGCCGTCCACCGACGCGGCGGCGCTGGCCGTCTACTACGCGGCGGTCATCCAGGGCATGTCCACCCAGGCCCGCGACGGCGCGAGCCGTGACGAACTGGAGCGCACCGCCGCCCTGGCGATGCGCTCCTGGCCCGCCACCACCCCACCGCACCCCTGATGATCGGATCGCCCGGTTTCAAGTCAGCGGGCCTTGACGGAGACGTCCTCGACGGGCCTCTCGCGGGCCGACACACGCAGCCAGCGCGTCCCGTACGGATCGAGCGGCAGCCGCACCGGGCCCGACTCCGGAACCTCGACGGTGCCGTCCACCAGCAGGTCGGTCAGCAGGGAGCCGGCCAGCCCGTCGAGCTCCACCTCGGCCTCCACCGCCTCGTCGCCCAGGTTGTGCACGGCCACGACCGTGGCGCCGTCGGCGTCGCTGCGGTGCGCGTGGACGGCGGGATGCCCGGCGTCCAGCGGTTCGTACTCGCCCCAGGCCAGCTCCGGGCACTCCCGGTAGCGTTCGATGAGCAGCTGGAACCAGCGCAGCAGCGAATCGGTGTCGCGCTTCTGGTCCTCGACGTTGACGTGCTCGGGCCCGAACCGCCCGCCGGGCATCGGACGCACCGGCTCGGCCGGGCTGAAGCCGCCGTCCTTCGACCACTGCATGGGGGTGCGCACCGCCATCCGGCCCTCGACGTCCAGGTTCTCGCCCAGCCCGATCTCCTCGCCGTAGAAGATCACCGGCGTGCCGGGCAGCGAGAACATCAGGCTGTAGGCCAGCTTCATCCGGCGCAGGTCGCCGTCGAACATGCCCGGCATCCGCCGGCGCAGGCCGCGGCCGAAGATCTGCATGCGCTCCTCAGGCCCGAACGCCCGGAACACCTCCTGCCGCTCCTCGTCGCTGAGCTGGTCCAGCGTCAGCTCGTCGTGGTTGCGCAGGAACGTCGCCCACTGGGCGTCCCTAGGCGCGTCCGGCCGTTCGCGCAGCGCGGCCACGAGCGGCGCCGCCTCCCGGCGGGCCAGCGCCAGCCAGGCCCGCTGCATGACGGTGAAGTCGAAGCACATGGTGAGCTCGTCGCCCAGCCCGTCGCCGAAGTAGCTGACCAGCTCCTTGTACGGCAGGTTCACCTCGCCGAGCAGCACCGAGTTGCCCTTACGGCGGGTCATGAACGCGCGCAGGCCGGCCAGGAGCTCGTGCGGCTCCCCCAGTTGCGGCGAGACGTTCTCGATCAGGAACGGCACCGCGTCCACCCTGAACCCGGCCAGCCCCAGCTCCATCCAGAACCCGAGGATGCGGGAGATCTCGTCACGCACCTCCGGGTTGCCCATGTTCAGATCCGGCTGGTGCTTGTAGAAGCTGTGCAGGTAGTACTGGCCGGAGCGGTCGTCGCGCTCCCAGACGCTGTCCTCCTGGTCGGGGAAGACCACCTGCTCCGGCTCCGGTCCCGGCTCGTCCTTCCAGACGAACCAGTCGCGCATCGGCGCGTCCTTGCCCTTGCGCGCCTCCAGGAACCACGGGTGCCGGTCGGAGGTGTGGTTCACGACCAGGTCGGCGATGACCCGCATGCCCCGGTCGTGCGCGGTGCGCATGAACTCCACGAAGTCGCCGAGCGTGCCGAGCCTCGGATCGACACTGTAGAAGTCGGTGACGTCGTACCCGTCGTCCCGGTTGGCCGTGGGGTAGAACGGCATCAGCCACAGGCAGGTGACCCCGAGGTCGGCCAGATAGTCGATCTCCTGGGTGAGCCCGCGGAAGTCGCCGACCCCGTCGCCGTCCCCGTCCTTGAAGGTCTCCACGTCGAGGCAGTAGACGACGGCGTTCTTCCACCAGAGGTCGCTCGTGTACGTCATACGCATGCGGGTCGGGCTACCCCCAAATTCCGGCAAAGAACGAGTCTGGGAGATCGGGGATCGGCAGGCATGACCGCGCCTCTGCCGGGCATCCGCAGACGTCGACTGCCGGTTAGCGGCATTCATCCACGCACTACGACAAACCGCCACTAAAGTCTGACCCGAAACGGATCTCCCGGAGGATGCCCATCATGAGCGACCACGCGATCACCTTCGACCTCATCGACACGGACAAGGACGGCCGCATCTCGGCCGAGGAGCTCGTCCGCCTGATGGAGATCCTCGGCCAGCCGGTGACCCTGGAAGCCGCCCAGGCAGGCGTGCGACGCCTGGACCAGGACGGCGACGGCCTCATCGACCTGGACGAGTTCGGCGCCTTCCTGAAGCCGTAGGCTCGTCGCGGGCGAAACGGGCCGAGACTCCCAGACTGTCGAGAAGCCGCCACATGCCGCTGGACGGGTCCTGATCGAGGAGATCACAGCCGGGTTCGGCCCCGCCCGGATGAGCGCACGCGCCGGATGCGCAGCGCATGCCCAGATTCCGAGCGTTGGCATAAGCCTTTCCGACGCGGGGCAGCAGGTCCTCTGCCCGCGACCGGGTGATCCTCTTGTCCTTCCCGCCGAAACCGGCGAAAGCCGGGCGCTGCGCGAGTAACCGGTGGACGTGATCGTTGCACCCGCTCTGCGGCACGTCGTACATCCCGTAGTGCAGGTACAGCCAGAAGTCGAAAGAAGGGCTGGAGAAGGCCACCCGGATCTTCGGATGGCCGGAAAGCGCGTCCAAGGCCTGGCCCACGTCCCTGTGCTGATCCCGGTCGAAGAGCGCCCAGATCTCGGCGTACCGCTCCCCACGAGAACGCCTGGCGTCCTCGTCCGCCACCGTCAGCACGTGCTCGGCGACCTTGCACGGCTTCATGTCATCCGGTCGGGCCTTCGGCATGTCGATGCGGAACGAACACGGTACAGAGAACTCGTTCTGCACCATGGTGAGGTAGTCGTACTCCGTTACCGCTCCCTCAGCTACGACGTAGAAGATGCGATTGGCGACACGTGGTGGAGCCTGGGCTCTCAAGGAAGACCCACGCTCGCGCTTCTTCTTCACCCTGTCCGGGCTCACGAGAGCGCCTCTCCTACCTCGCGCACCAACTCTCCCGGCGCGATCCGAGGGGCACCGCCGAACCGGCCCAGCAGCCAGCCGCGTTCGAGGTTCTCGTTCGGGCGCGGCGGCGGTCGCAGGCTCGACAGCGGATAGAGCTGGGTGGCGCCGTCGGAGCCCTTCTCGCACATCCACACCATGTCCCGATCCAGGATGCGCTCACCACCTGCCAGCGGTCGCAGCAGCGACGCGTCATGCGTGGTGAACACCATCTGGGCGCCGCGCGCGTTGACCACCGCATCCTGGAACATCCAGAGCACCTCGGCCACCAGCGCCGGGTGCAAACTGGCGTCCAACTCGTCCACCAGCACCGTGGTCCCGCGTTGGAACGCCTCGATCAGCGGGCCCAGCAGCGCGAACCAGGCACGCGTCCCCATGGACTCCTGTGCGAAGTCCAGTGAGACCGTGTGGTCATCGGCACGATGCAGGAGGCGGATCTCGCCCCTCTCCAGCGCCTCTTGGTCGAAGCCGACCACACCGAGGTCCGCCTGCCCCAGCAACCGGCCCATGTGCTCCCGGAACCGCTCCTCGCGAACCACCCTGGCCTTGGTGAACCCGTGCCGCTGCCGATCCTTGTCAGGGGTGACCAGTCCAAGGTTGTCCCGGAACCACGCGAACACCGGAAGCAGTTGCTCGTTGTTCCACTCGGCGGCCACGCTGAGGAAGAGGGAGTCAGGCCTGGTCTTCCGTACGAGATCCTGCTTCTCCCCCCGCAGTCCCTCGCCCGCGAAGTGAATGTCATCCTCGTCGCGGTCGAACCAGACCTGCCGCCGCCCCTTGGGGTAGGCGTGCAGCCACTCGGCCCGCACTCTCTCGTTATCGACCTCGAACCCGTAGGTGTAGCGAACTCCGTCGAGTTCCAGATCCACTTCGTAGAACGAGGGTTCACCCGCGCACGCCGGATGGAGAGCGAAGGGAACTCGGCGCACCGGGTGTTCCTCGTTGACCCACCCCACCGAACGCAGCACCGCCCGGCGCATCCACCTCAGCCCGGCGAGCGTGTTGCTTTTCCCCGAGGCATTGGCCCCGTAGATCCCCGCGACCGGCACCACTGACACAGGGCGACCGGCCTCACGCACCGCTGTGGGCCGTGCGTCCCCGGAGTTCAGCTCTGTGGCAACCAGGGAGAGACGCTGCTCGTGCCTGAACGACAGGACGTTCGCCATGCGGAAGCTGAGCAGCATCGAAACCCCTTTCTCGGCCTCAGCGTACCTGTCTACCCGTCTCTGACGTAAGAAATGTCGATGAGAGGCGCTGAAACAGGAGCGCGATAAAGGATCCAAGCAGTCGATGCGCCCGTGCCGCCGCCCGGCCTCCTGGCTCGAACTCAGCCACAGTCAACGCGAAGGGTCCGCCTGTGGTCTTGATCGATTCCAGGTGCCTTCACAGAGTCCAAACGGCCCATCCCCCGGGGCCCCACACCCCCGGCGAGGGGGCCGGCCCCTGAGCTCTCGGGCGCGGAGCGCCCTGGGGGAAGACCGCGCTGTTCAGGCGGTGCGGATGTAGAGCTGGCCGAAGACTTCGGACAGGTTGCGGAGGTCTGTGGCCACGTCCACCTCCGGGGTCGCCGGGTCGTACAGGGTGGCGAGGCGGGGGCGGATGGAGGTGAGCTTCTTGAGCTGGTCCCAGGTGGGGTTGGCGGCCCACTTCTCTCCGTACACGCGGCTGACCTGGCCCTGGGCGTCCTGCCAGCGGGTCCAGAGGGTGATGGTGCCGGCGGCGGCGTCCTGGAGCGGGGCGGCGATGCGGTCGGTGATGGTCTGGGTGGCCTGCTCGGTGGTCAGCCGGGAGCCGCCGGGGGCGGCGAAGCCGGTGTCCTCGGCGGCGATGTGCGCGTAGGCGTCCCAGGCGCGGGCGCGGACCTGGATCCACTGGTTGCGCTGGGCGGTGGCGGCGTCGATCCGCCACGTGGCGTACTCGGTGGCGAGGTGGCCGCCGTCGAGGGAGAGCTGGTCGACGAGGCCCTTGGCGAGCCAGGCGCCGATGCGGTCGGGGTCGAGCAGCGGGTGCTTCTTGGCGAGGGCCTCGGTGCACTCGGCGACGGCGCCGCAGCCGAAGACGGGCACCGCGGTGTGGACGGCGAGCTTCTTGCCGGGGGCGAGCTTGCGGAGCGCGGCGGAGGCCGAGGCGACGAACGTGTCCAGCTCGTCGGCCGTGGCGAACGTCCGGTCGTAGCCGAGGCCGGAGCTGAAGCGGATGCCCGCGACGCCGGGCTGGGCGGCCAGGGCGGCGATCTTCTTGGCGGCCTCGGCGAGGTTGCCGGCCTGGTGGTCGTCGGCCAGCTCGGCGTCGATCCAGACGCGCATGCCGCTCGTGGCGGAGGTCTTGACGGCCTGGCCGGCGGGGGTCTCGGCGGCCTTCTTCACGGCGGCGCCGGTGACCTCGTCGGGGTCGACGAAGCAGGGCTCGGCGGTCGGGCACTCGGGCTGCCCGCCGTCCTCGGCGCCCTCGACGTCGGGGCTGCCGACGTCGTGCGACTGACCGTCGCCTTCCGAGTCGGTGGGGCAGTCGCTCTCGGTGCAGTCGATGACGATCGGGTCCATCGGGCCGGTGTCGCGCATGTTCTGACCGTCGTTGTCAAGCCAGAAGCGGGCGATCTCGGCGGCTTCCTCGGGGGTGGCCATCCAGCGGCAGACGACGTACGCGGGGGTGTCCTCCGCCATGAGGTCGTTGCAGCTGCGCGGATCGTCCTGCGACCACGCGGGGACGCCGATGCCGAGGAGGGAGAGCGCGAGACCGATGACGAAGAGCTGCCGCAGTCGCATGGCACCTTGACTTCCGGGGAGTGATCGGCTGGCATCTCGCACGATATCGGTATCAACGGTCGATCTCTACCGCCTGTGTCCGGGCGTGTGGAAAATGGGACGACACCATCGCTTCGTACCCGTCACACTTGAGCGTGCGTGAAATCCTCGGCGATCTCGGGCTGTTCCGGGACAGGCGCTTCGCCCTGCTCTTCGCGGCCCGGACCATCTCGATGCTCGGCGCCGCGTTCGCCCCGGTGGCCCTCGCTTTCGGCATCCTCGACCTGCCCGGCGCCACCGCCACGACGCTGTCGGTGGTGCTGACCGCGGAGGCGCTCCCGATGGTGCTGTTCATGCTGTTCGCCGGGGTGCTGGCCGACCGGTTCCCGCGGCAGCGGGTGATGCAGTTCGGCGAGTGGGCGAACGCCTTGGCCTTCTTCACCCTGGGCGCGATGCTGCTGTCCGGCTGGACCCCCCTGGTCGGCCTGGTCGCCGCGGCCGCCTTCAGCGGGATAGCCGTCGCCGCGCTCTATCCCGCGCTGACCGGGATCATCCCCGAGGTGGTGCCGGCCGAGCGGCTGCAGGCCGGCAACGCGCTGCTCGGCCTGGGCGCGAACGTCGCCAGGATGGGCGGCGCGGTGCTCGGCGGCGCCACGGTGGTGCTCGTCGGCGGCGGGTGGGCGCTGGCGGTCAGCGGCGCCCTGTTCGCCACCGCGGGGGTGCTGATCTCGCTGGTGCGGCCCACTCCTCTGGTGCGCGAGCGCGAGGAGCGGCATTCGGTGCTGAAGGATCTGCGCGAGGGCTGGCGCGAGTTCAGCTCCCGGCAGTGGATCTGGGTGGTGGTCGCCCAGTTCTCGATCCTGGTGATGGCGATCCAGGCCGGTCACGGGGTGCTCGGGCCGCTGCTGGCCAAGGAGAGCCTGGGCGGCCCGGCGGCGTGGTCGGCGTTCCTGGCCGGCGAGGCGATCGGCACGATCGCGGGCGTGGTGGTGTCGCTGCGGGTGCGGCCGCGCCGGCCGATCCTGGTCGGCACGCTGCTCTGCCTGCCGGCGGCGCTGCCGTACTTCCTGCTGGGGACGGGTTCGCCGCTGTGGGTGACGGTAGTGGGCGCGTTCGTGCTGGGCGTCTGTTTCGACGTGTTCGGCGTGCTGTGGATGACGACCATGCAGCGGGAGGTCCCGCCGGAGTCGCTGTCGCGGGTGAGCTCGTACGACGCGCTCGGCTCGCTGATGTTCGGCCCGATCGGGCTCATGCTGGCGGCGCCGGCGGCGGCGCTGATGGGCGTGCAGAACGCGCTGCTGGCGTGCGGCGGCCTGGTGGTGCTGTCCACCTGCGCGGCGCTGCTCTCCCCCGGCGTGCGCAACCTGCGCGCCCCGGCCCGTCTGGAGGCCGTCTCAAGCTGAGGCCCGCCCGCTGGTCCGCAGCCCGCGTGCCGGTGCCCGCTCGTGCAGCCCGAACCTCGGCTCCGGCCCGTACTCGCCGTCGAGGATCCCCGCCACGTACTCGGCCAGCGCCGGGGCGTGTTTGAAGCCGTGGCCGGAGTCGCCGCCGAGCAGCCACACGCCGGGCTCGGTCTCCGCGATGATCCACTCGGCGTCGGGAGTGAGCGCGTACTGGCAGACCTGGCTGAACAGCACCGGCGCCGAGGCCAGCGACGGGAACCGCCGCGCCAGGTAGGACCGGGCGCGCGCGACGCCGGCCTCGTCCACGGCGCGCTCGCCGTGCTCGGGCTCGTACGGGCGGCCTTCGACGTCGGAGGTGGCCTTCATGCCCACGCCGTCCACGTCACCGTGGCCGTAAGCGGCGGCGGCGTGGTCCACCCAGGCGGGCGTGCCGGGCGTGGTCCACGCGGCGGGGACCGCGAAGTGCAGCGTGTCCTGCTTGGTCACGGTCACGGGCACCTCGAACAGCTCGGGCAGCCAGGCGCCGCACGCCCACACCACCCGGTCGGCGGTCAGCACCTCGCCCCCGGCCTCGACGGCGGCGCCGGGCGCCGGGGTCGCGCGGGTCCGGACGATCCGGGCGCCGGCGGACTCGGCCAGCCTGGCGGTCACCTGGGTGGCGCGGCGTGCTCTGATGACGCCGGCGTGCGGCTCCCACAGCAGGTGGCTGAGGCCGGCGGGGCTGTAGTCGGGGAAGAAGCGGGCGCCGTCGGCCGGGTCGAGGACCTCGCACGGAATATCCAGATTTTTCAGGACCTGGGCGCTGGCGTGCTCCCACCCGTCCGGCGTCCGGGCGAACCAGAGCATGCCTGCTTCCGCGTACAACTCCTCCCCGGCGCGCTCGCCGAGCCGCCGCCAGCCGTCGCGCGCCCGCCACGCCATGCGCGCGTACCACTCCTCGCCGCCGTGCGAGCAGCGCATCAGCCGGGTCTCGCCCGCGCTGGCCTGCCGTACGTGTCCCGCCTGGTGCTGCTCGACCAGCGTCACCCGCCATCCGGTTTCGGCCAGCCGCAACGCCAGCGATGAACCCCAAATGCCCGATCCGACCACGATGACCGATTTCATGGGACCACGGTGACCCGGAGACCCCCGCCGGATCAAGGGGTCAGATGACGATCAACGTCACCACCACGCCCGCGCAGTTGCCCGCCAGGCAGATGCGCACCGGCACCCTGGACACCCCGGACTCCACGGGCACGCCGCCGACGTGCCCGTCCGGGCCGATGGTGACGCCCGGGGGCAGCGCGCCCTGGCGGGTCACGGTGAACGTCGGCGGCACCCCCGTGGGCCCGCCCCTGATCTGGATGTTCCCGTCCAGCCGCTGCCCGGCCCTGCCGGGGAAGGTGAGCGCGCCCGGCGCCCACGGCACGTTGCGCAGCACGACGAACGTGACCCGCTCCTCGTCGCACGCCTGATCGCGGCAGATCTGGACCTGGGCCGCGTACGTGCCGGCCCGCTCGGGCCTGCCGTACACGCGGCCGGTCGCGTCCACCCCGATCCCCGGCGCGAGGCGCGGGCCCGGACGGATGCGTGCCCCCTTCTCCACGGGCATCAGGCGCTGCTCGACCTCGATGCCCACGGTCAGGTAGAAGGTGTCCTCCACCAGCCGGTCGAACGGGGTCGCCGCGGGCGCGGCCCTGGTGGCGTAGAGCGCCCGTGATCCCACGGAAGGAAGCGCGGGGAGGAAAGCGCACATGGCCAGCCCGGCAACCAGGAGTATCCACGTTTGCCGCATCCTTACCCCCCGGTGTTCTGTTCCCCTACGTACCCTTTTCACCGCATACAGTCACCGCTCCCCCATGACCGTGGCTGGATAATCGCTTCATGGCCGCTGAATCCGCTCAGACGCTCGAACGCGGGCTCCGCCTGCTCAGGCTGCTTTCCGACGGGAAGGGCGGGCGGACCCCGACCGAACTGAGCGCGGAGCTGTCGCTGAGCCGCCCGGTGGTGTACCGGCTGCTGACGACCCTGCTCAACGAGGGGTTCGTGCGCCGCGACGACGAGGGCCGGGTGCATCTGGGGTTCGGGCTGCTCGCACTGGCGCGGGCCGTGCAGCCGCTGCTGCGCGCGGCGGCCCTGCCGACGCTGCGGCGGCTGGCCGAGCAGGTGGGCGCGACCGCGCACCTCACCGTGGCCGAGGGCGACGACGCGCTGGCCGTGGCGGTGGTCGAGCCGTCGTGGACGGACATGCACGTGGCCTACCGGGAGGGCGCCCGCCATCCGCTGGCGAAAGGCGCGGCCGGGCGGGCGATCCTGGCAGGTCGCGAGGGCGGGTCCGCATATCTGGTGACCGAGGGGCAGTTGGAGGAGGGAGCCCGGGGGGTGGCGGCGCCCGTTCTGGGGCTGCCCTGGTTGGAGGCCTCGGTCGGGGTGGTCACGTTCGGGCCGCTCGCGGAGTCCACCGGACCTCGCGTCGTCGAGGCCGCCGCCGAGCTTGCCGCCGCCATGGGGTGACGGTTGACATCCGTCCGGGGATGACGGACGGTTGTCACGCATAGAGGACACATACGTCCGATAATCGGACGATCTGGGAGGGGCGGATGCCGTACTACCGCGCCGTGGGCGAGGTGCCCCGCAAGCGCCATGTGCAGTTCAGGCGGCCCGACGGCGGTCTGTACGCCGAGGAGCTGATGGGCGAGGAGGGATTCTCGTCCGACTCGTCGCTGCTGTACCACCGCCACCTGCCGACCGCGATCGTCAAGGCCGAGGCCGTCGCCCCCACGGCCGACACGCGCCTGGAGCCCAACCTGCCGCTGTCGCCGCGCCACTTCCGCACCACGCAGCTCTCCAGCGCGGGCGACCTGGTGTCCGGGCGGATCCTGCTGGCGGGCAACGGCGACGTCCGGTTGTCGTACGCCACCAGCGACCGGCCCAGCGAGCTCTACCGCAACTCGATGGGCGACGAGTGCGTGTACGTCCAGGAGGGCACGGCCCGCTTCGAGTCCACGTACGGCGTGATCGAGGCCGGCACCGGCGACTACGTGGTCATCCCGACGGGCACCATCCACCGCTGGGTGCCGGTGGGGCGGGTCAGCGTGCTGACTGTCGAGGCGTCCGGGCACATCAGGCCACCCAAGCGCTACCTGTCGCAGTACGGGCAGTTCCTGGAGCACGCCCCCTACTGCGAGCGCGATCTGCGGGCGCCCGCCGAGCCGCTGCTCGCCGAGGGCGAGGAGGTGCCGGTGCTGGTGCGCACCAGGGGCGGGCTGACCCGGCTGGTCTACCGCCACCACCCGTTCGACGTGGTCGGCTGGGACGGCTACCTCTACCCGTACGCGTTCAACATCGACGACTTCGAGCCGATCGTGAAGAAGACGCACGCGCCCCCGCCCGTCCATCAGACGTTCGAGGGGCCCGGCTTCGTGATCTGCTCGTTCTGCCCGCGGCCGCTCGACTTCCACCCGGAGTCGGTGCCGATCCCGTACAACCACCACAACGTCGACTCCGACGAGTTCATGTTCTACGTAGGCGGCGACTACTCGGCGCGGAAGGGGTCGGGCATCGACGTGGGCTCGATCTCGCTGCACCCGGCCGGCTTCACGCACGGGCCGCAGCCCGGCGCGGTCGAGGCGGTGATCGACGCCGTCGCCAAGGGCGTCACCACCACCAGTGAGAAGGCGGTGATGGTCGACACCTTCCGCCCGCTCGACCTCGGGCAGGGCGCGCTCGCCTGCGAGGACCCCGGATACGCCTGGACTTGGTCACGATGACGCTCTACACCGCTCTGATCGACGACGCGGGACTGTTCCCGCCGACGTCACTGCACATGTCCGACGCGCTGGACCGCCACCGGCGCAACCAGGAGCGGGGCAGCCGGGTGCTGACCCACCGCTTCCTCTGCCCGGCCAGCAGGCTCGGCCGGCTGCGCGCCGAGCAGTTCCGGCCGCGGTGGGTCGGGCTGATCCTCGACACCCCGGAACTGCCGGACCTGACCGGCCTGCCCGTCGACATCGCGGAGGCCGAGCTGCCGCCCGAGCGTGGGGTGGAGGAGCTGGCCCGCGAGCTGCTCCGCGCGCTGCCCGGCGGGGTGCGGCTGTTCGTCGAGGTGCCGCCGGGGAAGTTCGTCCCCGACGTGCCCGAGGGCGTGGGCCTGAAGGTGCGCTGCGGCGGCGCCCGGGCCGAGGCGTTCCCGCCGGTGGAGCACCTCGCCTCCTTCATCAGGTTCTGCGTGGCCGCCGACATCCCGTTCAAGGCCACCGCCGGGCTGCACCACGCCGTGCGCCACTTCGACCCGACGCTCAGCGTCGACCGGCACGGCTTCCTCAACCTGCTGGTGGCCGTGTGCGAGGCCGTCGAGGGCCGCGACCCGGCACCCACCCTGCGCATCACCGACGTGGGCCAGCTCACGCGCATCGCGCGGGCCATCCCCGAGGAGACGGCGAAGCGGGCCAGGCAGCTCCTGGTCAGCTACGGCTCCTGCAGCACGACCACGCCGATGGACGACCTGAAGGCGCTGGGCCTGATCGAGGAGGACGAGTGAGCTGGGGACTGGACAACCTGCCCTACGGGGTCTTCTCCCGGCAGGGGGAGGCGCCCCGGGTCGGCGTCCGTTACGGCGACCGGGTGCTCGACCTGGCAGCGGCGCTGCACGACGAGGTGTTCGCCGCCCCCTCGCTCAACCCGTTCATGGCGCGCGGCCGCTCGGCCTGGCACGACACGCGCCGCCTGATCAGGAACAAGCTGTCCGGCGACCTCGCGGTGACCGAGCCGCACCTGGTCCCGCTGGAGCAGGTGCGGCTGCACATGCCGTTCGAGGTGGCCGACTACGTCGACTTCTACTGCTCGCTGGAGCACGCGAGCAACGTCGGGCGGATCTTCCGGCCCGACGCCGAGCCGCTCAAGCCGAACTGGCGCCACCTGCCGGTCGGCTACCACGGCAGGGCCGGCACGGTCGTGCCGTCCGGCACGCCGGTCCGGCGCCCGCACGGGCAGCTCCGGGCGGGGGTGTACGGGCCGACGGCCAAGCTCGACGTCGAGGCCGAGCTGGGGTTCGTGGTGGGCGTGCCGTCCGAGCTGGGCTCACCGGCCGGGGCCTTCGAGGACCACGTGTTCGGGGTGACGCTGGTCAACGACTGGAGCGCGCGCGACATCCAGGCGTTCGAGTACGTGCCGCTCGGGCCGTTCCTGGGCAAGTCGTTCGCGACCTCGATCTCGCCCTGGGTGACGCCGCTGGAGGCGCTGCCCAGGGTGCCGGGGCGGACGCAGGACCCGGAGCCGATCGACTACCTGCGCAGGAAGGACGACTGGGGGCTCGACATCACGCTGGAGGTCGAGCTCAACGGTGAGGTGATCTCCCGTCCGCCGTACCGGGACATGTACTGGACGCCGGACCAGATGCTCGCCCACCTCACCGTGAACGGCGCCTCACTGCGTACCGGCGACCTGTTCGCGAGCGGCACCGTCTCCGGGGAGGCGCGCGAGGAGCGCGGGTCGCTCATCGAGCTCACCTGGAACGGGACCGACCCCGTCAAGCTGCGCAGCGGCGAGACCAGGACGTTCCTGCAGGACGGGGACGCGGTGACGATCCGCGCGACGGCGGGTGACGTCAGCCTCGGGGAGGTCTACGGAAAAGTCGGTTAAGTGACTCGGTGTGCTTGCATCGTGACTCCTCGCTAATCTTGGGGAACCCTTCCCCAGGAACATCAGGAGTGACATGCTGCGGCGTGCCGCGACGATCCGCCTGGCCGCCTTCCTCGTCCTCGCGGGGGGCTGCGGAGCCGTGCGAGCGGAGCCTCCGCCCCCGACCGTGGTGCAGGTCTCCCCGCCGCTCGGCGCCGCGCGCGCCCGTCCCGACCAGGGGCTCGTGGTGCGCGCCCAGGGCGGCCCGCTCCAGCGGGTCGTCGCCCACTCCGGCGGTGTCCCGGTACGCGGCGACCTCGACGCGGCGGGCACCACCTGGCGCTCCCGCTGGACGCTGAAGCCCGGCGCCGAATACGCGGTCACCGTGACCGCGGCGGGCCGCACCGTCGCCGCCGGCCGCTTCCGCACCCGCCCCGCCGGACGCGCGCTCCAGCTCACCGCCACCGCGCCGCTCCCCGGCGAGACCGTGGGCGTCGGCATGCCGGTCATCCTCGACTTCGGCTCCCCCGTACGCGACAAGGCCGCCGTGGAGCGCGCCCTGGAGATCACGGCCGGCCGGCCGGTCGAGGGCGCCTGGCGGTGGATCGGCGACACCCGGGCGGTCTACCGCACCCGGCGGTTCTGGCCCGCCGGGCAGACCGTCACGGTCACCGCCCACCTGGCCGGCGTCCGGGCAGCCCCCGGCCTCCACGGCACCGCCGACCGGACGTTCGCCTTCACCGTGGGCCGCCACCAGGCCACCGAGATCGACGCCCGGACCCACCGCATGGTCGTCCGCCGCGACGGCCGCGCCGTGCGGCACATGGCGATCAGCGCCGGCATGGCCACCACCCGCGAATACACCACGACCAGCGGCGTCCACCTGACCATGGACAAGGGCCACCCGGTCCGCATGATCTCCCCCGGCCGCGACGAGGGCGACCCCGGCTACTACGACGTGATGATCGACCACGCCGTCCGCATCTCCGACAGCGGCGAGTACGTGCACGCCAAGGACAACGTGTGGGCCCAGGGCCGCCGCAACGTCAGCCACGGCTGCGTCAACGCCCGCCCCGACCAGGCCGCCTGGTTCTACGCCCACTCCCTCCGCGGCGACCCCGTCGTGATCACGGGCACCGACCGCGAGCTCGAATGGGACAACGGATGGGGGTTCTGGCAGCTCTCCTGGGAGAAATGGCGCGCCGGCAGCGCTCTTCTCGCACCCGGGCCTCTGCCGTAAGCGGAAATCCCGGATTACGGTGGTGAGAGGGAACGATGGCGCCGACGGTCCCGTTATTCCTATAGGAGGGCCGGAGTATGGATGAATGGATCATCTGGGTAATTCTCGCAGTCGTCCTCGGTCTTGCCGAGATCTTCACGCTCACCGCCGCGCTCGGCCTCCTCGGTGTCGCCTCCCTGTTGACCGCCGGAGCCGCGGCCGTCGGCCTGCCGGTTCCGCTGCAGTTCCTCGTCTTCGCCCTGACGTCGACGGCCGGGCTGGTCGTGATCCGGCCCCTCGTCAAGCGTCACAACATCCGCCAGCCGCAGCTGACCAGGTTCGGTGTGGAGGCGCTCGTCGGCAAGCCCGCGTACGTTCTCGCGGAGGTGACGGGTCACGACGGCCGGATCCGCCTGGCCGGTGAGGAGTGGTCAGCGCGGGCGTATGACGAGACACTCGTGATCCCGACCGGTGCCACTGTCGACGTCATCGAAATCGACGGCGCCACCGCCCTCGTATATCCCCGGGAGTGAGATATGGATCCGCTGCTGCTGGTAGGGCTGTTCGTCATCCTGTTCGCGGTGTTCACCGTGCTGAAAGCGGTGCGCATCGTGCCCCAGGCCAGAGCGCGCAACGTCGA
This sequence comes from Nonomuraea sp. C10, assembly GCF_008017515.1. NCBI lineage: Bacteria > Bacillati > Actinomycetota > Actinomycetes > Streptosporangiales > Streptosporangiaceae > Nonomuraea > Nonomuraea sp. C10. The sequence goes on from NZ_VPFF01000003.1 coordinate 149,154, forward strand.
GCGGCTCGGCCGCTACAGCCGTACGCTCAAGCCGGGCCTCAACTTCGTCATCCCGTACATCGACCGCGTCTACCCGGTGATCGACCTGCGTGAGCAGGTCGTCTCGTTCCGCCCGCAGCCGGTCATCACCGAGGACAACCTGGTCGTCGAGATCGACACCGTGCTCTACTTCCAGGTCACCGACCCGCGCGCGGCCGCTTACGAGATCGCCAACTACATCCAGGCGGTCGAGCAGCTCACGGTGACCACCTTGCGTAACGTCGTCGGCTCGATGGACCTGGAGAGCACGCTCACCTCCCGCGACACCATCAACAGCCAGCTGCGCGGCGTCCTCGACGAGGCCACCGGCAAGTGGGGCATCAGGGTCAACCGGGTGGAGATCAAGGCGATCGACCCGCCCAAGACCATCAAGGACGCGATGGAGAAGCAGATGCGGGCCGAGCGTGACAAGCGCGCGGCGATCCTCACCGCCGAGGGCCAGCGCCAGTCGCAGATCCTCACCGCCGAAGGCGAGAAGCAGAGCCGCATCCTGCGCGCCGAGGGCACCCGCTCCGCCGCCATCCTGGAGGCCGAGGGTCAGTCGAGGGCCATCGACCAGGTGTTCCAGGCGGTCCACCGCAACGACCCCGACCCGAAGCTGCTCGCCTACCAGTATCTCCAGGTGCTGCCGCAGCTCGCCCAGGGCGAGGGCAACACGTTCTGGGTGATCCCCAGCGAGGTCACCTCGGCCCTGCAGGGCGTCTCCAAGGCCTTCACCGAGTCGCTCCCGCCCTCGGCGGCCACCCGCGAGGTCCCGAAGCCGTCGGAGATGGACGCCGAGATCGCCAACGCCGAGAAGGCCGCGGCGGAGGCGGTCGCCGACGCCCGGAGCGCCGAGCGGCCGACCGGCCCCCGGCAGCTCATGGAGGGTGCCCGGCAGCCGTCCCCGTTCCCCGACCTCGACAAGCAGCGCGACGAAGCCGAGCGCTGACCCTTCCCGGCCCGACCGCCCGCCGCGCCCGCGCCGGGCGGTCAGCGCCGGTCGTCGGCGAAGTACGCCACGAGTGACGGATCCAGGGACGGGACGTCGTAGGGGGTGCCCCCGTCGCGGAGCGACCGGGTGGCCATGTAGCCGGCCGCGACGCTCATGCGGGCCGCCACCGGGGAGGTGTCGACCGGCCCGCCCTCCCTGGCGAAGCGGGCGAACTCCTCGATGATGCGCGTGTCGGCGCCGCCGTGGGAGCCGGTGGCGTCGGGCACCCGGTACGTGATGTCGGCGTCGGGCCGGTAGCCGGTGGGGCCGGTGTTCCAGACCTTGACGGTGGCGCCCGGCCCGTCGCCGAAGTTCTCCAGGCGGCCCTCGGTGCCGATGACCGTGTAGTTGCGCACGTAGTCGGGCGTGAAGTGACACTGCTGGTAGGCGGCGATGACGCCGTTGTCGAGCACCATGTTCATGACCGAGACGTCCTCGACGTCCACCACGTGGTGGAGGTCCCGGTGGGCGGTGGGCGGCCAGGTGTGGTCACGCGGCCAGCCGTCGGGGCGGGGCGTGCCGGGCTCCCTGCGCGGCAGCCCGCCGTACACCATGAGGTCGCCGAAGGCGTTGACCCGGGTCGTGTAGCCGCCCGCGAGCCAGTGGACGACGTCCAGGTCGTGGGCGGCCTTCTGCAGCAGGAGCCCGGTGGTGCGGGTGCGGTCGGCGTGCCAGTCCTTGAAGTAGTAGTCGCCGCCGTAGCCGACGAAGTGGCGCACCCACACCGTCTTCGGCTCGCCGATGTCGCCCCGGCGGATGATGTCGCGCATCAGCCTGACGACGCCCATGTGGCGCATGTTGTGGCCGACGTACAGCCGGGTGCCGGTGTCGCGGGCGGCGCGCAGGACGGCGTCGCAGCCCTCGACGGTGATGGCCAGCGGCTTCTCCAGGTAGAGCGGCTTGCCCGCCTGGAGACACTCGACGGCGATGCTCTCGTGGGTGTCGTCGGGGGTCAGCAAGATGATCGCGTCGAGGTCGTCGCGGCCGAGCAGGTCCCGGTGGTCGGGACTGGTCACCGGGTCGCCGAAGCGGGCGGCCTCCCTCTTGAGGGTCGCCGGGTCCGTGTCGCAGACCGCGGCCACCACCGAACCCCGGCCCGGCCGGTGGGCGGCCTCGGCCAGGTTGACGCGCAGGCCGAGGCCGACGACTCCGAAACGCAGGTCCTTCACGGGCGCCCTTCCTCTGGGACGACGAGCCGGCCGGGAAGAATTATCCAACCTTTTTACGAAAAGAGCACCTGGTCCGCGTGGTCGAGCGCCATCCTGACGGCGCCCAGCGTCACGCACTCGCCGCCCAGGCCGGAGGCGGCCACCTCGGGCGGGTAGAGGCACCGGTCGTCGAAGTAGTCCTGGATCGGCTCGACCAGCAGCGCGCCGGCCCTCGCCAGGCTGCCGCCGATCACCACCAGCTCCGGGTCGAGCGGGTTGACGAGCGTGAGCAGGCCCTCCGCCAGGTGGACGGCGAAGGCCCTGACGGCGGCTCTCGCGCGCTCGTCGCCCTCCTCCGCCCTGGCCACGGCGAACTCGGCGGCCTGCCGGTGGGTGCGCAGCTCGCCCGGCTCGACGGCCATCGCGTAGTCGGCCAGATGCCGGAACGCCCGCCAGTGGTCGCCCGACTGACGCCCGATCTCGCCGGAGGCGGCGTGCGCGCCCCGGTGCGTCCGGCCTCCGATCAGCAGCCCCAGGCCGAGCCGGTCGCCGGCGAACAGGTAGACCACGTCGCTGCGGCCCCGCGCCTCCCCGCGCCAGTGCTCGGCGAGCACCGCCAGCCGCATGTCGTTCTCCACCAGCACCGGCGCGGGCAGCCGGCGGCCCAGCTCGCCCTGCAGGTCGACGTCGCTCCAGCCGGGCAGCACCACGCTCTTGGTCACCCGCCCGGCGGCGTCGACCACGCCGGTCGTGCCGACGCCCACCGCGGCCAGCTCAGCCACGGGCAGCCCCGCCTCGGCGCAGACGGCGTGGACCAGCTCCGCGACGGCGTCGAGCCGCTCGCGGGCGGACATCGCCGCATGGTTGGGCACCCGGCGCGACGCGACGATTGACCCGCCCAGATCGGACACCATGGCGCGCAGCAGCGACGCGCCGATGCCCACGCCCGCCACGTGGCCGGACGAGGCCCGGAACCTGAACCGCCTGGCCGGGCGGCCCCGCTGGCGCTCACCGGACTCCTCGCCGCACTCCTCCGCCCAGCCCGCGGCGATCAGGTCCTCGACGATGACCTCGGCCGTCGGCCTGGACACCCGGGCGCCCCTGGCCAGTTCCTGCAGCGTCGCCACCCGCGCCGCACGCAACTGGCGCAGGATGGCGGCGGAGTTGAGCCTGCGGAGGACGGAGGCGTCGCCGCTCTGCTGTCGCACCGGAGTTCCTCCACATGAGTCGGCCGGGGAGCCGACATCCTACTTAACCAACCCTCTTGCGTAATAGTGATCGCCGCTGACCTGCGGCGTGAAGCGGAGCTGTGGGGGCACTTAAGAACTCCTCGATGGACACGTCCGGCGGAGAGCGGGCACAGTGCGTAACGTTCGACTGGGGGGATGTTCGCCATGAAAGCACTGGTCAAGGAGAAGGCCGAGCCGGGCCTGTCGCTGGTCGAGGTACCCGAGCCCGAGGTGGGGCCGGGTGAGGTGAAGATCAGGGTGCTGAGAACCGGCATCTGCGGCACCGACCTGCACATACAGAAATTCGATGATTGGGCGAGGCACACGCTGGAGCTTCCGCTCATCGTGGGACACGAGTTCTCCGGTCACGTCGTCGAGATCGCGCCGGGCGTCGAGGACATCGCCGTCGGCGACCTGGTCAGCGGCGAGGGCCACATCGTCTGCGGCAAGTGCCGCAACTGCATGGCCGGCCGCCGCCACCTGTGCCGCAACACCGTCGGCCTGGGCGTCAACCGCGACGGCGCGTTCGCCGAGTACGTGACGCTGCCCGCCACGAACGTGTGGGTGCACCGGGTGCCCGTCCATCCCGACGTGGCCGCCATCTTCGACCCGTTCGGCAACGCCGTGCACACCGCCCTGTCGTTCCCGCTGGTCGGCGAGGACGTGCTGATCACCGGCGCGGGCCCGATCGGCCTGATGGCCGCGGCCGTCGCCACCCACGTCGGCGCCCGCAACGTGGTCATCACCGACGTCAGCGACGAGCGGCTCGACCTGGCCGGCAAGCTGGGGGTCTCGCTGGCGGTGAACGTCTCCCGCGCCTCCCTGGCCGACGGCATGCGCCAGCTCGGCATGAAAGAGGGCTTCGACGTGGGCCTGGAGATGTCCGGCAGCCCGGCGGCGCTGCGCGAGATGATCGCCAGCATGACCCACGGCGGCAAGATCGCCATGCTCGGGCTGCCCGCCGAGGAGTTCGCCGTCGACTGGTCGACCGTGGTCATCTCGATGCTGACCATCAAGGGCGTGTACGGCCGGGAGATGTTCGAGACCTGGTACAACATGTCGGTCCTGATCGAGAAGGGCCTCGACCTCTCCCCCGTGATCACCGACCGCTTCCCGTACCACGAGTTCGAGACCGCCTTCGAGACGGCCGCGAGCGGCCGCACGGGCAAGGTCATTCTTGATTGGAGCGCTTGATGTTCACGAACGTACGCGACCAGCTGCGTGCGACGCTCGACGAGATCGCCGAGGCCGGGCTGCACAAGCCCGAGCGCGTCATCAGCACCCCGCAGAGCTCCCAGGTGAGCGTGGCGGGCCAGGAGGTGCTGAACTTCTGCGCCAACAACTACCTCGGCCTGGCCGACCACCCCGAGGTGATCGAGGCCGCCAAGCGGGCGCTGGACCGGTGGGGGTTCGGCATGGCCTCGGTGCGGTTCATCTGCGGCACCCAGGAGGTGCACAAGGAGCTCGAAGCCCGGCTGTCGGACTTCCTCGGCATGGAGGACACCGTCCTCTACAGCTCGTGCTTCGACGCCAACGGCGGCGTGTTCGAGACCCTGCTCGACGAGCGGGACGCGGTCATCTCCGACGCGCTCAACCACGCGAGCATCATCGACGGCATCCGCCTGTCCAAGGCCCGCCGCCACCGCTACGCCAACCGTGACATGGCCGAGCTGGAGGCCAGGCTGAAGGAGTCGTCGGACGCCCGCAGACGGCTGATCGTCACCGACGGCGTCTTCTCCATGGACGGCTACCTCGCGCCGCTGGCCGACATCTGCGACCTCGCCGAACGCTACGACGCCATGGTCATGGTCGACGACTCCCACGCGGTCGGCTTCGTCGGCCCCACCGGGCGCGGCACCCCCGAGCTGCACGGGGTGACCGACCGGATCGACATCATCACCGGCACGCTCGGCAAGGCGCTCGGCGGCGCGTCCGGCGGCTACGTGTCCGGCCGCCGGGAGATCTGCGAGCTGCTGCGCCAGCGCTCCCGCCCGTACCTGTTCTCCAACTCGCTCGCCCCGGCCATCGCCGCCACCTCGCTGCGCATCCTCGACCTGCTGGAGACCACCAGCGAGGCGCGCGAGCGGCTGCGGGCCAACACCGAGCGGTTCCGGGGGCGGATGACCGAGGCCGGGTTCGACATCCTGCCCGGCGACCACCCGATCGTCCCGGTGATGATCGGCGACGCCGCCGAGGCCGGGGCGATGGCCGAGCGCCTGCTGGAGCTGGGCGTCTACGTGATCGGCTTCTCCTACCCGGTGGTGCCGCACGGCCTGGCCCGCATCCGCGTCCAGCTCTCGGCCGCCCACTCCGAGGCGGACGTGGACCGCGCGGTGGACGCGTTCATCCAGGCCCGCGGCTGAGCTCGGCCCTTCCCTGGCCGGAGGGCGTATCCTCGCGGCGTGATAGACACGCGGCGGTTGCGCACGCTCCAGGCGGTGGCCGACCACGGCACGGTCACCGCCGCTGCCGCCGCCCTGCACCTCACGCCGTCCGCCGTGTCGCAGCAGCTCGCCGCGCTGGAGCACGAGGTCGGCCACCGGCTGTTCATCCGCGACGGCCGCGGCGTCCACCTCACCGCCGTCGGCAAGATCATGCTGGGACACGCCGACGAGGTCCTGGCCCAGCTCGAACGCGCCCGCGCCGAGGTCGCCGACTACACCGCGGGCGCCGCGGGCGAGGTGACCGTGGCCTGCTTCGCCACCGCGATCAGCGCCGTGCTCGCCCCCGCTATCACGGCCCTGCGCGCCTCCGCGCCCGGCCTCCAGGTACGGGTACGCGACGCGGAGGGCGACCAGTCCCTGACGATGCTCCTCGACAGCGAGGCCGACGTGGCGATCGCGGTCGAGTACCGGGGCGCCCCCGACGACCGGCGTCTGTCCCGGGTCCCGCTGTACGCCGAGCCCTTCGACCTCGTCCTGCCCGAGACGCACCCGCCGACCGGCACTTCGCTGGCCGCGCTCGCCGATGAGACCTGGATCGGCCCGTACCCGGGGAACCCGGTGCACGACGTGATCGCCTTCGCCTGTGAGCAGGCCGGTTTCACTCCCCGCTTCGCCCACTGCTCGGACGACTTCCGCGCCGTGGTCGCCCTGGTGGCCGCCGGCGCCGGCGTCGCCCTGGTGCCCCGGCTGGCCCTGCGCGACATGGCCCAGCCGGGCGTCGCGATCCGCCACGTGCCCGGCCCGGAACGCCGCGTCTTCGCCGCCGTCCGCCGCGGCGCCGAGTCCCATCCCCTGCTCCGGCCGCTGCTTGCCACCCTCCGCGACCTCACGACCTCGTTCACCCCTGACGGGAGCGACCGCTCACAGGGCTAGCCGGGCCAGTTTGTCGGGGTTCAGGATGCCGTACACCTCGCTGATCCGGTTCCGGTCCTCGGCCATGACGACGACCAGCACCGCGTACGGCAGTCCGTCGGAGAAGAGCGCCGCGGTGGGCGGGCCGTCCTGGGCGGACCAGTACACCGTCGTCTCCAGGCCGACCGGCGCGACCGCCGCCAGCAGCCTGCTCACCCGATCGCTGCCGGTGACCGGACGCAGGGCGGCCTTGACGCGTCCGCCGCCGTCCGTGCGCAGTGTCACGTCCGGAGCCAGCACCTCCATCAGGCCGGCGATGCTCCCGCCCAGCGCGGCGTCGAGGAAGCGCTCCGCGACGGCCTGGGCGGCGGCCCGCTCCTCGGGGAACCGCGGACGGCGGGCCTCGACGTGTTCGCGGGCCCGGTGGACGAGCTGGCGGACGGCGGCGGGAGAGCGGCCGAGGATACGGGCGACCTCGGCGTGCCGGAAGCCGAACGCCTCGTACAGGATGAACGCCGCCCGCTCCAGCGGCGACAGCGTCTCCAGCACCACCATCAGCCCGTAGGTGACCTCCTGGGCGCGGGCCACGTCCTCCACCGGGTCCGGGCCGGGCTCCGGCAGCCAGGGGCCGACGTACTCGTGGTGGAGGCGGTCGCGTTCGTCCAGGGCCAGGCGGGTGACGACGCGGACGAGGTAGGCGCGGGGGTTGTCCACCCGGGCGTGGTCCACGCCATGCCAGCGCAGCCAGGTCTCCTGCACCACGTCCTCGGCGTCGCCGGCGCTGCCCAGGATGTCGAAGGCGATGCTGAACAGCAGGTTGCGGTGCGTGTGGAAGGGGTCGCCGGTCATCGGGCGGCGTGCTCGCCGACGCGCAGGGCGTGCCTGGCCGCCGTGATCGCGCTGTTGACGGAGATCTCGCCGCGCATCCCGGGCGCCGCCACCATGTCGCCCGCCAGGAACACGCCGTGGCCCCGGTCGATCGCGGGACGGTCGCGCCAGGTCATGCCGGGCAGGTCGAGCGCGCCCGTACGGTGCCTGGCCGCCCCGGAGCGCCGCCAGGTCACGCGCCCGCGCCAGCCGGGCACCGCCAGATCGGCCAGCGCCTCCACCCGCCGGGTCGCCTCCGCCCTGGTCTCGCCGCGGCGGATCGGCATGTCGATCTGGAACAGCGTCTCCCCCTGGGGCGCGGCCGTGGGGTCCTGCATGGAGTAGCTCTCGTGGAAGCCGCCGTCGTCCAGGTCCCAGCAGATGAAGCGGTCGCCCCGCGCCGAGCGCACGGCCAGGTCCAGCATCACGCAGTCGCCGCTCTCCCAGCGCAGCGTGTCGTCGCCGAGCAGGAGCCGCGCCGACGACAGCTCGGTCGCGACGATCGTCGGCTCGCCCGGCAGCTCGGTCACGCGAGAGCCCAGCTCGACGCGTACGCCGAGGTCGCGGGCGCGGGCGGCGAGCCGGTCGATCACCGCCTGCCAGCCGCCGACCACCCACCGGACCGCCGGCGGGCGCGGGGCGAACACCCGGCGCAGCAGATCCCACACGAACGCCGCCGACAACCGCCCCGTGTCGGCGTCGTACGTCACCACGCTGATCGCGTTGGCGGCCACCCGGGCCGTGCGCTCGCCGTACGACCTGGACGCCCAGGTGTGGAAGTCCATCTCGACCGGTGCCGTCCTGGGCCCCGTCGCCATCATCCGCAGGAACCCCGCCGGGGGCAGCAGCCGCATCCGGCCGTCCCGTACGAACCCCATCCGGTAATCACGCACCGCCGGTCTGCCCAGCCCGTCGACCAGGCCCCGCTCCCGCAACCACGCCCAGTGCGGCCCGTCGGCGTAGAAGACGTGAGCGCCCTCGTGAACCAGGTACGGCCCGGCGATCGCCCGCCCCCGCCCGCCGAGCGTCCTGTGCGCCTCGTGCAGCGTCACCTCCGCCCCCGCCTCCGCGCAGACGACGGCCGCCACCAGCCCGGCCAGCCCGCCGCCGACCACCACGATCTTCTTCGTCACATTCCTCCCCTTTCCTCACATCATGAGAAGGAAAAGGCGCCGCAAATGTGACATCCTCAGCCCGCCCGGGTGACGGCGTCGGCGAAGCGGGTGTAGCGGTCGCGTTCCTCTTCGACGGGCTGGAGCACGTACTCCTGCCCCACCCTGCCGATGGCCTCGCGCAGCGCCTTGGAAGCCTTGCGGGCGCGGCGACGGCCGCCGAGCCAGGCGGCCACCCTGGACAGCAGGGCGATGAGCACCCCGGCCAGCGCGCCGCCGAGCAGCAGCACGGTCGGCCACGGCACCTCGCCGGCGGTCGGCAGGGGCGGCTCGGGCAGGCGCAGGTAGCCCAGCGCGAACAGCCCGCCCAGCCAGAGCGCCCCGGCCAGCAGGGCCGCGAACACGAGCCACTGCAACGCGTTCACCGCCCGCCACCAGCGGGGCCGCCGGGTCGCTCCCAGGGAGGTGCGGCCGACGGCCTTGTCCACGGCGTCGGCCAGCTCCGCCGAGCGCGAGCGCGCCGCCTGCCGCACCGACGCCGCCCACGCGCCCGGCAGCCCGGCGGCGGCCGACTCGCCGACGTCCCTGATCGCGGTCTCGACCTGCGCCCGCTGCACGGCGGACGCCTCGGGTACGGAGGTGCGGCCCACCAACTCGCGGTCCGGGGAGGACGCGGGCGCGGCCACACCGATCCGCAGCCGCCGCAACGGGTCGGGCCGGAACCGCCGCACCCACCGGGTGACGGGCCACCCGGTGGCGACCACGGCCCGGTGCCGGTGCCCCTTCGCCACGGCCTCCACCACGACCGGCACCCCGGCGGCCCGCGACAGCGCGGCCACCAGGCGCCCTTCCAGCCCCGTGACGTCTCCGGACACCGCCGGCAACGCCGCCTGCCCGTCCGGCGCGCTTCTCAGCGGCCCGCCACCGCCTCGGGCCTCGATCCCGGCCCAGGAGCCGGTCTCGGCCTGATGGTGCGGTGCGTCCGGGGGTACGGCGCCGTCGGCCGGTCCCGTGTCAAGGGCGAGCGTCCCTTCTCCGGCAGACCCTTCGGTCCGTCCGCGCGGGCTGCCGGAAGTGTGACCGCTCGTACGGGGAAGGGCCGACGAGGCGGTGGTCAGGTGGGTGGCGGCGGTGGTGACGTCGGCGGCGAGGCGGGCGGACCAGGAGGCGCGGTCCGCGACCCGGGTGGACAGGAGGGTGCGCAGTTCGGCCAGGCCGGCGCCCGTCCGGGCCGACACGCCGAGGACCGGGACGCCGGTGAGGCCGTCGGCGTCGAGGAGGCGGCGCAGGTCCTTGAGGCAGCGGTCCGCCGCGCCGGGCGGGAGGCGGTCGATCTGGTTGAGTACCACCACCATGACGTCCCGGTGCCCCGCCAGCGGTCGCAGGTAGCGCTCGTGGATGGCGGCGTCGGCGTACTTCTGCGGATCCAGCACCCACACCAGCAGGTCGACCAGCTCCACCAGCCGGTCCACCTCCAGCCGGTGGGACAGCCGGATCGAGTCGTGGTCGGGCAGGTCGAGCAGGACCAGGCCGGACAGGTCGTCGACGGCGGACGCGGAGTGGCGGTGCGGGACGTCGAGCCAGTCGAGCAGCGGCCCGGCTCCCGCGCCGTCCCACAGCGCCGCCTGGGCGGTCGACGTGGTGGGCCGGGTGACGCCGACGGCGGCCAGGTCCGTGCCGGTCATGGCGTTGAACAGTGACGACTTGCCGCTGCCGGTCGCCCCGGCGAGCGCGGCCACCGTGTGCTCGACGGACAGCCGGCGCCGCGCCCCCGCCCGCTCGGCCACCGCGCGCGCCGCCGCGACGGCCTCCGCCGGCAGCCGCCCCTCGCCCAGCTCGGCCGCCTCCAGCAGCGCGGCCAGCCGCGAGTCCAGCGAAGGCCGCTCCTTGCGGCGCAGCAGCTTCACCGCGCGTCCCCTCCCTCGGACGTCCGCGCCCGCGGCGACCCGCCAGGATCAGAACCACCACCGGGAGACTCCCGGAGTCCCGCGCCGCCCGCCTCAGAACCACCGCCGGGAGACTCCCGGAATTCCGCGCCGCCCGCCTCAGAACCACCGCCGGGAGACTCCCGGGGTCCCGTCCCGGACGGGCCGGGGCCACCCTCGGGAGGGAGTCCCGTCCCGGACGGGCCGGCCGCGGGGCGGGCCTTCTCGGAGGGCGGGCCCTCCAGGTCACGGTCCCGCCGACCAGATGGGAGCTCCGTCCGGTGGTCGCGGATCGTACGGGCCGCGTCCAGCAGGGCGGTGGCCGTGCCGCGCGACGGCTCCAGCGGCTCCAGGACGGACAGGAAGCGGGCCGCCTCCTCGTCCATCAGCCCCCGCACCCGCTCCCGCAGGTCCTCCCGGGCGCGGATGGTGAGCGTGCGCACCGCCTGGTCGCCGAAGATCGCCTCCAGCAGCTTCTGCGACAGCACGGTGGTGCCGCCCGCGATCCCCACCTCGATCCCGGTCAGCCCGCCCGTCGAGGCGAACACGGCCAGCATCAGCAGCAGCCCCGCCCCGTTCACGCCGAACGACGCCGCGCGCGCCGTGGTCCGCCTCTCCGCGCCTTCCTCCCGTACGAGGTCGAGCACGAACTCCTGCCAGCCGCGCACCGCCAGCTCGGTCCGCTTGCCCAGGTCGGGGGCGGCGCGGCCGAGCCGGGCCGACTCGATCGCGCCGAGCCGGTCGAGCAGCCCCGCGCCGCCGGGCGCGGCCGACCAGCCTTCGAGCGCCCGCTCGGCGGCGGCGTCGGCGGATCCCCTGATGAGCGCCTCGACGCCGCTCTCCAGCGCGTCCCTGAGCCGGTTCTCGGGCACCTGGCCGGTGAAGAAGCCGACGATCCGGTCGCGCAGCCACCCCACCCGGCTCTCCAGGGAGCGCATGAAGTCGCCGGTGCCGATGAAGTCCTGCCAGCGGGCCAGCACCTCGCCGCGGAGCAGCGACCCGTCGCGCATGCCCTCGTCGAAGTCCGCCATTCCGCCCGCGTAGGCGCCCTCGACCACGTCACGCAGCGTGCCGAAGCCGGCCTCCTGCCGCTCGACCGCGCCGGCCAGCGCGGGGACGCGGACGGCGAGGCTGTCGAGCGCGCCCGACAGCGTCTGCCGTACGACGCGGGCGCGTTCGGCGGCGTCGGCGGCGAGCCCGGAGAGCCAGGCGGCGATCGGGGCGACGGCGTCGGCGGGCAGTCGGGCCTTCTCGGAGGGCAGCGGCGCCTCGGGCACGGTGAACAGGCGGGTGCCGTCGAGCCCGTTCTCGGTCAGCAGGCGCTCCAGGTCGCGGGCGACCGGCCCCGCGGCCTCGGCAGGCACCCGGTCGAGCACGACGGCGAGCGCGGTGCTGCGCTCGCGGGCGGTGCGCAGGAAGCTCCACGGCACCTCGTCGGCGTAGCGGGCGGCGGTGGTGACGAACAGCCACAGGTCCGCGGCGGCCAGGAGCTGCGCGGCCAGCTCGCGGTTGGCGGTCACCACGGAGTCGATGTCGGGCGCGTCCAGCAGCGCCAGCCCGGCGCCGAGCGCCTCGGACGTCACCACCCGGAGCGCGCCGGGGCCGGAGCCGGTGGCGCGGGACATGCCGGGCAGCACGTTCTGGCCCATGAACCAGTCGCGGTCGGCCGGGTTGGCGACCAGGGTCGGCACCAGCGTGGTCGGCCGCAGCACCCCCGGCTCGGCCACGTCGGCCCCGACCAGCGAGTTGACCAGCGTGGACTTGCCCGCCCCGGTGGAGCCGCCGACCACGGCGAGCAGCGGGGCGTCGATCGCCCGCAGCCGCGGCAGCAGGTAGTCGTCGAGCTGGCCGGTCAGCTCCTTGAGCGCGCGCCGGTCGCCCGCCGCCTCGCCGATCGCCAGCGGGAACAGCTCCCGGTCCAGCGTCCCGCGCAGTCGCTGGAGCGCGCTCAACAGGTCCATACCGTCAAGCTAGCCCGAGGGCGGCTCCCTTAACACGTATCCGACGCTGCGCAGCGTGTGGATGAGCCGCGGCTCCACGTCGTCGACCTTGCGCCGGAGATAGGACACGTACGATTCGACCACCCCGGCGTCGCCGCCGAAGTCGTAGTTCCACACGTGGTCGAGGATCTGCGCCTTCGACACCACCCGGCCGGCGTTGGCCATGAAGTAGTGCAGCAGCTTGAACTCGGTCGGCGACAGCCGCACCTGCCGGCCGGCCCGCCACACCTCGCGCGCCTCCTCGTCCAGCTCCAGGTCGGCCACCTTGAGCCGGCTCGCGGGCGCGCCCTCGCCCCGGGTGCGGCGCAGCACCGCGCGGATGCGCGCCTGGACCTCCTCCAGGCTGAACGGCTTGGTCACGTAGTCGTCGCCCACCCGCAGCCCGGCGATCTTGTCTTCGGTGGCGTCGCGGGCGGTCAGGAACAGCACCGGCGCGTCGATCCGCCTGGCCACCTCGAACCCGTCGAGGTCCGGCAGCATGACGTCGAGCACCACCAGGTCGGGGCCGGTCCGCTTGGCGACCTCGACGGCCTCGTTGCCGTCGGCGGCGGTGACCACCTCGAACCCGGAGAAACGCAGGCTCGCCGAGAGCAGGTCCCTGATGCTGGGCTCGTCGTCCACCACCATGATCAGCGCCTCGGGTTTGCTCACCCTCTCAGGGTGGCCCAGTGACCTGAGGAAACGCTGAAGGCTCACTCCAAGGCGAGTGGGAGTTCGACGCGGAACGTGGCGCCCTCGCCGGGCGCGCTCCGCGCCACGACCGTGCCGCCGTGCGCCTGCACGAGCGCCTGCACGATGGCCAGGCCGAGCCCGCTGCCCCGGTCCTCGCCGGAACGCCGCCTGGACCTGGCAGAGTCGGCCCGGTAGAAGCGTTCGAAGACCCGGTCCACCTGGTCGGGGCTGAGTCCGGGCCCCTTGTCGGCCACTTCCAGGAAGACCGTCCCGTCGCCGGCGCCGACCCGCACGGTGATCGGGGTGCCCTCCTCGGTGTGGATGAGCGCGTTGGAGGTCAGGTTGCCGACCACCTGGCGCAGCCGCACCTCGTCGCCGGAGACGATGAGCGCGGCGCCGCCGACGACGTCCAGGTCGATCTGCCGGTCGGGGGCGAGGATGCGCGCCTCCTGCACCGCGTCGGCTGCCAGCGCCAGCATGTCCACCGGGCGCATCTTGAGCGGGCGGTGCTGGTCCACCTGGGCGAGCAGCAGCAGGTCGTCCACGAGCAGGGTCATCCGGCCGGCCGCGTTCTCCACCCGCTGCATCAGCTCGGCCGGGTCGGCGCCGGGGTTCTGGCGGGCGTACTCGGCGAAGCCGCGGATCGAGGTGAGCGGGGTGCGCAGCTCGTGCGAGGCGTCGGTGACGAACTGCCGCATCCGGTCCTCGGAGCGCCTGGCGGCCTCCTCCGAGGCCGAGCGCGCCGCGAACGCGCTCTCGATCTGCGCGAGCATCCCGTTGAGCGCCGTGGCCAGCCGCCCGACCTCGGTGCGCGAGTCGCCGTCGGGCACCCGGCGGCCCAGCTCGCCCGCGGCGATGGTGCCGGCGGTCCGCTCGATCTCGACCAGCGGCCGCATGCTGCGCCGCACGATGGTGACGCCCACCACGGCCAGGATGAGCACGATGCCGCCGCCGCCCAGCAGCTCGATGAAGACGAGCCGCCGGGTGATCTCATTGACCTCGGTCAGGTCGGTGGCGACCACGAACGTGCCGTACGGGGTGGCGGTCTCGCGCACCCGCCACTCGCCGGGGCCGCTCACGGCGGGCGCGGTGTAGACGCCGGGTCCCGGCGAGTCCTCCAGCTGCGGCTTGGGCTTCTGGTCGACGTCCCTGTCACCCTGGGCGGGGGTCAGCCCGCCGTACGGGTCGCGCAGCAGCACGATCGTGTCCGACTCGATGAGCAGCGGCTTCTCGGACGTCTGCCTGCCCTGCTCGCGCCGCTCGGCGTCGATGATCAGCCGTTTCTGGACCCGTACCGAGATCAGGTTGACCTGGCCGTCGACGCGGTCCATCAGGTAGCCGTGCAGGACCGAGACGCTCACCACGCCGATGAACGACATGCCGATGCCGAGCAGCGCCAGCATCGAGGCCATGAGCTTGATCCGGAGCGGCAGCCGGCCCGACCTGGCCATCAGCCGCTCGGCGGCAACCGCAGGACGTATCCGACGCCGCGCAGGGTGTGGATGAGCCGCGGACTGCGATTGTCGATCTTACGGCGGAGCACCGAGACGTAGGACTCGACGATGCCGACCTCGCCGCGGAAGTCGTAGTCCCACACGTGGTCGAGGATCTGCGGCTTGGACAGCACCCGTCCGGCGTTCGTCATGAAGTAGCGCAGCAGCTTGAACTCGGTCGGGGACAGCGCGACGGCGTGGCCGCCGCGCCACACCTCGTGGCTCTCCTCGTCCAGCTCTATGTCGGCGAACGTCAGCCTGGGCGGTGGCGGCTGCGCGTCGCCGCTGGTACGGCGGAGCACGGCGTGGATCCTGGCCACGACCTCTTCCAGGCTGAACGGCTTGGTCACGTAGTCGTCGCCGCCGATCGTCAGCCCGCGGATCTTGTCCTCGGTCTCGTCCTTGGCCGTCAGGAACACCACGGGCGTGTGCATGCCGCCGCTCCGCAGCCGCCGCACGATCTCGAAGCCGTCCAGGTCGGGCAGCATGACGTCGAGCACCACGAGGTCCGGGCGTTGCCGTTGGACCGCGGCGACCGTGTCGGCGCCGCTCTTGGCGGTGGACACGTCGAAGCCCGCGAACCTCAGGCTCGCGGCGAGGAGTTCGAGGATGTTCGGGTCGTCTTCGACGATCAACAGGCGCGCTTCCATCACCATCAAGGATGCACTCATCGGGAGGGTGCCGGAACAATTCCGGCAATGTGCTGGGCGATGGCCAGGCTCGACGTGGCAGCGGGGGAAGGCGCGTTCCGTACGAGGACGACGTTCCCGAGCACGTCCACCGCGAAGTCGTCCACCAGCGAGCCGTCGCGCGCCACCGCCTGCGCGCGCACGCCGCCCGCGGCGCGCCGCAGGTCATCGGCGGTGAGCTCGGGGACGTAGCGGCGCGCGGCCTCGGTGAAGGCGCTCTTGACCAGCGAGCCGTAGACCTCCTTGACGCCGGTGCGCCAGTGGCGGCGGGCCATGCGGAGGGTGCCGGGCCAGGCGAGAATCTGAGGAAAATTACGAAAATTTCGCCATATGTAGCCTTCGTACGCGCCCGCCAGCACCGCGTTCGGCCCCACCAGCACCTCGCCGCCGACGTGCCGGGTGAGGTGCACCCCGAGGAACGGGTAGCGCGGGTCGGGCACCGGGTAGATGAGCCCGCGCACGAGGCCCCTCGCCGCCCCCCGGAGCGCGTAGTACTCGCCGCGGAACGGCACGATGCGCACCGAGCCCGGCCGGCCCGCCATCGCGGCCACCGCGTCCGTGCCGAGCCCGGCGCAGACCACCAGCCGGTCGAAGGCGAACCTGCCCGTCCCCGCCACCACCTCCACGCCCCTGGAGGTCTCCCTGATGCCCCTGACCGGATGCCGCAGCCGTACCGAGCCGCCCAGCTCCGCCACGTCGAGCGCGAGCCGGCGCGCGACCGCGGGGAAGTCGGCGATCGCGGTGTGCGGCGAGTGGATCGCCGCGACGCCGACCGCGTGCGGCTCCACCTCGCGCAGCCCGAGCGCGTCCAGCTCGGTGATGCCGGGCACGCCGTTGGCCCTGGCCCGCTCTGCCAGCGCGGCCAGCCGCGGCCGCTCCGCCCGGGTGGCGGCCACCACGAGCTTGCCGACCTCCTCGTACGGGAGAGCGTGCCGCGCGCAGTACTCCTTCAGCAGCGCCACGCCCTCGCGGCAGAGCCTGGCCTTCAGCGAGCCGGGCGGGTAGTAGATGCCCGCGTGCACGACCCCGCTGTTGTGGCCGGTCTGGTGGGCCCCGACGCGGCCCTCCTTCTCCAGCACGGTCACCTCGGCGCCCCTGGTGGCGGCCAGTTCGCGAGCGACCGCCAGGCCGACGATCCCGGCCCCCACGACTCCGATCTTCTCCGTCACGTGGTGAATGTATCCAAAACGGTGCGTCCACCTCGCCCTGTGATGGTGAATCGAACATGAGTACGATGAAGGCATGTATGTCCCGCCCGAATGGCCCGCCGAGGTGCGACCCCCCAGCGTGCCCGACTGGGAGAGGTCGGCCGTCGCCTGGCTCCTCGACGCCGTGCCGCCCGACTACCGGGCCTACGAGGTGCTGAGGCGGCATCCGGTCGCGCTCGCCCGGATGGCCCGCCACCACGTCGGCTCCGCGGTCGAGGCGGCCCGCGCGGGCTACCGGGGGGCGGCGGTCGACCTCAAGGGCCACCTGCCGCCGCACGCCATCGAGGCGGTCCTCGACACCTACCGCCAGGAGGGCCCCCGCCTGGTGCGCCTGGCCCGCTCGATCGAGGCCGTCGAGCGGGCCCTGCGCGGCGACATGTTCACCGCCGGCATGCGTCCGTAGCGGCCCTCAGCGCGTGATGCGCGCCAGGAACGTGATGGCGCCGATCGCCAGCGCCGCCGCCCCCAGCCAGATCAGCACGTTCAGCCCCGTCAGCCCGCCGCCCGCCGGCTCGGCCGCCGCGGTGGTGCCCTGCGCGCGGGGCCGCTCGGACGGCGTGGGCGAGGGCGTGGGCGTCGCGGCGGCCGGCAACGGCACCCTGTGGACAGGGCTGCGCACCCCCTCCGACCCGGTCAGCAGGGCCGTGCCGTCCCGGGTGTACGCGATGGACTCGGCCTGCCTGAGCTCCGGCATCGGCACCTTGGCGATCATCTTGCCGGACGGCTCGTACAGGGTCGCGGAGAAGTACGTGCGGATCACGTACGACGAGCCGTCGGGCGCGTACGCCGCGTCGGTGGCCATGATCGGCGCGCTCCCGA
The DNA here is from genome assembly GCF_008017515.1 of Nonomuraea sp. C10. Classification (NCBI taxonomy): domain Bacteria; kingdom Bacillati; phylum Actinomycetota; class Actinomycetes; order Streptosporangiales; family Streptosporangiaceae; genus Nonomuraea; species Nonomuraea sp. C10. The sequence continues at coordinate 166,624 of NZ_VPFF01000003.1, forward strand.
TCCTGCGCAGCGTGTTGGTCCTGTCAGTACGCAGCTTCTTGGGGGCCACGTAGACCCCGCCGGCGAACTCCTTGGTCACGACGTGGAGCCGCCCGGTCCTGGGGTTCACCATGATGCCCTCGGCGTTCCTGGCCCCGTCGGCGTAGCGGAACCGGTAGCGGACGGCGGGCAGGGTGGCGTCGGCGAGCGTGCGCGGCTCCATCACCTTGTAGATCGAGACGTCGGGCCACGCCCCGTCGAGGTTGTCGCCGATGTCGGCGAACCACAGCACCCCGCGCCCGGTCTCGGGGTCCTTGACCGCCGCCATGGCCTCCCAGTCGCGCGCCTCGGCCCCCCGCAGCCGGAAGGTGGCCTTGGTCCTGCCGTCGGCCCCGACCGCGTAGAACTCCGGCTGCGCCGAGCTGTCGTTGTGGGTGTAGTAGACGTCGTCGTGGGTGGGCGAGACGGCCAGCCCGCTGGACTCGGTGATGCGCGGGTCGCGGAAGGTGAACAACCGCTCCCCGTCGTCGGCCGCGGCCGACGCCGGAAGCACGGCCAGGGCGGCCAGCGCCACCCCGAGCATCCTGATCAGCAGTCCCCCCACGCCGCCATCATGCCCCAAACGTCACGCCTCCCCGGCTATGACCCGTCCGGTGTGGTGATGCGCAGCCGCCACTCCCTGTCGTCGAGGCGTTCCTCCCAGGCCACCGTGGGACGCCCGGCCCGGTCGAGGGCCAGCGCGAGCGGCCCACCCGCACCCTCCACGCGGGCGATCGGAGCGCGGTCGCAGGCGCCGCCGTCGCAGGTCGCCAGCACCAGAGCGCGCCGCCGCCCGTCGTAGGCGGCCAGGACGACCCGCCCGGACGGGTCCACGAGCAGGTGGGGCCTGCGGGGAACCGTGGGTTCGTAGGAGCGCAGGCTCCCGTCGAGGACGAGGCTGGACACGCCGGGAGAGGTCAGGCCGGATCCCAGCCGCATCGCATCGGTCCGCGCGCAGTCCTGGCCCCGGCACCGCAGCAGCCGCAGGTCTCCCGCGCCGCCCTGGTAGGCGACGACCGGGCGGCCGTCAGGAGGGACGGCGACGGCGACGGCACCCGCCTTGACGGTGTCGTCGCTGGAGAACTCGTCGGCGAGCCGGTGCGTGGTCAGCTCCGGGCGGAGGCAGGCGGCGGTATCGCAGACGATCACCCGCAGCGTGCTGGAAGCGGGTTCGAGCCAGGTCACGACGGGGCGATCCGGCGGGACGACGGCCACGGCGAGTCTCCCCCTCATCGTGGAGCTCGCCCGGTCGTACGGCAGGGCCGCCGCCAGCGGGACGGTCCGGGGCCGCGGACACCGCGCGTCGTCGCACGACGTCAGCGACAACTCGGTGACCGCGTCTCCGTCGCGGTTCGCCACGGCGACCAGGACGCCGCCGGCGGGACCAGCGGCCAGCGCGAGGTCCTGCAGCCTGCCGGTGGTCCCGGCCCGGGTGACCGGCCCGGCCGACGGCGTGCACTGTCCTGTGCTCACGCATCGGATCAGGTGCAGCGTGGCCTCAGGTCCGTCCTGCCAGCCCGCGTGGACGACACTGCCGTCAGCCAGGGTCGTGGCGGAGACGGGGTCGTCGGTGAACGCGTAGGGGCGCACCCAGCCGAGCGAAGGGACGTCGCAGGCCATGTCCACGCACGTCAGGGTGGTCGCGCCGACGGCACGGGGGTCGTAGCCGGCCAGCAGCGGCGTCCCGTCCGGCCGGATGGCGAGGTGCGCGAGGTCGCCGCGGTCCATGAAGGGACGGACCTCGCCCGGAAGATGATCGTCGTCGGAGGGCTCGGGATCCGCCAGGGACGACGGTGCTCGGTCGGGATCGTCCACGGGGACCATCCGGACCGTACGGTCGGTGACCTCGGGCAACGGGGACAGGACGGTGACGGCGCCCACCCCGATCAGCAGAAGCGAGATGGCGGCCGGCATCGCGGGGGCGGTCCTCGCCGGCTCCGGCCGGGGCTCCGCGGGGACGTGGAAGGAGGCGAGCGCCTGAGCGGTGAGGGGGATCACGGCGAGGAGGAGGGCGGCGCCCAGCGCGGCGGCGACGGCTTTCACCGCGTCGGGCAGCAGCGGAGCGAGCCACAGGTGGACGCCGAACGCCAGGGCCGGGGTGGCCGAGGTGGCGGCCGCGAGGAGCAGCGTCGCCTTCGTACGCCGGCCGGACACCGTCTCGCGCGCGCGGCGGAACGCGCCGGTCACCGGGTGGCCCGCCACGAGGACGACGGGCAGCACCAGCATCACGGGCAGCGCGATCACCACGGCCACGGCCACCGTGACGGTCACGATCCAGCGCTGGCCGGTCCACTGGGCGACGACGGCGGACGACGCCACGACCAGCGCGTGGGGCAGCAGGCGGAGCGCCACCAGCGCCGCCAGGGCGAGCAAGGTCCCCGAGCGCCGCGCGGCCTCGCGGATCGCCGCGGCGACGCTGCCGCCGAACCGTCCCGCGGCCAGATACAGGCTCGCCACCAGGGCGAGCGCCCCTCCCGCCGCTGTCAGTGCCGTCACGGCGACCGACCAGACGACGTACGACGCCGGCGGCCGGCCCTCGACCAGGCCGGGAAGGCCGTTGACGAGCGCGGCAGCGCCCCCTGCGGCAGGCGGCAGCGTCAGGTAGGCGGCGAGCGCCACAGGAAGGAGCAGGAACGCCGGCGGAGCGAACAGCGTCGGCCAGCTCACCGCTCGGGCCTCACTCATCTGCGCGTGGGGGATGGTTCGCTGCGTCATCGTCGATGAGTCCTGGAGGGGCGTGTGCGGGTCTGACCGGTCTGTCCTGGAAAAGGTACAAATCGATGATCTGACGTGTCACCGTGTTCCGTTCTGGAGTGGAACATGGAGCTCAGGCCCGCGCCGGGCGGAGATACTGGGACCATGTCGGGTGGCCTGCTGAGGATCGTCTTCACCGCCGACGACCTCGCCCGGGTACGGATCGCCTCCCGCGTCGACTTCCTGTGGGAGGCGGTGATGAGCCTCTACCGCCTGCGCGAACGCGGCGGTGGCCGGGAGATGGACGGCTGGCGGCGCCGGGCGCGTGCCGACCTGGCCTCGGCGGGGCTGCTCGAACCCGTCCGGCGGACACTGGTCCCCCTCGTCCCGGCGGGCGCGTACTTTCCCGACTTCCTTACGCCGATCGAATCCCAGGGCGGATTCGACGACGGCATCGCCGCGTTGGGCGACACCCCGCGGATACGCGTCCGGCAGGAGATGGCCGTCTTACACACGCACGCCGGTCTGCCGGGCGGCCTGGACGACCTGCTCAGAGGCGATCAGCGGGCCGTCCGCCGAGTCTCCGGCCTGGTGGCCGGCTACTGCCGTACGGCGCTCGGCCCGCTGCGCACGACACTGGAAAGCGTGCTGGGCCAGGAGCGCACCGGTCTGGCCCGCCGGTTGGTCGACCACGGTACGGAGACCATGCTCGCGGGCCTGGCACCGACGCTGCGCTGGCGTCCCCCTGCTCTGGAAGCCGACTATCCGGCCGGTGACCATGAGATCCGGCTGGGCGGGCGGGGTCTGACCCTGATCCCTTCGTACTTCTGCCGGATCACCCCGGTCGCGCTGCTCGACCCGCGGCTGCCGCCGGTCCTGGTCTACCCGGTGACCGGCCGCCCGGAGCCCGCCGCCGGCCCCCAGGACTCGCTGGCGGCGCTGCTCGGCGCCACGCGCGCCCGGATCCTGCGGTGCGTCGCCTCGGGCACGGGCTGCACCACCACCGAACTCGCCCGCCGCACCGGAGCGTCGCTGTCGAACGCGAGCCAGCACGCCCAGGTGCTGCACGGCTCCGGGCTGATCACCAGCACCCGCCAGGCCAACATGATGGTGCACGAGATCTCCGACCTGGGCGCCCGGCTGGTCCGCGGCGAGCGCGGTCACCCGGGCGAGCTCTGACCCGCGACACGGCGACCCTCGGCCCGGCCCACCCGCGCGCTGTGCCGGTGGAACCCGGTGGCCTGGAGGACGGCCAGCAGCAGGTTGCCCACGAGCAGGGCGACCCACAGCCCGGTGACCCCCCAGGTCGCGGCCACGGGCACGGCGGCCAGCGCGAGCAGCCCGTAGCCGGCGGCGAAGTACGCCAGGCTGGCCCCCGTACGCTTCAGCCCCGTCAGGCCGAAGCCCTGCACGGCCTGGACCGAGTCGGCCATCGAGGACAGCAGCATGAGCGGCAGGAGCGCCAGCGCCACGCCGCGCACGGCGGGATCGCCGGTGAACAGCCCCAGCACCGGGCCGCCCAGCACCAGCAGCGTCAGCGCGGCGAGCGTGGTGCCGCCGACGGCGAGCAGGGCCGCGGCGCGGTTGGCGCGGCGCGCCGAGGCGACGGTGGCGGCGCGCGACACCTCGGGCACCGACGCCTGCCCGACCGCCATGGCGGCGAGCACGATGAACCCGGTGAGCGTGGCCAGCACCGCGTGCGCGGCGGCGTCGCGGGCGCCGGTGATGCCGGCCGCGAACGTGATCACGCCCAGCGCGCCGAACTTGATCAGCACCGTCGCCGCCAGCGGCAGGCTCACCGCGGCCAGCCGGGCGATCTCCCGCGGTCGCGGCCGGCCCCGGCCGACCGGACGGCCCAGGGCCCGGCGCAGCGCCAGGTCGCCGACGCCGACCAGGGTGAGCCCCGACAGCGTCCAGGCCACCCCGACACCGGTCAGCCCGAGCGGCGGCACCAGCGCGACGGCCAGCGCGATCATCACCGCCGTGCTCGCCAGGCTCGCCCACAGCACGCCCCGGCTGCGCCCGATGGCCACCAGCACGGCGGTGGCGCCGCCGCCCGCGGCGTAGATCACCAGGTAGAGGGCGAGCAGCCAGGGCAGCACCCCCAGCTCGGCCACCACCTCGGCGGGCACCCCGGCGGCCTCGGCCAGCGCGGGCACGCCCAGCACCGCCAGCGCGCCCGCCAGGCCCACGAGCAGGCTCAGCCACCGGGCGTCGCGCAGCACCGGCAGCACCGCGTCGGGGTCGTCGCGGTGCGGGGCGACGAACGGCGCGAGCCCGCGTAACGCGCCCGCGACGGCCGTGGACGCGGGAGTGAGCACGGCGGTCATGACGGCGAAGGCGGCGAGCGTGACGGTGGCGTGGCGGCCGAGCACGGCGGTGACCACGACCGCGCCGAGCAGGTTGGTGACCATCGAGAGGAACAGCGGCACCGAAGCGCGCACCAGCCCCGAGAACACGGCCCCAACCCTATGGCCTGGAGCGCACTCCAGGTACCTAGTGTGGAAAGCATGGACTACGTGAACCTCGGGCGCAGCGGCCTCCGGGTCAGCCCGCTCTGCCTCGGCACCATGAACTTCGGCCCGCACACCTCCGAAGAAGACTCGTTCGCGATCATGGACAGGGCTCACGAGCTGGGCCTCAACTTCTTCGACACGGCCAACGTCTACGGCTGGAAGAAGGGCGAGGGCATCACCGAGAACATCCTGGGCCGGTGGTTCGCCCAGGGAGACGGCCGCCGTGAGAGAACGGTGATCGCCACCAAGCTCTACGGCGACATGGGCGACTGGCCCAACGAGAGCAGGCTGTCGGCGCTCAACATCCGCCGGGCCTGCGACGCCTCGCTCAAGCGCATGCAGACCGACTACATCGACATCTACCAGGCCCACCACGTCGACCGGCGCACGCCGTTCGACGAGTTCTGGGAGGCGATGGAGGTGCTGCGCCAGCAGGGCAAGATCCTGTACGTCGGCTCGTCCAACTTCGCCGGCTGGCACATCGCCAAGGCGCAGGAGACGGCGGCCCGGCGCGGCTTCTTCGGCCTCGTCAGCGAGCAGAGCCACTACAACCTGCTGACCAGGGCGGTCGAGCTGGAGGTGCTGCCCGCGTGCGAGGACTACGGCCTGGGCGTCATCCCGTGGAGCCCGCTGGCCGGCGGCCTGCTCGGCGGCGTCCTGCGCAAGATCGACAAGGGCCGCTCGGCCGCCGACCGCATGCTCACGGAGCTGGAGAAGCACCGCGACAAGATCGAGCGGTACGAGAAGCTCTGCGACGAGCTGGGCGAGGACCCCGCGCACGTCGGGCTGGCCTGGCTGCTGAAGCAGCCCGCGGTGACCGCGCCGATCATCGGCCCGCGCACCCTGGAGCAGCTCGACGGCACCATGCGCACGCTCGAGATCGAGCTCGACGACGAGGCGCTGGCCAAGCTGGACGAGATCTTCCCTGGCCACCGCACCGCGCCGGAGGACTACGCCTGGTAGGGCGTCAGGTCACCAGCGCGCCGACGATCACGATGAGCATGAGGAGGCCGAGCACCAGGGGCAGCAGCCAGGAACGAGGACGGTCCACGCCCAGGAGCCTAGCCGGGCGACGCGGGTGCGAGCGCCCACTCGTCCAGTGACTCGTACCTCACCCGCGGCCCCGGCTCGCTCACGAACAGCCGGATCGTCTCCGCCCGCCACGTCGAGCCGGTGAATCCGGCCAGCGAGTCGACGAGCGGGCGGAGGTCGGTCTCGGCCTTGGCCCTGGCCAGCGTCAGGTGCGGGTGGAAGCGCTTCTCGTCGATGTTCGCGGCGCCGGCCCGCCGGCCGGCGGCCCTGACGGAGTCGACCAGCCGGACCATCGAGTCGCCCGACAGGCCCGCCCAGAACACCCGCGCGCGCCGTACGGACGAGAACGCGCCGAACCCGGTGAAGGCCAGGGCCGGCACCGGGTGGCGGCCGGCGGCGCGGGCCAGGCGGGCACGCAGGTCGGGCAGCGCCCGCTCGGGCACCTCGCCGAAGAAGGCCAGCGTGACGTGCCAGGTGGCGCGGTCCGGCCAGCGCAGCTCCGGCACCTGCCCGACGTGCGGCGCGATCGCGCGTTCGAGCTCGTCCAGCACCTCGTCGGGCGGCAACACGGCCGCGAAGAGCCTCATACCCCCAGTGTGTCCCGCCTCAGGTGGTGGCAGGCACCGCCCGCCGCCGCGCCACCCGCCCGGTGATCATCCTGGTGACCAGGACGGCCATCGCGGTGCCGGCCAGCACGAACCCGCCGGCCAGGACGGCGCCGGCCCTCGGCCCGCCGAGCTCCGACAGCCAGCCGACCAGCGACGCCCCGATGGGCGAGCCGCCGACGAAGACCAGCATGTAGATGCCCATGACGCGGCCGCGCATCTCGGCCGAGGTGGCGAGCTGGACGGCGGCGTTCGCGGCGGTGTTGACCGTGATCAGCGCGACGCCGGCGGGCACCAGCAGGACCAGGTAGAACAGGTAGGACGGAGCCAGCCCGGCCGCGATCTGGAACACGCCGAAGCCGATCGCCCCGCCGAACAGCATCCTGCGCGAGATCGTGACCCTGCGGGCGGCCAGCAGCGCCCCGGCGAGCGCGCCGACGGCGAACATGCTGGAGGCCAGGCCGAACGAGTTGGCCCCCGCCTTGAACTCCTCGCGGGCCATGAGCGCGATCGACATCGAGAACGCCTGCGAGAACATCGACACGAAGGCGATCAGCAGGATCGGCATCAGCAGCTTCTCGTGGCGCAGCACGTACCTGAGCCCCTCGCGCAGCTGCCCCTTGGCCCTGGGCACCGGGTCCGACGGGCGCAGCTCGGCCTTCCGCATGAACACCAGGCTGGAGATGACCGCGGCGAACGTGAGCGCGTTCATCAGGAACAGCGGGCCGGTGCCGCCCAGCATGTAGATGAGCATGCCGGCGACGGCCGGGCCGACGACGCGGGCCAGGTTGAAGCTGGAGCTGTTGAGCGCGATCGCGTTGGGCAGGTCGTCCCTGCCGACCATCTCGACCACGAACGCCTGCCGGGTCGGCACCTCGACGCAGGAGATCATGCCGAGCGTGAAGGCCATCACGTAGACGTGCCACTCCTGGGCGGCGCCGGTCATCGTGAGCACGCCGATCGCCAGGGCCAGCGTGGCCATCAGCGTCTGCGCGGTGATGAGCAGGGGCCGCTTCGGGTAGCGGTCGGCCAGCACGCCGCCGAACATGCCGAACAGCAGCATGGGCAGGAACTGCAGAGCCGTGGCGGTGCCGAGGGCCGCGGCGCTGCCGTTGGTCAGGTCGAGGATCAACCAGTCCTGGGCGGTGCGCTGCAGCCAGGTGCCGACGTTGGAGACCGCGCCGCCGATGGCGAACATGCGGTAGTTGCGAATCCTGAGCGACCGGAACATCCCGGTCCTGGGTTCTTCAGGCTCTAGATCCTGCTGAGTTTCTCCAGGATCGGAGCCGCCTGACGGAGAATCGCCCGCTCCTCCGGCGACAGCTCCTTCAGTTGCCGCGTCAGCCACGCTTCCTTGCGCGCCCGCTCCTCCTTCAGGAGCTTCCTGGCGGCGTCGGTCACGGTCACGGTCACCTGGCGCCGGTCGCTCGGGTGCGGGCTGCGCGACACCAGGCCGCGCTCCTCCAGCCCGGCGATCACGCGGGTCATCGAGGGCGGTTGCACCTTTTCGAGCTCGGCCAGCTCGCCAGGGGTTATCCCGTCGTGCCGCTCGACGGCGGCCAGAGTCGCGAACTGGGTGGGGGTCAGCGGGTGCGCCGCCGCCTGCCTGCGCAGCCGCCTGTTTAGCCTGGCCAGGGAAACGCGCAACGCGGAAGCCAGACCGGCGTCGCTTCGCAGGTCCATCTGGGACTGAGGTCTTGTTAGCATGTGTCATTACCTTTGCTAACTATAGCCGCGGTCAAGAAATTTCCCAAGCCACATTCCGTCTCACCCATTGATACCCAACGGGCCGCCGTCCTCGCGGACGGCGGCCCGTACTTCCTGGTCAGAGCCCGAGCATGACCCTGATCGGGCCGAGCGCGAAGTACAGCACGAACAACGCCGCGACGGCCCACATCAGCGGGTGGATCTCGCGCGCCTTGCCGCGGACCACCTTGATGAGCACGTACGAGACGAAGCCGGCGCCGATGCCGTTGGAGATCGAGTACGTGAACGGCATGAGCACGATGGTGAGGAACGCCGGGATGGCGATCTCGTAGTCGGTCCAGTCGATGTCGCGGATCGCGGTCATCATCAGGAAGCCGACCACCACCAGGGCGGGCGCCGCGGCCTCGTACGGCACGATCTGGACGAGCGGCGCGAAGAAGATCGCCACCAGGAACAGCGCGCCGGTCACCACGCTCGCCAGGCCGGTCCGCGCGCCCTCCCCGACGCCCGCTGCCGACTCGACGTAGGTGGTGTTGGACGACACCGAGCCTGCGCCGCCGACGACGGCGCCGAGCGAGTCGACGAGCAGGATCTCACGGGTACGCGGCAGCGTCCCGTCCTCCTTGACCAGGTCCGCCTGGCGGCCGACGCCCACGATCGTGCCCATGGTGTCGAAGAAGTCGGTGATGAGCAGGGTGAACACGAACAGCACGGCGAGCAGCAGCCCGGCCGAGCTGAACGCGCCGAACGGGTCGAACTCGGCGAACAGCACGAGCGGGTTGTTGAAGCCGAAGACCTCGCTGGGCCAGGCGGGGACGTTCAGCTGCCAGCCGTCCGGGTTCTCCGGCGAGGACGCGCCCGAGCCGGTCAGCGCCTCGACGACGATCGCGATGAGGGTGGTGCCGGCGATGCCGAGCAGGATCGCGCCCTTGACCTTGCGCGCCACCATCGCCGCGGTGGCGAGCAGGCCGATGACGAAGACGAGGATCGGCCAGGAAGACAGGTTGCCGCCGATGCCCATCTCCAGCGGCGGCCCGGCGGCCACCCGGCGCACGAAGCCCGCGTCGACGAACCCGATCAGCGCGATGAACAGGCCGATGCCGACGCTGATCGCGGTCTTGAGCTGGGACGGGATGGCACGGAACACCGCGACCCTGAGCCCGGTCAGCACCAGGATGCCGATCACGATGCCTTCCAGGAAGATCAGGCCCATGGCCTCTTCCCAGGTCATCAGCGGGGCGATGTTGAACGTCACGAAGGCGTTCAGGCCGAGCCCGGCGGCCAGGGCGAACGGCACCCGGGCGATCACACCCATCAGGATGGTCAGGACACCGGCCACGAAGGCGGTGCCCGCGGCCACCAGCGCCACGTTGGGCGTGGTGCCGTCGCCGATCACCTCACCCTGGATGTCCTTGCCGTTGGCGATGATGATCGGGTTCAGCACCACGATGTACGCCATGGTGAAGAACGTGGCCAGGCCACCGCGCACCTCACGGGAGACGGTGGAGCCGCGTTCGGTGATGGAGAAATACCGGTCTATAGCGGTACGGGAGTCACTCACGGGCGAACTGTGACACTTGGGACGATTCGCCAAAAGTGCTGGTAACCGTATCGAGATGCGATTGGAAGCTAGGCTGGATGCTGTGACGCAGCAGTGGCACCCCGACCCCGAGCCGATCGAGACCAACGACACCGCCACCATCGCCGTGGGCACCGGCCTCTGGGCGATCGCCCTGGTCGCCTTACTGATCTTCCCGCCCGCCCCGGAGAACTCCTGGTGGGTCTGGACGTGTCTCACCGGCGTGGGCTTCGGCTTCTTCGGCATGTGGTTCGTCCACCGCCTCCGCCGCTGACATCTGTCATCCCGCGCCGCTTACGGGAGTCACCTCGAACTGCTGTTTCCTTGTACTACCTGAGCAAACGCCTCCTCTCTCATGCTTGATGGCATGAAAAGGACCTTGTTCACCTCCCTCGTGCTCGCCCTGGCGGCGACCGGCTGCGCCGGCGCCGAGAAGCCCGCCGCCGAGCCGGCCGCGCGCGACACCGGGGCGGTGGCGTGGCAGGCGTGCACCGACCTCATGGGGCCCGACGGCAAGACCATGACCCCAGAACCGGCCCTCGAATGCGGCACGCTCGCCGTGCCGCTCGACTACAGCCGGCCCGACGGCGACACCATCGACCTCGCCCTCATCCGGATCAAGGCCACCGGTGACCGCCTCGGGTCGCTCGTCTTCAACTTCGGCGGCCCCGGCGGCTCCGGCGTCGACACGCTGGCGCTGGCCAGGCAGGCCTTCGCCGGCCCCGGCAGCGCCTACGACCTGGTCAGCTTCGACCCGCGCGGCGTCGACAGGAGCGCGGGCGTCAAGTGCGGCGGCAAGGTGGAGGAGCTGATGTCGCCGGCCGCCGGGGAGAACCCCGACAAGGCCGCCCGCGAGTTCGCCGCCGCCTGCGAGGCCGACTCGGGCAAGGTGCTCCCGCACGTCGGCACCGTCAACGCCGCCCAGGACCTCGACCGCATCCGCGACGCGCTCGGCGACGACAAGCTCAACTACTTCGGCCTCTCGTACGGCACCCACCTCGGCTCGGTGTACGCGACCAAGTTCCCCGAGAAGGTCGGCCGGTTCGTGCTCGACGCCGCCTACGACCCGAACGTCACCTTCGAGCAGCGGGCGCTCACCCAGATGAAGGGCTTCGCCCAGGCCTTCGAGGCGTTCGCGAAGGACTGCGTCGCACAGGGCTGCGACCTCGGCAAGTCCCCCGCCGAAGCGCGCCAGACCGTCGAAGCGCTGATGGACGACCTGAAGGAGAAGCCGCTCAAGGTCGGCGACCGGCAGCTCACCTACGGCCTGGCCCAGTTCGCCGTCATCACCCCGCTGTACGCCAAGGCCACCTGGCCGATGCTGGAGCAGAGCGTCGCCGCGGCGCTCAAGGGCGACGGCACCACCCTGCTGGCGCTGGCCGACAGCTACACCGGCCGCAGGCCCGACGGCACCTACTCGACCATGATGACCAGCCTCCAGGCCATCAGCTGCGCCGACACCTCCCAGCGGCCGACAGCCGCCGACATGGCCGCGCTCAACGAGCAGGTCGAGAAGATCTTCCCCATCATGTCGGTCGAGAGCACCTCAGGCGCCTGCGCCCACTGGCCCACCGAGGGCAGCGACGAGGCCAAGCACATCGACGCCACCGGCTCGGCCCCGATCGTCGTCATCGGCGGCAAGGGCGACCCCGCCACACCGTACGAATGGGCGGTGTCGCTGACAGACCGGCTCAAGACCGGCGTCCTGGTCACCTACGAGGGCGAGGGGCACGGCGCCTACCTGAGCGGCAGCACGTGCGTCGTCCGCACGGTGGACGCGTACCTGTTGAAGGGCACGATGCCCGAGTCCGGTGCCGCCTGTCCCGCCGCCTGATCCGCCGTGATCCGAGATCGCGCCGGTTCTTCCTTTTGAAAAACTGAGAACCTCTTTTGGGAAACCCCTCGGGCTGGGCGCCGTTAGCAAGCCTTCGGCCTGCCCGGCCCGCCGTAGGTCCGGAGAGCGGGCGTGGGTCGGGTCGCCACACGCCCGCCCTTTCCATGACGCCAGGAGATCAGGACCGGTCCGCCTCCGTCAGGAGCTCAGGACCGGTCCGCTTCTTCAGGAGATCAGGACAGGTCCGCCTCCGCCAGGAGCAGGGGGACCGCGGACGGGTCGCGGAGCATGGCGGCCACCGCTAGGCGGTCGTTCCACTGGCCGGTGGCCCAGGCCAGGCCGCGGGCGAGGCCGTCGAGGCCGGTGCAGTGGACGGCGCCCTCGAAGAACCGCCACGCGCACGGCACGCCGTCCACCAGCAGCTTCTCGTGCTCGACGTAGGTCTCGGGGGCCGTCGGGAGCAGGGAGCGCACCTGGGGCGGCACCTGCCGGGTCTCGCCGGCGGTGGTGACCTCGCCGGCCGCCACCTCGCCGGCGAGCGGCAGGTCGAGCAGCTCCGACAGGGACTCCGCCAGGTCGTAGGGAGCGAGCACCAGCGGCCGGTCGGTGACCAGCTGCAGCAGGTCGGGCGCCTCCACCACGACGACGTCCTCGGCGGCGGCGACCACGATGTCACCGCCGAGCACGGCCCGCACCCGGGACGGCGGCGCCACCCGATCGGGCTCGACCGCCGCCAGCGCCACCCACAGGGAACGCAGCTGCGCCCGATCGACCTCGATCGACTCGTCGGCCATGAGATCCAGCAGCTCCTCGGGGCCGCCGTGGGAGTCGAGCAGGTCGGCGAGCGTGCCGCGCACGCCGAGCATGGCCAGCGCCCCCTCGTCCAGCCCTTCCGGCGCGTCCGCGTACAGGCCCTGCAGCAGCGGGTCGGCGCCGGGCAGCCGCAGCTCGCGCGGCCTGCGCCCGCCCAGCACCGGATGGCCGGCCAGCCACCAGGCGGTGTAGGAGGGCACCTCGACGCCCTCGATCCGCAGCGGGTGGAGGGCGGCGCGCAGCGGCGGGCGGGTCAGCAGCCGCAGCGCCGCCGGCCAGTCGGCGACCAGCTCCAGGTCGCGCACGGCGGCGAACTCCGGCACCACCGGCGGCACGTCCAGCTCCGGCAGCAGGTCGAGAACGTGGTCGAGCCACTCGTCCTCGCCGTCGAGGTCGTGGTCGCACTCGTCACGGTCGAGCAGCACGTCGGAGTCGTGCACCACGGCGAACCCGTCGAGCACGCCCGCCGCCTCCAGCACCCGCGGCCCGTAGGTCTCCTCCAGCTCGCGGGCGGCCACGCCGAGGTGGGTGCCGGGCTCCAGCAGCCCGGCGAGCGCCCCATCGGCCAGCATCAGCTCACCCGCCGGGTAGAGCTCGCCGTCGGCGCCGGGCAGCGCCAGCTCGGCCAGCCACGGCGCCTCGCCCGGCGCCAGCCCCGCCGCCTGGACCAGGGACAGCACGGCGTGCGCGACCGGCCCCGCGTCGGGGTTGTCGAGCGACTGGGCGACGGCGGCCTTGGTGATCGGGTCGTCCAGGATGGTGCGCGGGGTGGCCTCGGCGGCGCCCAGCCGCAGCAGCGCGGGGTGGGCGGCCTCCGGATGCACGATGCGCAGCCCCAGCGGCGTCAGGTCGAGCGCGGACCCGCCGTCGGTCAGGATCAGCGTGCCGCGCGGGCCGCGCACCAGCCGCCCGTCGGCCAGCGGCACCGGCAGCGCGCCGAGCGACTCGGGGTCGTCGGCCGGCAGCACCTCGTAGAGCGAGCGCCACCACGAGGGCTCGCGCCCCTCCACCGCCTCGCCGGAAAGCAGGTCGACCACGTCGGACAGCTCGACCCTGCGCACGCCCAGCGAGGTCATCGCGGGATGCCGGGCGGGCCAGCCGGCGGGCAGCAGCCCGGGGACGAACGCGGCGACGGCGTCGAGCAGCTCGCCCGACCCGGCCACCACGGCGGCCTCGCGGCCCGAGACGACCCAGCCGTCCTCCCCCGGCTCCCGCGACGGGTGCTCGACCAGCCATTCGGCGTCGGGCTCGTAGACCTCCGCGTCGGCGAACGAGGGCGTCCGCACGGCGGGCGCGGGCGCCGACAGCGCGGGCAGCAGCGGGGTGTCGGGCAGGCGCTGGAGCACGGCGCGGCGGACGCGCGCGTCGAGCTCGCCCTTGCCCATGTACGAAGGCACCAGGTCGAGCAGCTTGGGAGTGCGCGGCAGCTCCTCCAGCAGCCGGACGTAGGCGGCGGCGGCCTTCTCGACCAGGAAGTCGGCCAGCGGCCCCTTGGCCACGTGGCGGCGGTCGGTGGCCATCGGGAACGACGCGATGAGCAGCGCGGGCAGGTCGATCGGCTCGTCGCTGGGCGTCGGCGCGTGCACGACCGGCGGCACCGCGGCGGGCAGCGGCCCCGGCTCGCCGATGCCGGTCAGCGGCACCGCCCAGCGGACCGACCAGAACGGGCGCGCCCGCTCCTCGGTGGGCCGGTCGGCGAACAGCTCCGCCACCTGCTCAGGCGCGAACTCGCCGGACTCCGAGACGACGTGCCAGCCGTCGGCGGTGACCCTGCGGACCTCGCCGTCGAGGTCGATCTCGATCACGGACAGCGCGGGCATGCCCAGCGGCAGCGCCGGGCTCGCCTCCTCCAGCATGCGCCGGACGGCCAGGGCCGACGCGTCGTCCTTCAGCGGGAGGCGTACCAGGGTGTCGAACCCGTCGGGCACGTCGAGCGGGCCGTCCTCGAACGGCAGGCGCAGCAGCGGCACGTGGCCGGAACGGGCGGCCAGCTCGCCCGCGAGCTCCGGCACCGAGGCGACCAGCTCGGCCGTCTCCGCGCGCGACCAGCGCACCGAGCCGGAACCGCGGGAGCCGATCACCGGCTCGTCGCAGACCGTCACCACGGCCGCGAACCCGACGCCGAACCGCCCGGCGGCGCCCGCCTCGTCACGCTTGCCGGACACGCGGAGCGTGGCCAGGCTCTCCACGCCGGTCGCGTCGAGCGGCGCGCCGGTGTTGGCGGCCGTCAGCACGCCGCCGCGCAGCGTCAGCCTGAGCACCCCCGGCACGCCCGCGCGCAGCGCCGCGTCCGCGGCGTTCTGCGCCAGCTCGACGATCAGGCGGTCGCGGTAGCCGCCGAGCGCGAAGTCCTCCTCGGCGTTGGCGTCCTCGCGGAACCGGGCGGGCGAGGCCGTCCACGCGGCGAGCACGGCGGCTCGCATCCGGTCGGTGCCAAAGGTGTCGGTCATCGGTCACGATCCTGGGGTCGAACGGTACGGGGCCACCGTAGGCTAGCGGCCCGCACCGTCAGGAGTGGCCGAGCTCTTCGGAGTCGGCTTCGCCGACCGAGCCCGCCTCCTCCTCCATCAGGTCGAAGCCCAGGTCGTCGAGGATGGGCACGGCCTGCTCGACGGGCGGCGGCAGCACCGCCGCCTCCGAGTGGGCGCCGCAGCCGTGGTCGGCGGCGACCACCTTGCCGTCGTCGGGCGCGTACTCGTTAGTGCAGACCCCGAACAGCTGCCGGAGCCCACCCGCGAGCAGCCAGTAGAAGCCGCAGGTGGAGCACTGCGCGGGAGCGGCGTGTGCGATCGGTGTGTGCGGCCCGTGCTCGCCGGAATGCCAGCGCCTGGCGGTCCGGTCTCTGCCGATGGCCGAGAGCACACGGGCCCGGCCCAGGCCGTACTCGAAAATCGTCTGCTGCTCCGCCTCGTCGTCGAGTTCGGCGAAACCCGGCACCAGCCGGTCGTCGTCCTCCGGCGTGGGCAGCAGGTCGCCGACGCCCAGGTCGCCGGGGCGCAGGCGCTCGCTCCACGGCAGCCACTCGGGAGCGCGCAGCGCGCCGGAACCCGGCAGCAGGACGGCCTCGCTGACCGTCACCTTCTTCGCCCGCGACGCCCGGGTGACGGTGACGGCCCACCGCCAGCCGCGATAGGCGCGGTCCTGGCAGGCGAAGTAGTGGGTGACGACCCGGTCGCCCTCGCTCTCGTAGCCCAGGTGCTCGCCGGGCTCACCCGGCCGCGCCAGCTCCTGGGCCGCGTCGCGTGCCAGGTCAACGGCGGCGACACAGGCCTGGTCGGGCGCGGCGGAGCGGGTCCTGGCACGGCTCATCGGCCTGCCTCCGCCGAAAGGTGCTGTTCGCTCACACTTCATTCTCTCCCATGGCTGACTGTGCCGGGGCCGACTAGCCCGCATTCCCGCCTGCCGCCTCCCTGAAACACCGGATTCCGCCACAAGATTTGCGTCCTGACGCGACAGATGACCGCAAGTGGTGCGAAAGCGGGGGTGAGGGTTGGAGGGGCGATCGGGTAAGACTGGTAAGCGTGGAGGGAGGCTGGGAGCGAGCGCGCGACCTCTCCCGGCGCGTGGGGCGCGGCGTCGCCGACGCGGGCCGGGCTACCGCGCGTGCCGGCAAGGCGACCGCCGGCGGCACCGCGCGGGCCGGGAAGGCCACCGCGGGCGCGGCGCGGTCGGTCGGCCGGGCCACCCGCCGCCTCACCCACGCCAACGGCGCCGACCGCACCGGCCTCGGCCGGCTGATCGAGCTGACCGCCGGCCACAGCGCCGGCGACACGCTCGTCACGGTCGCGCTGGCCAGCACCGTCTTCTTCGGGGTGCCCGTCGGCGAGGCCCGCGGCCCGGTGGCGCTCTACCTGGTCATCACGATGCTGCCGTTCGCGCTGCTGGCGCCGTTCGTGGGGCCGATCCTCGACCGGTTCAGGTCGGGCCGGCGCTATGTGATGGCCGGCACGCTGTTCGGCCGCGGCCTGCTCTGTTTCGCGATGGCGGCGGCCGTCGGCCCGCAGGACCTGCTGACGCTGTTCGGGGGCGCGCTGGGCGTGCTGGTGCTGTCGAAGGCCTACAACGTGTCGCGTGCCGCGATCATGCCGAGCGTGCTGCCCGCCGACATCACGCTGGTCTCGGCGAACGCGCGGGTCGCGCTGTTCTCGCTGGTGACGGCGGGCGTGATGGTGCCGGTCGGGGCGGGGCTGACGCTCTGGCTGGGCAGCGCCACGATGCTGCGCGTCGCCATGGTGGTGTTCCTGGCCGCCGGGGTGTTCGCGGTGCGGCTGCCGCGCCACGTCGACTCGCCCGACCTGGAGGAGGAGACCCCCGAGGAGGGCAGGGCGCCGCGCTGGCGGACGCTGCTCCAGGTGGGCCCGGCGGTGGCCGAGGCGGTCTGGGCCAACGTCGCCATCCGGCTGTTCTCCGGCTTCCTGCTGTTCTTCCTGCTCTTCCTGGTGCAGGACAAGGTCGTGCCGTGGCTGGCGCCGCCCGCGCCCGACCCGTTCTTCGACATGACCAAGACCCTCGCGGTCCTGACGCTCGCGGCCGGGCTGGGCGGCCTGGCCGGCGCGGTGATCGCCAACTGGACCCGCAACCACGCGCCCGGCCTGCTCGTCCTGCTGACGCTCGCCACGACGGCGGTGACCGCCACCGTGACCGCGATCCTCTTCGGGCTCTGGGCCGCGGTGGCCATCTCGCTGGTCACCGCGTTCGCCCAGGAGCTGGGCAAGCTCGCGCTGGACGCGATCGTGCAGCGCGAGATCGGCGAGGAGGTGCGCTCGTCGACGTTCGGCGTGGTCGAGGCGTTCCTCCAGCTCGCCTGGGTCTTCGGCGGCCTGATCGGGCTCGGGCTGTCGCTCACCGAGAGCAGCGCGGCCGGGCTGGTCACGCTCGCGTGCGTGCTCACCGTCACGCTGGGCTGGCTCGTCGTAAGGCGCCGCGCCCGCGTCAGGGCGGCCAAGGCGCGGACGCGGGAGGCCGCCGCGGACGCCGAGACGGCCCCGTACGCCCCGCCGGAGCCTCTCGACCGGACCAAACCGCTGACGAACCCGCCCTGAAGCTAGACGTCGAGGTCGTCGGCGACGGCCCTGAGCACCACCGCGACCTTCTTCGCGTGCGCGGCCTCAGGGTGCTTGCCCCGCTGGTAGGACGTGGACAACCCGTCGAGCAGCTTGATCAGGTCCTCGACGATCACCACCATCTCGTCCGGCTTCTTCCGCTTGGCCTTGGGCTTGGTCTTGGCCAGCGTCGGCGGCTGCTCCAGGATCCGCACGGAGAGCGCCTGCTGGCCGCGCCTGCCCTCGGCCACGCCGAACTCGACCTTCTGCCCGGGCTTGAGAGGCCCGGCGTTGGCCGGCAAGGCGGAGGAATGCACGAAGACCTCACCGCCGTCGTCACGGGTGAGGAAACCGAACCCCTTGTCGGCGTCGTACCACTTGACCTTGCCACTCGGCACAGGAGGACCTCGTTCGAACGTCGTGGATTAGGTGAATGGATGTAGGTTATGCCCCGTAGCGCGGCAGAGCGACCGGGTAAATGCCGGTGAATTACACGAGTTCACGACTCCGTTGCCAACCGGCGAACCAATCGGCAAATTCCGTCAGATCGCCCAGTGCCACGTCGGCCCCGTGGTCGCGCAGCTCGGCCGTGGTGTAGGGGCCGGTGGCGACCGTGACGCTGACCGCGCCTCCGGCCCGCGCCGCTTCGATGTCCGCCACATGGTCGCCGACATATGCGGCGGCGCCGAAAGCGGTGAGCGCGGTTCCTTTGTCCGCGCCGAAAACGGAGCCCACCACGTCGTCCACGTCGAGCCCGAGCCGCCGCACCGTGCTTCTCGCGTCGCGCAGGTTCTTGCCCGTCACCACGATGACCCGCCCGCCGCGCGACTTGACGCATGCGACGGCCTCGTGCGCGCCCTCCATCGCGACGTGCACGGGCACCCCCACCTCGGGATAGATCTCCCTGTAGAGGTCGGCCGCCGCCGCGATCTCCCCGGCGGGCAGCCAGTTGGCCAGCTCCGCCTCCAGTGGCGGGCCGAGCCTGGTCACGATCTTCCGGCTGTCGATGGGCACGCCGAGCCGGGCCGACAACTCGTCATAGACGGCAGCAATACCGTTCCGAGTGTCGGCAAGTGTCATGTCCAGGTCGAATCCCACCGAAGTCGCCACACCTGAAGGATGCCAAAGAACCTCCCGATACGCGTAACGGCTCGGGTCGTGGGACCGTAGTCATCGGAAGGGTTCCTGCCCGGCTGTCAAGGTCCCCGCGGGCCGGCGACTACCCTCCACTGCGGAGGTATCAGAAACGACATGAGCAGATCGCCGAGCACGGGAGCCACCGGGAGCACACCCGCGAAGGCCGCCGCCACCAGCACGCGCGAGCGGATCATCGACGAGGCTCTGCGGCTCTTCGCCGAACGCGGCTACGCCGCCACGTCCGTGGCCGAGATCGAGGCCGCCTCCGGCCTCTCGCCGGGCGCCGGCGGGCTCTACCGGCACTTCAAGTCCAAGTACGAGGTCCTGTCGGCGGCGATCAACGAGCACGCCGCCAGGACCCGCGGCCAGGTCGCCGGCAGCCTCGCCGAGCTGAGCGCCATGGAGACCTCGAAGGACCTGGAGGAGCGGCTGTCGCACCTGTGCAGGGCCGGGCTGGCCAAGGTGCGCGAGGAGTCGGAGCTGACCCGCATCTTCTTCCGCGACCTGAGCCAGTTCCCCGAGCTGGTGGCGGTGGTGCGGCAGGGGCTGCTGCAGCCGATGTTCGACGCCATCGTGACCTGGTTCCACGCCCAGCCCGAATACCGGTCGGCCGACGTCGACTGGCAGGGCATCTCGGCCGTGCTCGGCGGCGCCGTCGTGCAGTACCGGCTGTTCCAGGAGACGGTGGGCGAGACGCCCGGGCACACGGAGAAGGACCAGTTCGTGGCGGCGTGGGTCCGGCTGGCCGTCGGGCTGCTGCCGTCGCCCGCGGCCGTTCACTCCTGATCGACCAGCCGGTAGGCCAGCCAGACCACGCTCACGCCGGTGCCGACCATGAACATGACGCCGCTGGCGTTGAAGAACTCGACCACGAACGCCTCCAGCCCCGGCTCGCCGCCGACCCGCAGACCCCCCACGATCAGCCCGCCCGCGCTGTAGCCGAGCAACGGGGAGCCGACGCCGATCAGCCGGTCGCGCAGCGCCCACGTGTCGCTGAACATCACCATCGCCGAGCCGGCCGCCCACGCGATCACCGGCACCTGGAAGATCGCCACGGGAGCCAGGTCGAACGGCACCAGGAGCGCGGCCACCACGAGCACCAGCAGCGCGGCGACCTCCCGGGGGTGCTCCTTGACCACGGTCCTGGCGTCCCTGCCCTCGGTGACCATGGGGTTCGCCACCGACATCGCGGCCCTGCGGAACCCCGCGAACGGCAGCCCGCGCGCCTCCCTGGCCAGCCGCCGCTCGGCCTCCCGCCTGCTCCGCGCCACGCCCGGCGGCACGTCGTCGCGGATCTTCGGGAACGCGGCGGTGGCCTCCTCCCCCGAGGGAGCGACCGCGGCGGCTTCGAGGAGAGCGGGCGCGGTCTCCGCGAGGCGCCGGGCCTCGCGCTCCACCAGCAGCACCGGGTCGCCGAAGCGGGCGAGTAGCCTGGTCACGTCCTTGGCGCTCTGGCTGCCGCGCCGCTCGGCCTCGATCCTGGTACGCAGCCGCCTGGTGAAGTCGAGCCGCTGCTCGGGTCTCAGCACGCCGTGGGCCGCGTCGGCGGCCTTGCTGACGTAGTTGAGAATCAGCTGGTCGGCTCGCTCTATCACGCCTAGCAATGCTGCCCCAATCAGCAGGGACATACCATGGCAACGATGGAGTTCACGGAGTGGATCAGGGGGCGCACCGACGAGCAGCTGCGGGCGCTGGTGACCGCGCGCCCCGAGCTGATCACTCCGGTGCCGGCGCATCTGGAGGGCCTGGCCGCCCGGGCGAGCAGCCCGTCGGCGATCGCCCGGGTGCTCGACCGGCTCGACCGCTTCACGCTCGCCGTGGTCGAGACGCTCGCCGTCCGGGACGGCCCGGTCAGGAAGACCGCGCTGCGCGAGACGGTCGCAGCGGCGCTGGCGGCGGGCAAGCCGGAGCCGGCGCTGACGTCCGCGCTCGACCGGCTGCGCGACCTGGGGCTCGTGTACGGGCCCGACAGCGCGCTCGACCTGGCCCCGGGCGTGCGCAAGGTGCTGGACGACCCGGCCGGCCTGGGCCCGCCCGCCGACGTGGCGTTCCGCCACCATGCGCCGGAGCAGCTCGACGAGATGGCCGACGACGTCGCGCCGGGCACCACCGGGTCCGGCCGGGAGCGCCTGGCGGCGGCGCTGGCCGAGCCGGGCAAACTGATCGAGGAGGTGCCGCCGGAGTCGCGGGCCGCGCTGGAGCAGCTCGCGTGGGGCCCGCCCACCGGCCGGGTGCCGAACGCCAGGCGCGAGGTGCGCGTCGCCTCCGCCCGCTCGCCGATCGAGCAGCTGCTGGCCCGCGGCCTGCTGGCGGCGGCGGGTGAGGAGAGCGTGACGCTGCCCCGCGAGGTGGGCCTGTATCTGCGGGGCGGGCGGGTGCACCGCGACCTGCTGGCGCTGCCGCCCTCGCTCGAAGGCACGTCCCGGGGCCAGGAGCTGGCCGACCGCACGGCCGCCGGGCAGGCGTTCGCGTTCGTGCGGGCCGTCGAGGAGCTGTGCGAGCGCTGGAGCATCGAGCCGCCGGGCGTGCTGCGCACCGGGGGCCTGGGCGTGCGCGACATGAAGCGCACGGCGGGCGAGCTCGACCTGCCCGACTGGGTGGCCGCGCTGGTGGTGGAGGTCGCGTACGCGTCGGGGCTGATCGCGGCGGGCGGCAGCGTCGACGGCGAGTGGCTGCCGACCAGCGGCTACGACCTGTGGCGGGTCAGGTCGACCGCCGACCGTTGGGTGGCGCTGGCCGCGGCCTGGCTGGCGATGGACCGGGTGCCCGGACTGGTCGGCGAGCGTGACGATCGCGACAAGCCGCTCAACGCTCTCCACCCCGATCTGCGCCGCTCGTCGGCCGCCGGGGTGCGCAAGGCCACGATGGGCGTGCTGGCCTCCGCGCCGGGGCTCGCCCCGGCGCACGACTCGGTGCTGGAACGGCTGGCCTGGGAGCAGCCGCGCCGCCGGGGGCCGCTGCGCGAGCAGCTGACCGAGTTCGCGCTGCGCGAGGCCGAGCAGCTCGGCCTGACCGGGCTCGGCGTGCTGTCGGGTCACGGGCGGGCCCTGATCACCGGTGCGGAGGCCGCGCCGGTGCTGGCCCCGCTGCTGCCCGAGCCGGTCGACCACGTGCTGCTGCAGGCCGACCTGACGGCGGTCGCGCCCGGCCCGCTGACCAGCGAGCTCAACCGCTGGATGACGCTCGCCGCCGACGTGGAGTCCAAAGGGGGCGCCACCGTCTACCGGTTCAGCGAGAGCTCGGTGCGGCGCGCGCTCGACGCGGGCCAGGCCGCCGAGGAGCTGCTGGCCATGCTGGAGCGCCACTCCGCCACGCCTGTCCCGCAGGCGCTGTCGTACCTCGTCTCCGACGTGGCGCGGCGGCACGGCCGGATCCGCGTCGGCACCGCCAGCGCCTACGTCCGCTGCGACGACCCGGCGCTGCTCGACCAGATCACCGCCGACCGGCGGTCGGCGGCGCTGCGCCTGCGCAGGCTGGCGCCGACGGTCATCGCCTCGCGCTCGTCGCGCGCGGTGCTGGTCGACTCGCTGCGGGCGATGGGGTACGCGCCGGTCCCCGAGTCGCTCGACGGCGACGTGATCATCTCCCAGCTCGACAGCAGGCGCACCGAGGGCCCCGCCCCGGTCCGCCAGGTGGCGCCGACCGGCGAGCCCGAACCGGGCGTGGCGGCGGCGGCCGTGCGGGCGCTGCGCGCGGGCGACGCGGCCCACCTGTCCCGGCGCGAGCCGGTCGACGCCCCGGGCGGCCAGGTGCCCCGCACCCCCGCGACGGCCACGATCTCGAAGCTGCAGGACGCGATCAGGCAGGGGATGCGGGTGTGGATCGGCTACACCGACTCGCAGGGCAACGCCACCTCCCGCATCCTGGAGCCGGCCCGGATGGAGGGCGGCTACCTGACCGCCTACGACGAGACCAGGGCCGCCGTCCACCGCTTCGCCCTGCACCGCATCACCGGCGTGTCCGGCGTCTGAGCGGGGTTGACTGCGTGCCGCGAGTCGGCGGAAGTTAGGGCATGTGACCGAGCACACGCTGAGCAGTCTGGCCGAGCAGTCATGGAGCAGGTTCGACGACTACGACGCGATGTTCTACGAAGGGGTCTGGCACCGCAGCCACCGCCTCGCCGAGCGGGCCCGGCGCGTCTGCGGCGGCTTCGTCGAGGCCGGCATCCGGCCCGGCGACCGCGTGGTCGTGATGATGGCCACCTCCCCCGAGGTGCCGCTCGTCTGCCAGGCGCTGTGGGCTGCGGGCGCCGTGGTGACGCCGGTGGTGTTCCTGGTGGGCGCCGCCGAGCTGCGCCACATCCTGCTCGACAGCGGCGCCGCCGCCGTGGTCACCTCGCCGGAGCTGGCCGGCACGGTGCGGGCGGCCGGGGTGGACGTGCCGGTCTACGTGGACACCGCCGAGCTGGAGCGGGCCGCCGAGCACGGCCCGGTGGCGCGTGACCCCGGCGACCTGGCCGCGCTGATGTACACCGGGGGCACCACCGGCAGGGCCAAGGGCGTCATGCTCAGCCACGCGGGCCTGTGGCAGGTCGCGAAGGCCTCCTACGAGCTGTCCCACCAGGAGGGGATCAACCGGGCGATCGTCCCGGTGCCGCTCTCGCACGCGTACGGCCTGATCGTCACCGTGGCCGGGATGCACGCCGTCGAGCCGCCCCAGGCCGTGCTGATGCGCTGGTTCGACCCCGGGGCGTTCCTCCGGCTCGCGGCCGAGCAGCGCGTCCAGTACGGCACCGTCGTGCCGGCCATGCTGCAGATGCTGCTGGCCGAGCCGCTGGAGTCGCACCCGCTGCCCGACCTGGCCTTCCTCACCTGCGGCGCGGCCCCGCTGGGCAAGGAGGTGCTGACGGAGTTCGAACGGCGGATGCCCGGCGTGACGATCCTGGAGGGTTACGGGCTGACCGAGACCAGCGCGGTGACCACGTTCAACCCGCCGGGACGGCGCAAGGCCGGCAGCGTGGGCCTGCCGCTGCCCGGCTACACGATCACGATCCGCGACTCGTCCGGCGAGCCGGTGGAGCAGGGCGACGTGGGTGAGATCTGCGTGTCCGGCGAGTCGCTGATGCTGGGCTACTGGGGCGAGCACGAGCCCGACCCCGAGGGCACCGCGCTGGTCGGCGGCGAGCTGCGCACCGGCGACGTCGGCTGCCTCGACGACGACGGCTACCTGTACGTGGTCGACAGGAAGAAGGACCTGATCATCAGGGGCGGGTTCAACGTGTTCCCCCGCGACGTGGAGGACGTGCTGAACCAGCACCCCGGCGTGGTCATGTCGGGCGTGGTCGGCCGCCCCGACGACCGGCTGGGCGAGGAGGTCGTCGCGTTCGTGCAGCTCGCGGCCGGCGCGGAGGTCGCCGCCGAGGAGCTGATCGCCTGGGCGAGGGAGCGCGTGGGCCGCGTCAGGTATCCCCGCGAGGTCACGTTCGTCGACTCGATCCCGGTCACCAGCGTGCTCAAACTCGACCGCAAGGCGCTGCGCGCGCGGTTCGCCGGTTAGCAGGATCGGCGACCGAGTCAGGATCTTGCCCGATCCGTGATATTTCTTGACCCGTCAGGAGGTGGCATGAGCGAGGACGATTACCCGTACCAGCGCTACGGCGCCCCCTACGGGGAGCAGCCGCCCCCGTCCTACGGTTACGGCGGCTACCCGCCGCCCCCGCAGCACGCCCGCGGCGAGCCCAACGTCAGCGGCATCGTCGCGCTCGCGCTCAACCTCTTCAGCGTCGTCTCCTGCTGCAACGTCTTCGGCGTCGTCGGCGCCGTCCTGGCCGGCCTGTCCCTGCGTTCCGGCACGGCGCCCGAGAAGGCCCGCACGCTCACCGTCGCGAGCTGGGTGGTGCTGGTGGCCGGCTTCCTGATGATGGCCGTCCTGTTCTTCTACCTGGGCGTCAACGGCCACTTCGACGACTGATTTCCCCGTCCGGGGGACTGTTTGGGCCGTCGCGCGTGTTGGATAGGCGTCAACCGTTTGAAGGGATGGCTGTGAACGACGGCCCGCTCATCGTCCAATCAGACAAGACGCTGCTGCTCGAGGTCGACCACGAGAGGGCCGACGAGTGCCGCAAGGCCATCGCCCCGTTCGCCGAGCTCGAGCGCGCGCCCGAACACGTGCACACCTACCGGGTCACGCCACTGGCGCTGTGGAACGCCCGCGCCGCCGGGCACGACGCCGAGCAGGTCGTCGACGCCCTGATCGGCTACAGCCGCTACCCGGTGCCGCACGCCCTGCTCGTCGACGTCGCCGAGACCATGGCCCGCTACGGCCGGCTCAGGCTGGAGAAGCACCCGGTCCACGGGCTGACGCTGACCTCCACCGACCGGGCCGTGCTCGAAGAGGTGCTGCGCGCCAGGAAGATCCAGCCGATGCTGGGCGAGCGCGTCGGCGACGACACCGTGGCCGTCCACCCGAGCGACCGCGGCAACATCAAGCAGGCGCTGCTCAAGCTGGGCTGGCCGGCCGAGGACCTGGCCGGTTACGTCGACGGCGAGCACCACCGGGTCGAGCTGGTCCAGGAGAGCTGGACGCTCCGGCCCTACCAGCAGGAGGCGGCCGACTCCTTCTGGCACGGCGGATCCGGCGTGATCGTGCTGCCCTGCGGCGCCGGCAAGACCATCGTCGGCGCGGCCGCGATGGCGCACGCCCAGGCGACGACGCTGATCCTGGTCACCAACACGGTCAGCGCCCACCAGTGGAAGCAGGAGCTGCTCAAGCGCACCTCGCTGACCGAGGACGAGATCGGCGAATACTCCGGCAGCAAGAAGGAGATCCGTCCGGTCACCATCGCCACCTACCAGGTGATGACCACCAGGCGGAAGGGCGTCTACAGCCACCTGGAGCTGTTCGACGCGCGCGACTGGGGCCTCATCGTCTACGACGAGGTCCACCTGCTGCCCGCGCCGATCTTCCGGATGACGGCCGACCTCCAGGCCCGCAGGCGCGTCGGCCTGACCGCGACGCTGGTGCGCGAGGACGGCCGCGAGGGCGACGTGTTCTCGCTGATCGGCCCCAAGCGCTACGACGCGCCCTGGAAGGAGATGGAGAACCAGGGCTGGATCGCCCCGGCCGACTGCGTCGAGGTGCGGGTGACGCTCACCGACGAGGAGCGGCTGGCGTACGCGATGGCCGAGTCGGAGGAGCGCTACCGCTTCTGCGCCACCACGCCGTCCAAGACCCAGGTCACCGAGGCGCTCGTACGCCGTCACCTGGGTGACCAGGTGCTGGTGATCGGCCAGTACATCGACCAGCTCGACGAGCTGGGCGAACACCTGAACGCGCCGGTGATCAAGGGGGAGACCCGGATCAAGGAGCGCGAGCGGCTCTACCAGGCCTTCCGCGACAAGGAGATCCAGGTCCTGGTGGTGTCCAAGGTCGCCAACTTCTCCATCGACCTGCCCGAGGCGAGCGTGGCGATCCAGGTGTCCGGCACGTTCGGGTCCCGGCAGGAGGAGGCGCAGCGGCTCGGCAGGGTCCTGCGGCCCAAGGCCGACGGCGGCGGGGCGCGCTTCTACACCGTGGTC
The DNA here is from genome assembly GCF_008017515.1 of Nonomuraea sp. C10. Taxonomy (NCBI): domain Bacteria; kingdom Bacillati; phylum Actinomycetota; class Actinomycetes; order Streptosporangiales; family Streptosporangiaceae; genus Nonomuraea; species Nonomuraea sp. C10. The sequence continues at coordinate 193,118 of NZ_VPFF01000003.1, forward strand.
AGCCGCGACACGGTCGACCAGGAGTTCGCCGCGCACCGGCAGCGGTTCCTGGCCGAACAGGGTTACGCCTACTCGATCATCGACGCCGACGACGTGCTGGGCGGGGTGTGAGCCCGGCCGCTCATCGAGCGGCCAGGCATCCCGGTCTCACGTCCAAGAGACTCCGCGGGTCGTCGACAATCGAACCACCCCCCTCACTGCGTCCTCACACCACCGCAACCGAATCCGGCTGCGACATACCCGATGATCCGGCAATGCCACCTGGTATGCCCGGATTTTGCGGCATTTCGTTATATGTCCGCCGTTTGCGAGGAGTGTTCACTTCGCCAGCAGCCCGCCGAGGAACAGCAGCCCTTCCGCGGCGATCCACGAGGCCACGCTCAGCCCCATGAACCGGGTGAACGTCCGCTCGTCCTGCCGCGCCGCCGGCAGCGCCCAGGCCGCCACCGTCAGGCAGGCGGCCACCGCGGCGAACAGCCCGGAGACCGAGGAGAACACGGCGAGCCGCTGGACGCAGGACGGCGACGACCCGCCGCAGAACGCCTCCAGCCCCCAGCCCGCGAAGACCGACAGCCCCCAGAGGGTGGCCAGCAGGAAGCTCGCGATCGTGGGAAGGATCGGGGAGAAGCCGAGTCGCACACGCGCCACGCCGGACTTCTTACCCCTCCCCGGCGACGGCTAAATGTTTTGAAGCCACCCCGACAGCCGCATTAAACTGGCGGATTCGCTGCCTTGTTACCCACCTCCGAGCGCCGGGAGGCACTTTCGCATGCCCACAGACCAACTGGCCCCCGACATACCCCCGGACCTGCCCACGGACGTCCTCGCCGCCGAGCAGGCCCATCTGGCCGAGTCCAGGGCCGCGCTGGCGGCCATGCGCGCGCACGCGCAGTCGCTGTCGGCCGACGCGGCCGGCGACTGGGTGTCGCAGCAGATCCTGCAGTCGCTGCTCGACCAGCGCGTGGCCGCCCTGGCCGATCACCCCGACACCCCGCTGTTCTTCGGCCGGCTCGACCGCTCGGCCGCCGACGACCTGCCCACCACGATCCACGTCGGCCGCCGCCACGTGCACGACGGCGACAGCCGTCCCCTGGTCATCGACTGGCGCGCCCCCGTGTCGCGCGCCTTCTACCAGGCCAGCCCCGCCGACCCGATGGACGTCACGCTGCGGCGCCGGTTCGGCTACCACGGCGGCGCGCTCACCGCGTACGAGGACGAACGGCTCGACCAGGGCACCGAGATCGGCCCGTCGCGCATCCTGACCGAGGAGATCGAGCGCCCCCGCACCGGCCCGATGCGCGACATCGTGGCCACCATCCAGCCCGACCAGGACGAGATCGTCCGCGCCGCGCTCACCCGTACGGTCTGCGTGCAGGGCGCGCCGGGCACCGGGAAGACGGCGGTCGGCCTCCACCGGGCCGCCTACCTGCTGTTCACCCACCGCGAGCGGCTCGCCAGGGCGGGCGTGATGATCGTCGGGCCGAACCGCGCCTTCCTCTCCTACATCTCCTCGGTGCTGCCCGCGCTGGGCGAGGTCAAGGTCGACCAGACCACGGTCGCCGGCCTGCTGGGCGACCACGCGGCCCCCGAGGACCCCGCGGTGGGCGCGGTCAAGGGCGACGCCCGGATGGCGGCCGTGCTGAAGCGGGCCCTGTGGCTCCACATCGTCAAGCCTGAAGAGGGCCTGGTCTACTCCAAGGGCGCCTACCGCTTCCGGGTGGCCGACCACGAGGTGCGCGAGATCGTCGCCTCGCTGCGCGGCACCACCCGCTACGGTCCCGGCCGCGCCGCCCTCGCCCAGCGGCTCGCGCACCTCGTGCTCGTACGGATGGAGCAGCGCGGCGAGTCACCCGACGACCGGGTGCAGGACGCGGTGGCCCGGTCCAGGCCGGTCAAGCAGCTGGTCGACGCCGTGTGGCCGAAGCTGGTGCCCGAGCAGGTGCTCTACCGGCTGCTGGCGGACGAGGAGTTCCTCGCCAGGGCCGCCAGGTCCGACCTGTCGCCCGAGGAGCGGCAGCTGCTGCTCTGGCGGAAACCGTACCGGGGATGGAAGTCCGCCAAGTGGAGCGCCGCCGACGCGGCTCTCCTCGACGAGCTGCGCGACCTGATCGAGCGCACGCCCTCGCTCGGCCACCTCGTCGTGGACGAGACGCAGGACCTGTCGGAGATGCAACTGCGGGCGCTCGGCCGCCGCTGCCGCAACGGCTCCGCCACCGTGCTCGGCGACCTGGCCCAGGGCACCACCCCCTGGTCCACCACGTCGTGGCGGTCGGTCCTGACGCATCTCGGGCAGGACGGCGAGGTCACCGAGCTGACGCTGGGCTTCCGCGTGCCGCGCGAGGTCCTCGACTACGCCGCCCGCCTGCTGCCGTCGATCGCCCCCGGGCTCGCCCCGCCCCGGTCCCTGCGTCCCGGCGCCGGGTCCCTCTCGATCCGGCCGGCCGGCGACCTCCACGAGGCGGTCCGCGACGCGCTGGCCCGCGAGGGCTCGATCGGCGTCATCGTCCCCGACGCCGCCGTCTCCGCCGTCTCCGGGTCGCTGTCGGGCGTCGCGCACGCCGTCCTCGACCCCGACTCCACCCAGGAGCACCGCCTCCTGGTGGTGCCGGCGACGCTCGCCAAGGGCCTGGAGTACGACCACGTCATCGTGATGGAGCCGGCCGACATCGTCGACGCCGAGCCCCGCGGCCTGGCCCGCCTCTACGTGGTGCTCACCCGTGCCGTCACCTCGCTCACGGTCCTCCACCGCAAGCCCCTGCCGCCCCAGCTCGCCCCGTGACAGGGACGGTGGCGGGGTAGGGGATCACTTCTAGGATGACGTCAAGGAGCTCTCACCCAAGGAGGATGCCGTGCCAGCACCGCTGCCACACGAATACCTGCCGTCGGTCCCCTCGCTCACGGTCCACAGCGACGACATGACGGACGGGGAGAGGCTGAGCGACCTCCACGTCTTCAACGACTGGGGCATGACGGGCCAGAACCTCTCCCCCAGCCTCCGCTGGTCGGGCGCCCCGGCGGAGACGCGCAGCTACGCGGTGACCTGTTTCGACCCGGACGCGCCCACGGGCAGCGGTTTCTGGCACTGGGTGCTGTTCGACATCCCGGCGTCGGTCACCGAGCTGCCCACGGGCGCCGGCACCGCGCCCGAGTTCAAGGGTCTCCCGCAGGGCGCAAAGCACGCCCGCAGCGACTACGGCTCCAAGGACTACGGCGGCGCCGCGCCGCCTCCCGGCGACCCGCACCGCTACGTGTTCACCGTGCACGCGCTCGGCGTCGACACCCTCGGCCTCGACACCGACACCAGCCCGGCCGTAGTGGGCTTCAACATCACCGCCAACACCCTGGCGCGCGGCCACATCGTCCCGCACTTCGGGATCTGACCACGCGAGCGCACCGCCTCCTCCGGGGGGCGGTGCCGCGTTTTGGCAGACCTCGTGATCCATACGGGGGATCCGGGTGGATTGGTAGCTTCCCCCCATGAGCGATCTAACGATCCGTCCGGGGGGCCTGGCGGACGTCGGACCTGTCCTGGAGTTCTGGCTGCACGCCGCCGAGGGCACCGACCGTCACGACTCGGCCGGCAAGGTGCGGGCGCTGGTCGAGCGGGACCCGCAGGCGCTGCTCCTGGCCGAGCTGGACGGCGCGCTGGCCGGCACGCTGATCGCGGGCTGGGACGGGTGGCGCGCCCATCTCTATCGCCTGGCCGTCCATCCGGCTCACCGTCGCCAGGGCATCGCCACCGCCCTGCTGGCCGCCGCCGAGACGCGTTTCGCCGCCTTCGGCGCGTTCCGGGCCGACGCGATGGTCCTTCATGACAACACGCTCGCCCACCACGCCTGGACCGCCGCCGGTTATGCGCCCCAACCGCAGTGGTCGCGATGGGTCAAGTCCCTTTAATCGTTTTCTGCCGGCCCAGGTATATCAGAACGTTATCGGCTCTCTACAGATAGTGGCGGCACCCGAAAAACCGCCGATAAGGGCGGTCGGAAAAGCGAAGCGGCCCGAACCGGAAACACCGGCGCGGGCCGCTCGCGAGAACCTCGGGTCGAGAACCCTCGATCAGAAGTCCATGTCACCGCCGCCGGGCATGCCGGCGGGAGCGGCCGGGGTCTTCTCCGGCTTCTCGGCGATGACAGCCTCGGTGGTCAGGAACAGCGCCGCGATCGAGGCGGCGTTCTGCAGCGCCGAACGCGTCACCTTGGCCGGGTCGATGATGCCCGCCTCGAACATGTTGACGTAGTCGCCGCTGGCCGCGTTGAGGCCCTCACCCGGGGTGAGGTTGCGGACGCGCTCGACCACGACGCCACCCTCAAGGCCGGCGTTGACCGCGATCTGCTTGAGCGGCTCCTCCAGCGCCTTGCGCACGATGGCCGCACCCGTGGCCTCGTCGCCCGGCAGCTCCAGCTTGTCGAACGCCTTGGCGCCGGCCTGCAGCAGCGCCACGCCACCGCCGGGGACGATGCCCTCCTCGACGGCCGCCTTGGCGTTGCGCACGGCGTCCTCGATGCGGTGCTTGCGCTCCTTCAGCTCGACCTCGGTGGCGGCGCCGGCCTTGATGACGGCCACGCCGCCGGCCAGCTTGGCCAGGCGCTCCTGGAGCTTCTCCCGGTCGTAGTCGGAGTCGGTGCGGTCGATCTCGGCGCGGATCTCGTTGACCCGGCCGGCGATCGCGTCGGCGTCACCGGCGCCGTCGACGATCGTGGTCTCGTCCTTGGTCACCACGACCTTGCGGGCGCGGCCCAGCAGGTCGAGGGTGGCGTTCTCCAGCTTGAGACCGACCTCCTCGGCGATGACCTGGCCGCCGGTGAGGATGGCGATGTCGGCGAGCATGGCCTTGCGGCGGTCGCCGAAGCCCGGGGCCTTGACGGCGACCGAGCGGAAGAGGCCGCGGATCTTGTTGACCACCAGGGTGGCCAGGGCCTCACCCTCGATGTCCTCGGCGATGATGAGGAGCGGCTTGCCGGACTGCACGACCTTGTCGAGCAGCGGCAGCAGGTCCTTGTTGGCCGAGATCTTCGAGTTGACGATCAGGATGTACGGGTCCTCGAGCACGGCCTCCATGCGGTCGGAGTCCGTGACGAAGTACATCGACGTCATGCCCTTGTCGAAGCGCATGCCCTCGGTGAGCTCCAGCTCCAGACCGAAGGTGTTGCTCTCCTCGACGGTGATGACGCCTTCCTTGCCGACCTTGTCCATCGCCTCGGCGATGAGCGAGCCGATCTCGGGGTCGGCGGCGGAGATGGAGGCGGTGGAGGCGATCTGCTCCTTGGTCTCCACGTCCTTGGCCAGCTTGGAGAGCTCCTCGCTGACGCGCTCCACGGCCGCCTCGATGCCCTTCTTCAGGGCCATCGGGTTGGCGCCGGCAGCGACGTTGCGCAGGCCCTCACGTACGAGCGCCTGGGCGAGCACGGTAGCGGTGGTGGTGCCGTCGCCCGCGACGTCGTCGGTCTTCTTGGCGACTTCCTTGACCAGCTCGGCGCCGATCTTCTCCCACGGGTCCTCGAGCTCGATCTCCTTGGCGATCGAGACACCGTCGTTGGTGATCGTGGGGGCGCCCCACTTCTTCTCCAGCACGACGTTGCGGCCCTTCGGGCCCAGCGTGACCTTCACCGCGTCGGCGAGCTGGTTCATCCCGCGCTCGAGACCGCGCCGGGCGTCCTCGTCAAACGCGATCATCTTGGCTGCCATTAGGCGAGACCTCCCAGATGCAGGGTGTCCTGGTGAGATCGAGCCGACGCCCGCGACGGCATGTGGGCCCACATCTCCGTTCGGCAGGCCCCATCGTCTCGATCCCCGTTGGCACTCATCAACATAGAGTGCCAACGACTGTTTAGCACTCTACCCCGTCGAGTGCAAGCTGACTCCACACCTGGCCAGGTCAACAGATCGCCGTCGAAGGTGTCCGTACGGCGGGCCCCGGGCGGCCCGCCGTACCCCAATGTGAGGTGGCAGTCACACGCACTGCGCTGGCGTGCGAGCTGCCGGTCGCACCAGCTAGGCGACAGCGCGGACGGATTCCGCCTGCGGCCCCTTCTGGCCCTGCGTGATCTCGAACTCGACCCGTTGTCCCTGTTCGAGAGAGCGATACCCGTCCATCATGATTGCCGAGTAATGGACGAATACATCCTTACCACCGTCTACCGCGATGAAGCCGTAGCCCTTGTCCGCGTTGAACCACTTGACGGTGCCCTGCGCCACTTCCGACTCCTCTTACTGGGCTCAGGGATCTCGCCCATTCGTCTGCGAGACCCACAATCGCCATGACTTATGGGGATATCGTCTGACGATCGCACTCGACCATACCTGTGGCATGGCGGTCGGCAACAGAGTCAATCCGCAAAAGCCTTATTTCACCCCTAGCTGAGTAGTTCAAGGTTGAATTTCCCACAAAAGGGAGAAGGCGCCCACATGGGGCGCCTTCCAGACGATCGCTCCGCCGAGCGGGGGGCTCAGCCGCCCGCGACGGCCGGGATGATGGAGATCTGCGTGCCCTCAGGGGCCGGAGTGTCCAGACCCTGGGCGAATCGGACGTCCTCTTCCCCCACGTAGACGTTAACAAAACGCCGAATCTTGCCCGATTCATCCAGAATGCGGGCGCCGATCCCCGGGTAGTCGGAATCGAGCTTGGCCAGGACGTCACGGAGAGTCGCGCCCTCCCCACTCACTTCCGCGTTGCCCCCGGTGTACGTGCGCAGGATGGTAGGAATCCGCACAGAAACGCTCATGTTATGGTCTCGCCTTTCCTGATTGTCAGACAGTCGCGCGGAACGCGTCGAGGGAGGGCCGGATCACGGCCGTGGGCTGCGCGTCGGCCGCGACGGCGTCGAGCGTCTTGAGCCCGTCGCCGGTGTTGAGCACCACGGTCTCGGCCTCCGGGTCGAGCTGCCCGGTCTCGACGAGCTTCTTCAGCACGCCCACCGTGACGCCGCCCGCCGTCTCGGCGAAGATGCCCTCGGTGGAGGCCAGCAGCTTGATGGCGGCCACGATCTCGGCGTCCGTCACGTCCTCGACGGCGCCGCCCGTGCGCCGGGCGATGTCGAGCACGTAAGGGCCGTCGGCGGGGTTGCCGATGGCCAGCGACTTGGCGATGGTGTCGGGCTTGACCGGCTGGACCACGTCGTGCCCGGCCTTGTAGGCGGCCGACACCGGCGAGCAGCCGAGCGCCTGCGCCCCGAAGACCTTGTAGGGCGTGTCGTCGACCAGCCCGAGCCGGATCAGCTCCTTGAAGCCCTTGTCGATCTTGGTGAGCTGGGAGCCGGACGCGATCGGGATGACGATCTGCTCAGGCAGCCGCCAGCCGAGCTGCTCGGCGATCTCGTACGCGAGCGTCTTGGAGCCCTCGGCGTAGTAGGGCCGCAGGTTGACGTTGACGAATCCCCACTTGTCGCCCATCGGGTCCCCGATCAGCTCCGAGCAGAACCGGTTGACCTCGTCGTAGGTGCCCTCGATGCCGATGAGCCTGCCGCCGAAGACGCGGGCCATGGCGATCTTGGCCTGCTCCAGCCCGGCGGGGATGAACACGCACGCGTCCAGGCCCGCCCTGGCGGCGGCGGCCGTCACGGCCCCGGCCAGGTTTCCGGTCGAGGAGCAGGAGAGCGTGTGGAAGCCGAAGTTGCGGGCCGCCTCGACGGCGATGGCCACCACCCGGTCCTTGAAGGAGTGGGTGGGGTTGCCCGAGTCGTCCTTCACGTACAGGGACTTGAGACCGAGCGCCCGGCCCAGGTTGCCCGCCTTGACGAGCGGCGTCCAGCCGGGGTTCATGTTGGGCTTGCTCGCGACGTCGGCGGGCACCGGCAGCAGGGAACGGTAGCGCCAGATGCTGGCCGGGCCCGACTCGATGTCGGACCTCTTGACGTCGCCGAAGTCGTAGGCCGCCTCCAGCGGCCCGAAACACTCGACGCAGGCGAAGTTGGGGCCGAGCGGATAGCGGGCGCCGCACTCGCGGCAGGAGAGAGCAGTGGCGGGACCGAAGTCGAGCGACATGAAGCGAGGCCTTCCCTCATCTTCGTCCGCGGCCACCCTGACCGCGGACCGGAATTGGCACCCTGTCCCGGTCGGCCTCGCCAGGTCGCGAGTCACAAGCCGGGAGGGTTGCCGGGGCTTCGCAGGGCCGGTCCCTCCACCCCTCTGGATGAGCAATGTTCAGTTGTGTGGTGCTGCTGACTCGGACTCTACCCAATCAACCACGTGACATGGACAGTCGTCTCACTTTCCGAGATGAACGATCTCACCGGTAGTCGTCGCCCAGCACACCCTGCACGTACTTGCGCGCCTGGTGGATGCGCGACTTGGCGGTGCCGAGCGGGATCTTGAGCTGCTCGGCCACCTCGCTGTAGTCGAGCTGCACGATGTCGCGCAGCACCAGCGCCTGCGCCAGGTCGGGCTTGTCGGCCTCCAGCGCCTCCATCGCGTCGAGCAGGTCGAGCCGCGAGCCCGCGATCACGCTGACCCGCCGCACGTCGGGCTTCTGCGTCAGCAGCTCGTCGGAGCTCTGCTCCGCCGACCTGCGCTTCAGCGAGCGGTACGTGGTGCGCGCGCAGTTGGCGGTCACGATGTGGAGCCAGGTGCTGAACCTGGCCCGCCCCTCGAACCTGGCGATGTTGCGCGCCACCGCGAGCAGGGTGTCCTGGGCCGCCTCCTCGGCGTCATGGTGATACGGCAGGATACGAGCGCAGTGCCGCAGCACGTCGGGCTCGATCCGTCGCAGGAGCTCGCCGAGTGAGCGATGATCGCCTCTGGCTGCGGCATGGGCGAGTTCCTCGGTGTGCTCATCTAGCGCCATAGCTGGGATCCTATGGTCGGAGGGAGCGTAAATGAACAGCGTCCTGCTCGCCTCGAACAGAGGCCCTGTGTCGTTCACCGTGTCCGACGACGGCGTCCTCACCATGAGACGCGGCGGCGGCGGTCTCGTCTCCGGGCTGTCCGGCGTGGCCAGGGACGAGGGCGTGCTGTGGGTGTGCGCGGCTCTGTCCGACGGCGACCGCAGCGCCGTCCGCCAGGCCCCCGGCGGCCGGCTCGACCACGCCGGCTACGAGACGGGCCCGCTGCGCATGCTCGACATCGCGCCCGCCACCTTCCACCGGGCCTACAACTCCGTGGCCAACTCCACGCTGTGGTTCGTCAACCACCTGCTCTACGACATCCCGAACGCGCCCCACTTCGGCACCCGGTTCCGGCGCGACTGGGAGTCCTACCGCGACTACAACGGCGCCTTCGCGCTCGCGCTGGCGGAGGGAGCCGCTCACGGCGCCCGGGTGATGGTGCAGGACTACCACCTGACGCTGACCCCGGCGATGCTCCGCGCCGAGCGGCCCGACCTGCGCATCGCGCACTTCAGCCACACGCCGTGGGCCCCGCCCGAATACTTCTCGCTGCTGCCCGACGAGGTGGCGCGAGAGGTGCTGGAGGGCGTCCTGGGCGCCGACCACGCCGGGTTCCTCACCCGCCGCTGGGCGGGCGCGTTCATGGACTGCTGCGAGACCGTGCTGGGCGCCGAGGTCGACCAGCGGGCCGCGACGATCACGTACGAGGGCCGCACCACCCGCGTCGGCGTGCACGCGCTGGGCGTCGACGGCAAGGCGCTGTGGACCCGCGCCGCCGAGCCCGACGTCGAGTCGCACATGGCGGCCATCAGGGAGGAGGTCGGCGACCGCAAGCTGATCGTGCGCATCGACCGCACCGAGCTGTCGAAGAACATCGTGCGCGGACTGCTCGCCTACAAGGAGTTCCTCGACGCCCACCCCGAGTGGCACGGCCGCGTCGTCCACCTGGCCTTCGCCTACCCGAGCCGCCACGACCTGCCCGAATACCGCGAATACACCGCGGCGGTGCAGCGCTGCGCGCAGGAGATTGAGGACGAGTACGCGACCGAGGACTGGAACCCCCTGATCCTCAACGTCAACGACGACTACCCGCGCTCCCTGGCCGCCTACCGGCTGGCCGACGTGCTGCTGGTCAACCCGATCCGCGACGGCATGAACCTGGTGGCCAAGGAGGGCCCGATCCTGTCGCCGCGCTGCGCGCTGGTGCTGTCGCGGGAGGCGGGCGCGTGCGCGGAGCTGGGCGCGCACGCGCTGGTGGTCAACCCGTACGACATCAGCGGCACCGCCGCCGCGCTGCACGCGGCGCTGGTGATGCCGGAGGCGGAGCGCGCCCGCCGCAGGGAGCGGCTGGAGGCGGCCGCCACCGCGCTGCCCCCGCAGAAGTGGCTGGCCGCCCAGCTCGACGCGCTCGCCTAGATCACTTCCAGTCGGCGTACTTCAGGGTGTCGGCGAGGTTCCCGGTGCTCCACTCGTCGACCACGAGGATCTGCGACTTCGGCAGATACCACTCGCGGGTGGTGAAGCTGACGCTGGTCTTCTTCCCGTTGCCGGTGCGGCAGCGGGTGGTGAACTCGTGGTAGTGGGCCTTGTGCCCGGGGCCGACCTGGCGCAGGCCCTTCTTGTGCGCGCCGACCCGCTCGCCGCGCAGGAGCATGCCGTTCTTCGGGCACTTCTGCACGTCGGAGGCGGGGTAGTAGCCGCCCCTGCCGGCGTCGTACGGGCCGAAGCCCTCGGCGCCCGTCCTGATCGCCTTCGGGCCGAGGATCCAGAAGCTCTTGCAGCCGGGAGCGAAGAAGCCACCCCTGGGGTTGGCGCAGGGTCCGGTGACCACCTTGATCCGGTCGGCGCCGACCCGGTGGACCACCCACTTGAGCGGGATGTAGAGGGTCAGGCCCTTGCGCAGCTTCAGTTCCTGGGCGGGGCCGGCGGTGGTCGAGGCGGCTGTCGTGGAGGCGGCGGCCGCGGAGGCGGGGGCCACGAGGACCGCCGCCGCGGCCACGGCCACGGCGGCGAGGTGCTTCTTGCTCATGCCCGGACCATAGGGGTGCCCACTTGCAAACTGGTCACTATCGGCTGAAAGCGGACGTCAACTCGCGGAGCAGCGCCACCACGCCCTCGGGGCCGTCGACGACGATGTCGGCCCGCTCGGCCAGCGCCGTGACCTCGGTGGAGCCGCTGCACACGGTCACGCCGGGCAGGCCCGACGAGCGGACCGCGTCGAAGGCGGCCAGGTCGCCGAGGTCGTCGCCCACGAAGAGCACCGACCTGGCGGAGCGCTCGGTCAGGAACGCGCCGAGCGCGTGCCCCTTGTCCATGCCGGACGGCCGCACCTCCAGCACCATCCGGCCGGGCTCGACGACCAGGCCGTGCTCGGCCGCCAGCGCGGCCAGCGGCTCGCGCAGCCGGGCCAGCGTGCCCTCGGGGTCCGCGCAGCGGCGGGTGTGCACGGCCACCGCGCGGCCCTTGTCCTCGATCGCCGCGTCGGTCACGCCCAGCGAGCCGAGCAGCAGCGGCAGTTCCGCCTTGGCCCGCGGCACCCCGGCCGGCGGCGGGGGCGCGGAGGTCCGCCCGTCCTCCCACCGCTCGAAGCCGTAGTGGCCGAGGATGACCAGGCCCGGCACGTCCTTGAGCGCGGGCCCCAGCTCCAGCACCTTGGCCGGCGGCCGTCCGGTCACGATGGCCACGGCGCCCACGTGCCGGCCCAGCTCGGCCAGCACCGGAGGCGCGCCGGGGTGGACGACGGCGGTGTCGGGGTCGGGCACGATCGGCGAGAGGGTGCCGTCGAAGTCGAGCCCGATCACGGCGCCGGCCGGATCCTTCAGTATCGCTTCCATTCCAGGGATGTCGCTCACGCCGCCTGCCGTACCCAGCCGGTCAGGGGCGCATGCCGAGCCGGCGGGCGGAGCGCTCGCGCCGGCGGGCGGCGCGCAGCCTGCGCAGTCGCTTGACCAGCATGGGGTCGTGCGCCAGCGCCTCGGGACGGTCGATCAACTCGCCGAGCAGCTGGTAGTAGCGGGTGGCGGAGAACCCGAAGGTCTCCTTGACGGCCTGCTCCTTCGCGCCCGCGTAACGCCACCAGTGGCGCTCGAAGGCGAGGAGCTCGAGTTCGCGGTCGGTGAGGGGCCGGTGGACGGGTTCCTGGGCGTCGTCCTGGTCTGCCCTGTCCTCTGCCCTCTGGTCGGCCCTCTGGTCGGCACTGTCACCGTTTGACGGTGCAGTGTCCATGGTGTCCTCCTCAGGAACGGGCGGCGCGACGATGGCTTCGCGCGCAGGCGGCCCGTCGCCATCGTAATGTGCCGAGTGCGGCTGTTCACGGCGGATTGAGAGACGTACAGTCACTAAGTGTGACCTCTGTCATCACACTTCTCACGGATTACGGGCTCGAAGACGGTTATGTCGCCGCCTGCCACGGGGTGATCGCCGGGATCGCCCCCGAGGTCCGGGTGATCGACGTGTGCCACCTGGTCCCGGCGGGTGACGTGCGGCGCGGCGCGGCGATCCTGGCCCAGACGATCCCGTACATGCCCGTGGGCGTGCACGTCGGGGCGGTCGACCCGGGCGCGGGAGGCGCCAGGCGCGCGATCGCGGTCGAGGCGGGCGGCCGGGTGTTCGTGGGGCCGGACAACGGGCTGCTGTCGTGGGCGGTGCGCGCCAGCGGCGGCGCGCGGGCGGCGTACGAGCTGAGCAACGCCGAGCACTTCCTGCACCCGGTATCGCCCACGTTCCACGGCCGTGACGTGTTCGCGCCGGTGGCCGGGCGGCTGAGCAACGGGCTGCGGCCGCGCGAGCTGGGCCCGCGGGTGCCGGTGGAGAGGCTGGTGTCGCTGCCCGCGCCGACGTCCGTGCTGCGCGAGGGCGCGGCCGAGGGCGAGGTCGTCTCGGTCGACCGCTACGGCAACACGCAGTTGTCGATCACGGCCGGCGACCTGGAGGCGCTGGGGCTGCGGGTGGGCGACACGCTCGGCGTGTCGCTGGGCCGGCGGCGGCTGTCGATGCCCTACCGGGAGACGTACGCGGCGGTCCCGCCCGGTGAGCTGGTGGCGTTCGCGGACTCGGCGGGCCTGATCGCGTTCGCGGTGAACTCCGGCGACGCGGCGCAGCGCCTCGGCCTGCCTCCGGGGGCGCATGTCCGGTTGTCACCCTCCGTATAACGCAAAAGCCAACAAACACCAATTACGTGGCGTATCGGACTGTTTACTGAACCGTCGGACTGAGGCCCTGACCCCGTGCCAGAATTCACGGCAGATCGGGCGCCCCCTCCCCCCGTTCGAGGTTCACGTGTTTCAGCTGTCCCTGCTCCTGCTCGCCCTCCTGTCCGTGTTCTGTTGCCCCGCCGCGCCGCCGGTGCCCGAGCGCTGGCGTGCCTGGCCGGTGACGCGGGTGTTCCCGTACGCCGTCCCCGGCACCAGCCCGTCCGGCGCACAGGTCACCTACCTGCTGGCCGGGGTCGCGCCCGAGGCGTCCTGCGCGGCCGCCTTCCAGCCCGCGCTGCCCGCCTGCGTCACCGCGCTGCGCGCCACGTACGCCGACAGCACCGCCACCTACGTCGCCACCGCCGGCATCGCGGTCCTGGCCCGGCCCGTGCCCCCGGGCGCGGCCGGGCCCCTGCGCGTGCCCGCCGTGCGGCCGGTCGCCTTCCCCGGCGGCCCCGCCGAACGCTTCGGCGAGCGGCAGTGCTTCACCGGGACCCTGATCGCCTCCCACGCGCCGTACGTGATCGCCACCACCGCCGGTTACGCGGACGGACGGTCGTTCCGTCCGGGTGACCAGGCCGTGCCCCGGCTCGGTGGTTTCGCCCGCCAGCTCGCCACCGAGCTGCACCGGGGCCTCACCGGATGAGGCGGCCGCGCCTGCGGGCGGCGCTGCTGTCCCTGTTCCTGCTGTTCCCGTCGTCCCAGCTCGGCCTGGCCACGCCCGCCGCCGCGGACGACGAGATGGGCGCCCTCGCCAGAGACAAGCAGTGGCAGCTCGGCACGCTGCGGCTGCACGACGCCTGGCGGGTCACCCAGGGCGACAACGTGCTGGTCGCGGTGCTCGACACCGGGGTCCGCGGCGACCACCAGGACCTGCGCGGCTCCGTCGTGCACGGCCCCGACCTGACAGGAGCCGGCCGGGCCGGCGGAGTGTGGGGCCACCACGGCACCGCCATGGCCAGCCTCATCGCCGGCCACGGCCACGGCAAGGGCAAGGCCGGCGGCGTGCTCGGCGTCGCGCCCGCCGCCAAGGTGCTGTCGGTACGCGTCACGCTGGAGAACTCCGATCCCCGGCGGGCCAAGCGGCGCGCCGGCGGCCACGACGCGCTCGCCAAGGGCATCCGCTACGCCGTCGACCGGGGCGCCCAGGTCATCAGCATGTCGCTCGGCGGCGGCAGCGGCTCCTGGGAGGGCTCGGCCGCCGAGGAGGAGGCGGTGCAGTACGCGGTCGCCCACGGCGCGGTGCTGGTCGCCTCCTCCGGCAACGACGGCGAGAGCACCAACAGGAAGAACTTCCCCGCCGCCTACCCCGGCGTGATCGCCGTGGGCGCGGTCGACAGGAACTTCCGGCTCGCCGGGTTCTCCAACCGCCAGGACTACCTCTCGGTCGTCGCCCCCGGCGTCGACATCGTCTCCGCCAACGGCGCCCGCCGGTACGTGGTCGGCGACGGCACCAGCTCGGCCGCCGCCATGGTCGCGGGCATCGCCGCGCTGATCAGATCCGCGTACTCGGACCTGTCGCCGTACCACGTGCGGCGGGCCATCGAGCTCGGCACCAGGAAGCGCCCGCGCGGCGGCTACAGCACCGGCTACGGCCACGGCGTCGCCGACGCCGCCCTGGCGCTGCGCGTGGCCGAACGCCTGGCCGGCCCCACCCAGCCGCCCCCGCTCCCCGCGGAGCACTTCGGCGAGGACCCGTCCGGCCCCCCGCCGGGCTCCCGCGCCCTGGTCATCGCGGGCCTGGTGGCGCTGGCCCTGGCCCTGTCGGCCCGCATCCTGCTCCACCACGATCGTCGCCGAGCCGTTCCCTGGAGCCGCGGCGGGGCTCCCCCCTGACACGACCGCCCCCGCACCGAAGGGCGCGAGGGCGGCGGCGACGACACGCACCGCTAGTTCACATGCACCACGTCATGCGTCTCGGCGAAATGGCAGGCGCTCTCGTGGGACGTGCCCGGCCGGATCTGCAGCAGCGGCTCCTCCGTCGCGCAGATCTCCTGCGCCTTCCAGCACCGCGTGCGGAAGCGGCAGCCGGACGGCGGGTTGGCCGGCGACGGCGGGTCGCCCTGGAGGATGATCCGCTCGCGCTGGTCGCGGCCCTCGGGGTCGGGGACCGGCACCGCCGACAGCAGCGCCTGGCTGTACGGGTGCGCGGGCTTGTCGTAGATCTCGACGTCCTTGCCGAGCTCGACGACCTTGCCCAGGTACATCACCGCGACCCGGTCGGAGATGTGGCGGACCACCGACAGGTCGTGGGCGATGAAGATGTACGCCAGGTTGAACTCGTTCTGCAGCCTCTCCAGCAGGTTGATCACCTGGGCCTGGATCGACACGTCCAGCGCCGAGACCGGCTCGTCACAAACGATGATCTCCGGCTGGAGCGCCAGCCCGCGGGCGATGCCGATGCGCTGGCGCTGACCGCCCGAGAACTGGTGGGGGTAGCGGTTGATGTGGTCGGGGTTGAGCCCGACGACCTCCAGCAGCTCCTGCACCTTGCGGGTGCGGTCGCCCTTCGGCGCCACCTCGGTGTGGATGTCGAACGGCTCGCCGACGATGTCGCCGACGGTCATCCGCGGGTTGAGCGAGGTGTACGGGTCCTGCATCACCATCTGGATGTTGCGCCGCATCCGCTTGAGCTCGGCGCCCTTGGCCTTGGCGATGTCACGACCGTTGATCTTGACGGAGCCGGAGGTGGGCCGCTCCAGCGCCATCAGCACCTTGGCGAGGGTGGACTTGCCGCAGCCGGACTCGCCCACGACGCCGAGCGTCTCGCCGCTGGCGAGGTCGAAGGAGACGCCGTCGACGGCCTTGATGGCCCCGATCTGCTTCTTGAACATGATCCCCTGGTTGAGGGGGAAATGCTTCACCAGATCGCGGACCTCGAGGATCGTCTCACCCTTGGTCGCCATCGAGGACCTCCCTCCAGTAGTGGCAGGCGCTGTTGCGCGTGCCGCTGATCTCGTAGAGCGGGGGGCTGTCGGTCACGCAGTTGTCCTGCCGGTACGGGCAGCGCGGGTGGAAGGCGCAGCCGGTCGGCATGTCGAGCAGGTTGGGCGGCAGGCCCTTGATGGCGTACAGGTCCTGGCCCTTGAGGTCGACCCGGGGGATCGACTCCAGCAGCCCCTTGGTGTAGGGGTGGGCAGGCGCCTTGTAGATGTCGTGCACGGAGGCGTTCTCCACGATGCGCCCGCCGTACATGACCGCGATCTTGTCGGCGACGTCGGCGACGACGCCGAGGTCGTGGGTGATCAGGATCATGCCCATGTTGCTCTCGCGCTGCAGCTCCGCGAGCAGCTCCATGACCTGGGCCTGGACCGTCACGTCGAGCGCGGTGGTCGGCTCGTCGGCGATCAGCACCTCGGGGTCGAGCGCGATCGCCATGGCGATCATGATGCGCTGCCGCATGCCCCCGGAGAACTGGTGCGGATAGTCGTTGACGCGCTGCTTGGCGCCCGGGATGCGGACCCGGTCCATCAGCTCGACGGCCTTCCTCATGGCGTCGCGCTTGCCCATGCCGCGGTGCACCCGGAACATCTCGCTGATCTGCCAGCCCACGGTGAACACCGGGTTGAGCGCGGAGAGCGCGTCCTGGAAGATCATCGCGATGCGCTGGCCGCGCACCTGCGTGCGCGCCTCCTCCGAGAGCCTGAGCAGGTCGGTGCCGTTGAAGCGGACCTCCCCCTTGGGGATGCGCGCCGGCGGCATGTCGAGGATGCCCATGATCGCCTGCGCGGTCACGGACTTGCCGGAACCCGACTCGCCCAGGACGGCGAGGGTCTCGCCCGCCTGGAGCGAGTAGCTCACCCCGTTGACCGCCCGTACCAGGCCGGCGCGCGTGGCGAACTCCACGTGCAGGTCGTCCACCGCGAGCAGCGGCTCGTTGCCCAGCCCTCCCTCGGCAGGCAACGCGTGCGGCGATGTCTTGCTCATGTTTCCCCCCTCCTACCTGAGCTTCGGGTCGAGCGCGTCGCGTACGGCGTCGCCCAGCATGATGAACGCGAGCACCGTGATGCTCAGGAACAGGGCCGGGAACACCAGCGGCAGCGGCGCCTCCAGGAACCGGTTCCGGGCGTCGGCGATCATCAGGCCCCAGGAGATGTCGGGCGACTGCACGCCGACCCCCAGGAAGGACAGCGCGGCCTCGGCCGCGATGAAGCCGCCCAGGTTGATGGTGGCGACGACGATCACCGGCGCGAGCGCGTTCGGCAGCAGGTGCCGGAACATGATGCGCGCCTGGCCGGCCCCCAGCGCCTTGGCCGCCAGCACGAAGTCCTGGCTTCTCGCGGTGATGACGGCCGCCCGCATGATGCGGAAGGTCATCGGCCACGCCAGCACCGAGAGCGCGATCACCACGATCCAGATGCCGATCCCGGCGTCCCGGAACGTCGCCGTGATGAGCAGCGCGCCCAGGATGGAGGGGATGGCGAAGAAGACCTCGGTGACGCGGGACGTCAGGACGTCGGTCCAGCCGCCCCGGGTGCCCGCCAGCAGGCCGAGCAGCCCACCGACCAGCGCCGTGATCACCGTGGTGGCGACACCGATGATGATCGAGTTCTTGGCGCCGTAGATGGTCTTGGCGTACACGTCGCAGCCGAGGTTGTCGCGGCCGAAGATGTGGCCGGCGCTCGGGCCCTGGCGAGCGGTGGAAAGCTCGCAGGTCTTCGCGTCGAACGGGTTGATCGAGGTGAACAGCGACGGCCAGAATGACATGACCAGCAGGATCGCGATCAGGACCAGCGAGAAGATGAACATCGGCCTGCGGCGCAGGTCGTACCAGGCGTCTCGCCAGAGGCTCGCCGGCTTCGCTTCCTTCTTCTTGGGCTGCTTGACCGGCGGGGACGGCTGGTTCTCCGTCAGCGACTGGGTTTCGGGGAACGCCGGCCCGACCTGGCCCAGCTGCGGTGTCTCACTCATAGCGGATCCTCGGATCGAGCACGGCGTACAGCATGTCGACGATCAGGTTCGCCACGATGTACACCAGCACCAGGATTGTCACGATACCTACGACGATGGGTTGCTCACGTAGGTAAACGCCCTGATACAACTGCAAGCCGATGCCCGGCAGGTTGAAGATGGTCTCCGTGATGATGGCGCCGCCCATGAGCACGCCCAGGTCGGCTCCGAGATAGGTGACCATCGGGATCAGCGCGTTGCGCAACCCGTGTCTGCCCACGACCCGCCGTCTCGACAGGCCCTTCGCGGTGGCGGTGCGGATGTAGTCGGAGCGTAGCGTCTCGACCAGACTCGTCCTGGTCAGACGTGTCAGGTACGCGATCGACGTGCCGGCCAGCACGAAGCCCGGCAGCAGGTACGACTGCAGGCCCTGGCCGACTCCCGCGATGGGGAAGAACTCGATCCCGGTGACCTGCTTGAGCCAGACGCCCAGCCACAGCTGCAGCACGAAGCCGGTGACCAGGGTCGGCACCGAGATGAGCAGCAGCGTCGAGGCCAGGATCGCGGTGTCGGTGGCCCGGCCGCGGCGCAGCGCCGCCCAGAGGCCGAGCAGCAGGCCGATGATGGCCTCCATGACCAGCGCGGTGAACGCGAGGTTCAGCGTGACCTGGAACTTGCCCGCCATCAGCTGGGTGACGGGGACGCCGGCGAAGGTCTTACCGAAGTCACCGTGGAAAAGGATGCCGCTGATGTAGTACCAGTACTGGACCAGCAGCGGATCGTTCAGGTGATACTGCTCGCGGATGATGGCGGTGATCGCCGGGTCCTGGCGCTTCTCGCCGGCGAGCGCCTCGATGGGGTCACCAGGAAGCGCGAACACGATGGCGAAGATGAACAGGGTGGCGCCCAGCAGGACTGGTATCGCCTGGATCAGGCGCCTGATGATGTAACGGCCCATACAAGCCTCCCGTACATGCCAGAAGGCAGTCCCTGGGAACCTTGGGTGGCGCGTGCCCAAGCGACTGCCTTCGTGGCGGGCTCACGAGGGGTGGACGGCGTCCCGCCCACCCCCGTATATAACGTCAGGCCTTCTCGACGTCAGCCCATTCAACCTGGTTGAGCAGATTGATTCTGACGTTCTTCACCTGAGTGGAGTACCCAGAGTTGTTCCGGTAGAAGTACACCGGAACGTACGGGAGGTCCTTGATCAGGACATCGTCGGCCTGCTGGTAGAACTTCAGGCCCTCTTCAGGGCTCTCCGCCTGGTCGCCCTTGGCCACCAGCTCGTCGAACTCCTTGCTGGAGTAGCCCGCGTAGTTGGAGCCGGTCTTGATGGCGCCGGTCGAGAAGATCGGCGACAGGTAGTTCTCTGCCGACGGGTAGTCGACCGCCCAGCCCATGCGGAACATGCCCTTGTACTTCTTGGCGTCCAGGTCGTCGAGGATGTTCGCGAACTTCTCGAACGGCCTCACGGTGACCTCGACGCCGAGGTTGGCCCGCAGGTTGTTGGCGACGGCCTCGATCCACTCCTTGTGGCCGCCGTCGGCGTTGTAGCCCAGCTCCAGCTTGGCCGGGCCGTTGGCCGCCGCGTACTGCTCCTTCGCCTTGCCCGGGTCGTAGGTGCAGGCCGCGCAGGCGCCCTGGCGGTAGCCGTCGATGGCCGGGTTGATGAAGTCGTCGGCGGGGGCGCGGGTGCCGGAGAAGACCGTCTCGGCGATGGTCTTCCGGTCGATGGCCATCGAGATGGCCTCCCGCATCCGGACGTCCTTGTACTCGTCGTTGTACTGCAGCGGGAAGCCGATGTAGCCGATGCCGGCGTCCGGCTGGTCCTGGTAGCGGTCGCCCAGGGCCGTCTTCGCGCTGGAGATGGCCGAGGCCGGCAGCGAGTCGTGGATGTCCACGTTGTTCGCCTGCAGGTCGTTGTAGGCCGTCTCGGAGCTGTTGTAGAGCTTGAACTGGAGCTTGGTCCAGCCGTTGGGCTTCTTGGCCGGGTACTTGTCGTACACGGAGAGGTCGACCGTCTGGTCGGTGCCCTTCTTGTACGGCTTGTCGAGCTTGAAGAGGCCCTGGCCGATCGGCTTCTCGCCGTACTCGTTGGTCACCTTGCCGTCGGCGCCGAAGGCGGCCTTGGGCAGCGGGTAGAAGGCGGTGTAGCCGAGCATCGTCCTGAACTGCGAGAACGGCGCCGCCAGCTCGACGGTGAAGGTCGAGTCGTCGACGACCTTCAGGCCTTCCATCTCCTTGGTGGTGACTTCCTTGCCCTCACCCGGGTTCAGCGCGTCGTAGCCCTTGACGCGGCCGAAGAAGTAGCCGGCGCCCTGCGCGTTGTCCTGGTTGGCGGCGTAGTTCCACGCGTCGACGTAGTTCTGTGCGACGAGCGGCTCACCGTTGTGCCAGGTGTAGCCCGACTTGAGCTTGATCGTCCACGTGATGTTGTCTTCCGTGGTGATCGACTCGGCAGCGGCTTCTACGACCTGCTTGTTCTCGTCGTAGTTCACCAGGGGCTCGAAGACGGCCGCGAGGAGCTCGGAGCCCTCGGACTCGGTGGTGTTCGAGGGGACCAGCAGGTTCTGCGGCTCACCCAGCTCCATGCGGACCGGCGTGTCGCCGCCATCCGCCGCGGGGTCACCGGACGGGCTGGCACCGCCGCCGCACGCGGCAACCGCGAGAGCGAGCAGCGCGGTACCGGCGACGATCCGTGCGCCTCTAGTAACACGCATGGTGAAAAAATTCCTCCCTCTACCAAGGTGGGCGTAAGCGCTGAGCTGCGATGATCGTGAGCAGCCTGACGGGGGGTTCCTTGTAATCCCCCGGGTTTGGCTGACCTGGTCAAACCAGCCGACGCCCTGCCAGTCGATCGCGACTATCTCCTACTACTTGCCACCAGCACGTCTCTGGCGCGTTGCAGTTCGGTCACACGTCCGCCTGTCCCACGTCGCGCCCATACGGCTCGCAAGGGGATGAAGTGCATAAACGAGTCAGACGGGCATTCGCGGGGACGGGAAGTGTCGATGAAAAATACCTCCTACCAGACGGTGCTCGTGCCGTTGCCGCCATCGTCCGTCCCGCTGGGCTACGGTTGAGCGAGTCTTGACGGTGGCTTGGAACCGAGCGCCACGAGACACCGTCCAACTGTCGGCCGCGCGCCACGCGGCAGGCATCCCGAGCAACCCGGATCCAATAGAGTCCATCCCATGAGCCAGCCGGAATCCGCTGTCGCGGACGCCCAGGCGGGCGGCCGAAGCGGGCAGGAGCCGCTGGCCAAGCTCGCCGAGAGATACGGGCTTCGCCGTGCCATCGCACGGCCGAGGTTTCTCGTCTATGTGCGCCAACTCGCGGAGCGACGACACTTCATCCTGACGTACGCGACCTCGCGCAACGTCTCGAAGTACTCCAGCTCCGCTCTCGGCCAGCTGTGGCAGGTCCTGACCCCCCTGCTCAACGCGGCCATCTACTATGTGATGTTCGGCATAGTCCTCGGCGGCCGCGACGGCGTCGAGAACTACCCGGCCTTCCTGCTGATCGGCATCTTCGTCTTCACCTACACGCAGCGCAGCGTCACCGCGGGCGCCAAGTCGATCTCCGGCAATCTGTCGCTGATCCGTGCGCTCCACTTCCCACGCGCCGCGCTGCCCCTGGCCTACACCATCCAGGAGCTCCAGCAGCTCGCCATCTCCATGGGCGTGCTGGTGCTGATCGTGTTCATCACCGCCGAGGTGCCTACGTGGTACTGGTTGATGATCCCGGTCGTGCTGATCCTGCAGACCATGTTCAACGTCGGCGCCGGGCTGGTGATGGCACGGCTCGGGTCCTCCATGCGGGACCTCAACCAGCTGCTGCCGTTCATCACCCGCACCTGGCTCTACGCCTCCGGTGTCTTCTTCTCCATCCAGGACAAGGTGGTGGAGACCGCGGGTCTGCCGCAGTGGGTCGCCACCGCCATGTACCTCAACCCGGCCGCCTCGTACATCGAGTGGATGCGGGACATCTTCATCTACAAGCACACTCCCCCGCCGATGGTGTGGATGGCTTGCGTATTCTGGGCAGTATTCGCACTCTGCTTCGGCTTCTGGTACTTCTGGCGGGCTGA
This sequence comes from Nonomuraea sp. C10, assembly GCF_008017515.1. Taxonomy (NCBI): domain Bacteria; kingdom Bacillati; phylum Actinomycetota; class Actinomycetes; order Streptosporangiales; family Streptosporangiaceae; genus Nonomuraea; species Nonomuraea sp. C10. The sequence continues at coordinate 215,113 of NZ_VPFF01000003.1, forward strand.
GGAGAGGTACGGGCGTGGCTGACCTGACCGAGGAGCTGGCAAAGGTGAAGGGCGAGGAGCCCGCCGTCCCAAGCAAGGACGTCCGGGTGCATCCCGACCCGGAGCCCGCTAAGGGCCCCTTGGACGTGCCCACGGGCACGCCGACGGTCATCGTCGACGATCTCCACATCGTCTACCGCGTCTACGGCGCCGCGTCGGAGTCCGAGAAGGGCAACGCGGTCAACGCCTTCATGCGCATCGTGAAGCGCCAGGGCAGGCCGCAGATGAAGGAGGTCCACGCCGTCAAAGGCGTCTCCTTCGTGGCCTACCACGGCGACGCCATCGGCGTCGTCGGCCGCAACGGCTCCGGCAAGTCCACGCTGCTGCGCGCCATCGCCGGCCTGCTGCCGCCCCACTCCGGCGCCGTCTACACCGACGGGCAGCCGTCGCTGCTGGGCGTCAACGCGGCCCTGATGCGCGAGCTGACCGGCGAGCGCAACATCATCCTCGGCTGTTACGCCATGGGCATGACCCCGGCGGAGGTCAGGGAGAAATACCAGGAGATCGTCGACTTCTCCGGCATCGACGAGTTCGTCCAGCTGCCGATGTCCACCTACTCCTCCGGCATGGGCGCCCGGCTCCGCTTCGCCATCTCCTCGGCCAAGACCCACGATGTCCTGCTCATCGACGAGGCCCTGGCCACGGGTGACCGCGAGTTCCGCAAGAAGAGCGAGCAGCGCATCCGCCAGATCAGGGAGTCGGCGGGCACGGTCTTCCTGGTGGCCCACGACCTGCGGGTGATCCAGCAGACGTGCAACCGGGTGATCTGGCTCCACAAGGGAAAGATCAAGATGGACGGCGACCCCAAGGAAGTCCTCGCCGCCTACACCAAGGGCTGACCACCCGGTCGCGCCGCTTCGGCCGGTCGGGCCTCTCAGGCAGGCTGCACCACTTCCCCTGCCGCTCGGGGCGGGTCGCGCCGCTTCACGCGGGTCGGGACTCTCGGGCAGTTGCGTCACTCCCCTGCCGCTTCACGCGGGTCGTCCGCTTCGGCCGGTCAGGGTTCTCGAGCACCTGCGCCACTGCCCGTACCGCTTGGGCGGTCGCGGCGCTTCTCGCGGGTCGCGCCGCTTCGCGTGGACGCGGTGCTTCGGCTGGGTCACTCTCACGGGCCGTTCCCGACGGCGGGCGGTCGTCCGTGACGATTCGCCGGCCGCGAGGCGGAAAACCTTTTGGGGAAACCCCTCGGGTGGACCGCCGTGATGCGTGCCTTCGGCACGCTCAGCCCGCCGTAGATTTCGAGACGGTGTGCGAGAAGTCGGCCGGGGCTGAGCGTGTAGGACTGACACGAGGGGTCAGCGTTCGCTAGGATTCGAACGTCGGTTCGAGCTTGGGAACGGTGATGGAGTGGGGGGACACGATGGGTGAGCTCTCGGCCGCTATCGACCACCTGGCCACCGAGGATGTGACCGAGATACCCACGATGCAGCTCGCCGAGCAGTTGCTGGAGCTGCACTGGCAGATGGCGAGGCTGCAGGCCCAGATCGCCCGCCGCACGGGCGTGCGGCTGCCCGGATAGAAAGCGAACCGCCGCCGACCCTGGTGCGGGCCGGCGGCGGGGCCGCGGCTCACGGCGCCGCCACCCTGCAGACTTGGGCGGCGCCGGCGAGCGCGGCGGGGGTCGGGAAGCCACTCCCGGGGATGGGCTCCCGCAGGATGCGGGGCCCGGCGATGCTTCAGAGGGTGCGGAGCTCGGGTCCGCCAGAGGATCAGCGGTAGTGCCAGGGGTCCCGGACCATGCTGGTGAGGGCGGCCGTGGTCCAGCCCAGCGCGGCGACGGTGTCGGTGTAGGCGCTGGTGGCCTTCGTCCCGTTGGTGGAGACCAGGGCGGAGGCGTCCTCGACGAGCGGGGCGATCTCATCGATGGAGGCGACCTGAGTGGTGCCGGGCAGCGACTCCAGCAGCGGCGCCGTCTCGGCGGGCGCCACGCGGCCGACGAGCGGCGCCAGACGTCCGTTGCTGGATCGCGGCAGCGCCTGCTTCGCGGCACGCGACATGCCGACGACCGTTTCCTGCAGCGACAGATGGGCCACGCCTGTCGTGGCGCCGTCCAGCGCCGACGTGGCGCCGTCCAGCGCCTCGGTGGAGCCGTAGCGTCCGCCCGGCACCATCCGGGTCGTCGACAGCGACGCCGTGGCGCCGCCGAGCGAGCCTTCGAACAGGTAGGCGACCTGGGCGAAGGCGCCCTCGAACGTGTCCTCCTGCGTCGGCTTGACCTGCGCCCTGGGCTTGGCCGGGCGCGAGGCGGCGAGGCCGTCCAGGGGCAGGGTGTTGGACAGGCCGTCGAGCCCAGGGCGTCCCTGCGGCCTGGTCTGGTTCTGCGCGGGCTTGGCGGAGGCCTTGGCGCCTGCGCCGAACAGCCCGTCCAGCAGGCCGCCGGCGAGCCCGCCCACCAGGCCGTCGAGCGGCGAGCCGTCGCTGTCGCTCCGGACCTGGTCGCGCTTCGTGGGCGAGGCGCCGAGGTCCCTGGCCTGGGCCTGCGCCGGCACGGCGAGTGCCGCCGCGAGCCCGAATGCCGTTACGGCGACCGCCGTCTTCATTACACGTTTCATGATTTGCCTTCCCGGCTCGTGATCGATCGCTTCGGAGAGCATTGAATTGCGAATCGATAACCCCCGAATGCCGTGGCGTACACGCTATGGGCACCGCACGAAGCGCGCCGTCCGCGGCTGAGCTACGGATGCAGTTCTATCACCGCGCACGACCCCGGGTGAGCCGCTAAAAGCCCGCGTGACAAGGGCTTTGTGGGTAAGTTACCGAGCCCGAAAGGGGTCACACAGGGGGAGACAAATCGGGAAATAGAGGGGGGCTAATTCGGATATTCCATGGACGCTTCCGGCGTCCGTAAGTGCGCTTTCCCCGGCCCGCGCCAGGAGCTCGACAAAATGAATGTCACGGGCCGGGGGCGCAGATTTTCCGCTTGCGGTGGCCGCCCTTGACCGCCTCAGGCCCCGAGCGAGGCGGCGACCTCGAACGGGAAAGCGTCGGCGAAGGCCGGCCGCAGGTCCGTCAGCCAGACGGCCGACGGGTCGTACCGCGCGAAGAACGGCCGCCCCACCAAGGACGGGTCCCGCGCCTGGATGAGGTGGAGCACGAACACCCGCTGACCGGCGATCTCGGTGACGCCGTCGACGCACACCTTCCCCGGCGTCGCCGACATGGACGGCCCGCGGACCGTCCTGCAGAGCCCGGAGACGCTCGCGTACGCGTCCCTGAAGATCTCGTACGCGCGGCCGAGCGGCACCGCGAAGTAGTCCTGCGGACCGGTGTCACGCTCGACGAACATGTAGTACGGGATCATCCCCATGCGGTGCTGGCGCCGCCACATGGTCTCCCAGACGGCCGGGTCGTCGTTGATCGACCTGATGAGCGGCGCCTGGGTGCGGATCGTCGCCCCGCTGCCCAGGATCCGTTCCACCGCGGACTCGACCAGCGGCGACTCCAGCTCGCGCGGGTGCGAGAAGTGCGCCATGAAGGCGAGGTTCTTGCCTGCCTTGACGACCTCCTCGAACAGGCCGAGCGTGGCGTCGGCGTCGGGGTCGGTGACGAAGCGCTGCGGCCAGTAGCCCAGCGCCTTCGTGCCGATCCTGATGGACTCGAGCTGCTCCAGCTCCAGCAGCGGCCCGATGTAGCGCCTGATCACCGGCTCACCCATGATCATGGCGTCGCCGCCGGTGATCAGGACGCTGGTCACCTCGGGATGCTGGCGGAGGTAGGCGACCATCTGGTCGATGTCGTCGGAGGCGAACTTGAGGTCGGCGTCGCCGACGAACTGCGCCCACCGGAAGCAGTAGGTGCAGTAGGCGTGACAGGTCTGCCCTTGCTTCGGGAAGAAGAGCACGGTCTCCGGATACTTGTGCTGCATCCCGGGCACCGGCTCCTCGCCGATGCGCGGCACGTTGAGCTCCTTCTGGCCGGCGGGGTGCGGGTTGAGCTGCGCTCTGACCTTGTTCGCCTCCGCCTGGATCTCCCCGTTGGGCGCCTCGGCCTTGAGCAGGTCGGCCAGCCGGGCCACATCGGCCTCGGGCAGCATGTCGCCCTGCGGGAAGACGAGACGGTACATGGGGTCGTCGGGCGCCGCCGACCAATCTATGAGTTCATCGACGACGTAGGCGTTCGTCCGGAAGGGCAGCACCGTGGCCACGGCCCGCACCTTCAGTCGCTCCCCGTCATCGAGCCCGGCGCGTCGCAGGAGCTCGTCGAGGTGCTTGGACGTGTACGCCTTGAAGCGTCGCGTACCTGCCTGGTTCAAGATCACTAGGCCTTTCCCATCTTTTTTGTTCGATCGGATGTAAACCTCACGCCCCCGTCGCGCGTCTATCGCTCTTATACCGAGAGTAGGCTGCCCGCGGCTATGGTTCGGAGGGTGCTCCAAGTTTCTTGGGAGAATTGAAATCACGACATATCTTGATTTGACCTAAACTGGCGGTGTGACCCACGACCCTGCCCTCCGGGCCTCCGACGCCGACCGCGACCAGGTCGCCGCGCTGCTCAACGAGGCCTACGCCAGTGGACGACTCACGAGCCCCGAGCACGCCGACCGTCTCGAGGCCACCTACCAAGCTCGCACCATGGGCGAGCTGGAGCCCCTGATCGTGGACCTGCCCAAGGTCCGGTCCTCCACGGCCGCCGCGCCCGTCGCGACGGAGCAGACCGTCAACGCCGTCTTCAGCAAGGTCGTCAAGCGCGGGCGCTGGATCGCCTCCCGCCACACCCGCCTGTCGGCCACGTACGGCGCGCTCATCGTCGACCTGTCGGAGGCCGTGCTCCCCGGCCGCGAGATCACCCTGTCCATCAACGCGTTCGCGGCCAAGCTGATCATCCGGGTGCCGCCGAACGCCCAGGTCATCGACGAGGTCGGCGCCATGTTCGCCAAGCGCCAGGTCTCGGGCGACAACGCCCCCGACGGCGACGGCCCGGTGATCAGGGTGACCGGCCGGGTCACCTTCGGCAAGGTCGTCGTGGCCCGCACCGTCCACGACTGGAACCTGAGCGGCGACGCCTAGTCCTGCCCGCCGGTTAGCCTGGTGACGGCCTCGCCTACCATTCGGACGGCCAAGCGACACGCCGTACGAGGTGACTTTTGCCAGACAGCAGGCCGATCGCGGTCGACGCCATGGGCGGCGACCGCGCGCCCCACGAGATCGTGGCGGGCGCCGTGCACGCCGTGCGCGAGCGCGGGCTGCCGGTCGTCCTGGTCGGCTCGCCACGCGTGCTGTACGAGTCACTCGCCGAACACGACGCGGCCCACGAGATCCCCATCGTGCGCGCCGAGGAGGCGCTCGCCATGGACGAGGGCGCGCTGGCCAGCCTGCGCCGGCCCCGCTCCAGCATCGCGGTCGCCTGCCACCTGCTGCGCCGCGGCGACGTGTCGGCCGTGGTCTCCGCCGGCTCGACCGCGGGCATCGTGGCCACCGGCAAGCTGCGGCTCAAGACCCAGCAGGGGGTGCTCCGCCCGGCGCTCGCGGTCGCGCTGCCCACCCTGCCGCACCCCACGCTGCTCCTGGACGCGGGCGCGAACGCCGAGGTCAAGCCGGAGATCCTGGTCCAGTTCGGCCACCTCGGCGCCGCCTACGCCGAGCTGGCCTTCGGCATCGCCGAGCCCCGGGTGGGCCTGCTCACGATCGGCAGCGAGGCGGAGAAGGGCAACAAGCTCGTCCGCCGCGCCCACGAGCTGCTCGACGCCGCCCCCGCGCTGACCTTCGCCGGCAACGTCGAGGGCTACGACCTGCTGACCGGGCGGGCCGACGTGATCGTCACCGACGGGTTCACCGGCAACGTGGCGCTCAAGACCATGGAGGGCGCCGTCCGCTACGCGTTCGACGAGCTGCGGCGGTCCGTGAGCGAGAGCCGGATGGCCAAGTTCGGCGCGTTCATGCAGCGCTCCCGGCTGCGCGAGCTGAGCGGCCGGCTCGACGCGGAGGCGTACGGCGGCGCGGTGCTGCTCGGGCTCAACGGCACCGTCGTCGTCGCGCACGGCTCGTCCAGCGCCAGAGGAGTCAGCGCGGCCTGCCGGCTCGCCTCCGACCTGTCGGCGGGCGGGCTGACGTCCCGGATCGGCGAGCGGATAAGCGCCCACAGATCACGCTGAAAGCCGTAGGGTGATCCCCGTCCGCCTATCAGGGGAATCAGGCGGACCGACGCCGGCGGGGAAACCCGCTCAGTGACGTTGCCGCAGGTCGGGGGGTTCGCGGTGGACGGAGTCATGTCGCTGGACGGGCTCACGTCGGCGCAGGTCGCACGGGCGAGACCGAACGTGGTGCCGCGCCGGTCCAGCCGGTCGCTCGCCGCCATCATCAGGGCGAACGTCTTCACGCTCTTCAACCTCGTCATCGGCGTTCTGTGGGCGCTCATCCTCGTCTTCGGCGCGTGGCAGGACAGCGTGTTCGGCCTGATCATGGTGGCCAACGTGCTGATCGGCGTCGTCCAGGAGCTGCGCGCCAAGCGCACGCTGGACCGGCTGGCCGTGGTCGGCGAGAGCCCCGTGACGGTCCGCCGCGACGGCGCGGACCGGCGCGTCCCGCCGCACCAGGTGGTGCTCGGCGACCTGATCGTGCTCGGCCCCGGCGACGCGCTGCTGGTCGACGGCGAGATGATCGTCTCCGCCGGGCTGGAGGTCGACGAGTCGCTCCTGACGGGCGAGGCCGACCCGGTGCGCAAGGAGCCCGGCGACCCGGTGCTGTCGGGCAGCTTCGCCGTCGCCGGAACCGGCGTGTTCAGGGCCACCGCCGTCGGCACCGACGCGTACGCCGCCCGGCTGGCCGAGGAGGCGAGCCGTTTCCACCTCGCGCACTCCGAGCTGCGTGACGGCGTCGCCCGGTTCATCCGCTACATCACCTGGCTGGTCATCCCCATCGGCGCGCTGCTCACCTACAGCCAGCTGAGCAACTCGGCCGACTTCGCCACCGCCATCACCGGCGCGGTCGCCGGCATCGTCACCATGATCCCCGAGGGCCTGGTGCTGACGACCTCCATCGCCTTCGCCGTGGGCGTGGTCAGGCTCGGCCGCCGCCGCTGCCTGGTCCAGGAGCTCCCCGCGATCGAGGGCCTGGCCCGAGTGGACGTGCTCTGCCTGGACAAGACCGGCACGCTCACCGCCGGCGGCATGACGCTCGACCGCGTCGTGCCGCTGCGCGAGGGCCGCCCGGTGGGCGACGCGCTCGCCGCGCTCACCGCCGCCGACGGCCGCCCGAACGCCACCGCCCGCGCGATCAGCGACCGCTTCCCCTCCGCGCGCTGGCGTCCGCTGGCCACCGTGCCCTTCTCCTCCGAGCGCAAGTGGAGCGGCGCCGACTTCGGCCCGCACGGGGTGTGGCTGCTCGGCGCCCCCGACGTGCTGCTCGCCCCGTCGGCCCCGGAGCGCGCCCAGGCGGCGGAACTCGCCGCCACCGGCGCCCGCGTCCTGGCCTTATGCCGTACGAACCGGCTCCCGGACGGCAATCGTCCCGCGGCGAGCCCTCGTACGGACCCGATCACGGCGGACGCACACGCCGCGAGCCACCGTACGGACGCGATCACGGCGGACGCCCTCCCTGAGGACGCCCGTACGGACCCGTCCGTGATCGGCGTCGAGGAGGGCGAGCCGGTGGCGCTCGTCGTGCTCAAGCAGCGCGTCCGCCCCGACGCCCACGAGACGCTGGAGTACTTCGAGCGGCAGGGCGTCAGCGTGAAGATCATCTCCGGCGACGACCCGCGCTCGGTGTCCGCGATCGCCGCCGGGCTCAACGTGCCCGGCGCCGACCGCGCGGTGGACGCGCGCACGCTGCCGGACGACGAGGACGCGCTCGGCGAGGCGCTCGCCGCCGCCACCGTCTTCGGCCGGGTCAGCCCCCAGCAGAAGCGACTCTTCGTCACAGCCCTGCGCAAACGCGGCCACACCGTCGCCATGACCGGCGACGGCGTCAACGACGTGCTCGCGCTCAAGGAGGCCGACCTCGGCATCGCGATGGGCGCGGGCAGCCCCGCCACCAAGGCCGTCGCCCAGGTCGTGCTGCTGGACAACCGGTTCGCGGCCCTCCCGCACGTGGTCAACGAGGGCCGCCGGGTGCTGGCCAACATCGAGCGGGTCTCCGGGCTGTTCCTCACCAAGACCTTCTACGCGATCGTGCTGTCGCTGATGACCGGGGTCGCGGGGATGATGTTCCCGTTCACGCCCCGCCACTCCACGCTGGTGAACGCCGTCACCATCGGCCTGCCCGCCCTCTTCCTGGCGCTCGCGCCCACGCTGGAGCGGGCCAGGCCCGGCTTCGTGCCCCGGGTGCTCAGGTTCGCCGTGCCCGCCGGGGTGATCTGCGCCTTCGCGGTCCTGCTGGCGTTCCGCGCCGCGGCCGGGGGCACGCTGGAGGAGCAGCGGACCGCGGCCGTGCTCGCGCTCTTCCTCACCACGTGGTGGGTGCTCGTGCTCGTCGCCAGGCCGCTCGACCGGTGGCGGGTGGCCCTGGTCGCGGCCATGGCGGGGCTGTTCGCGCTGGCCCTGGCGAGCCCGTTCGTACGGGAGCTCTTCGAACTCCGCCCCGGCGGTCCGCACGACGATCTGATCGCCGTCGGCGTCGCTCTCGTGGCCTGCGCCGGCATCAGCATCGCGGTCAAGGTCGCCGGTACTCTTAGGACATGACCGACCCGCAGAAAGTGCTCACCGAGCGCGTCCAGCAGGCGCTGGCGTCCGCGTTCGGCGCCGAGTACGCCGACGCAGATCCGCTGATCCGGCCCTCCCAGTTCGCCGACTTCCAGGCGAACGTCGCGATGAGCCTGGCCAAGCGGCTGCGACGAGCCCCGCGGGAGGTCGCCGAGTCGATCAGGGCCGAGCTGTCCGACTTCCCCGGCGCCGTCGAGGTCAGCGGCCCGGGCTTCCTCAACATCACGCTCGACGACGGGTGGATCGAGTCCCAGGCGTCCCTCGTCTTCAAGGACCCGCGCTCCGGCGTCGCCACGATCGCCCCCGCGCAGACCGTCGTCATCGACTACTCGGCGCCCAACGCCGCCAAGGAGATGCACGTCGGCCACCTGCGCACGACCATCGTCGGCGACTGCCTGGCCCGGGTGCACGAACACCTCGGCAACCACGTCGTCAGGCAGAACCACCTGGGCGACTGGGGCACCCCGTTCGGCATGCTCATCGAGCACCTCCTCGACATCGGCGAGGAGGCCGCGGTCGCCCAGCTCGAAGCCGGCCAGGGGACTGAGTACTATCAGGCCGCCCGCGCCAAGTTCGACGGCGACGAGTCGTTCAAACAGCGCTCGCGCGTACGGGTGACCACGCTCCAGTCGGGCGACCCGGAGACCATGCGGCTGTGGCACGTCTTCATGGACGCCACCGTGCGCTACTTCAACAAGGTCTACACGATGCTCGGCGTCACCCTGACCGACGCCGACCTCGCCGGCGAGAGCATGTACAACCCGATGCTGGAGAAGACCTGCCAGGATCTGGAGGCGGCCGGCGTCGCCACGATCAGCGAGGGCGCGCTCTGCGTGTTCCCGCCCGGCTTCACCGGCTCCGACGACAAGCCGCTGCCGCTCATCGTCAGGAAGAGCGACGGCGGCTACGGCTACGCCTCCACCGACATGGCCGCCATCCGCTACCGGGTGCACGACCTCAAGGCCGACCGCATCCTCTACGTCGTGGGCGCCGACCAGGCGCTCCACTTCCGCATGGTGTTCGCCGCGGCCCAGTTGGCCGGCTGGCTGCCCGACTCGGTCTCCGCCGAGCACGTGCAGATCGGCATGATGCTGGGCAAGGACGGCCGCCGGTTCAAGACCCGCTCGGGCGAGTCCGTCAAGCTGATGGACCTGCTGCAGGAGGCGATCGACCGGGCGTCCGCGGCCATCGCCGAGCGCGGCTACGACCAGGCCACCCGCGAGGAGATCACCCACGCCGTCGGCATGGGCGCGGTGAAGTACGCCGACCTGTCGGTCAACCACGACAGCGAGTACGTCTTCGACTTCGACCGCATGCTGGGCTTCACCGGCAACACCGGCCCCTACATGCAGTACGCGACCGCCCGGATCCGGTCCATCTTCCGCAAGGCGGGCCGCTCCCCCGACGACACCACGGGTCCGATCGTGCTGGGCGAGCCCGCCGAGCGCGCGCTGGGCCTCCACCTGCTCGGCTTCGGCGAGACGCTGGAGCAGGTGGCCGCCCAGTCGGAGCCGCACCGGCTGTGCGCGTTCCTGTTCGAGGCGGCCAGCCTGTTCAGCACCTTCTACGAGGAGTGCCCGGTCACCAAGGAGGGCGTCGACCCGGAGATCAGCGCGCGACGGCTGGCGCTCTGCGCGCTGACGCTGCGCGTGCTGGAGACGGGCCTCGACCTTCTGGGCGTCCCCGTACCCGAGCGCATGTAACAGGCGATTCGATCAAAGTCCCCGTTCCGCTGTGGCGCGCCTCCGCCTCGGAGGCGTGCCACGCGGGTTACCCTTTACGGGGTCATGAACTGAGGCCGAATTGGGGGAGTTCTCTGCCTTGAGCACGGACCTGACCGCGAGCCCCCAAGCAGCCAACGAGCTACGGCGCTACGCCGAGGCGTTGCTGGCGCACCTGGCCGCGAACGGCAGCGCGCCCCCCGCACCACCCGGCTTCACCGACATCCCCGGCCACTGGCTGCCGCCCGCCGTCGAGGCGCTGGTCACCATCCTCGCCGGCGACGACCCGCTGGAGCCGCTGAGCAGAGCCGCCTCGCGCGACCAGCAGCAGACCGCGGTCTTCCTCTGCCTGGCGCTGGCCGTCGCCGGCCACGGCAGCCGCATCCACGCCTCCTGGCTCGGCACCGCCTTCGGCGACCTCTCACTCGACCGGCCCGTCTCCCACGGCCAGCGGGCGCTCTGGCTGGCAGCCGCCCGCGGCGCCTACGGCCCCGCCGGCAAGATCTTCGTGCTGCGCAAGCTCGACGCGCTCGCCGTGCAGGAACAGGCTGACCCGCGCCAGTGGGTGCAGGCGCTCGTGCCCGGCGAGCCGTCCGTGGTGGTGCCCGCTTCCCTCGTCGACTTCCCCGAGATGGCGGAGATCCCCGAGCTGGCCAGGCCGGCCCAGGCCGCCGCCCGGCTGACCCGGTTGCGGGCCCGCTGCGAGGAGATCACCTCGGCCCGCCAGTCCGACCAGGGCTCGGCCGCGCCGCTCGCCAACTCCGGCGCCACCCCCGCCGCCACCTGGGCCGAGGACGAGCCGCTGGCCGTGCTCCGCGCCATGATCGGGCTGAGCGGGCCGCCCGGGCCGCAGGCCTCGCTCGACTCCCACCTGCTCGACGACCTGCGCCCCGGCTCCGACCCCCACCTGACGGCGATCGCCCTGCACGTCGCGGCGCCCATCCTGCGGGGTGTCGCCGAGGAGCTGGAGTCCGACAGCAGGCTGGAACCGCCGCCGTCGGTCACCGTGTCGTTGCTCGGCCACCGGGTCGAGCTCCGCCCCGAAGGCCCCGACGAGGAGTCGCTGGCCGTCGCCGAAGCGGCCATCTCCGCCGCCGTGCCGGCCCCGCCCCGCGCTCCGTGGGCGCCGGGGCTGCTGGTGCTCGGCGGGCTGACCTGCCTGTTCGCCGCCTTCCTCACCCACCCGGTCACGGCCGCCGCCGGGGTCGTGCTGTTCGCGCTGGCCGGGTGGCTGCTCTGGCAGCGCCGCGAGCGCGTCCTGTCAGACGCCGCGTACGTCGCGGCGCAGGTGAGCGAGCTGAGGGAGCTGGCCGACGGCGCGGTGTGGGCCCTGCACGCCTACGCCCGCGAGGCCGAAGGCCGCGCCAAGCAGGCCGCGGAAGACGCGACCGACATCACCCGCCTGATCCGCCGCGGCCCCCGCGCGGCCTGATCGATCATCGCCTGTCCCGCCCACAGCCTCGGCCGCGGCGGACCGCGCAGGCCGTGCCGGCTCCCCGCCCGCGCCGGCACGTGGCCTGGCGCGGGTCAGGTCGTCTCGATCTCGACGTGCGCGGGCGCCAGCAGGAAGACGCGGTCGGCGATGCGCTCGATCCGCCCCTCGCAGCCATAGGCCAGACCGGCGGCGAAGTCGACCATGCGCGTCGCCTCCGGCATCGCCATGCCCGTCACATCCATGATCACCGTCTGGCCGTCGCGGAAATACTGGCCGATCAACGGTGCGTCGTTGTACTTCAGCGGCTGGACCATCACGATCCGTGACGACTCGATGGTGGCCCGCCACCGGCGCGCCGCCCGCTCCGTGGCAGGCATGTACTCCTCTTCGTACTGCCCGTCGTCGTCATAAGCCTCGTCATACTGATCAACCGCGCCCAGGCCCAGGTAACCCGCAACCTTACGCACTGCCCCCATCGGCTTGTCCTTTCCTCAGGAACTCACCGCAATCGGCACGTCCCGACACATTGGACGGTAACCGACGATTCCGCGTTCGCCATGCGACACGCCCAGCACTAATTCCATTTTGTACGGCTAGCGTCCTGGTTTCACCCCGATATCTGGCCCCCTATAGCATCGGCTCATGCGCCTGTTCATCGTCGACGCCTTCACCGACACAGCTTTCCAGGGTAATCCCGCAGGCGTGTGCCTGCTGGAAGATCGGGTCCCCGACGTGTGGATGCAGTCGCTCGCGGCCGAGCTGAAGCTGTCGGAGACCGCCTTCCTGCTGGGTGATTCGCTGCGCTGGTTCACGCCGAAGGTGGAGGTCACGCTGTGCGGGCACGCCACCCTCGCCACGGCGCACGTCCTGTATTCGACGGGCGTCGCGCATGGCCCGGTGAAATTCGCCACGGCGAGCGGAACGCTCACGGTGAATCGCCAACCGGACGGAATGATCACGATGGATTTTCCGGTCAAGGAAGTGACTGCCACCACAGTTCCCGAAGGTCTGGAGAAGGCACTCGGCGCCACCCCCGTGCATGTTTCGAAGGGCGCCCTCGACCTGCTGGTCGAGCTGGATTCGGCGGAGACGGTGAGAACCTTGCGGCCCGATATCGACGCCCTCGCGGCGATCGACGCACGCGGAGTGATCGTCACCGCCCGGGGCACCGAGACCGACTTCGTCTCCCGGTTCTTCGCGCCGAAGGTCGGCGTGCCCGAGGACCCGGTGACGGGCTCCGCCCACTGCGCTCTGTCGCCGTACTGGTCTGCCAGGCTCGGCCGCGAGACGCTGACCGGCGCCCAGTTGTCGGAGCGGGGCGGGCTGGTGCGGGTGACCCTCGCCGGTGATCGCGTGCACCTCGCGGGCCACGCGGTCACTGTTGTCTCGGGCACCATGCAACTCCAGCCTCCCTCCTGAATCACTGGCCTGCCCGTATAACAGCAGTTCTCACCTGACGTCCAGTTGCAATTTGATATCAGCGGATGAACAGGAGGCTTCTCGCGGTGTCGCGGAACCCGAGCCCGCTGTAAAGACGCGCAGGTACGGGATACCCGTCGTCGCCGCGCGGCGCCACCACGGCCTGCTTGGCGCCCGCCGCCCGCGCCGCGCGCAGCGCCGCCAGGCACACCGCCTTGGCCAGGCCCTTGCCCCGGTGCGCGGGCACGGTGCCGACCGGCTCGATCAGCGCCACGTCGCGCTCGTCGAGCCAGAGCAGGCAGTACGCGGCCGTGCCGCCGTCGGGCCCGATCGCGCACCAGTCGAGGTCCTCCCGGTACGGCCAGGCCGCGCGGACAGCCGCGTAGCTCTCCTCGGTGACGCGCGACGGGTGGAAGGCCGCGCGGTGCGCCGCCACCCGCCCGGGCACGTCACGCACCGCTTCCAGCCGGAACCCCGCGGGCGGCTCCGGCTCGGGCAGGCCGTCGAGGTCTCGTACCATCTGCACGAAGAACGGCCCGTCCTTCTCCCGTGCGTAGCCGCGCTCCTCCAGCGCGGCGACCAGGTGCGGCTCCCCGCTCGACACCTCGACCTGCCGCTCTCCGGCCGGCACGATCTCCTCGAACCAGCGCAGCACGTCGTGCGCCAACTCGGCCCGTTCGGGGTCGACCGCCAGGTTGAGATATCCGGGCAGGTGGATCCACCCCCAGGCCAGGGTCCGCCGATCGGCCCGCCACAGCATGGTGGGCCACTCCGGCTCCCGCCCGGTGTGCTGAAGCCGTCCCCAGGCCAGGTCGCCGGCGTGCCAGCGCGCCCGCGGCGACCAGATCCGGCCGGTGAGCTCCTGCATGGCCCGCAGATCCCGGGGGCCGCCGTAACAGGTCACGATCACCCCGCCATCCTCGCCCACCCTCGCCCGGCGACGCATCCCGGTATCCGCCTCCCACGCGAGAAGCCCCCACCCCGCGATGACGCGAGATGGGGGCTCACTAGGGGATCAGGACTCCTGGGGCAGCTCCGCGGTCTCCCGGTGACGTCGGGGGATCAGGACTCCTGGAGCAGCTCCAAGGTGTCTCCGGTGACGTCGGAGGCCAGCGCGAACGCCTTCTCCGCCTCCGGAAGGGAGTGCGCCAGCTCCTGTGCCTTCCGCAGGCTCTCCTGGGAGTCCCACCGCCAGACGCCGACCCAGGTCCCGTCCTCGGTCCGCCCCAGCCTCGCCTCCTCCAGCCCCGGAACCGCGGACCGCACCGTGGACGCCAGAGTGGCGTGCCTGTCCTTCACCTCCTCGGAGTCCTCCGGCTTGGCCTTGAATCGGGTGATGGCGATGACGGGCTTCTTCGTGTTCTCTGCACTCATACCGACGAGCGTGCCCGGCCCTCCTCGTACCTCCCGCACAAACCCCGCACAGCGGCCTGAGCCCGCGGGCAGGTCCGCGACGATGGGACCGTGGACTATGACACGCTCATAACGGAAGCGCTCGCCGCCCCGATCGGCGGCTGGGACTTCAGCGCCTTCGCCGGCCGCTACGTCACGGGCAGCCCGCCATGGAGTTACGAGGAAGTCGTACGGGAACGCCTCCCCCGCGTGCGCTCCCTGCTGGACATCGGCACGGGAGGCGGCGAGTTCCTGTCGTCGCTCGCCCCGCTGCCGGCACGCACCGCCGCCACTGAAGGGCACCCGCCGAACGTCGCCATCGCCAGGGAACGCCTGACGCCTCTCGGTGTCGAGGTGGCGGCCGTCGACGGGAACGCCCTGCCGTTCCCGGACGGCTCCTTCGAGCTCGTCGTCAGTCGGCATCACGCCTACGACCCCGATGAGGTCCTCCGCGTCCTGGTGCCGCACGGCACCCTTCTCACTCAGCAGGTGGGCGGCTGCGACCTGGCAGAGCTCAACGAGGCCCTGGCCGCCCCACCGCACCCGCACCGTCACTGGGATCTGGAGCGCGCCATCGCCGGCCTTGAGAAGGCCGGCTTCGCCGTCACCTGGCAGGCCGAGTCGTTCATTCCAGCCCGGTTCCGCGACATCGGTGCGGTCGTCCAGTTCCTGCGGGTGGTCCCTTGGCAGGTGCCGGACTTCGATGTGCGGACGTACGAGTCCGCCCTGCGCGCCTTGCACGAACGGATGCAGGCGGGGCATGCCCTCAGCGCTCGCTCTCACCGCTTCGCTCTGATCGCCTGTCCCAGGTGAAGGCCCGTGAACCAGCGAGGGCCTCGGCGCTCACGCTGAGGCCCCAGAAACAAGAAAAGCCCCGAAGCCGTAGCCTCAAGGCTCACCACGAGAAAGGCCCCGACAGAAACTGTCGGGGCCTTTCCCATATGAAAATTGTCCGGCGGTGACCTACTCTCCCACACCCTCCCGAGTGCAGTACCATCGGCGCAGAGAAGCTTAACTTCCGGGTTCGGAATGTAACCGGGTGTTTCCTTCCCGCCATAACCGCCGTAACCCTCCGAAACACACAAACCACAGGGTTTGCTGTCTCAGAATTGCCTAGTGGACGCGAGCAAAACTCAAAAAGAACGCTTTGTGGTCAAGTCCTCGGCCTATTAGTACCGGTCAGCTCCACACGTTACCGCGCTTCCACCTCCGGCCTATCAACCCGGTCGTCTACCGGGAGCCTTACCCACAAACGTGGTGGGAGACCTCATCTCAAGGCAAGCTTCCCGCTTAGATGCTTTCAGCGGTTATCCCTCCCGAACGTAGCCAACCAGCCATGCACCTGGCGATACAACTGGCACACCAGAGGTTCGTCCGTCCCGGTCCTCTCGTACTAGGGACAGCCCCTTTCAAGTCTCCTGCGCGCGCAGCGGATAGGGACCGAACTGTCTCGCGACGTTCTAAACCCAGCTCGCGTACCGCTTTAATGGGCGAACAGCCCAACCCTTGGGACCTACTCCAGCCCCAGGATGCGACGAGCCGACATCGAGGTGCCAAACCATCCCGTCGATATGGACTCTTGGGGAAGATCAGCCTGTTATCCCCGGGGTACCTTTTAGCCGTTGAGCGACACCGCTTCCACACGCCGATGCCGGATCACTAGTCCCAGCTTTCGCTCCTGCTCGACCCGTCAGTCTCACAGTCAAGCTCCCTTGTGCACTTACACTCAACACCTGATTGCCAACCAGGCTGAGGGAACCTTTGGGCGCCTCCGTTACCCTTTAGGAGGCAACCGCCCCAGTTAAACTACCCACCAGACACTGTCCCCGATCCGGATCACGGACCAGAGTTAGACATTCAAAACGACCAGAGTGGTATTTCACCAATGACTCCACCCGAACTAGCGTCCGAGCTTCCCAGTCTCCCACCTATCCTACACAAGACGCTCCAAACACCAATGTCAAGCTGTAGTGAAGGTCCCGGGGTCTTTCCGTCCTGCTGCGCGAAACGAGCATCTTTACTCGTAGTGCAATTTCGCCGGGTCTGCGGTTGAGACAGCGGGGAAGTCGTTACGCCATTCGTGCAGGTCGGAACTTACCCGACAAGGAATTTCGCTACCTTAGGATGGTTATAGTTACCACCGCCGTTTACCGGCGCTTAAGTTCTCACCTTCGCCAACCCGAAAGTCAGCTAAGCGGTCCCCTTAACGTTCCGGCACCGGGCAGGCGTCAGTCCGTATACATCGTCTTACGACTTCGCACGGACCTGTGTTTTTAGTAAACAGTCGCTTCCCCCTGGCCACTGCGACCCCCACCAGCTCCCACCGCAAGGGCGTTCACCAGCAGAGGTCCCCCTTCTCCCGAAGTTACGGGGGCAATTTGCCGAGTTCCTTAACCACAGTTCACCCGATCGCCTTGGTATTCTCTACCTGACCACCTGAGTCGGTTTAGGGTACGGGCCGCCACAACACTCACTAGAGGCTTTTCTCGGCAGCATAGGATCATCCACTTCGCCACAATCGGCTCGGCATCACATCTCACCCACAAGTGTTGCGGATTTGCCTACAACACGGGCTACATGCTTACCCCAGGACAACCATCGCCTGGGCTGGACTACCTTCCTGCGTCACCCCATCGCTTACCTACTACCCGATCGGATCGAGCGTTCACTCTGACGGCCGTCCCGAAGGACAACCCGAGCTAAGGACTCTTAGCATCACGAGGTTCAGTATGGGCGCATTGAAGCGG